>MENI01000082.1:12208-19068 GCA_001768195.1 Bacteroidetes bacterium GWA2_40_15 | reverse complement strand
TTGAGTAAACGCGACTTCATGTACAGGATCTATTATGAAAAAGGTATTAAAGTGTGGTCGCACTATATGCTCATACACCTTACCGGACCTTATCTTAAACAGGGACATAAAATTGGTGAGTGCCCGGTTGCCGAGAAAGCATTTGGGAAATATGTAAGTCTCCCCATACATCCTCGCCTCTCCCCGGAAGGATTGGATTATATGGTCGAGAACATAATTGAATTAAGCAAAAAATAAAGCTGGTTCCATGTAAGTGGGAGAGGCAAAGAAATTGAACAATGCAGGGTAACAAAGAAGTTAAAACGATGAAGTCAATTAAATTGTATGATTAAAATGACGGGATTAAAAGTACTAAAAAGTAAAATCCTCAATGGTAATGCCGACAACGTCCTTTCGGAACTTTATGGAAATGGAAAAATACTTCAGGAACAAAATAACCGTTACATCAATTTGATTGATAACTTTCAGAAAGCTTTTCCAGATCATTCAGAAGCTTCTTTTTTTTCAACCCCTGGCAGGACAGAAATCGGAGGCAATCATACCGACCATAATGCAGGAAGGGTACTTGCTGCTGCTGTCAGTCTTGACATTGTCGCCATAGCTGCACCCAATGAATATAAATTAGTCAGGATAATATCTGAAGGATATGAGCCTGTTGAGATAAATATTGAGGATATAGCGCCACATATTGAAGAGAAATTCACATCAAAGTCTCTTATTCGGGGAGTTTGTGCAAGATTCAAAATGCTGGGCTATAACCTGTTGGGCTTCGATGCATATATTTCAGGGCAAGTTCCCAAAGGCTCAGGGCTAAGTTCATCTGCCGCCTTTGAAGTGCTTATTGCATTTATAATAAATCATTTTTATCACAATGAAAAGATCGATGCAATTGAACTTGCTAAAATAGCTCAGTATTCAGAAAATGAATACTTCGGAAAGCCATGTGGTCTGATGGATCAAACTACCTGTGCAGTAGGGGGAATTGTTACCATTGATTTTAAAGACTTTGAAAAACCATTGGTAAGAAAAGTTCACGTTGATTTTGCCAAAGCCGGACACAGGCTGGTGATTGTCGACACAGGAGGTAACCATGCAAACCTGAATGACGATTACATAGCTTTGGAGCATGAAATGAAATTAGTTGCAAAAATCTTCGGGAAAAGTGTTTTGCGAGAAATAGATGAGAAAAAAGTGATGGAAGCCTTAGTTTTAATACGTGAGAAAACAGGAGATAGAGCAGTTATGAGAGCCCTGCACTTTTTTTCTGATGACCAGCGTGTGGTTAATCAGGTCGATGAATTGGAAAGAGGCAACTTTGATCGATTTCTTCGAATTGTTACTGAATCAGGACAAAGTTCCTGGATGTATTGCCAAAATTGCTTTTCAAACAAATATCCCGATGTGCAGGGCATTTCTATCGGTTTAGCCTTAAGTCAGTATGTTCTTAATGGGAAAGGGGCTTACAGGGTCCATGGAGGCGGTTTTGCAGGTACAATACAAGCTTTTGTACCTTTAGATCTGGTGTCACATTATGTAGAGAAACTTTCCGAAGTATTCGGTATGGGGAGTTGCCATACAATTTCAATCCGAACAGAAGGCTCAATAATGGTTAAAATTTAAAGTATTTTTTGATCTATTTTACTTTTGGAGTATTAGAAATCATGTATAGTGATAAATCAGGTTTATTACAAAGCAGATGTTGTAAATATCCCTGGAAATCCTGCAAGTTCAAATTAGACGAAAGTGCCTAACTTAAAGCTTTTAATATGAAGAAGTCAAAATACTAAAAATGAAACTACTGGTAACTGGTTTTAACGGATTTGTAGCAGGTAGCGTGATAGCTCAGGCCAAGGGAAAATGGGAAGTCCACGGTATCGACCTTGCAGAAATTCCTACAAATGATCCTCATATCTTTTATCATAAACTTGATCTTTTGGATGATAAGAAACTTACTGACCTTTTCCGCAAAATTGCACCTGATGCCGTTATTCATACAGCAGCAATGGCCAACATCGACGTATGTCAGAACAATCAGGAAAGGGCCGGACAAGTCAATATCGGTATCACAAAAACCATTGCCCGGCTTAGTCATGAGATGGGTGCTAAAATGATCTTATGCTCAACTGATTCTGTTTTTGACGGAACAAAAGGGAACTACTGTGAAAATGACACTCCTAATCCGATTAATTTCTATGCGGAAACAAAGGCAAATGCTGAACAGATCGTATTGTCAGCTTCCGATAAAAATGTTGTTACACGTTTGTCATTGGTTATGGGACTTCCTGTAATGGGACAAGGAAACTCTTTTCTTGCAGATACAATTGAAAAACTAAAAAAAGGAATCCGGATTCCCTTTCCGGCAAACGAAATTCGTACACCCATTGATGTTATAACTCTGGGAAGAGCTTTGTTAGAACTAGCAGGCAATCAATTCAGTGGGATTATCCACCTGGCAGGGAATAGTAAAATAAACCGTTATCAGATTGCGAGAGAGATTGCCGTTACTTTAGGTTTCTCACCTGACCTGATACAAAGCACTGACTCCAGTGCCATGGAGGGAAGAGCAACCAGACCAAACGATGTATCTATGGACAATTCGCTTGCTAAGAAAACCTTGAGAACACCTATGCTCTCTCTGTCTGAAGGGTTGGAACTAACCTTGAATTTTAAAATCTGAATAACACATATTATAAATAGGATTAAATATGACTTTAAGATTAAGTTTGTTTCCAAATAAGGTAAAGTAGAAGCAGGTTTGAAAGTATTGCAAAAAAAAGCATCCGCAAGCGGAGACATATGTATCACATTTGAACAGAAGTACTCCGAATACTCATGTGCTAACCATGACAGAGTAGTAAGTAACATGACTGCTGCTGCTTGCGGGATTGATATAGCTGGAATTGAACTGGTTATGACTTGTCAGTGGGTGGAAAATGTAATTGCTGATTCAGCTTGTGGAATCATGGACCAGATTACCTTTGTAACTGGTAAAGAGGGATTCATCCTGCAGCTTGTTTGTCAGCCTTGTATACCCGAACCACTATTCCAGCTTCCAGGGGATTTGCAAATCTGGGGAATCGATTCCGGGATAAGTCATCAGGTAACCGGTATTGAGTACGAAGCTGCCCGTGCTGATGCTTTCGATGTTCTGAAGATTAATGATAAATAATTCCGGATTCAAAAGCTAAGGAAATTTTTCAAAGATATTTAATAAATATTTAGCTGATGTACCGTTTGTTTATACTTCTTTTTATTATTTCGTCAGGAATTAATACTGCTTCAGGCCAGCAGTTAAAGGTGCCTGGTCTGCGGCAATCTGTTGAGATAATCCGTGACCAGTACGGAATTAACCATATTTATGCGCAAAATGAATATGATCTATTCTTCTCCCAGGGATATTGTGCTGCCAAAGACCGTCTTTTCCAGTTTGAAATATGGCGAAGGCAGGCTACCGGTACCACAGCAGAAATCCTTGGCCAACGTGAGTTAAACCGGGATATCGGTGCAAGACTCTTCAAATTCAGGGGTGATCTTACCTCTGAATACAATCATTATCATCCAAGGGGAGAAGAAATAATTCTGGCATTTACTGATGGAATAAATGCCTGTATCCGCGAGGCTTTGGCTGATAAAAGCAGGCTTCCGCTCGAATTTAAACTGATGGGAATCAAGCCGGGATTCTGGACTCCGGATGTTGTGATTTCCAGACACCAGGGCTTACTGCTGAATATTGAAGCAGAATTAAATACTGCAAGAAGTGTTGCAATTCTTGGTGAGGAGAAAGTAGTGGAGCTTGGAATATATGGACCCGGAGATCCTTGTCTTGCAATGGATCCATGCATAAATCAGGACCGGCTTTCAGATGACATTATTGCACCTTATACTGCATTCAGGACTCCGTTAAGATTAACCCCGGAGGATCTGTTAAGCTCTGCAAACTCAGAGTCGGATTACAAACGATTGTCACTGACTGATCAGGAAGCTCATGAATCATTGATTAACATGTCTTATGCACTTACCGGAAGCAATAACTGGGTTGTCGGCAGTGAACTCTCGCAATCAGGTTTTCCGCTGCTTGCCAATGATCCTCACAGGACAATAATGGTTCCATCATTAAGATACATTGTTCATCTCAATGCTCCGGGCTGGAGTGTGACAGGAGGAGGAGAGCCAACAATCCCCGGAGTTTCAATCGGGCATAATGATCATGGCGCATGGGGATTAACACATTACGTTATAGATAAAGAAGACCTTTATGTTTATAAGCTAAATCCGCTGAATCAAAATCAGTATGAATATCAGGGAAGATGGGAGGATATGAGGATGATCGTGGATACGATAAAGGTTAAAAATTTGCCTGATGCGATAGTCGAACATCGATATACCAGGCATGGACCGGTTACTTTTCTGGATAAAAAAAACAATATTGCTTATAGTATACGATGTGCCTGGCTTGAAACCGGATGTGCCCCATACCTTGCCAGTTTACGTATTGATCAGGCAAAGAGCATGAATGAATTCAGGGATGCATGTCAATTCAGTCATCTGCCAGGACTTAATTTTATATGGGCTGACCGGTATGGTAATATCGGGTGGCAGGTTGCCGGGATCGCCCCTATAAGGAAGAACTGGAGTGGTCTTGTCCCGGTTCCGGGAGACGGGAGATACGAGTGGTCAGGATTTCTTCCTGTATTATCACTGCCTAACCAGTATAATCCGGCAAAAGGATTCTGGGCAACTGCCAATGAGAACCTTGCCCCTTTCAATTACCTCCATAATAACGCGATTGGATTGACCTGGGCAGATACATATCGGGCCGACCGTATAAATGAAGTACTGGCCACAGGAAGCAGGCATTCCCTTGCCGGAATGATGCGTCTTCAATTTGACTACCTCTCTATACCTGCCAGGACTCTGATCCCATATTTGAAAGATCTTAATTCGGATAATGCCAGGACTGAAACAGCCAGAAAACTATTGCTTGCATGGAACTATATCCTTGATAAATCATCTGTTGAAGCTGCTATATATGTAGAATGGGAGAATAAGATATCTGAAAACATCATTCCTCTGTTTGTCCCTGAAAAAGGCAGAAGCCTGTACAAAACCATTCCTCTCAGAAAAATAATTGAGTGGATTGCATCTGTGAGGCCGGAGTTTGGAACATCCGCATTTGAGGGTCGAGATAAATTCCTGCTGAATTGTTTGCAGCAGGCAGTGGATGATCTGACTAAAAAACTGGGGCCTGATATGAAAAATTGGATATACGGACAACCAGCATATCATTATGTATTAATAAAGCACCCTTTGAGTAACGCTGTTGACAAAGCCACACGCAGCAAATTGGATTTGGGCCCTCTTCCACGTGGTGGTAATAGTTCAACTCCAGGAATGACCGGTAATACCGGTAACCAGACAAGCGGCGCATCTTTTCGAATGGTTGTTGATACAAAAGACTGGGATTTAACCATGTTCACAAATACCCCTGGTCAAAGCGGTGATCCTGAAAGCCAATTTTACAGTAACCTTTTTGACCAGTGGGCACGGGATCAGCATTTTCCGGGTTATTTTAGCCGCAGAATGATCGAAAAAATTGCATTTGAGAAAATGTTACTAATTCCCTGATATCAGGTTAATATCTTATGGGAAACGCATTCCCTTTTAAACCTGACTTTTTTTTCAGATATTATCTATTGTATTGTATATTTGGCAATAATAACAACTTTACTATATGAGAATTTTTCAAATATTATCACTTATTGCAGCAATGTTTACATCTTGTAACGAGTCATCTAAAAACAAACAAATGATGAGAAAAGAAGTTTTTGGGAACCATAACGGGAAAGAGGTATATCTTCTTACCCTCACAAACAATAACGGTAATGTCATCAGATTAACGAATTTTGGAGCTAAGCTCATCTGGATAGAGGTACCAGACAGGAATGGAAAGAAGGATAATATTACATTCGGCTACGACACTTTTGAAGAGACACTTGCAGGCGACATGTCATTCGGATCAGTAGTGGGGAGGTATGCAAACCGGATCGCTAATGGTAAATTCACAATCGATGGAGTTGAATATACCACACCTAAGAACAATGGCCCCAATACCCTTCATGGAGGACCACTGGGATGGCACAGTGTTGTATGGGATACTGAAATCATGAACGAGAGCAAGTTCCCTGCAGTGAAGTTTTCTTATCTGAGTCACGACACAGAGCAGGGATTTCCAGGGAGTGTTAATGTGGAGGTTGTATATACCTGGACTGACAGTAATGAGGTGGTGATGGATTATACCTGGACCACCGATAAGAAAACAATTGTCAATGTAACTAATCACTCATATTTCAACCTTCATGGCGCAGGCATCGGTGATGTTCTTGACCATATTCTGACATTGAAAGCCTCGGCATTTACACCTGTCGACTCAGTAATGATCCCGACAGGAGAGATCAGGCCTGTTGCCGGCACACCCTTTGATTTTACTACACCTCACACCATCGGGGAAAGGATAGGTGAAACTTATGACCAGCTTATACTGGGAAAAGGATATGACCATAATTTTGTGCTTGATAACCAGGAAGATGTTGATGTTACAGTATATGAGCCTGTTAGTGGAAGAGTGCTTGAAGTTATTACTGATCAGCCGGGTATGCAGCTTTACACCGGTAATTTTCTCAACGGTTCGCAAAAGGGACACGGAGGAAGAGTGTTCAATTTCCGTTCAGGTATGTGTCTCGAGTCGGGCCATTTCCCTGATAGTCCGAATAAACCGGGTTTCCCGTCTACAATTGCAGAACCGGGAAAAACATATAAGTCGACTACGATATACAGATTTTCGGTAAGATAGTCCTGGTTGC
>MENI01000082.1:0-12126 GCA_001768195.1 Bacteroidetes bacterium GWA2_40_15 | reverse complement strand
AACCTGGAACTTGGAACCTGGAACAATAAATGATAAACCAGAATTATTCTCAAAAAAACCCCTAAGACCAATGCCAGCATAGAGGTAGGAGCTCATATTGCAAAATTCTCTGCTCTGGGAAATATTGCATACCGTACAGGCAAAAAACTGGTCTGGGACGGAACAGCGTTCACAAACGACTCAGATGCAAACAAATACCTTGTTCCTGACTACAGGGGGCCATGGAAACTGCCGGATGTTTGATGTCATTTAACTAACTTGCATTATCTTTACGCGTTGAGTACTGAAAATTTCCCTGACTTATCAACAAAGATATGGGGACGAAATATAATGCAATAGAAAATGAGTCAATGCTTGTAAGACATTTGGCTCGAGGTAATTTATTGGCATTCAATACTTTATTTAAAGAGTATGGCAATCGTTTATACAGGTTTGCCCTCGGGTACCTGAAAAGTGAATCTGAAGCTGAGGATGTGGTTCAGGAGGTCTTTACAATAATATGGGAAAAACGGGCCTCTCTTAAAGAAGATTTATCCTTTAGATCTTATCTGTTTACAATTGCATTCAATATTATCCGGAAACATTTCAGGACCAAAGCTTACCTTGCAGAATATTTTAAAGCAAGGAATGTTATTGAGCAGGATTTGCAGACCTTAAATGAGATAACATACAGATCACTGAATCAATATATTGCCAAGCTTATTGATCAGCTTCCTGAGCGCCGGAGGGAGATCTTTATCAAGAGCAGATTCGAGGGGAAGAGTATTAAAGAAATTGCAGAGGAGTTGAAGATCAGCCATAAAACTGTAGAGAATCATATAACCGATGTATTGCGGTTCATCAGAAAAAATATTGTCTTTGAATTGTATCTCCTAAGCTTTTGTATATCTTTCTTATTCAGCCAGATATGATTATTTACCATTTTTTATCTTCTTCGGGTAGGTGTAGAATGACAATAGTGGATATTACAGGAAATTAAGATTAAATAACAGGTAACAGGAAGTAATTCTGGATATTATTTTTGACTTGGAATAATATATGCAGAAGAAAATATTTTTCATGGGTTCAGGTTAGTTTTATTAGGGTTAAAGCAGTTCTTCAACCTGAAGAACTGCTTTTTTCTAATGAAATTCAAGCTTTTAACCATGTAGTTTTCAACAAAAGTTTTGGTGTAAATATAAATTATTTGAATTATCGTTATGAATAACAAATCAGATGAAGAAAAGCTTATGCGGTTTTTCTCGGAACAGGCTCCTGAAAAAGAGGATTCAGAATATGTAAATAGTATATTTTGTGAAGATAAAAAGGGGGAAGAATTAAGGCATGTTTTATTGAAGCAGTTTTACAGCTTATTGTCTGAAAATAATGTAGATGAAAAGGATCTTGATCATATTCTCCACGAAATTCATTACAATATTAATATGATACGTTCTGAGAGCCGGAGAAGTAAAGTCCTGAATTTTATAAAGAAATTTGTTCGTGTTGCTGCTGTTATTATGCTTCCTTTAGCTATTTTCTGGGGTGTTAAAAGTTTTATTAATACCAATCAGGAAAAAGAAACATGGATTGCAATTGAAGCCCCTGCATGGACCCGGGCACAGTTTAGCCTGCCTGACGGAACAACAGGATGGTTAAACAGTAACTCGAGTCTGAAATACTTTGGGAATTATAGTTCCGACCGGAAGGTAATCATTGACGGTGAGGCTTATTTTGATGTGATAACTGATGAAACCAGACCCTTCAGGGTAGATGCAAATGGAATTGAACTGGAAGTAACCGGGACGAAATTTAATATAACATCATTTCAGGATGAAAATGATATTGAGGTGGTTCTCGATGAAGGTAAGGTACTGATCAAAAATACCGAATTGCTTGATGCTTATACCATGAATCCTAATGATATGATCGTTTACAACAGAGTTACGAAGACCATGTCAACTAAGGTCGTAGACCCGGGAAAATATATTTCATGGAAAGAAGGGAAGCTTTCATTTAGAAATGACCCTATTGATGTAATAGCGAAGAGGCTTGAGCGATGGTATAATGTTGATGTTGAGATAGAAGGGAGCTTCCCTGATAACTTAAGATTAAGGGCAACTTTTATTGATGAGAATCTTGAGGAGGTTCTTTATATGCTGAAACTGAGTCTGCCTGTTAACTACAGAATAGAAAAGAGTTACATGGGATCTGATAATATTTATACTAAAAAGAAGGTGATATTATATAATAAATGAGAAACAGAGTGAAATGCCCTAACCTAATTAAAAACCTTATTGCCTATGAAACACACCGTATTAATGAAAACAGGGAAGTGATGGAAGCACCTCCCTGAATTAAATGCCAAGTTACTTTTTAGATAACCTAACAATAAATCATTCAAAGTTATGAAAAAAACTTTTGATTATTGGGTGTATTCTCACCCTACCCTAAAAAAATTGATCATGGAACTTAAGATTGCAATAATTATCATAGCCTTTAGCGTGACAACTGTCTTCGCAACGGAGTCATATTCGCAGGCAGCAAAAGTTTCACTTGATATGAGTAACACTACTCTGGAAGAAGTGATGGATGAAATAGAACGGCAAAGCGAGTTCTATTTTATATTCAACCAGAAGCAGATTGATGTTAACAGAAGTGTTAGCATTAAGGAGGAAGATAAACTTATTAATGAAATTCTGACCTATCTGTTTATTGGTACTGACGTTAACTATGCAGTTATCGACAGAAAAATTTTATTGACAACAGATCCTTTAGATGAAAAATTGCTTACTTCATTGGAAGAACCACAGCAAACAGTAATTACAGGACGGATTGTGGATGAAGCAGGTAAACCGATGGCCGGAGTCAACATTCAGGTTGAAGGTACTACAATCGGTACCATATCCGATATCAACGGCCGGTATTCAATAAATGCAACAACTGAAAATCCCGTTATTATATTTTCATTTGTCGGATATGATTCTCAAACAGTACCTGCAGGGGGCAGAACATCAATAGATATTTCAATGGTTCCTTCACTGTCAGCCTTACAGGAAGTAGTTGTAACAGGTTATGGAACGCAAAGAAAGGTTGATTTAACCGGATCTGTTGCCTCGGTATCTGCCGAGAAGATCCTCGCAGTACCTGTAACACGTGTTGATCAGGCCCTGCAGGGTCGTGCTGCCGGTGTTCTTATGAGACGTAACAGCTTTGAGCCGGGATCAGGTAACATGACATTGATTATCAGGGGTTTAAATTCAATAAATGGAAGTAATTCACCACTCTATGTTGTTGACGGAGTAATTGGTGCGAGTTTCAATTCCATTGACCCTCTTGATATACAAAGTATAGATATCCTTAAGGATGCTTCAGCAGCATCGATATATGGTTCCCAGGCTGCAAACGGTGTTGTCATGATTACAACCAAAAGAGGTGTTGCAGGAAAAGCAAAGATCAGTTTTGATGCTTATTATGGCGTATCACAAGCAAAAGGACTTTATAACGTGATGAATCCTAAGGAATATATGGAGTATGTAAACGACGCTCGTACCAGGAATGGTCAGGCCATATCTTATCCCGATATTCCTGGTGTATTAAACCAGGTTGGAGCTGGTACTGATTGGCAGGATGAGTTGTTCCAGCTTGGCAATGAGCAGAAGTACTACCTCTCAATATCAGGCGGAACTGATAATGTAACTTATAGTGCTTCGGGAGGGTATCTGGCAAACAACGGGCTGATGATGAATGTTAATTATCACAAATACACGGCCCGCTTTAACATGGATGCACAGGCCACCAAACGGCTGAAATTTTCGACAGCAATTTCCTATGCCAATGATGTCACAAACTCAATGGAAAGTACATGGGGCGGTGATATTGGGACAATAAATGTAATAGCAACTCCACCAACATTGACCCCCTATGATGAATTCGGTGGATACCCGCCAATCATTTATAATCCGTATGAAGCAGGATCTCCTAAATATTACAAAAATACCTTTGCTGGCCTCGAAAGGGAAATCCGGGAATCACTGGGGTCCTATATCCAGTTTAATTTTGTTACAGAATATAAATTTACCGATTGGCTGAAGTATAATTTTTCGCTTGGTTTGCAACCCACGATATATGAAAGCAGATATTTCAGGCCTAAAGATATACCTGATCCACAGTATTTTGAACAAGCAGCTTACGCTTCAAAGAATTCCTCAAGATCAAATAACTGGATTGTTGAAAATCTGCTGACGTTTAACAAAACCTTTAATGATGTTCATAATCTTACGGTGATTGCAGGAACTACAACCCAAAAGTATACTTATGAAAGTACCGGCGCCTCTGCAAAGAATATGGTATTTGAGCAGTACCAGTTCCACAACCTGGGTACCGGAACTGCAGCTAACAATACAGTCAGTTCCTCATTATCCGAACAGCAATTAGCATCTTTATTCTCAAGGCTAAACTACAATTACAAAGGAAAATACCTATTACAGGTGAATGGAAGGGCTGACGGATCATCCAAGTTTGCTCCCGGTAATAAATGGGCATTTTTCCCTTCCGGTTCATTAGGATGGAGACTTTCAGAAGAATCATTTATCAAGGACCTTGGAGTATTTGATGACCTTAAGTTACGGACGAGCTATGGCAGTATTGGAAGTCATGGGATAGGTCCGTATGGAACACTGGCACGTATCGGAACTACATTCACTTATGGATTTAACGATGCCAGAGTCGGAACTTATATCCCGCTTGGAATAGCAAATAAAGAGCTGAGATGGGAAACCACCACTCAGACCGACATTGGTCTGGATATTGGTTTATTGAAAGGCAGGCTAAACTTTACTTTGGATTATTATTATAAAGTAACATCAGACTTACTTTTAAATCAGGCAATTACACTTAATAATAATCCAACTACCAATCACAACCCGACCATTACCCAGAATATTGGTTCCCTTCAGAACACAGGTTTCGAGTTCAGTGTTATGTATCAGTCAAAAACCGTCTCTGACTTTGACTGGTCAATCGAATTCAATGGCACCTTTCAGAAGAATAAGATCCTTGAGCTGGCATTACGCGAGGGTCAGACTTCCATATATACCGGTGACAACCTGAGACGCAACTATCAGATAATGGAAGAAGGCAAAGCTTTCGGGAACTATGTCGGGTACATAACGGATGGCTTGTACCAGAACCAGGCTGAGATTGATGGATCGGCTCAGATTACTGCCAAACCAGGTGATATGAAGTATATTGATCAGAATGGCAATGGTTCAATCGGTACAGATGATTTTGTAGTACTTGGAAATGCATATCCTGATTTCTTCAGTGGTACAACTGCTAATCTCAGGTATAAGAATTTCGATTTGTCAATCTTCTTTTTCAGTATGATAGGACATGAGATGTTCAATTATGAGTTATCGCAATGGAAATATAATCTTTCGGCAGTCGAATTTAACAAGTTTAAAGATGTTGCCACAAAAAGATGGACCGGAGAAGGTACTTCCAATGATATACCAAGAGCAGGGTACAAACCTGTCAATATAACAGATGGACCAAACGGGGCTATTGATGTAATGGTTGAAGATGCGAGCTTTATCAAACTCAGGAATTTAACACTAAATTATAATCTGCCAAAAGGATTTGTCGAAAGGGCTAACATTGCAAATGCTAATGTTTATATTCAGGGCAATAACCTTTTTACCATTACAAAATATTCAGGTTTTGATCCTGAGTCGAATCAGATTGGACAAAGCACTGTTACTTTGCCTATTAACAACACGCCTTATCCTGAAACGCGTAGTATTACGATCGGATTACGATTGGGATTTTAATTACTTAAAATCATAAAAAGATGAAAAAATATTTTATTATAGTGTTCGTATTATCTTTGATAGGCTTTGTTGCCTGCGAAGATTTTTTAGCAGAGGAACCAAAGACAACTGTAACCGAAGCCAATTTCTTTGGTCCGGACGCCACAGAAGATGGTGTTGAGCAATTTATCAATGGGATTTATCCTGCCAGATGGTGGACAATAAATGACAGAAGGTGGAGTTGGCTGGCCACTGTTCCGGCGGATGAGTTTAACCATACTCTGGCATATGATGTCGAAGGTCAGCAGTATGACAACCATTTCTTTGAACCGTCACAGTTTAACATTTTCAGACAGTGGGATTACATCTGGTGGCCTATTGCCCGTGTAAACACATTTGAATCTTACTATAAGAATTTGGAAGCTACATACGGAAGTAAATGGACGAAGCTTAAAAGATTTAAAGGAGAGGCGCTGTTTCACCGGGCCTTCAGCTATTTCATCGGAGTACAGATGTGGGGCCCGATTCCTTTGATTACTGTAGCTCCCGATGGAAAGAACTATGCCAATAGCACAGTTCCTGAAATTTACGCTCAGATTATTAAAGATCTGAAGGAAATAATTGATAACAATTATTTACCTGGCTGGACACAGTATGCCGCAAAGGACAAAGGAAGAATGACAAAGGGCGCAGCCAAAGCTTTACTGGCAAAAGTGTACCTGCAGAAGGCATACCATGCTGAGGCAGCGGCAACAGGAGATATTGGCAATGCTGTTTTATATGCCAAAGAAGTAGTTGATAATGAGGGCTACAACTTGATCACATCGCCGTTAACGGTAGGTACTTATACATATACAGCCTACGAAGCAGCATTTCTACCCGAAAATAAAAATGGCAAAGAGGATATCTATTCATATCAGTTCTATCCTGGCGTAAGCGGAAGTGGTGTGAATCTGGTATTTGTTCCCCGTAACTGGTTTGGAAGCTGGGGCGATGCCAGGCTGGAAGCCACACCACTGCTTTATAACAGTTTTGAGGCAGGTGACCTCAGAAAGAATTCTTATATAACCGGTACTGTAGTCAGCCCGCATACAGGTCTGACCATCAATTGTGGTACCAAAATTTACATGACAAAAATTCAGGATTCAGATCCCAAGACCGCACCACAGAATCATAGGAATAACTGGCCAATTCTACGCTGTGCCGATATTTTGCTGGTATATGCAGAAGCATTGAATAAACAAAACAATGGTCCGACTCCGGCTGCATTTGATGCAATTAATCGTGTAAGGGCAAGGGCTGGCTTGCCGGGTCTGAGTGGCAGCTATACTTATGACACGTTTTTAAAAGCCATACAGGAAGAGAGGTTCAAGGAACTTGCAGGAGAAGGACACCGCCTGGTTGATCTGCGCCGTTGGGGATATAATACCCTGAAAGAAAGGGTAGAGTTATCTAATCCAAATGCAACTGTTGAACCACATGAAGTATTATACCCGATACCGTCTGAAGAGATGTCATTGAATCCTCTGATGGTACAGAATCCGGGCTATTAAGCTAAAACATAGTAAAACATTCCTATTTATCCTTTTAAAAATCACCATACCTGTCAATTCAGGTATGGTGATATTTTTCTCATCGTTTATTTGTTTAACAGTAATAGTATGTCAATGAAAATCAAGACAATATTTCTGATTACATTATTAATTATCTGTAACATGGTTCTGCAAGGTCAAAATAATGTTTCATCATTATTTTCTGCGACTATTTTAGATGATGGCCCGGGGAAGGTGGCAATACGTGATATTGATAACGATGGCATCAACGATGTGATCAAAATTGCAGGGTTGAAAGACAAGTCAATGGTTTTTTTCAGGTTCAGTGGGAGTGGTGATTTTATAAAATATGTGCTTCTGGATAAAGTTAATTTCAGGGGCGATCGTATCATTCTGTATGATATTGACGGCGATGGGGATCTCGATCTTTTAACAGGCATCGGGATCAACGACAGTAATGGCAAAGAGATCAGCATAGATGTTGTATGGGTAGAAAACCCCATGCCCAAAAATCCTTCACGTATGAATTCATGGAAGATTCATAAAGTGGGGAATCAGAAGGATTACATAAAAGATATCGATGTTGGTGATTTCGACCGGGATGGGAAACCTGATATTATCAACCGTGGTAATGAAATGACCTACATTTATTTTCAGTCAGATCCGTATAAGTGGAGTAATGATGTATCAATCAGTCATGAATCGCATGAAGGCATGGATACAGGTGATCTTGACAAAGACGGGGATATAGATATTATCCTCAATGGCTTCTGGTATGAAACACCGGAGAATGCCCGCAATGGAGCTGAATATAAGAAACACATCTATGATGCCAGGTGGTTTACTCCGGTAGATGGAAGCTGGAGGGATAATAATGCTGCCATAAAAATTATCGATATGAACCAGGACGGATTACCGGATATCTTAATATCACATTCAGAACTGCCCGGGTTTCCTGTCTCACTTTATATGGCTTCATCAATTGAATCTTTGAAATCCGGGAAGTGGACTGAAATTCAAATAGACCCACAATTTGATTTCTGCCAGACTCTGGATGCTGCAGATGTTGATAATGACGGTGATATGGATGTTCTGGCTGCCAAATTCAGCAGAAACCCTGCAGAGGGAAGTAAGTGGGTCAACGAACCCCCATACCCGATAGTTATATATTATAATGTAAATGGAAGTGCTACCGTCTGGGAAAAACATGTTGTTGATGAAACCGGCATGTACGCCGGGATCCTCGGTGATATAGGCAGTAACGGAAGCATTGATATCCTGGGGCCTCAATCCTATTACGAGGGGCCGGTTAAGATGTTCACGAGTAAAACTGCCGGATCAAAATTGCCTCTGGATAAATGGACTTATATCCAGGTAGATGATAAGCGCGACAATTATGTAATTCCCGGGGCGCAGCCATGGTGGAACTACTTTGGGCTGGATATGTATGATGTTAATCATGATGGTTATATGGACATTATTGCAGGGGAGTGGTATTACTGCAACCCGGGAGGAGACATGAGCGCTGCCTGGGAACGCATTACATTTCCTGTTGAGGTGGATGCAGTACTGGCCCTGAATGTTGATGGAGATGAATTTGCTGATGTAATAGGACTTCGCTTGCCTCAGATACTCTGGCTGGAAGCCAATGACAGGGAAGGTAATACATGGTCATATACTGAGATAGGGACCATGCGTCAGACAGGCCATGCTAATTCCCAGGAGTATGCACTTGCACAAATCATTCCGGGAGGTAAACCGGAAATACTTCTTACTGATGAAGTGAACCAGTATTATTTTGAAATTCCTTCAAATCCTCAGAATACACCGTGGCCGCGGGTCACTATCACAGATAAAGGTAGCGGATATGTCACCGGTGATATTGATATGGATGGATTTATTGACCTTGCAGGGAGCATCCGGTCAGAAGGTGTGGGAGAAGTAATGGCCGGGACAAGTGATGTAAGAAAAGACAACAGCATGGTGTCGTGGTGGAAAAATCCGGGAAACGGGAAAGGGGGCTGGAGCCATTTTGAAGTTGGTACGGGTACAAGTCCCGATAGATATATAGTTGCAGACCTTAACGGTGATGGCAAACTTGATATCGCTACAAGCGATGAACGCTATCCGGGCAATACCCCTAATGCCTATCTGACATGGTATGAACAAAAAGGAGATCCGACCAGATGGGATAAACATATCATCGTAACTACCAAGTCGATGAACAGCATGGATGCAGCTGACGTTGACAGGGATGGTGATATTGATCTGGTGGTAGGTGAGCATGAAATGCAAGGGAGGGGAAACCTGCCATTGCCAAAAGATGAGAAAGTAATCATTTATGAAAATAACGGGGAAGGGATATTTACTCCCCGCACTGTAGATCAGGGAAAAGAGAGTCACCTCGGGACTCAGCTTGCAGATATGGATGGCGACGGCGATCTTGATATTGTAAGTATTGCCTGGCGCGAACCAAAATATTTGCATCTCTGGAGAAACGATGCTGTAAAAGAAAGCAGTAAACCATACAAAGAATCTGTCAGGCTCAACAGAAAGTATTTCTTACCGTTCAATGTACATGCAAACGGATATTCCAGGCGTCACTGGACAGGTCATCTTTCTTCACCAAAATGGGTGTATTTTGGTGACAGGGAATCAGACCGGGTCTTGTATTATATTCACCACGAAGACTATACTGATGAAGATGTGCTATGGCATTCCGGTGAAGGAGGGATGACTGTATTCGGATTTGGTCGCGGCCCCACTCAGGAAAACTGGCAGCAACTGACAAATGTGCCTGCCCATTTAACGCTGGGGTTTGCAGAAAAAAATGATTTTCAGTATGTAAGTAAAATGATCAATAACGCCTATAGGTCACTTAAGGTAAACATCGGCGAAATTACAAAAGTTGAAAACAAATAAATCTATTTATAACCTTAAACCTGGTTATCATGAAAAAGAATAATTTTCTAACAATGATGCTGCCATTATTTATTTTGACAGCTTTATCTGTCGAGATTAAGTCGCAGCAACTCCCGCTGAATAAGTGGAAATACATTGAGGCCGACAATTCCCGCCAGAAATGGGGTGATTGGGCAGACCCTTCCTGGCTGAGATATTTTGGACTCGACATTAAAGACATAAACAGAGATGGGTTTAAAGATATAATTGCAGGTCGCTATTTCTACCTTAATCCGGGCGGGAACATGGAGGGGAAATGGACACGCAGCGATCTTGGCATGAATGCAGACGGATATTTATTTGTGGATGTGGACGGGGATGAATATGCTGATGTCATTGCTGAGGCGCTTCCTGATGTTTACTGGTTTGAGGCAGATAATTTGCAGGGGACTACATGGACCAGCCGGAAGATCGGGGAGATACCTAAAACAGACCATGTTAACGGACAGGGCGGACGTTATGCACAGCTTATTGCCGGTACCAAAGGAGAAGTTATCCTTGCAGCTCAGGAAGGTATCTGGGCGGCAACTGTGCCGGCAGATCCATATATTCAATCCAACTGGAAATTCAACCTGATAATTAAAACAGGTTCTTCAGAGGGAATCGGGGTAGGAGACATTGACGGTGACGGTGATCCTGATCTGGTTACCGGTGATATGTTTGAAGAAGACAAGGATGTATCAAGGCAGGTGTACTGGCACGAAAACCCGGGCTCATTAAACAACTTATGGGTAAGACATCATGTCGGGACAACAGTAAATGCGGCTGACAGGATCGAAGTTGCCGATTTTAACGGAGATGGCAAACAGGATATTGCTGTATCTGAAGAAATGTATCCCGGCCTTGAACCACTGGCAAATGTGCTGGTATTTACAAATCCGGGAAACAGCAAGGATGTTAAATGGAAAAGAGATATAATCTTTACCTGCTATTCAGTAAACAACCTTGATGCCGGTGATATTGATAATGACGGGGATATTGATCTTGTGACCTGCGAACATAAAGGGAAAGATTACAGGCTTCTGCTGTTTCAAAATGACGGGAAGGGTAATTTTACAACGCACGTGGCTGATAAGGGGCACGAGAGCCACCTGGGCACTCAACTGGCGGATCTGGATTCAGACGGGGATCTGGATATAGTCAGTATTGGCTGGGATCACCATAAGTTTCTTCATGTTTGGCGGAATGATGCTATTAAGTCTGAGATCAGCTGGAAACATTTGTCAACAAAGACAGGTGAATTGCCTGTGCCAAACGGGGGAAAGGAACAAACATCATGCCTTGTAGCTGATCTTGATAAAAACGGCTTCCAGGATTTCATAATCACCGACCGAAGCGTTACTCCTTCAGTGATCTGGTACAGGTACGATAAAGCGAAATGGGAAACATATGTTATCGATAATTCTCCGATAAGGATTGAAGCAGGCAGTGATTTCCTGGATATTGACAAAGACGGTGACCTGGATATAATATTTGCCGGCGAGTCGAGAAGCAATGAAGTATGGTGGTGGGAAAATCCATATCCTAAGTATGATCCAAAGAAACCATGGAACAGGTATAATATTAAAAAATCAGGAGCGAACAAACATCATGATATAATGACAGGTGATTTTGATAACGATGGTGCTCCCGAAGTCGTATTCTGGAACCAGGGTGCCAATACATTGTTTATAGCAGAGATCCCTGCAAATCCAAAGAAATCAGAAGAATGGGCAAGAACAGCTGTTTATGTATATGATACTGATAGTGAGATGGAACCCAGGGGCGGTATTGCAGCGTATCCCGGATGGAGGGGTAGAAATGAACACGAAGGACTGGCTAAAGCA
>MENI01000081.1 GCA_001768195.1 Bacteroidetes bacterium GWA2_40_15 | reverse complement strand
GGAATCTCACCTCGCATAAAAAAATCAAAGAGTTTATGTGCATTATGCCGGATACTCATTAAAATTTAAATGCGTTGACCCTGCCGAATACTTCTCCCCGGAAGAAGGAATGAATTCCAGGAAGGGTTGTAAGAGTTTGTAATGAATCCGGTAACCGATTTATTTTTTTGAACAACGCAGCGACTTAAGAAATCTTAACCCAATTTTACCTATTTTTGTGAATGATCAACTAATAAAATCCACAATCAATTCATGGCTGGTTTCGCTCACTTACATGTTCATACTCAATACTCTATCCTCGACGGAGCATCAAGCATCCCATTATTGATCGAAAGGGTAAAAAACCTGGGAATGGAGGCTGTCGCCATCACCGATCATGGCAATATGTTTGGAGTGAAAGAGTTCCATAATATTGCTGTTAAGAAAGGGATAAAACCAATAATCGGCTGCGAGATATATGTCGCCAAAAGATCAATAAGAGAAATAAATGTCAAGGAGGACCGTTCAGGAGATCATCTTATACTGCTGGCAAAAAATCTTACAGGTTATAAAAACCTTATTAAGCTGGTTTCAACCGCCTGGATAAAAGGTTTTTATTATAAGCCCAGGATCGACAAGGAACTTCTTGCGAAATACAAAGAAGGGCTCATTGCCTCGTCAGCCTGCCTGGCAGGTGAGATACAGGATGAAATACTTAACGGGACCCTGTCTGGTGCGGAAGCAGTACTGCAAGGTTATCTTGACATATTCGGTGATGACTTTTATCTTGAGATACAGCGTCATGAAACGTACAACCCGGATGCCGACAGATCGGCTTTTCCGCTTCAGCAAAAAGTAATAGAGGCATTTAAAAAACTTTCGGTAAAATATAATGTGAAGGTTATAGCATCGAATGATGTTCATTTTGTCAATGCCGATGATGCTGAGGCCCATGACAGGCTCATTTGTATCAATACAGCCAAGGATATTGATGATCCCAACAGGCTCAGATATTCCAAGCAGGAATATCTCAAGAGTGAAGATGAAATGCGCGTAATTTTCAGTGATATTCCCGAAGCGATTGACAATGTAGCCGGTCTGGTTGAGAAAATTGAGAAATATAAGCTTGATCACGACCCGATTATGCCCGAATTTGAATTGCCCGAAGGTTATTCTGATAAGGATCAGTATCTGCGGTACCTGTCTTTTAAAGGGGCAACGGAAAGATGGGGAGAACTTACCAGGGAACAGACAGAAAGGCTCGACTTTGAACTTGAAATGATTGCCAGAATGGGCTTCCCGGGGTATTTTCTGATTGTACAGGATTTTCTGCGGGCAGCCAGGGAAATGGGAGTATCAGTCGGCCCGGGAAGAGGTTCCGCTGCCGGCTCTGCAGTGGCATTTGCACTGCGCATTACTGACATAGACCCTATCAGGTATGGTTTGCTTTTCGAACGTTTTCTGAACCTCGACCGCATTTCGATGCCTGATATTGATATTGATTTTGATGAGGACGGACGAGATTCAGTATTGAGATATGTGGTCAATAAATATGGCCATGATAAGGTTGCCCATATAATTACTTTCGGATCAATGGCAGCTAAAATGGCAATAAGAGACGTTGCAAGAGTTCAGAAATTACCTCTTCCTGATGCTGACAGACTTGCAAAACTGGTCCCTGAAAGACCCGGTGTTACACTTGCGGATGCCTACACTGAAGTACCTGAACTGGCTAAAGAAAGAGATTCATCCAATAAACTGATAGCACAAACACTTAAATATGCACAGGTGCTTGAAGGTTCTGTACGGCAGACAGGTGTTCACGCCTGCGGGATCATAATTGGAAAGGATTCCCTCGATAACTATATCCCCCTCTGCACTGCAAAAGACACCGACCTTTATGCAACACAATACGACGGGAGTCATGTTGAAGCGGTGGGTTTGCTTAAAATGGACTTCCTGGGTTTGAAAACTCTCTCAATAATAAAAGATTCAGTTGAGAATATAAAAAAGTCAAAAAAGACAGAGATAGTTATAGAGAATCTGCCTCTGGATGATAAGAAGACATTCGAGCTTTTCAGCAATGGAGAAACAACAGGGATCTTCCAGTTTGAATCGACCGGAATGAAGAGATACCTCAGAGATCTTAAACCTAACCGCTTTGAGGACCTCATTGCCATGAATGCACTCTATCGGCCCGGACCGATGGAATATATCCCCAAGTTCATCAGACGAAAGCATGGACAGGAGAAGATTGATTATCCTCTCCCTGTTATGGAGAAATATCTCGATGACACTTACGGTATTACTGTTTACCAGGAGCAGGTAATGCTTCTGTCGCAGCTGCTCGGAGGCTTTTCCAAAGGACAGGCAGACTCCCTCAGGAAAGCCATGGGTAAAAAGAAACGCTCCATAATGGATGAGATGAAGCTGAAGTTCCAGGAGGGCTGTGCAAAAAACGGATATGAAGAAGCCACAGTAAATAAAATATGGTCTGACTGGGAGGCTTTTGCCCAGTATGCTTTCAACAAATCGCACTCAACCTGTTATGCTATGGTTGCATTCCAGACGGGTTACCTGAAAGCGCATTATCCTGCCGAATACATGGCTGCAGTGCTTAGCCGCAATATCAGTGACATTAAGAAGATCACCACATTCATGGATGAGACCCGCCGCATGGGAATGGAGGTATTGGGTCCGGATGCAAATGAAAGTAATCTGAAATTCACTGTAAATAAGGACGGCAATATAAGATTCGGGCTTGGCGCTATAAAAGGTGTAGGTGAAGCAGCAGCACTTCAACTTATTGAAGAGAGGGAAATGAACGGACTTTATAAGGATATTTATGACCTGGTTGAGAGAGTTAACCTCAATTCACTCAACAAGAAAAATCTGGAAGCTATGGCCGTTGCCGGGGCATTCGATTGCTTTAGTTCAATTATCAGAGCTCAGTATTTCTCACTCGATACCAAAGGATTGAGCTTTATTGAGAGCCTCATCAGATACGGAAATACTGCCAAGACAATTAGAAACTCAAGTCAGCACTCGTTGTTCGGCGATACCGGCGGATTCGAAATGGTCAGGCCTGAACCGGCTCTATGCCCCGACTGGCCAAAACTTGAAAAGCTCAACAGGGAAAAGGAGGTAATAGGAATATACCTGTCATCCCATCCGCTTGATGATTTCAGGCTTGAGATAAGTACTTTCACAACCGCAACGCTTGCCGACCTTCAGAACCTTCGCGATTACCTCGACAGGGATGTAGTAGTTGCAGGTATGGTAACTGACACAAAAAATGGAATAGGTAAAAACGGGAAACCCTATGGCTCATTCACTATTCAGGACTATTCTGACTCATTCAGATTCATGCTCTTCGACAAAGACTTTTTAGATAACAGCAAGTTCTGCATCATAGGTTATTACCTTCTTGTCAGGGGCAGGGTCCAGTTGCGAAGGTATAAGGATGACGAGATTGAATTTAAGGTTAAGACAATAAATCTTCTTTCGAGCGTTAAGGATGAACTTATAAAGTCAGTAACTCTTAAAATTGATCCTGCCGATATAAGCCATGAGATGATCAATGAACTTAAGGAAATGGTTGTTGAGAACAAGGGAGAGACAGAATTGCGCTTTCTCTTCACCGATCCTGAAGATAAGGTAGTACTACCTATGTTTTCAAGAACATTCAGGATCAGGTTGAATAACGAACTAATATCATTCCTCGAGGATTTTCCCGGTATAGAATTTAAAGTTAATTAGCTATCTTTGTACCCGGACATTATAAAAATATTTAAACACAAATTTTATGGCATTAGCAGTAAACGACAGCAACTTTGATGAAGTGGTAATCAAATCTGAAAAACCCGTTCTCGTTGATTTCTGGGCAGAATGGTGCGGGCCTTGCAGAATGATCGCTCCCATTATTGAAGAGATTTCAAATGAGTATTCCGGGAGGGCCCTCGTAGTCAAATGCGATGTGGATAACAGCCCGGGTGTGGCTGCCATATATGGAATCAGGAATATTCCTACAATACTTTACTTCAAAGAGGGTAAAGTTGCAGATAAACAAGTTGGTGCAGTGCCAAAAAACAACTTTGTATCAAAGCTTAACGCCTTGTTATAGAATTTATTGATATCCAATCAGAAGGGGCTGTATCAGGGCCCCTTTTTTAAAACCACCCCAGGAGGCCAGGGAGAAAAAAGTTATGACAATATGCATTTTTGCTTCATCCAGCAGCCGTATTAATATCGAATATGCAAAGGCTGCCTCCGAACTTGGGATCCTTCTTGCCAGGGCTGAAATGGATGTTATATACGGTGGCGGAGGGATCGGACTAATGGGTAAGCTTGCTGATTCTGTAATTGAAACAGGTGGCAGGATCACAGGAGTCATACCCGGTTTTATGAAAGAAGAGGGATGGGATCATCCAAAGGTTAGTGAGATGATAATCACACCTGATATGGGCGAAAGGAAAAAACAGATGTTTGCCAGGGCTGATGCTGTTGTTACATTACCTGGCGGAGTGGGCACACTTGAGGAGCTTACCGAAGCTATAACCCTTAAACAACTGGGGCTGTTCAAGGGTTCCATAATAATTCTGAATACTCTTGATTTCTACAGATCATTTATTGATTTCCTCGATCACATGATCGAAGGCAGGTTCCTGAGATTTGAACATAAAGGTATGTGGCAGATAGCCGCCACACCTGTGGAAGTAATGGATTATCTGGCAAAAAACGAGGTCTGGATCCACGATCCCAGAAGCATAGCAAAAATTTAGCTTTCAGAAATTTTAGTACCTATAACCAGGATGTCATCAACCTGTTCCAGTTCCCCTTTCCATTCCATGATCTCCTTTTCAAGCTTGCTCTTTTGCTCCATAACAGGCAAGTGCCATATCTCCGACAAAATTCTCTTTACATTACCCGATTTGAATTTCTTCACTTCCTCTGATCCAAACTGATCGGCATATCCGTCGGAGCACATATAGAGCATGTCTCCTGGCTGAATATCAACCTCCTGATTGGTAAAGCTCTTCTTTTCTTCCATTGTTGTCATGCCAATGGGGAATCTGTCTGCTTTATATGTAAAGACTTCACCTTTTCTTACAACATACAACGGGTTATATGCTCCTGCAAATTCAACTTTGCCGGTTTTTCTGTTATAGGCTATCAGAGCAAGGTCCATCCCGTCCATGATAGCTTTCTCGTGACGCTGCAGAAGAGATTTCATCACTTCTATATTTAGCTGGTCAAGTATGGCAGCCGGACGTGTAAGTCCATATTCCCTTACAACTTTGCTAAGTGAATTGTGCCCTATAATAGACATAAATGCCCCGGGTACGCCGTGTCCTGTACAGTCAACTGCAGCAATGAAAAGCCAGTCGCCGTTATCGTACATCCAGTAGAAATCTCCGCTGACAATATCCTTTGGAAGAAAGAGAACAAAAGTATCCCTGAATGTATCTTCTTTCGGAAGCATGGCTCTCTGTATCCTTTCAGCATACCTTATACTCGCCGTAATATCCCTGTTTTTTTCTTCAATTATCAGACTCTTCTGAACCACCTCAGCAGTTCTCTCCTCCACCTTCTGCTCGAGGATGAGTTTCTCTTTGATAAGGCTTTGTTCCCTGATCTTGATATATGCCCAGATTATTGCAAGTATCAGTAATACAGATATGAGAATGAACCACCAGGTCAGATAGAACGGAGGTTTAATGATAAAACTGAAAGATACCGGCTCCTTATTCCATATTCCCTGGCTGTTGTTTGCCAGAACCATGAATGTATATTTACCAGGTGAAAGTCCTGAATAAATTGCCTGTGTCTGGTCAGTTATAGGTCTCCACTCCTCATCAGCGCCTTCAAGTTTTACCTTATATCTTACAACTTCAGGATTGGTAAGACAGATACTGTAATAATCAAACAGAACTGATTTCTCACTATTGCTGAGCTTCATCCCTGCTTTCATCTCACGTGCTTCGTAGTTAACACGCATACCCATAATATGTGTAAGAGGTTGCAATTCTTCTGTTGAGGTCCTTTCAGGATTCAACTTTGTTGCACCGTTGGCTGTACCGAACCAGAATTCACCGGAAGGTGACTTGAATACGGCATTTTGCCTGGTCTCAATCCCGGGGAATCCATTTCTTTCGGTATAGGAAAATATCTGCTTTGTCTCAGGGATATACCTGTTAAGACCGTAATTGGTTCCTATGTATATGCTTCCGTCATCTCCAAGTGCAAGGAGATTAATATTATCCGAGAGAAGTCCGTCATCATGAGTAACAGTGTAAAGGATTGAATCATTCCTGAAAGCTTTAAGGCCTTCCCCTGTACCAACCCATAATATTCCTTTCTGATCCATTACCATTGACTTTGGTATCACTCCGATAAATGCATCAACAAGACTGAAATCCTCTTTCCCGGGTTCATACCTGATAAGTACAGGTTTATTTCCCCTTGGTTCTGTACCGATCCACATATTTCCGCCCGGATCACAGTAAAGGGATGTTATTCCAAAAATTGTAAGGCTGTCAAGCAGTGTGTACCGCTGGAAGTTCTGTTCGTTGATTGTACCTACAGCAACTCCTTCCACAGTACCGATCCACAGGTTGTTTTTCTGATCAATTTCCATGGCTGTTACCTGACCACCCTTGTAAAGGATCGAGTTTACATAGGGCTGTGCTTCAAATTTTGATGTCTTCATATTGAACATGATGACACCTCCGGTATTTGCACCTATCCATAAATTATTGTCCTGGCCCTTCCGGAAAAACCTTATATCTTCGAAAATTGAATTTTTTGCCTCGTTGTAAATAACAGGAGGTTTGTCAGATCCGGGAGTAAAGCGGGATATTCCTGCATTCGTACCAAACCATACAAAACCGGCATCATCCTCGAAAATGGCATTGACATTCGGATCAGGCAGCAGTTCCCCCTTGTTATAAGAAATAAATGCATCACCTTTATAAATAGTTAATCCGTTATTCTGGTCCGCAATAAGAATATTTCCCTCAACATCTTCTATTATATCATAGATTCTTGAAGGTACCAGGCCGTTTTTATGATTGAATATCTGAACTTTATCGCCATCAAACATTACGATACCTCCCTCCCATGTACCTACCCACATCCTGCCATGCCTGTCTTCAGTCAAACAGGTAACCCAGTTGCTTGCTACTCCAAATCTGGGTAAATCGATGACTTCCATCCGGCTCTCCGACATGATATACTTGTATATACCGCCATTGTATGTTCCGAACCATATATTTCCCTTACTGTCTTCCAGAAGGCAGGTTGAACTGAAGTATGTCGTCATGTGTGGCATACGGTAGTTCTCAAACTTATTATCCTCTCTGTTAAAACGCCTCAGCCCTACATCAGCAATGCAAACAAAAGCGCTATCCCTGTTGACTGTTGCACCGAAAACCTGATCGCTGAGTCCGTCTTTACCCTTGAACTGCCTGGCTTTTATCTTTTTGATATCCTTTACAGGGAAATCTGCCAGAACAGCCCCGTCATTTGCCGAAGTGAACCATATCTTATCCCCAATCTGTGCAATTGCTGTAATATCGCCCGTCAGACTGATCGTATCAAATAATACTCTTTCAAAATAAGTCCCGCTATACCTTGATATGCCGCCATTAAGATGCCCAAACCAGATATAACCCTGAGAATCTTCAACAATACATCTGACCCCCATTGATGCAAGACTGTCGCGCGATGTGAAATTATCGAATTTATTACCGTCAAACCGTGAGACCCCATTGGCAGTTCCAAGCCAGATATAATCCTTTGAGTCCTGAAAGAGGGTATAAACCTTCTGTTCGCTCAATCCCTGCTTGATACTATAATTGTCAAAAAAATAGTCCTGGGCCATCGCCGGTACAGCAAATGACATAAACAGGACAAACCAGACAAATTTACTTGTCTGGCGCCCGGGGAATCTTATGTCTGACATATAAAATCTATTTTGCAATAAAGAAGAAAGTTCCATTCTCGTCAACCAGTCCCTGTATTTTTCCGAACTTCGGCTTCTGACCAGTTTCTGTGGCTACGGCTGCTGAAACAGATTTAACAACAGTCTCTATAGGGATGCATGCATTTTTATTGTTCAGAAGTGTATTGGCAAATGTGGCTGTAAACTTTGAGTTGTCAACTGCCAGTTCATATCCTGCAGAAGAGAATACCTGTGCCGACTTAGCCCCTGCAACAATTGAATTGTTACATTTGGGTTCTTCGTTTACTGAACGCATAGCTGTGTAGAAACTTGGACCCGACTCGCAGGCATCGGAAACAACAAGTGTATGAACAACCACATCTCCGTAGCCCTGTAAACCAGCCTTTAGTCCATTAATATTGAAATAGGTAAATTCATCATCTCTCTTTGCATCAACCGGAATCCAGTATCCTACATCATTTATAAATTTACCATGTCCTGCATACCATACCATAAGCGATTTAACCTGGTTTTTCTTAACCAGATCACGGAGTTCGATGCTAAAATATTTCTCCATCTCTCCTTTGGTCATATCCTTTTTATGAATGGTATTATGAACCTGGTAGTTGGCAAGGGCTCTCTGAATTGTTCCAACATCCTTGATGGGTCCGTCAAGGCTTGCAAATGTTTCATAACTTGAGTTCTCAATAAACACCACCCAGGTTTTTCCCATCGGGTTGTTTGCTGCAATATCGGCTCCTTCCCGGTTAAACCTGAACTCGCTCTCCTGACGGTTACCATAAATATCCTCAGCTATAACAGTGAATTTACTCATATTCGAAATATCCAGTATAGCGGTAAATGAAGGATTCATTTCATCACGCCTGTAACTTGCTGTCACATCTCCGATGGTGATAGACTTTATCTGGCTGTCGTCTGAGATTTTTCCCTGTATCGCAACATTCGGAGTGGAAGAATCGAGATATACCTGCCCGTCCTCAGTAGTATAAGGTGCTATAATAGAAATCATCGGCGGAGCTATTTCGGTCCGCTTCAGAGGAAAAACAATTGTTTTCTCATTTCCATAATCATCTATAGCATAAATAGTTATCTTATCTATTCCGTTGACATCAATATTTGAAAGGAATTCACTTTCACCGTTCTTGCCCAGGGCAGTAGTCACAGGACCATTATTAATTGTGACCATCTTAAGCTTGCTCTTGTCTTTAATCTTTCCTGAAAGAAGAATTGCAGCTTTGTCTCCCCTGAGTTCGATAGTGTCATTCACCGGAAGAGGGCTTACAAGGGCTATCTCAGGAGCTGCTTTTTCCCTGTTCAGCTCATATAGCCTTGCTTCCGCATCCTTCAGCATCCTTCTGGCTTTCGGATCATCCTCTGAAAGGATAGTTATCTTGGTATAATCTTCAAGTGCTTTCTCATAGTTCAATGTTTCTTCATATGATTTTGCCCTTGAAAAATATGCATCCGGGTCATCAGCTTTCAGGGTAATGTATTTTGAAAAGTCGTTAATAGCATTTGTATGCTGGTTAAACTCCTGGTAATAAACTCCCCTCAACATATAGAAGCCGGCATTTTCAGGATCAATAAGAATATTCTTTGAAATATCGTTAATGGCATTAGGGTAATCGAGGCGCTGCTTGTAAACCCTGCTGCGCATTATATAAGCATCAGTGTTCCGGTCATCATTTTTAATCACCTCATTGCACTGGGTCATTGCCTGGTCAGCATTTGATGCAAGAAGTAAATCGGCAAGTGCCAGCCGTGGTTCCGGCAGCTTCTTATCTTTTGTAATTGATTTTTCAAATTCCTTTTTAGCCAGCACATCATTGGTAAGCTTCCTGTAAATAATTCCCCTGTAGTAAAATATCATTGGAGTATCATCTATTGCCATTGCAGTGTCAGAAGCCTTCAGAGCCCGGTCATACTTTTCCAGCTCAATCAGTGTAATAACTTTTACCGGATAAGCCAGTTTATTTCGCTTATCAAGAGCTGTTGCATGGTTGAGATGCGCTAAAGCATCCTCATATTTGCCTGTCTTATTGCATAAGTCGCCCAGGTGGACCCTGGCATCAACATTCTTTGCATCAAAGACAATGACTTTTTCAAAGTCAGCCTTGGCTTCTTCGTACTTAAGAAGCTTCTCGTATGCCGAACCCCTTGCATGATAGAAATCGGGATTGGCCGGCTCAAGTCCTATTGCACTTGTGAACTGGGCTGCTGCATCCTCATATCTCATGCTTTCAAGGAACTCATTTCCCGCTTTGTAATACTTTTTTGCATTCTGGCTAAAAGCATTTACAGAAACAAAAGCCATAATGGCTAACAGATAAATAATTTTCGTTTTCATATCCTTATACTTTAGATTTGTTCCCCTGCAAACTATCAAAATTAATAATTTATAACCAAATTATCAAACAATTATGAAAGTTCCGACCCTTTCCTGATAAATATGTCAAGTTTACTTTTGCTGTATAGCATACATTCTGTCAATCTTT
Source organism: Bacteroidetes bacterium GWA2_40_15 (assembly GCA_001768195.1). GTDB lineage: Bacteria > Bacteroidota > Bacteroidia > Bacteroidales > VadinHA17 > LD21. The sequence goes on along the minus strand of MENI01000081.1, from coordinate 10,330 downwards.
CATTTGCCAGTTCAGGAGCTTTTACTCCATCGCCGAAGGAGCCTTCCCCAGTAAAAACCCTTGCTTCATCCCAATATCCTTCAGAGATAAAGTGATTCAGCACTTCAGCCCCTCCCTCAATAAACAGGGATTGAATACCTTCGCTATAAAGATAGCTTACAATCTGCTCTGATGCTGTCATCCCTTCTTTTAGCCTGATTTTCATTGTCCCGGGTAAATCACTATTCATATTTCCAGTAAATACAAAGATAGTACCTTTTGTTCTGAAAAGTACTGAATTTTGACCAACAGCACCAGATCTGCTGAGAATAACCCTCAGAGGATGATTACCGGTCCATTCTCTTACATTAAGCTGGGGGTTATCAGCTCTTACCGTACCTGCACCGACAAGTATTGCCTGTTCGCATGATCTCCATTTATGAACCAGCACTTTTTCAGGTTTCCCGGTTATCCATGCAGGCCTGCAATTATCACTTCCCCTCATAATATCTATATAGCCGTCTGTACTCTGTGCCCATTTGAGAATAATATATGGTCTCTTCTTTTCCATTACAGTAAAAAACCTCCGGTTAAGCCTTCTGCATTCGTCTTCAAGGATTCCTGTTTTTACTTCACATCCTGAGCTTTTAAGTCGCGCAATACCCTTTCCTGAGACTCTTTCACTTGTATCAGTCGTTCCGATTACAACCCTTGGAACTGAATTTGAGATTATCATATCGGCGCAAGGAGGTGTTTTGCCAAAATGAGAACACGGTTCCAGGTTTACATAAAGAGTAGAAGAGGTTAGCAGAGACTTATCAGAAACAGAATTTATAGCATTAACTTCAGCATGGGGAGTTCCCGCCTTTAAATGAAACCCCTCGCCTATTATTTTCCCCTCATGTACAATGACGGCTCCAACCATGGGATTCGGATATGTCAGCCCTTCCGCTTTTGCTGCAAGCTCCAGACACCTCTGCATGAATTTTATATCTTCCCTCTCAACCATATCCTTTAAAATACTAAATTTGACTTATGCATGTTAAGATCCGAACATTAAAAGACATCAGGTCGAACCTTTCTGAAGAACTGAAGGGTTTATATCCTGAACCGGAAATTAACGCTCTTGCCACCCTAATAATCAAGACTCTGCCACAAGCCAAAAAGTTGCATCATATCTATGATCCAGGACAGGCTGTTGATGCAGCAAATATCAGATATGTGACAGAGATAATCAAGGAACTAAAAAAAGGAAGCCCTTTACAATATATTCTGGGATACACAGATTTTTACAATTGCATAATCAGGGTGAGTGAGGATACCCTGATACCAAGACAGGAAACAGAAGAGCTTGTTGATCTGATAATCAGGGAAAACAGAGGATACACAGGTAATATCCTGGATATCGGAACCGGCAGCGGATGCATTGCCATCGCTCTGGCAAAAACTATCCCCGGATCATCAGTAACCGGAACAGATATCTCAAAAGAAGCCATTGCTATTGCACGGGGAAATGCCATTCTGAACAATGTTATTGTTGAATTCAAACAGGAGGACATATTCAATCCCCTGGAGATTCTTGAATTCCAACCAGGGATAATTGTAAGTAACCCTCCTTATGTCAGGATTTCTGAAAAAGCTCTGATGCACAGGAATGTACTTGAATATGAACCTCCGTCAGCCCTGTTTGTAAATGACTATGAACCATTGGTTTATTTTAATTCCATTCTTAATACCGCCAAAAAGATTCTTCAGCCGGGGGCGAAGGTTTATTTTGAAATAAATGAGGCAATGGGCAAAGAGATGATAATACTTTTTGAGACATTCAGATACTCAGAAATCAATCTGTTTAAAGATATTAATGGCAAGGACCGGATAATAAGGGGAAATTTCAATGGCTGAAAACACTCTCTTCAAAACAGCATTATCGAAAGCAATGCACCAGTGTTCCCAACGGGAATTATGTTGCAGCGAGGTTGAAAACAGATTAGAAACCTGGGGATTACAGAGGTCTGACCGTCAAAAGATTATTGATACACTGATAAAGGAGAATTTTATAAATGAGGAGCGCTTCGCCCTTGCTTTTGTGAAAGATAAGTTCAATCACAATAAATGGGGAAAGATCAAGATTAAATCACACCTGAAGGCAAAGAATATTCCCTCCGGAATAATCAGCGAAGCTCTGGGATCAATTGATAATGAGGTTTATACCGCCACAATTAAATCTGTAATTGGGTCCCATGGCAGATCTGTTAAAGCCAAAAACTCCTTCGAAATGAAAGCCAGGCTTTTAAGATTCGGCCTGTCGAGGGGGTTTGAAAGCAGTTTGCTCTACGATATTCTGAATGAATCCTGCGGATAGAAACCACAATTACCGTCGGTTTTAACCGACGGATAGTGACTTCTTCTTCTGATTCCGGACTTTAGTCCATCTCTTTTGTTGGGCTAAAGCCCGTTTTGGTTATCAACCGGTTACCGTTGGCTGAAGCCAACGGTAATTAAATCAACTATTAAAATCCCTGGATAATGCCGGTAATAAATGGCCAGAATGCTATTATAAATACAATCCCTGAAGCTATTGAATCATAGATTATCAGCTGTTTCCGGTTTGCCGGACTGTTTATTGATAAACGAAGGAAATCAAGCCTGAAGATCAGCTGGGCAACAAAGAACAGAAAAATCCTCATACCATACTGATTCCACTTATAAGCCTCACTTAACCTGCCTCTGAGGATCAATGAAAAGCTATGGGATAATCCGCATGATAAACATGGTTCTCCTGTAAGTTTCTCATGTATGCATACAACAGGATAATTATTCTTTTCAGGAGAAAAAAAGCCGGAGTAAACGAAAATTATCACTATTACTCCGGCAAAGATTATGTTTATAATATGATAAGGTTCATTACGGAACCTTACATCAGATCTCTTCTGTGTATTACTTTTTCTTCTGTAAAGTATCATCCTTACTGGTGTTTACGCCCTCCAGCTCCTCAAGCTTTTGCTCTTTGTCAGTGTTTTTTGTGCCGGTATTAATTTCAATTTTCTCCCCGTTGCTTTCAATCTTTATTGAAACATTTGCATCCTTCAGATCTTTTTTAATTTCTTCCTGTACATCCCTTACAATATTCTGGATTTCGTTCGGCCATTTGTCGGCATTCCGGGCAATTTTCCCCGCAATAAAAACCTGTGAGACCGAGATCATAGAAGCAATGATAGCTATTATCAGACCCGCTATCATAAGCCCTTTTGGGGAATTGGTTCTGGCTGCCTGTGAAAGGCCAACAGATGCAAGTACAATTGCAATAATTCCCGGGATCATTGCAATGAGGCCCACGCAGGGAATAACTGAAAGAACAAATGTTACTATGGCTGTTATCAGTGCAGCAATTCCCAGATTTTGTCCATTGTTGTTTTTTATATCTTCCATGATATCTGATTTATTTATTTCTGATCACTTCGTATCAGGATATTAACCATATCCTGTTCCAAAGACGTCGCAGGATTTTCAATGATGCGTCCGGCCTCAATATTATTTTTATAAATTATAAATGTAGGCACTCTTTGTATGTCAAGCTTCTCATATTCTCCAACAGGAGACAGCTTTGCATCATCAACACCTATTAAGGTCAGCTTTTCCATGGGGAACTTCCAGAGATCAAGGATTCTCATAAACCTGGGAACTTCCCTCCTGCTGTCGGGACACCAGGTACCCAGGACAACTTTTATGGAAAGCCCGTCATGAGGTATCTCCACAAGTCTGTTAACAGCATCTGAACTGAAACGGTATTCGTCGTACCCTTTAATGAACCATCCGGAATGAGGCTCACGTGACATCTGCTCCCTGTTAAAATAACCAAGCAGCCAGGTTGATTGTTCCGAGAAATTCACTGATGGCCGGGGTGTCTGTTCTACTGCACGAACAGGTACAACGGCAGGTTTTGTTGATTTGCACCCATTTATTAAGGGGATTATAAGAATAAGTAAAGCAAGAATATTCTTCATAGGGTAAACATAGAAAAAAATAATCTGTTTTAATCTACTCATGAGTAAGAATCAGAATTTCCAGTATCTGTCTTGCTGCCCGTGAAACTGATGTTCCCGGTCCGAAAATTGCAGCCACACCTGCATCATACAGAAACGTATAATCCTGTGCAGGGATTACACCTCCGGCTATCACCAGGATATCCTCACGGCCTAATTTTTTCAGCTCTTCAATAACCTGCGGGACAAGGGTTTTATGTCCTGCGGTCAGGCTTGACACACCAAGAACATGGACATCGTTCTCAACAGCCTGTTTAGCAGCTTCGGCAGGAGTCTGGAACAGAGGTCCGATATCCACATCAAAGCCTATATCGGCATATCCTGTTGCAACCACTTTTGCGCCACGATCGTGTCCGTCCTGACCCATTTTCACAACCATAATCCTCGGTTGCCTGCCCTCTTTCCGGGCAAATTTTGCAACCAGCGCCTTAGCTTCATTATAATCATCATCCGACCTGTATTCGGATGAATAAACACCTGAAATTGTTCTGATCACAGCTTTATACCTCCCGACTATTTTTTCACATGCATAAGATATTTCGCCCAGACTTGCTCTATTTGCGGCTGCTGTAACAGCCAGCTCAAGAAGGTTACCTTCGCCAGTCTGAACACATTTTGTAATAGCATCAAGTGCTGCTCTGCATTCTGACTCATTCCTTTCTGCACGCAGCTTATTAAGCCTTTGAATCTGCGAATCGCGTACTGCGGAATTGTCAACTTCAAGGGTCTCAAGAGGCTCTTCCTTTTCGAGCCTGTATTTGTTAGTGCCGACTATTGTCTGAACACCTGAATCTATTCTGGCCTGAGCCCTGGCAGCAGCTTCTTCTATCCTCATTTTCGGGATTCCTGATTCCACTGCCTTTGCCATTCCTCCGAGGCTTTCAATTTCCATTATATGTTCCCATGCCCGATGGGCTATCTCATGGGTGAGAGACTCCACATAATATGATCCTGCCCAGGGATCAATTGCCCTGCAGATATTTGTCTCCTCCTGCAGATATATCTGTGTATTCCTGGCAATGCTTGCCGAAAAATCGGTTGGAAGCGCTATTGCTTCGTCAAGAGCATTGGTATGAAGACTCTGGGTATGTCCGAAAACAGCAGCCATAGCTTCAATACATGTCCTGCCGACATTGTTGAAAGGATCCTGCTCGGTTAAACTCCAGCCCGATGTCTGCGAATGTGTCCTCAGAGCAAGAGATTTGGGATTTTTAGGATTGAACCCACTAACAATTTTTGCCCAGAGCATCCTTGCAGCCCTCATTTTGGCAATCTCCATGAAATGATTCATCCCGATGCCCCAGAAGAAGGAGAGCCGTGGTGCAAATGCATCAATATCAAGGCCCGAGTTAACACCGGTTCTCAGATATTCAAGACCGTCGGCAAGAGTGTATGCAAGCTCAATGTCGCAGGTGGCGCCGGCTTCCTGCATATGATACCCCGATATGCTTATTGAATTGAATCTTGGCATATTGGCAGATGTGTACCGGAAAATATCAGAGATAATTCTCATTGAGAATTCCGGCGGATATATATAGGTATTTCTCACCATGAATTCCTTTAGAATGTCATTCTGAATCGTTCCTGAAAGCTCCCCGGGCTTTGCTCCCTGTTCAAGGGCAGCAACAATATAGAATGCCATTACCGGCAGCACGGCTCCGTTCATGGTCATGGAAACTGACATCTTGTTTAAAGGTATCCGGTCAAACAGGATTTTCATATCCAGGACGGAGTCAATTGCAACTCCCGTTTTCCCAACATCCCCCGTAACCCGCTCATGATCTGAATCATATCCGCGGTGAGTTGCCAGGTCGAAAGCAACCGATAATCCGGTCTGGCCTGCAGCCAGGTTACGTCTGTAAAAAGCATTCGATTCTTCAGCTGTTGAAAAACCTGCATACTGGCGTATAGTCCATGGCATCATGGCATACATGCCTGAGTATGGTCCGCGTATAAAAGGAGGGAATCCTGCTGCATAGTCAAGATGCTCCATTCCCTCCAGATCATTTTTTGTGTATACGCTCTTAACAGGTATGCCCTCACTAGTCAGCCATTCCTTTCTTATCCCCTTCTCTTTCTCCCATTCACGGGAGTTCTTTTCAGGTATGGAGAGCGATTTTAAGTCATTATATCTGAATACCGGTTTCATAATCTTTCTCCTTTCCCCCTTCTCGCTGCCGATTCTGATATTCTATCATTTATAAATCCTGAATTGAGTACGGAAAGGAAACCGCCAAGATCTTCTATTTCAATGAATTTCTTCCAGCACTCTTCTGCAAGCAGATCAGTCAGGTTTTCTATATAATATGATCCGGCAGCAGGATCAGCTACTTTATCAAAACAGGCCTCTTCTTTTAAAATAAGCTGCTGATTTCTGGCTATCCTCTCCGAGAATTCATCAGGGTTACTGAATGCTACATCAAATGGCTCTACAGTAACGGAGTCTGCTCCTCCCAGAATTGCTGACATAGCCTCTGTCTGTGTCCTGAGCATATTAACATGCGGGTCATTTTCTGTTTTGTTCCAGCGGCTTGTAACGCTATGAATATCCATTTTGAAATCCTTATAACCTTCAGGAATAAATCCTTTCAGGATCAGAGACCACAGAAGTCTTGCAGCTCTGAGCTTTGCAATCTCCATGAAGTAATTTGAGCCTGTTCCGAAACTGAACCGTATTTTCGATGCAGCAATTTCAGCAGATACTCCCCTTCCGGTAAGCTGTGATAAATATTCACTTCCTGCTGAAAGTCCGTACGCCAGCTCCTGAGCTATATCAGCTCCTGCATTGCTGAAATTACTTGCATTAAGATGTATTGTGCGAAAATTAACAAGATCTGATGCTTTTAAAGTAAGTGATGCCAGATAATCAAATCCTGCCTCCACCGGAACACAAAGCTTCCCGTTCAGCATCAGGCGGCCAATAGGATCAGCCTCTATTGCCCCATTTACTATTCCGTAACCAAGCTTGCGTTCTGATATGATAATCAATAAGATATCAAGAATCTCCAGAGCTTTCCCATTGCAGTGAATGTTTAACTCAATGCTTTCGGGATGTATATCTTTCAGAAGAATATCGAAATTCTCCTTACAGACTGATTCGGGATCGGTAATTATAAAGCCCAGGGAATTAATCCCTTTCATCAGTACAGTCAGGGCTTTCCTGTTTGCAGAAGAGTAGTCAGTAACCTCAATACTCTGTCGTACCAACCAGCCGTTATTCCCGGTTTTAATACCCCTTAAGTATGGAAACTCACCCGGCAGTGTTCCGACAAATGGAAGGTTTTCAATATCTTCCCTGCGGTAGAATGGCTTAACATCGAAGCCCTCATCTGTCTTCCACACCAGTTTCTTCGTAAAATCAGCTCCCTTAAGATCGGCTTTTAACCTCTCTATCCACTCACTTGTGACAATCGGTGGAAACTGATCAAATAGTTTTTCTTTAGTCACTTTTACAGGCACAATATTTAAACAGATGCAAAATAATAGATTTTCCTTTGGAACTTAACATGAATTTTGTCATATTCAGGTATTTGCAGATACGGGGTCATTTGCCTGCAAATTCCATGAGGTATGCTTTCATGAATGGATTAAGGTCTCCGTCAAGCACTGCCTGTACATTGCTGGTTTCATGGTCAGTTCTGAGATCTTTAACCATTTTATAAGGGTGGAGAACATATGAACGTATCTGCGAGCCCCATTCGATCTTTTTTTTTTCACCTTCGATTTTAGCTTTCTCTTCCATCTGTTTCCTGAGTTCAAGCTCATATAACTGCGACTTCAGTATACGCAGTGCATTTTCCTTGTTGTTGAGCTGCGACCTTGTTTCCTGATTTTCAATTACAATGCCTGTTGGCGCGTGTTTCAACCTTACTGCTGTTTCCACTTTGTTGACATTCTGCCCTCCCGCACCACTCGACCGGTAAGTATCCCATGTTATATCGGCAGGATTTATATGGATCTCAATGTTATCATCAACCAGTGGAGAGATAAATACTGATGCAAATGTGGTCTGGCGTTTCCCCTGTGCATTAAAAGGAGATATTCTTACAAGCCTGTGAACCCCGTTCTCACTCTTCAGGTAACCATAAGCCCTGTCGCCCACTATTTCTATTGTTACGGATTTCACACCAACCTCGTCACCAGCCTGAAAATCAAGCTCCTTAACTTTATAATCATTTCTTTCTGCCCAGCGCAGGTACATTCGCATAAGCATTGCTGCCCAGTCGTTGCTTTCAGTACCTCCGGCTCCTGAATTGATCTTAAGAATTGCTCCCAGCTGGTCCTCCTCCCGCTGCAGCATGTTCCTGACTTCAATATCTTCGATCATTGAGAGGCAGTAATCATAATGCTTATCCACCTCATCTTCGGTTGCCTCTCCCTCCCTGTAAAAATCGTAAATGACTGTAAGGTCCTCGATGGCTGTATTTATCTTCCGGAAATCAGTTGTCCAGCTTTTCAGCTGAGCTATCTCCTTCAGAAGTTCTTCTGCTTTTTTGGCGTCATTCCAGAGGCCGGGCTGTTGTGACTTTCCCTCTTTTTCTGAAATTATTTCAAGTTTGGCTTCGATGTCAAAGAAACCTCCTTAACGCGTCGCGGCGTCCCGATAAATCCTTTATCTGTTCGTTGGTTATCATTACTTTTAATTTTGCACAAATTTACAAATTTATGTAACAATTCTAACATCCACCCACTGCAGAAAAGTATTTATATCTTATTGGAGAAGTTGAGGAAGAGGTCAGTTATTAAGGGTTATCTCCCATTTGCCCGGTTCATTAATAGTACATTCAAAAACCACATCAAACGAAGATCTCGAAATGGGATTATTGGTCGTGTAGGTGATCTTCAGGTCAAGAGGATATCGGACTGACTGTATCCCCTCATATCTGCCGGCTTTATAACGGGTGCCACTTGAGCTTGCCATCGATAATCCTCCCACTTTGTAATTGACCTGACCCTTCATCATAATTTTTATTATTACTACGTCACCTTCTCCCGTTTTTCGCAGGTTGGTGCTCAGGAGATTATCCTTTCTTATTACCGAGTAAGCAGGAATACTTCTTTCTCCGATGTAGTTTCCGGACCTCCAGTATCCCTTTACCAATGAATCCCCTTTTGCAGTAACATAGACCATCTCACCCTCTCCGTCACGCAATCCCCTTTTCCATTCACCCTTATAAAATGCTCCATACGACCAGGTATACGTCCCATTACCATCAGGCAATCCCTTAATGAAATGACCTTCATAACGGTCTATGCCGGTTGCTGTTCCCTTACCGTGAGCCAGACTGTTTTTACATTCACCTACATAGGTCCCGACGATTTCAGGTATCAAAACCTTGCAATCACTTGTTTGTCCGGTAAGCTGTGAGCAGGAAAAAAGAGCTGTAAAAAAAATTACTCCCTTCATTGACTGAAAATTGTTTTTCATTTATTCCGGATTTTATGAAACTACTGTTAAAACGTTATGATTTAGAAAATTATTTGAAAAGATAAGGAAAATTAATCTGACTTCAGGTTTATAGAGAATTAATTATTGATTTTTAACAGCCTGTCCATAATGACTTTCCCTTCAGAGCATAAAACAAAATGACCTATATTTATTGCTTCAAATTGAAATAACCCTGCCGTTAAATGTTGAGCCAAACAGCCAGTCGTGGTATTTAATTAAGTGATATGTTCAGGTTAATAACAGCTTTCAGGCCATATTCGAAATATTTCTTCATTGCATGGATCATAATTATTATGACAGTATCCTCTATTCCGAAACTACCAACATTAAAGATAGAAACAGAAAAAGGGATCATCAGACTTGATTATCTTATCCACTTCTGCGAGTATGGATCGCTTGCATTTTTTGTATTCCTGACTTATGCCGGTAACCGTTTCAGGTTGAGCCTGAAGAAATATCTCACTATTACTTCAGGTTTGATCCTGTTTGCACTGGCTGATGAGTTCCACCAGAAGCTTATACCGGGAAGGGCATTCAATATGAAGGATATTTACAGCAATATTGCGGGGATCATTGCCGGCTTAGGATTTTGTGTGGTGGTGTTCAGGAGGATCAGAGAATCCTTTTAGGATGTATTGAACAGCACATAAAATTACCTTTATGGCAGACTGAGCAGACCAGAGGGATCCCTTCGTCCCGCCGGGGGCGGGACTCGGGATGACGGTGCTCTTAAAAAATTTTCCGTTATTATCAGGGAGATCCCTCGCTTCGCTGCTAATGACAACATCCATAACTTACATATTATAAACTACTTGTACTTTTAGTTCTTTCGCAAGTCGATTTAGTGATCGCTGCTTTT
>MENI01000080.1 GCA_001768195.1 Bacteroidetes bacterium GWA2_40_15 | reverse complement strand
TAATCATGGTATTCAGGAATATCGATTTTAATCCTGTAATAAGGAAAACAATTAAATGGGTCACATTTATTATGCTTCCGCTTATTGTTGCCGGACGGTCTGCTTTAATGTTTGATTTTCTCCCTGTTGCATTTCTCAAAGATGAATATCACGACTATGAAAAAAAGGTGAAGGAGATATCAGAGATAGCCGGAGAAAGGCCTGTTGTTTTCGCCAATTCCTATCAGGATCCATCGGTATATACTTTCTATACCGGCAAATTTGCACATTCACTCAATAATCTGAATTACAGGAGAACTCAATATGACCTGTGGGATTTTGAGGAGAGGCTTCACGGAAAAGAGGTATTGTATGTTCCGCACTGGCCCACAACTTATATTCAGAATAATTTTACAAAACATATTTATTTCAATGGAGATTCGGTCTATCTGAAAGGTTATGATGATTTTCAGTCGCTTCAGAAAGAATGTGTTAACCTGAAACAGGAACACTATTCCTTCAGGAAGAACAGTCCAAATACAATTCAGCTCGATATATTTAATCCCTACCCCTATACTATTGATATTAAGCACAAAGAATTCCCTGTAGTTTTCCAGATAGGATTCTTCAGGGATGGGAAGAGAGAGGAGCGATGGAATATTCAGCTTCCTGATTCAGTATCACAGCTGATACCGGGTGATACAATCACTGTTGATTGTCAGTTTAACCTCGGAGAATTATCAGACACTTCTTACAAAATTGTCATATGTTCCGAGACAGGTGTTTTATATGACACTTTCAACAGCCGTTTCAGGGATGCAACAATCCTGAAATAAGGTCAAAACTATAGCATATCAAAATGTAGTACCGGCTTGTAAAATCCTTAAATCCCGAATATTGTTGTTAATACAGACAAATTTGCTTAATTTTACATTTAATGTCTTATTCCCTTAACAGGTGAAGTGCTGCAACAATAACTTTTAGTAAAGGAAAAGATTTCAGTTAATGATATACTTAAATATGCGACAATGAAAAAAATAAGATTCATTTCCATTTTAGTGCTCTCGGTATTAGCACTTGAAGGTGTATTTGGGCAGATACAGAATTACAATAACCCGATACCTTCTGATCCGGCTATCCTGATTGGTAAACTTGATAACGGACTTACCTATTATATAAAGTACAATAAGAAACCTGAGCAACGAATTGAGCTAAGGTTGGCTATTAATGCCGGTTCTATCTGTGAAACAGACGGACAACAGGGTCTGGCGCACTTTTGTGAACACATGTGTTTCAACGGAACAAAAAACTTTCCGAGCAATAAGATAATCGACATGCTTGAAGAAATGGGAATGAAATTCGGGGAAGAGATAAATGCTTATACAAGCTTTGACCAGACAATATATATGCTCAAAGTGCCGTCCGATAAAACCGAATCGGTAAACCGGGGTTTTCAGGTACTGGAGGACTGGGCTCACCAGGTAAGCCTTGAAGATGTTGAGATTGATAATGAACGGGGTGTGATTATTGAAGAATGGAGACTTGGGCTTGGCGCTGAAGAAAGAATGTTGCAGAAATATCTTCCGGTTCTGTTAAAGGGATCGAGGTATGCAAACAGGGTTCCAATAGGGAAAGTTGAAATCTTACAGACATTTCCATATGATACATTACGAAGTTTCTATAAAACATGGTACAGGCCTGATCTGATGGCAGTTGTAGTTGTAGGAGATATTGATCCCGGGCTGGCGGAACAAAAGGTAAGGGAGTATTTCGGAAAGATTCCCGCGCAGATTAATTCAAAGCCCAGGATTGAATATGAGATTCCTGAAAATGATGAACCGCTGGTAAGTGTCGTAACAGACAAAGAGGCATCGGGTTTCAGTGCCCAGATAATGTTCAAGCAGTCCAAGTCAGATATGGTAACCTATGGAGACTACCGGAGCAACCAGATGCGTTCCCTGTATACTAACATGCTGAATAGCCGTCTCCAGGAGCTGACCATGAAGCCTGATGCCCCGTTTTTATATGCAGGATCGGGATATGGCGATTTTATAGGAAGGTCAATAGATGTCTATTCACTGTTTGTTGCAGCAAAAGAAAATCAGATTGAAAAGAGTATTGAAACCATATTTGCCGAAAACGAGAAGGTGCGGCAGTTTGGGTTCACTGCAACGGAACTTGAGAGGGAAAAGATGAATATTCTGACTATGTATGAAAATGGTGCGAAGGAAGCCGATAAAGTGTTATCAGCAGATTATGCCGATGAATTCATCAGAAATTATATGGATAAGGAATGTATTCCGGGTTATCAGAAAGAATTTGAGATTGTAAAAGAGCTATTGCCGGGAATTACCCTTGAGGAGGTTAACAAGCTGGGGCATGACTGGACCTCCGACAAGAATATTCTGGCCCTCATCACTGCTCAGGAAAAGGAAGGAGTGCAGGTTCCGACAGAACTACAGGTTGCCGGAATAATAAAATCGTCAGGGACAAAACAGGTCGAAGCTTACGTCGATAAAGTTACAGACTCACCATTATTGACAGAAGAGCCAACACCCTCTTCTGTAATAAAAAGAATTGAAAACACTGATTTCAACTTTACAGAGCTTCTTTTTGGCAATGGTGTACGAATGATACTGAAACCAACCGATTTCAAAAACGACGAAATAGTGCTTACAGCCTCCAGCCCCGGAGGGTTGTCTTTATACCCTGACCAGGATGTGATGGCAGCAACACTTGCTCCGACAATTATTTCTCAGAGCGGACTTGGCGATTATGATTTCACCGGATTGCAGAAGAAACTCTCAGGCAATACAGCTAAGCTTTCGCCATATATTAATGAACTGCGTGAAGGTGTCAGTGGTAGCTGTTCACCTAAGGATCTGGAAACCATGCTTCAGTTGAATTATCTATATTTTTCAAAGATCCGCAGGGATGAAGATGCATATAATTCATATCTCTCTAGGATGAAAAATATGATTAAACCGATGAGGGCAGTACCCAGGGTAATCTTTTCAGATACCCTGTCAAAAATTGTATCGATGAATTCTCCAAGGGTAATTGCTATTCCTACTGATGAGCAGCTTGACCAGGTTAATCTTGACAGGATCATAGCGATTTTCCGTGACCGTTTTGCAGATGCAAGTGATTTTACCTATATCATGGTTGGTAATTTTGCGACAGATGAGGTAATACCAATGCTTGAGAAATATATAGGAGGGCTTCCCTCTATAAGAAGGACTGAAAGCTGGAAGGACCTGACTCCCGGATTTCCCTCAGGCAAGACTGTTGTTGATGTTCCTAAAAATTCAGAACCACAGAGCCAGGTAGCAATGGTATGGAAAGGAGATTTCAAATGGAAACCTGATGACAGACAGGGATTTGTAATGTTAATGAGCATCCTTGAAATTAAATTAAGGGAATCGATGCGTGAGGATCAGGGTGGCGTTTATGGTGTGAGCATTAATGGTAATGCCTCCAAACTACCTGAACCAACGTATGTTATCACATCACAATGGGGATGCAAACCGGAAAATATTGAAAAGCTTTCGCAGACCCTTCTTGATGAGATGATAAAGATAAAGAATCAGGGTCCGACAGAGGCTGATCTTAACAAGGTAAAGGAAACAATGATAAGGGAGCGGGAAACTCAGATAAAGGAAAATGGTTTCTGGTTATCCTACCTTCAGAATCATTATCTTTTAGGGAATAAAATTCTTACTCTTGAAGAATATAAATCTCTTGTTAATTCTATCACAGTCAAGAAGATAAGAAAGATTGCTAATAAATATCTGAATACTGAAAACTATGTTCAGGTATACCTGACTCCAAAAGAAAAAGCAGAAGCTGATCAGACTCCGTCAGAATAGTCCGTGAAGCTCAGCGTTTATCTTATCCATAACCTCGCTGAGGTGGTCATTGTTATTTGGGAAATTATAATGGTCCGCTTCAATGATCAGAACCCTGCCCAGGTTATATGTCTCCATCCATGCTTCGTATCTCTCATTGAGACGTTTAAGATAATCGATCCTGATTGAGCTTTCATACTCGCGGCCCCGTTTCTGTATCTGGTTAACGAGAGTAGGTACTGAAGCCCTGAGATACAACAGAAGATCGGGTGGCTTGATAAGTGAACTCATCATTTTGAAAAGAGTGGAATAGTTATCGAAGTCACGTGTCGACATCAGACCCATTGAATGAAGGTTTGGAGCAAAAATATATGCATCTTCATATATTGTTCTGTCCTGAATAATAGTTTTGTCGGATTTTCTTATCTCAAGTATCTGGCTGAAGCGGGAATTCAGGAAGTATATCTGAAGATTAAATGACCATCGCTGCATATCTTCATAAAAATCATTCAGATAGGGATTGTCATCAACATCTTCATAATGGGGAGTCCATCCGTATTGTTTGGCGAGTAGCCCTGCCAGTGTTGTCTTTCCCGATCCTATATTTCCTGCGATAGCTATATGCATTGTTCAGAGTATTTAGAAGAGGTTATAAAAGTAATAAAAAATAAATAAGTGAATAAAATGCATTTCTTTCATAACATTTTCCCCTCCTTTTGAAGGAGGGGTGGCCGCAACACAATGATAGTTAAAGTATTGCAAAGGATAGTTGCGGCCGGGGTGGTTGATTTGTTTATCAGGACGATTCATTCTTTTATACTGATAATTTTCCATATATCACTTTTTAAATATTCAGGTTCGTGGAGTACAAATCTATTTTCAAACCATAATACAATGAATCCAAAGCTCTCCAGGTATTTATCCCGGATTTCATCTTTCAGTATTTTGTGATTTTACGAGTGGCGATCTCCGTCAAAACTGCCTCTAAATCAACCACCCCGGCCGGGAAGCAAACTTTGTAAACATCAGATAATCAATTGTCCCGGCGCCTTCCCTGCGGCCTGGCTCTTCGCTAAATTTGCCCACTGGGTAAATTCTTAACGCTCAGCCCCCTTCAAAAGGAGGGGAAACTTTTTATAGTAAAGGATCTTGTGCACTAGGTACTTACTAACCCGGCAATCACATACAACTCTTCAATATACTCCCTTGAATTGGAGAGCCTGGGGACTTTATTCTGTCCTCCGAATTTATTTTTTGATATCAGCCATTTGTTAAAGGTATTTTTCGGGAGTGATCTTACAACAGGCATTACCAGGTTAAGATCTTTATGCCTCTTTGCTTCATAGTCGGAGTTAACAGACTTCAGTGCATCATCCAGGAGGTGAATGAAAAGATTCAGATCAGAAGGTTCTTTTTCGAATTCTATCAGCCACTCATGCGATCCATTCGATGTAAGACTCATATATACAGGTCCTGCGGTATAATCCTTTATAGTTGCCCCGGTGGCTTTGCTGGCTGATTCAATGGCTTTTTCCGCATTGTCGATTATAACCTCTTCCCCGAAAACATTTATAAAGTGTTTTGTCCGGCCTGATATCCTGAATCTGAAAGGATTGAGTGAGGTAAAAATGATTGTGTCACCCATCATATACCTCCAGAGGCCACAATTTGTTGAAATAACAATAGCATAATTCACATCCTTTTCCACCTCCCCGATGGTATAGGCAGGGGCGGAGCCTGATGACATCCTGTCGGCAGGGATAAACTCAAAGAATATTCCATAATCGAGCATCAGGAGCATATCGTTTCGCGAAAGATCGTCCTGTATTCCAAAGAAACCTTCAGATGCATTATAGGTCTCCATATAATTCATCTGTTCTCCTTTGATAAGGCATTTATACTGATCCCTGTAGGGTGTAAAGCTTATGCCGCCGTGAAAAAAGACCTCTAGGTTCGGCCATACATCAAGAAGGTTAGTTTTACCGGTGTAGGTAAGTATCTGCTTTATCAGTACCAGGTACCATGACGGAACCCCGGCAATGCTGGTAACATTTTCATTAATGGTTGTCCTGGTTATAACATTCAGTTTCTCTTCAAAATCCTCAATAAGAGCAATTCTTGCTTTTGGAGTCCTTATAAAGTCAACCCAGAAGGGTGCATTTTCAATGAGAATGGCAGAAAGATCGCCATATAATGAATCATTGCTGAACTGATCAATTTTATGGCTTCCTCCCAGGGTGAGACTTTTGCCTGAGAGAATCCCTGTTTCAGGATGAAGGATTGAATAGAGTAAAAGTACATCTTTTCCGGCCCTGTAATGACACTCCTCAAGAGCATCTGAGCTCATAGGGATGAATTTGCTTTTTGTTGAAGTTGTGCCTGATGATTTTGCAAACCATTTTATCTCTCCGGGCCAGAGAAGATCGGACTCTCCTTTTCTAAGCCTCTCAACATACGGAATTATATCCTCATAAGTCTGAACCGGAATTCTATTCTGGTATTCCTTTATAGATGTTATAGTAGAGTATTTATTTTTTTGACCCCATTCTGTTGATGCAGCTTTCGCAAGCAGTTTGAAAATGGTTTCCTGTTGTGTTTCAACAGGGTATTTTCTGAAATGGTCAATCTGATTTATCCGTTTTGTGCTTAGCCAGTTGATGAGGGATGTTAATATTGCCATTGCAAAATCAGTTTGACGGCCAAAGATAGTTAAAAATCATTATTGCTTTTTTTACCTAACTGAAAACCTCCTTAAGTATCCCGAGTGATTTTATCCTGTTGAGCCCGGGCAGGTGAATGTGATAATAGCGGAGCAGGTCTTCCAGTACCATATTCCTCTGGGCGCCTGTGAGAGGAATATTATTTACAGTGTCATATGATGCTGCAAAGAGTTCAGCGATTATGTCTGTGATCCCGGGATTTGAATAATGGCCATGTACGGGAGGCAGGGTTACAAAACAACCGTTCTTCATATCAAAGAAGGTTTCACCGTTATTGTTCCTCTGTCCCGGTTCAAAGCCGAGATAGCTGCTTAAGCCCGCAAGGAATGCAAGATGGAAATTTGCAAAATCTTTTTTGCAATTGTCAAAATGGCTGATCGATTCCTCTACATAATCATATAATTCCTCATTAGGGCTCTCTTCATTAAGAACAGAGGTAAGAATCTCGCCGAGGAAAATTGCCACACAACTCTTTCTTATATCTGAATAGATCTCATAAGGAGTATAAGCAACCGAGAACTCCTTTATGGTTTGCATTTCCCTGGAAGCCTTGTAATATATCTCAAGATCGAGAATGAATAATGGTTGAAAAAGGATATTATGTTTTCCCGTCTTCCGTTTCCTCATCCCTTTTACCATAAAGGAAAGTCTGCCGAATTGCCTTGTATATATGCGGACTACAATTCCGGAATCGGTGTATTTTATCTGGTTAAGTACTATGCCTTTTGTTTTTTGAAGCATGATCTGCCTGATTCTTTTTAACCTCATCCCCCGTCCCCTTCTCCCGGGAGAGGGGTTGGGGTGAGGTGGACAAAAGCACTTTTTTATGACAAATTTATTATATTTACTGATCAATCGTCTGAAGAATGAGAGGAATAAATAATGAGGAGCTTGTAAAGAGAATTGCCCGTCTTGCAAAGCAGAACCAGGAGCTTGAGGACCAGATCAAAAAGCTGGAGAAGCAGAATGACAAGCTGACCAGGGATTATGAAAAGGTTAAGGCGCTTTACGAGAAGGTTTCTCCCGACGGACTGAAAGATGCTGAGGGAGTGAAGAAGGAGAGTTCGCTTAAATTCAACATGGCGACTGTTCTTTTTGCCGATATCCATGGATTTTCGAAGCTTGTTGAGGGAATGGATTCATCGGCTGTTATGGATGAGCTGGATGAGATACTTTACGAGTTTGATGCCATAGTTACCAGGTTTAAAATAGAAAAGATAAAAACTATCGGAGATACCTATATGTGTGCCGGCGGGATACCTGTGAAGAACATAACCAATCCTGTTGATGTGGTAATGGCTGCCATGGAGATGAAAATTTTCCTTTCAAAATATGAAACTGAAAAAAGGGGAGCCGGCAACCGGATATGGGATCTCAAAACAGGGATACATACAGGACCGGTTACTGCTACTATTTCGGGGAAAAAGAAGGTAAACTACGATATCAAGGGAGACACCGTAAATACTGCAAGCCGTATAGAGGCAGTTTCAGAGCAGGGAAGTATACTGATATCGGTTATGACCTATGAACTTGTTAAAGAGTTCTTTGACTGTGAATATTTTGGCAAGCTGCCTGTAAAATACAAGGGCGACCTCCAGATGTACAGGGTAAAAGGGCTGAAACCAGAGTTTTCAGTAAATGGCGAAGGTGTTCTGCCCAATGAGGCTTTCAGAATAAATTTCGGACTGATTCAGTTTACTGATATCCAGGAGATCATACTTGATAAGCTTGAAAAGGAACTGCCTGATTATCTTCATTATCATAATGTCAAGCACACAGTTGATATTGTTACCGAAGTGGAACTTATAGGATGGGGTGAAGGATGTACAGATGAGGAGATCCTCCTGCTGAAAACTGCAGGTCTGTTTCATGACGCCGGACATACAGTTGCTTACGACAATCATGAGTACCATGGAACTGTGCTTGCCAGAGAAATGCTGCCTAAATACAATTATTCGCCTGAACAGATAGAAAAAATATGCTCAATAATAATGGCAACAAAGCTGCCTCCGAAGCCGACAACCCTTCTCGAAAGTATTATTTGTGATTCTGATCTTGATTACCTTGGGCGAAGTGATTTCGTTCCTGTTTCGAATACCCTTTACGAGGAGCTTAAGGCTCAGAATAAGATAGGATCGCTCAATGACTGGAACAAGCTGCAGGTTAAATTTATATCAGGACACCAGTATTTTACACAGACAGCCAGGAGTTTGAGAGAGGTGAATAAGCAACAGCAGATAGAGAGGATTCAGAGTCTTATTACTGATTGATCATCATTACTTTATTACCAGCATTTTGGTGACGCATGACTGTGTGCCGTCGCTACTTGCACAAAATACCAGATAAACTCCGGTTGCAACGCGTTTTCCGTTATATGTTTTCAGATCCCACGAGGCTTCACCCCCGGCTGATTCAGTTTCGTAAACAAGGTTGCCGCTTATATCGGTGATCTTTATCCGTGAATCGGGCATCAATCCTTTAATAGTAACATTTCCGTTGAAATCCTGCCTTACAGGATTAGGGAAGGTGTAAACATTTTTGAATTTTTCCTCTCCTTTTACAGCATCGCCTCTGACCGACTGTATCCCTTTTGATGTACCGAACCAGACGTCTCCTGTTTTATCGTCGACAGCCATTGATGCGATATTATTTGACAGGAGAGGACTGTTTTCTTCGTTATAATTCCTGATTTGCAAAGTCCCGTCGGGGGAGAGGAGATAGGCTCCGGAACCGGATGTGCCTAACCATTTTCTGTTACCACCATCAATTGATATTGCTGTAATAGCTTCAGTTTTAAGCATATAGTCATATATGCCGGTTCCGTCATTTCTTGGGATTTTTATCCTGAACGCTTTGAGATTCTCTTCCATAACTCTTTCAGGATTGTAATAAACAAGAGGTCCCTGGTCTGTGCCAACCCAGATGTTTCCCTCAATATCTTCAGCAATTGAATAGATATTTTGTACTAAATTTCCATCCGTATCCTCCACAAGCAGTTTTTTTGATCTGTCATCTCCGAAGGTTTCAGGAGTCTTATTGTCGTCGAATACAAAAAGCCCTTTGCCCCTTGGCAGCACTATCCATTTATGACCTCTAATCGTTATAATGATATCTCCTATCATCTGGGCATCTATTGTTAACGGATTAACAATCCAGGATCCGTCAGGCTTCAGTACTTTAATACTTCCCTGAACTTCTGACTGGGTCATCCACAGATTTTTACTTTCATCCATGGCAAGTCCGCAGATCCTCACATAAGGTCTTCCCGGAATTATGTTCTGCAACGGAGAGTTTGCATCTGTATATTGATTGACAAGTACATTCTTTTTATATTCAAGCAAACCACCTCCCCAGGTTGATACAAAAAAATGGTCTCTGTCATCAGGATCGATGAGCGTTCTCATACCGTCAGAAATTGTTGACGAAGTTATTCCTTTCCAGTCATTGCCATCATGAATTGAGATTTGTAATAACCGCCAGAGATTATTCCATGATGCATCGGCACCTCCTCCTGAAATAATTGTTTTACCATCATCAGAAGTTATGTGGAAGGCATTATTGGTAACAGGGCCCGGCAGAGCATATGATTTAATATTATTTGAATTGCTGTACCTGATGAGACCGGATCTGCTGTCAGCTATCCATAACTCCCCGTTGTTTTCAACTGTCTGGAAGAAATCAGGGTTTGGCCATTGAGATGAGCTCACACTACTGACCAGCGATCCGTCAGTTCCATAATTCCTAACGGATGAAGAGGCTGTAATAATAAACCCGTTTTTAACTGATTCAAATGACCTGTTGAAAACCCCCGGAATAAAAGAGAACAATGAGCTTGTTCCGTCATATACATATACATAATCTCCGCCGGAGTCTTTAACTGATTGATTTACATATAATTTATTTCCGGAATAGACTATTGATGTGTATATTCCGTAAGGTTCAGGCATATTATTCAGAAGGGTCCAGTTACCGAAATAGGCAAGTCCTGTGTTTGTGAGATCAGCAGTATATACACCTGCTCCGGTTGCAGCATATATCCTGTTGTCTCCGAAGGCAATATCCCAGACCTCAGTATTTACTGATCCTGTGCCTGGTTTCCAGGTATCCAGGATCTCATTTTTGAGTATATCGACTACAACAATACCGAAACTGCATGCAAGGCAGGCATATTTCCCGTTCATTCTTATCCTGTTTATCTCTTTTTTACCGGGAATATATTTTCTGCTGATATCAGGAATGTTATAAATTCTTTTATCCCTTACAAGATCGACGTTGGTGCTGGTGTAGGCTATTACAAGAGTATTGTGCTCTTCCGACCAGTTAATTGCGCTGATTCCTGTCTCTGTAAGGCCGTTTACAGGTGACATTTTCTTCAGTTCATCATACTCTTTATTATAGACAAGGATTGAGGAGCCGGTTGAAGCAAAGATCTCTTCATATCCGGCACAAACTGCTGATGCAGAATTGTAAATAAGATGATCCGACCAGCTTCCGACAGGAGTCTGGCCATGCATGTTCATGATTGCTGCAAAGAGAGCGGTTACTACAGAAATCCACTTCATCGTTCTATAAACAATTTTATCCTTTATTTATTGTCTGCTTCAGTAATCTGCAGCAGAAATAAACTCAGCTTTTCAAGCGCCCTGGCCCTGTGTGACAGACTGTTTTTTTCAGAGAGATCCATTTCTGCAAATGTCCTGTTTTTTCCTTCGGGTATAAAGACAGGATCATAACCAAATCCCTGGTTTCCTCTTCTGGCATGAATAATATTTCCTTCCACAATTCCTTCAAAAAGGTACTCTATGTTATTATAAATAAGCGCTATCACAGTTCTGAACCTGGCTTTGCGATTTACTTCCGAACCAAGCATAGAGAGAACTTTATCAATATTAGCTGAAAAATCCTTGTTCCCGCCTGCAAACCTTGCTGACCGTACTCCCGGCATACCGCCAAGTGCATCAATTTCAAGTCCGGTGTCGTCGGCAAATACATTCATCCCCGTTATCTTATGAACATAACGGGCTTTCGACAAAGCATTGCCTTCAAGATCCGGTTCTTCCTCCGGAATTTCTTCATATATATTGAGGTCTTTAAGGCTGAGAAGAATAAGACTGTCACCAAGAATATTTTTTATTTCACTTATCTTATGGTCATTATTCGAAGCGAAAACTATTTTCATTATCCTTTGAGTTTTAGCATGTAAAAGTACTCAAAATTGAGCTTTCCTTTTGCCCTGTCTGTTTTAAGTGCTACATTTGATTTATTAAAATCTCAGTTTTTATCATGTCATTTCTGCTTATTATTACAATTACAGGGTTTCTGGTTTTAAATATTTTATTATTCTGGGTGTTTTATAATCAGATGAATCTTCGTTTTGCACACAGACAATACCACCTTGAGCAGATCATCAATGAGCGGACTGATGAAATGATAATTGAAAAAGAGAAAACCGAGGCATTGCTTGCAAATCTTCTTCCTAAGAATACTGCAGATGAGCTTATGGCTAAAGGAAAGGCAACAAAGATCAAGTATAATTTTGTTACTGTTTTATTTTCAGATATACAGGGGTTTACGAAGATAGCTGAAGAGATGAATCCGGAAGTTCTGATTGACGAGCTTGATAAGTTCTTCTTTACCTTTGATTCGGTTGTGGAGAAATTCGGGATCGAAAAGATCAAAACCATTGGTGACGCTTATATGTGTGCCGGAGGCATCCCGGAGAAGAACAGGACCAATCCGGTCGAAGTAATTCTGGCGGCGCTTGAAATGAAGGCTTACATGCAAAGGCTTAAGGAGAGCTCCGAACTGGAAGGAATGAAATACTGGGATATCAGGATCGGGATACATACAGGTACGGTTGTAGCAGGTGTTGTCGGGCAAAAGAAACTTACATACGATATATGGGGTGATACCGTCAATACTGCAAGCCGTATGGAATCATCAGGAGAAGCCGGCAAAATAAATATTTCAGGTACAACATATGAGTTTGTAAGGGAATTCTTCACATGTGAATACAGGGGTAAGATGCCGGTAAAGTACAAAGGAGAACTTGAAATGTATTTTGTTAACGGGATAGTTCCTGAATTATCTGATGGGAACGGAGGTCCCGGCAGAAAATTTATTGTCAAGATGCAGCTTCTCAAGCTTGAGGATATTGAAGAGCTTATAGTAAACCTGTTTGATAATGAGACCACCCGGAATCTTCATTTCCATAATTCAGGTATGGTAAAAAGCGTCTGTAACCAGATTGATCTCCTGGCAAGGGCGGAAAATATTGGAGATGAAGAGTTTATCAATCTGAAGCTTGCAGCTATATTCCTGTTTACCGGCTATATTTCTGACTATTCAAAACCTATGGAAGGGTCACTCAGATTGGTTGAAGAGATGCTGCCCCGACATGGTTTTAATCAGGAAAACGTTGATACTACCAGACATATAATAAAAAATTCCTTTGCTGATAAGTGCGAAACAATCCATGATAAGATCCTCCATGATGCAAGGTATGATTATCTTGGCCGGGTTGATTATTTAATACTGACTGAGAAGTTCCGGAATGAGTTAGCAGAGCATGGCGCCCTGTATGAGGATCAGGCCTGGATAGAACTTCAGTCCAGATTCCAGAATGAACATCTTTTTAAGACTGATACAGCCCGGATTCTGAGAAATGTTACTGTGGAATCTCAGCTTGTTGCACTTCATGAGAAAACCAGGTGATCAAAATTCACAGTTAAATTTTATTCATGATAAATTTTTAAAATGTACTTTTACGCGAATTCTAATAATTGAGGATGCTTATGGAAACGCTTGACTGGAAAAACCTTCCTTTCGGTTACCTGAAGACTGATTATAATGTACGCTGTGTACATAAGGATGGTAAGTGGGGAAAACTTGAAGTTTCTGCTTCAGAATACATTGACATCCATATAGCTGCAACCGGATTGCACTATGGGCAGGAGGCATTCGAAGGTATGAAGGCTTACATGGGAAAAGACGGGAAGATAAGATTATTCAGATGGGAAGAGAATGCCAAAAGATTTTGTTCGTCTGCAGATGGTGTAAAAATGGCTGTTGTTCCGGTTGAAATGTTCCGGGAGGCTATTTTTAAGGTAATTAATCTGAACAGGAAATTTATACCCCCTTACGGGTCAGGTGCGACTCTGTATATAAGACCCCTGCTTTTTGGAAGCGGTGCAGAGGTTGGAGTCAAACCTGCCAGCGAGTATACTTTTCTTGTTTTTGTTACTCCGGTGGGGCCATATTTCAAAGAGGGTATTAAGCCGGTAAATATGCTGATCTGCAGGGATTTTGACAGGGCAGCCCCGCTTGGGACCGGAATATATAAGGTAGGAGGAAACTATGCCGCCAGCATGCGTGCAATAACAGCTGCCCGCAACGGAGGGTATTCGAACACGATTTTCCTTGATGCAAAAGAAAAGAAATATATTGATGAATGCGGGCCGGCTAATTTCTTTGGTATAAAAGATAATACATATATTACTCCAAAATCTGAATCCATTCTGAACTCGATTACAAATATGAGCCTGATTGATATTGCCCGCAGCTTTGGCATGAAAGCAGAACGCAGGCCGATTGCTGTTGAGGAACTAGCTGAATTCACAGAGACCGGAGCATGCGGCACAGCCGCTGTTATAACCCCGATTGCAAAAATCGTTGATCCTGATATGAACATGATATATGAGTATTGCAGGGATGGAAAACCCGGCCCGTTGTCGATGATGCTGTATGAAAGGCTTATGGCTATTCAGTGCGGCGATGCTGAGGATGAGTTCGGTTGGATCACTATTGTAGAATAAGGGCGCAGGGCGCAGGGCGCAGGGCACAGGGCACAGGGCACAGGGCACAGGGCACAGAGCACAGGGCACAGGGCAAAAGATACGGATTTTCTAAGTTCCCCTCCTGGGAGGGGCAGACATAGAAGCTCCCCTCCTGGGAGGGGCGGGGGGTGGGTTTTAAAAGACAAAAGATAATAGTACATATTGTGAAGAACCGAGAGAACGGTTTATCGAAATCGAAACTGAGGAGTTCCTATCTGACTCTGGTTATTAGTGTATCGCTGGTACTGTTCCTGCTTGGTGTTCTGGGACTTCTGCTGATAAATGCAAGGGAGTTGTCGGACTATTTTCGCGAGAGCCTGTCATTTTCAATTATGATGGATGATGATACCAAGGAGGCGGATATCAGACTGTTGCAAAAGGACCTCGATGCAAAGTCCTACGTAAAGTCTACTGAATATGTTTCAAAGAGTGAGGCTGCTGCCAAAATGAAGGAAGAGCTTGGAGAGGATTTTATAAATTTCCTCGGTGATAATCCACTGCCTCCTTCAATTGATGTTTATCTTTTTGCAGGATATACCAGTCCCGACAGTGTTGCAAAAATTGAAAAATATGTTCTGGAGTATCCGTTTGTTAAAGAGGTTTATTACCAGGAATCACTTCTCTTCCTGATAAACGAAAATGTAAAGAAGATCAGTCTTTTCCTTCTTGTCATAAGTTCATTTCTGTTCCTGATTGCAATTACTATCATAAATAATACAATAAGGCTCTCAATCTATTCCAGGAGATTCCTGATAAGAACAATGCAGCTCATTGGTGCAACAAGGGGATTCATACGCAGACCGTTTCTGCTTCAAAGCGCATTCCACGGGCTTCTTGCCGCCCTCATGGCCATGTGCCTGCTGATGGGCATGCTCTACCTCATGGAGAAAGAGTTTTTCCTGCTCTTTACCTTTAAGAGTACCAACCTGTTGCTTTTACTTGGAATATCTCTTATTATTATCGGAATCATAATTAATGTCATTTCAACATTTTTCTCAGTAAACAGATACCTGAGTATTTCTGAAGATCAACTTTATTATTAAGATTATCATGAGCACAAAGAATGAAAATAAGGACAAACTGAATTTTGCACTGGGCACTGAAAACTATAAACTGCTTGCTATAGGATTTGCTATTATTGTAGTGGGCTTTATCCTGATGCTTGGAGGCAAGTCAGATAATCCCAACGTATTCAGTGAGGATATCTTCAGCTTCAGGAGGATAACACTGGCTCCGCTGGTTGTTCTTGCCGGATTTATTTTCGAGATATGGGCGATCATGAAAAAGCCGAAAGAAAAATGAGTTTTAGAGTCGGGAGTCCGGAGTCCGGAGTCCGGAGTCCGGAATTCATCATTCTTCCGACTTCCGGCTTCCGGCTTTCTATTTATTTCTCAAGGGTATTTAATAAACATCATCAATGAACTTACTTGAAGCAATCATCCTTGGCCTGATACAGGGATTGACGGAATTTTTACCGGTGAGCAGTTCGGGACATCTTGAAATAGCAAAATCGTTGTTTGGAGTTGATCCTGATGCCAGCTTTTATTTTACTGTTGCAGTACATGGAGCAACCGTCCTGAGCACTATTCTCGTTTTCCGGCAGGAGATACTCAGGCTTATCAGAGGATCACTGAAGTTTCAAATGAATGAAGAAACATCATATATTCTTAAAATCATCGTTTCGATGATTCCGGTAGGCATTGCGGGGATCTTGCTTAAAGAGCCCATTGAGAATCTTTTTAACGGTAATCTGGTGTTTGTCGGATTCATGCTTCTGATTACTGCCGCTATTCTGGCAGCTGCTCACTTCATGAAAAAGGGGGAGAGGAGTATCGGGTTTAAAGATGCATTCATTATTGGAATTGCACAGGCTATTGCAGTCATACCCGGAATATCACGTTCCGGTTCAACTATTGCCACAGGCTTGATGATTGGCAACAGGAAAGATGAAATTGCCGGTTTCTCATTTCTGATGGTTCTTGTTCCTGTAATAGGTGCCAACATACTGGAGATTTTTTCCGGAGATGTAAGAATTGGCAATACCGGATGGGGAATTATTTTTGCAGGATTTATTTCAGCATTTATTTCCGGTTATTTTGCCTGCAGATGGATGATAACACTTGTCAGGAAGAGTAAGCTTATATGGTTTTCACTTTACTGCGTTGCAGTGGGATTACTCTCAATTTTAATCGGATAGAATGGAGGAAGAGGCTAAAAGTATTTTTGAGGAGGGACAGGTTTTACTATTCAATAAACCACTTTACTGGACCTCCTTTGATCTGGTAGGTAAAGTAAGGAACATCCTGAGAGGCTCGCTGGGACTGCACAAAATAAAAGTGGGTCATGCAGGAACACTTGATCCGCTGGCCAGCGGACTTATGATATTATGTACGGGTAAAGCAACAAAAAAGATTGACCGGTTCCGCGATCTTGACAAGGAATATTTGGCAACCTTTCATGCCGGCGCAACAACCCCTTCATTTGATCTGGAGACAGAAACAGATCATAGTTATCCGATCAGTCATATTACAGAAGATATTGTAAGAGAAAAACTGGCAGGGTTTCTGGGAGAAAAGAAGCAGCTACCGCCGATGTATTCTGCCAAGCTTATCTCAGGAAAGAGGGCTTATGAGTTTGCGCGCAAGGGTATTCATAAAGAACTTGAGCCCGTTTCCGTTTATTTCAGGGAGATAGAACTGATATCCTTTGATTTACCTGACATCAGGGTGAGGATTGTATGCAGTAAGGGTACATATATAAGATCTTTTGCACGCGACCTCGGAATTGCATTAAACAGCGGATGTTATCTGTCGGCTCTTGAGAGAACTTCCATCGGAGAACTGAAACTGGAAAATGCTTTTGATATTGAAAATTTTCCTGAGTTTGTTGAACAAACCAGGGTTGCTTATGTTTCCGGTAAGGAGTCGAAATAATATATTGCTTTGCAGATCAATGAGCAGCAGGAACTTGATCAAAAATTATAATAGTTTTTGTAACAAATACCGATTTTTTACGTAAAAAGGAATTCTTTAAATAAAACGGGTTTAAATTATGAAATTATCACAATTCAAGTACAATCTTCCGCAGGATTTAATTGCCCTTTATCCGTCTGCCAACAGGGATGAGGCGAGACTAATGATAGTAAACAGGAAAACAAGGAAGATAGAGCATAAAATTTTCAAGGAGATAACATCATATTTTACCGAACACGATGTTCTGGTTTTTAACAATACAAAGGTTTTTCCGGCCAGGCTTTACGGCAATAAGGAGAAAACAGGCGCCGAGATTGAAGTATTCCTACTGCGGGAACTGAACAGGGAGCAGAGGTTATGGGATGTGCTTGTTGATCCTGCCAGAAAGATAAGGATAGGTAATAAGCTTTACTTCGGGGAGGATGACCTGCTGGTGGCTGAGGTTATTGATAACACCACATCGAGAGGAAGGACCCTGAGATTCCTTTTTGACGGTACATATGAGGAGTTCAAGGAAACATTGTACGGTCTCGGAGAGACACCGCTTCCAAAGTTCATCAACAGGAAGGTTGAACCCGAGGACAGTGAAAGATATCAGACTATCTTTGCAAAATATGAAGGAGCAGTTGCTGCCCCTACTGCCGGGCTCCATTTCAGCCGCGAACTGCTCAAGAAGCTTGAGATCATAGGTGTTGATTTTGCGGAGATTACGCTCCACGTGGGTCTTGGAAACTTCAGAAGCGTCGATGTTGAGGACCTTACCAAGCATAAGGTTGATTCGGAAAGAATAAGAATAACAGATGAGGCTACATTAAAGGTGAATAAGGCTAAAGATAATAAGTTCCGTATTTGTGCAGTGGGCACTACTGTAGTGAGGACGCTAGAGAGCTCTGTTTCAACTGATGGTTATCTGAAGCCTTTTGATGGCTGGACAAACAAATTCATATTCCCCCCTTACGATTTCAAGGTACCTGATATGATGATCAGTAACTTCCATCTGCCATATTCGACTCTTCTGATGATGGTTGCTGCTTTTGCAGGATATGACCTGCTCTTTGATGCTTACAAGGTAGCAGTGAAGGAGAAATACAGGTTTGGCACCTACGGGGATGCAATGCTGGTGATTTAAGAAGGCAGCTGGGCAGGCTCTGAGTCGTGTGCCTTGAATCTGTTTTATTCATAATCCTCACCCTTCACTCCTCACCCCTGAACTTTCTTCCTCCCAATAATCATTCGTTTAGTTTTTAGCTGCTCTGTTTGTCAAAACATACGGATTGTCACCACATAGCCGGTGTTGGTCAAAAAAAGGCAGAGGATTATTAAATAATTCCATACATTTAATGGTTTAATTGAGTTGCAATGGTGCAACCGTTAGGTGTTTTTGAAGGTCTTGAAAGAGATTTGGTGAATGTCCGTTTTTTTAGTTGAACGGACACGAAATAAATATATAGCTGGTCGATCTTTTAAAAAAAAAAGAGAAAGAGGTCGGACGGTGGTTTTTTTGTTATAACTGAAGAGGATGCAAGGCGCAAGGCGCAGGGCACAAGGTGCAGGGCGAAAGACAGATGCTGTTTTTTGAGTTCCCCTCCCTGGAGGGGTTAGGGGTGGGTTAATTATAAAAGGCACAGGGCACAGGGCAATAGTAGAGCGATTTAAGTTAGAGAATATATCAGACATTCAGACAATATAAGGAGGTAAAGTATGAAGACAACACGAATTTCATCTTCGGGCAGTGGTGGTGCAGGGAGATGGCAGAGAGGTAAGCGGGCATGGTCTGCTCCTTCCGGAATCGTTTTGTTATTAATGATTCTATTGTCGGTCATAGATGTCGGGAAGACATATGGCCAGCAGGGAGTCGGGATAAGTGAGAACCCTATAGTTCCTCACTCATCGTCGATCCTGGAATTGCAATCGACACTACGGGGTTTTCTTGCTCCCCGGATGTCAACTGCCGAGAGGGTTGCGATAGCCACTCCGGCGCAAGGTTTGCTGGTGTTTGATACAAACACACAATCATTCTGGTATTACAACAGTGGCTGGAAAGCTATTGCCTCCACCTCCATAGGCACTGCTAATCAGTTGCTCGGAATGAATAACGCAGGTGATGCAAATGAATACAAAAGCCTGCTTGGAACAACAAACAGGATATCAGTTACTCATGGCTTAGGAACTATAACACTTTCAGCACCACAGGATATTCACACTGGTGCTTCTCCGACATTTAATGGTTTAACTGTTAGTGGATTAACACCTAACAGGGGAGTATATACCAATGGCAGCAGCGCTTTAACAACTATTGCTCCAACATCAGGCCCTCTGGGTTACTGGAACAGGACCGGAAATATTTTATCTCCGTTTACAGCAGGTGATTATGTTACAACAAGTGGGAATATTTATACCACAGGAACCGGAACTATTACATCTGCAGGATTGCTTACTGCTCAGTCAGGTGCAACAGTGTCAGGCGGAGCATTGACTGTTAATAACCAGGCAATTACTCAGTTGACCGGAGGACAGGTGACCTTTGCAGGTAACTTAGATGCGACAAATGGAGTTGATATCACAGGCGCGCCGTTGACAGTAGCCACACCAGCTGATCTGAACAGTACACTTGATGTAGCGGGCCAGACTGATCTGGCGGCAGCAGGAGTCTCGACCAATGTAAGGGGAACGCTAAATGTAGCGCAGCAGGCGACGTTTACTGGTAATGTAGATGCGAACTCGGGAGTGGATGTAACGGGAGGAGCACTAACAGTAACAAATCAGTCTATCACTCAGACCGGTACAAACCAGGTTAGTTTTGGAGGCAATGTAGATGCTACCAACGGACTTGATGTAACGAATGCGGATCTTACAGTAGGAGGCGGTAACTTCAGTGTTGATGATGCCAATGGTAATGTCAATACAGCGGGCAATGTTAATATAACCGGTAATCTGTCTTTTGATCTTACCAATCCGGTTAATGAGATAGTAACGGATGCAGAAGTTGATTTAACTGCACCATCAGATAATGCACTTGTAACGGAGAGTGCGCTGGCGAGTTCGATAGGCAATCAGGCAGGAAGCGGTCTTACGTATAATACAGTCACCAAGCAGATAGATCTGGGCGGCGATCTGACAGTAGATGCCGACATCAATGTAAAGGCGGGAACCTTACTGACTGTTAATGATAATGCAGGCAATGTTACGTTATCAGCAGATGAGAATGGGGCATTGACCATAGGGGACGGGACAGTCACGGTAGGTGACGGAACGATCACCACGGGTACTGGCCAGGTAACGATAGGGGGCAATTTAAATGCGAATAATGGAGCAGATGTCACAGGAGCGGATCTTACTGTAGGAGGAACGAACTTTACAGTAGGAGTAGCCACAGGCAAT
>MENI01000079.1 GCA_001768195.1 Bacteroidetes bacterium GWA2_40_15 | reverse complement strand
ACAAACAAACATTCGAATATTCTATATAATCTTTTGGTTGGTAGTGGATAGGCCAGTGATAAATCCGGACTAAAAACTTGTACCAGGATTGGCAAAAATTGCGCCGTACCCTCCTTGCACCAGGACACAATTCTGGCTAAAGTACCGAGACTCTACCTGGTGCTTGCGTCGTGTAACGCTTACTTACTTTATTGCCTGGCCGTTCCTTAATGAGTGGCCTTTTAGCACAACTATTGAACTTTCATAACTCCCTGCTTTTTATTATCTTTGTATTAATTATTATGATACCATGCTAACCAAAGACAAAGTAATAAAGACAATCGACAGGTTACCAGACAACTTCACGGTTGATCAGCTAGTTGAAGAACTTGTCGTTTTAAATAAGATCGAGGAAGGACTTAAAGATATTGAGGATGGAAGAGTCTTTACAACTGACCAAGTAAAGCAAGAACTCAAGGCATGGTTAAAATAATCTGGACTCAAAGATCCTTATTCGATTTAAAATCAATTGCTGAGTACATATCAAAAGATTCAGTCAAATATGCTTCTTTAACTCTCGAGAGAATTATTGATGTAACAAGACATCTCGAGACTAATCCCAGAATTGGTAGAATGGTTCCCGAAATGGATAAAAATGATAAAATTAGAGAGATCATTCTAGGCAATTATAGGATCATCTATAAAATTACCAGCACTTTGACTATTCACATCTTGACAGTTCATCATTCAGCTAAAAAATTCAGACAAACCTCTTTAAGGGGATTAAAATAAATCACAAAGGCTAACACGGACAATAAAGTAAATAAGTTCGTCACGCTTTTTGCGGGGACTCTGAGCCGTTTACCGGAAATAGTGCCTGGGGCCAACCCCGACCGCACCACTACCCACTTAGAAACTTTGTACACCGGGACTAATAACGAATCACTTAGAAACCTTGTACCGCGACACACATCTAGTTCACAAACCTTGTACCCGGACGGCAAAAAGCGCGCCGTGGCTTCCTCGCCACCGGGACTACATCGCGGCTAAAGAACCGGGACTGATTACCGGATGGCTTCGTCAGCCAACACTTACTTACTTTATTGCCAGGCCGTTATGGGCAATAGCGCTGAACCAGAGCAGTTTACCTTGACATATTTTCAACACTTGACAACCTTTGTTTACCCAGACAAATCCGATATCAGCGCAACTAGCCTATAACGGCAGTATGGATTATTTTCATTTTAAGAATAAAGTTTCTTAACTTTGCACATACAAAACCATAATATTCTTAAAATCATCAACCTAAAAAGTTTTGAGGTATGAAAAACAGAGTCTCCATAGGCCTGACTGCAACAATGGTTTTGATGTTCTCCCTTTCGAGTTGTACAAAAGACGGTTATCTACCATCCCAAAATGACTTTCTAAAAAAGGTTAAACAAGGTGATTATATTGTTAAGGAGATTAATTATAATCAGGATAATCTCGTTTCTGAGGTAAACAGCACATTATTTTATAGAAAATTTTACTATAACAAGGATCTCAGGCTGATAAAGGAAGAAGTAGCTATTTCACCTGATGCTGCTAGCTCGTCAGTAATTCCTGGATCAACACATGAATTCGTGGATCCTAAGAAAACAGGTATTTCAATGTACCATTTGTATGAATATGATAATAATGGCAAACTCACAAGCCAATTAAACTACATTCCAAAGGATGGTGAAGATGAGTTTAGATCAAAAAGAACTTTTGAGTACAATGACAATAATTTGATTTCTAAAGATCTGCTTTATAATGGAGATAATGAAGTTACACAATTCAGGACTTATCTGTATGACTCTAATGGTAATGTTATCGAACAGAATTATTATAGCTATTTATTTATACCTTCTGGCACGGGTCCTAAACATTTATCCAAAACAACTTACCAACATGATTCTTTCTCTAATCCATACAAAATATTTGAGCAATCGGGATATCCAGGTATTTACACAAATAAGAATAACATAATTAAAACGAAAACAGTTAATTATGACCCTGTTCCTGGACTTCCTGCTATCTCAGAATCAGAGACATCTTATGAGTACAACCATATTACTGGATACCCGATAAGGGTTATAAATGGAGAGGAATTCATATACTAATAAAATAACTACTGCCCATAACACGGACAATGGGTAAGTTGTTTGTCACACTTTTTGCTTTTGCTCCTGCTCCCTAGCGTGAGTTTATTATAAAACAAGGGATAAAGCCCCATAACCTTCAGATATACATAAAGATACATGTTATTTATTTGTATACACCAACATTTTTAATTTTAGGCTGTTCATTATGGGCGTTTTTTATACCTAAGGCTATCATAATTCTTTTCTCGACTTCGTTCATTTCCTCAAGCTTATAAGTTGCTTTTGGTTTACCGGTTTTTTTCGATTCTTCCAGCATTGTTCCAAGCCTGATATTATTGAGCAGGTCCAATAAATTATCCAGGCTTCCCGCGTAACCGGCTTTAAGTTTTGCCTCTCTCCAAATAATGCTTGATAATAAATATCCAATAACACAAATAAAATAATGCACCTTTATCTTCTGGTCAGTCCAATGATATTGTGGCTTCAGGGCTAAATGATATGAGTTCTTCATATTTTTGAAAGCATGTTCAATTTTTGATTGGCCATAATAAGCGGTGATAATCTCCTGGCTTGTCCATTCATGCCTGTTGGTCATGATAATCCTGAAGCCAGGTTTTTCTTCAACGCAATGAAGTTGCTCGTTATCGATATAGTAGTCCATATAATATTTACCATCTTCTATCTCAATCAGCTTCCATTTTATTACATCTTTCAAATATTGACCTTCTGTGATGGTTCTGATTTTTTTTTCTAAAACCTTCCGGTCCCGTTTTTTCCCTTTTGGATTTGCAAGGGCCTTCTGGAGTTCCTTCAAACTCTTTTCCTTTTTATCAAGGCTTTGATAAATACCCTGGATTTGACCTGCCTTTAACCGATCCGACACAAATACCAGTATCGTTTTTTCATCTCCCCATATAATACTTTTTTCGCGATATACAGCCAATGTTTCGTAGTTTACTGTTATGTTAGTCATTCCTTCTATTGCCCTGTCAATGACCTCTTTATGATAATAAGGTGTTAAAGCTCCTACATAATAAAACCCTAAACTTTTCACAATAGCAAGGTTTTTCTTCGAGTTGCTCCCACGGTCGAAAACCAAGGTATGAGTATCCTGGTTCAATCCTAATGATTGCATCCTGTCTTTGATCTTTTCAACTACCTCTCTGAAAACGGTGCCGTCTTGTAAGTTGCCCTGATAACTGTGATGAAACAAAGGGATATAATCTTCTTTGCTGACAACCATGGCAAGACCTACCTGACGCAAGTCATTTCTTTTTTGCTTATTGTTGCCTCTTTGAGCAATATCACAGTGAGTGTTAGTGGTGTCGATATAGGTGAAAAAATTGGTCGTGTCGTAAAACAGGGTATCTGTATGGATCTTGCAGACTTCAAGTAACCGTTGCAATATCTCCTGCTCGGCAAGGGATATGGCATCTTCAGGAAAGCTGTCCATTAAATCCCAAAAATGTTGACTATCAACCTTGATCAGGTTACAGCGCAGAAGATATTCTGCCGATGTGGTTTTTGCCCAGTTCCACCATCCCATTTTAATGGTTGGCATGCATACACGCCCGATGGCTCCCAGTAGAAAGGTGATCCCTGCAGTCAAATTATTTCTTACAGGTTTTTCTGCCACATAATGGCGGGAAGCCTTAACATACTTATTTAAAATATCAACAATTTCAAGCTTAGCGGCAACATTTATTAATGCGCAGACGGCTCCATGAGAATATGACTTGAGTTTTAGTTCGTAAAGCCCCTGTAATCGTTTCAACAGGTCATCTGCTTTGCCGAGATAAGCCAGGACAACCGGCCTTGGTTTGCCATTCACCCTTCTGGATTCTACTATATACCAGTATTTGTAACCTCTTGATTTTTTACTTTGTATAGTTGCCATAATTAGTGTACACATATGATTTGTATACACAATTATATACTATTTATTAGTGTATTGCAAATATATTTATCAACATTAATTAGTGTATACAGAATAATTGTGACAAGAAAAGATCAATTTGATTGATATTCAATCCATTGCACTCTTGAAAAAAACTTTAATGCTGGATTTATGATAAACTCACGCTAGTAATAATATGTTTTCAAAGAATTATATTTACTTTAAGATAAAGAAATGTTTAAAATAATTAATGGAAAATTATGCTCAGATTATTTTGGCAAAATAAAATAAAGTTCAATTGGGTTTTCGGACTTATATTGATTTTACTTTTTGGAATACCTAGGTTTATTATTGTTCTTAATGCAAATGTTATTGGCAATTACGGTTATATTTCAATAATATTCCTTCTTATGTGGATCACACCGTGGATATTTCTGACTAAAGAAGGTAGAAGTTATATTGGGATCCGTAAGCCGACCAATTCTCGATGGCTATTATACTCTTTTCTGGGGGGAGCCGCTTTTTGTGTAATAGTATTTATTGTCGGCATCCTGATTTTTAATCATTCTTATAGCAACTGGTTTGTGTATATCTCAAAGTCTTATCAGTCAATAGGAATTATTTCAACAGCTTCACAAAGACTGACATACTTCTTGATATACTCTCTAGTTGGTATGACTTTTAGCCCGATTGGAGAAGAATTGTTCTATCGGGGAATTGTGCATGGTAGTTTTGTCAAAGAGTTGGGAGAACAAAAAGCATCAATAATTGATAGTCTAGCTTTTGCATTAACCCATCTGGCTCATTTTGGTATTATTTATATGTTTGGAGATTGGCACTTTTTATTTATACCTGCGATATTGTGGGTGATATTTATGTTTATAACAAGTAGAATATTTTTTATATGTAAACAGAAAACTGGTTCTATTTATGGAGCTATAATTAGTCATGCAGCTTTTAATTTGACCATGATGTACCTTATTTTCTATCATATTTTAAAGTAATTAAAACCTAATTATTGCATGACAGTTCCTGCTGATGATTATACTATTAATCCATGCCTAAGCATAACACGGATGGTATAGGTAATTGGCTTCGCCGAGCTCGGACCGGATGGTAATTCAGGTTGCTTCGCAAATCAAATTTTGGTCGGTCCTCGGTTGCCTTCAGCAGCCCGAACAGCTTAGTAATCAGCTCCATAAGTCTATGCGATCAAAATCATTTCCTCTTATCAAACTTTCGGTACCGTGACTAATCCTGCTACTGTGACAATGTCAATAGGGCTGCTGGCCGACGCGCCGTTGTCATGGTTTTTGCATCGCCATCTGGACTATTTTATCTTGACGTGACAACTTTGCGCCATCTATCGGGACTCAGTCATCTGGACAACTTTGCCAGGACGAGAAAACTCACATCCGTTTACCGGAACTGTGCAAAAACACATGCCAACCCTGACTCAGACGGCAACTCCCCATACCACCGGGCCGTTATATGCAAGCCGGGGTTGTGCATGACAATTAAAGCCTTTAATCGAAAGTCAGTTTAAACATGATAGTTCCAACCCGCAAAAGCAAGAGTTTGGCAGCAACTAACTCAACCTGAAAACGGCTGCCAAACACATGCTTTTTTTGCTTTCGCACCGGACTTAAATAAAAAATATGACAAAATAAAATTTAATCTTATTCAGGATATGGCAATCCCGCCGTTATTTATAAAATTATCCTTGACAAGAAAGATCCGAATCATCTATCGGGACTTTGCCTTCCCGCCGTGTTTTATAAAAATAACTCTGACAAGAAAAAACTGAACCATTTATCGGGACTTGGCCATCCCGCCTAATTTTTCAAAATACGCCTTTGATAAAACAATGTCAATAAATAAAATGATTATACCAGCATTTAGCTTAATTCAATCGTTGATTTAATAAATTGTCTTTTAATTCTGAGGAAATTTCGAAAGCATTTTCACCTGCTTTAAGCATTTACGAAGTAAATACTCTTTGTAAAACAATAATTGATAATGGAGATTTGAGAAATTATACTACAAAAGATGAATTATCATAAAAAATGATCGCAGTATTGGTGATAAATGCCACCCATGAGGCATACCACACCAAAAAGTATTTAGCAGAGGATGAAGAGTATAATGTATCACCTTCTCATACTACTGTTACAGGAGATAATGTAATAATTGGAAATAATTATGGGAGCATTAAACAAGCAGATAATTTTGTTGGTGCAGAAAATAGTTCGGATAAACCAAAATGGTTAAAATGGGTAGGGTGGATATTAGCTGCTGTGCTTGCTATTTTCGGCATTGCTGAATTAATTCAAAAACTATTCTTTAACTAGATTATACTGGTTATGATAAAAGTCAGTTATACAAAATACACCTTTTCAATCCCTCTATGTCCTTCAGAAAATATTTATGAAGCATGGAAAAGAACACTACCCCTTGTGCCGAATCTTGATATTGAGCCTAAATAAAACTTTTAATAAATTAAATCCTGTTATAAAAGTAGCATCCAAAATAATAGGTATTAGCATATTGATACTTTCATTGATTTATTTAATCTTTATGGAACTTTTTTCAATAATTAAATCTGGAGGGGTCTTTGATTTGATATATGCGTTCTTATCAGTAGTTTTATTGTTCGTTATTACATATTTGATCATCTCTACTATATCTTCCTATAAAAGTTATAGGACTTTTAGATCGGATTCTAAAAGGCATTATACGAAATTGAAAGAACTTATTATAAAGTCAAATAACTATTCAGATTTCCAACTTAACTATAATGCTCAATTTCGAACAAAACAAAATGTGAATCCTTCAGCATACGATACATTAGATCAAAAGCTTAATAACTTATATCCTGTTAATGAAACGTTTGGAATCAAGTTGGTACTCTTTCAAACTCACAGTTGAAAACATTTTAAATCATCATACGAATGCATTAGAGAAAGCAGAAAAATTTATTAAAACGAAACAAGACTCTTCGATTGATAGTGATCTAACAGGTGACGAACAGGAAGAAATTGAAGAAACAGCAGCAGAGATTAATGGTGAAAACGAAGAGCCGATAACTCTTGGTAGAAAAAATCCTATCGTTTTGTCATCTATTGCTAAAATTGACCTCTTTAAAAAACATCTTGAAGCTGATGACAAGCTTCATACTTTTATGATTACAATTCCTGCGATTGGCGTATTTGCAAAATCAGCCAACTACCTTGATGATATTGAGTATTTAGATCAACAAGGAAATTATCAACCAATAACTAATGCAATCGTATGGTAAACCCACACATTTTGAAAGCACATTGAAAGCCCAACCGTGAGTATTTTAAATGACCATATTGAATCATTCAAATCCTTTTTTCGAGGTAGGCAGGATATCTATGCCATTCGCTGGGAGAAAGATGGGAAGGCAGGATATATGCCAGCCTATAAAGTTGACTGGAGCGATTACAATATACACAAATCTAAAGGAGGGAGTTTTAAGGATTATTCAAAGAAAGAGTATCAGCCACTTAATGATGAAGTAATAAAACGTCACTTTCAGGGAACAGAAACTATTGGAATCTACCCTCTTCTCGAAGACAATACCTCTTTTTTTATTGCGGCAGACTTTGATGACAATAATTGGAGAGATTCTATTCAAAAGTTGCATCAGACATGCACAAAGCATGAAATACCTGCCTATATTGAACGTTCCCGCTCAGGAAACGGTGGACATCTATGGATATTCTTTGAGGAGAACTTTCCGGCAGATCAGACAAGGAAACTATTATATGAGCTTCTTAGAGAAGCATCCATCATTTCTCAATTTGATAAAGAGCCGGGTTTTGACAGACTCTTCCCTAATCAGGATTTTCACTCAGGGAAAGGACTGGGTAATCTGATAGCACTTCCACTCAATGGTAATTCGCTGATGAATGGCAATTCAGCATTTCTGTGCCCACAAAATTTTTTGCCATATGACAACCAGTTTGAAATGATAAAGACCTTTCGTAAACTGTCCATGGATCATTTTAAATCTATTTACGAAGATATTTTTAATGAAAAAGTTGATGATTTCTTTAAATCAAGCTTTGACCGGGATTCCAGACCAATAATTGAAATACAGATTAGTGGTCAGATATATCTGAAACGTCTTCACCTAAATAGAAAACTTATTGAGTTTTTAAGGGAAAATCTGAATTTCATGAATTCTGATTACCTGGTTAAGAAAAACATGGGGAAATCCACTTTTAATCTTGAAAAGTATTTCAGGTTGGTGGAAGAGACTCAGGAAGAAGTGATCTTGCCACGGGGATTTGTTGTAAATTTAATTGCATTTTGCAGAAAGGAAGATCTGCCTTTTAAGATTATTGATAAAAGAAAAAAACTTGATTCTGTTGACTTCGAGTCACATATCGAATTGAGGCCTGACCAGGAGGCTGCAATAGAAAAAACTCTGGATAAGGACTTTGGAGTTATTGTTTCGCCACCGGGATCAGGCAAAACAGTAATCGGCCTTGAATTAATAGCACAAAAAAGACAGCCTGCCTTAATTATTGTTCATAGGAAACAGTTATTTGACCAGTGGATAGACAGAATTCAAAGTTTCCTTAAAATTCCAAAGAAAGAAATTGGGCAGATTGGGAATCAGAAGTTTAAAATCGGAAAAGAAATTACTGTTGCAATGATACAATCTCTTGCAAGAAGCGAGGAGACTGAAAAGATTTCCAGCAACTTTGGGACAATTATTGTGGATGAATGTCATCATATTCCGGCAAAATCATTCAGAGAAGCAATAGTTAATTTCAATTCATATTATTTGTATGGACTTACAGCCACTCCTAAACGTAAAAACAATGATGAAAAGCTGATTTATGTTTACATTGGAAATATTTTATACAATGCAGACCAATTAGATGAAATCAGGCAGAAGCAAACTAAGATCGAGGTAAATATCAAAGAGACAAATTTATATGCACCTTTTGATTATAAGATTGATAAATACGAAACCATTTCAAGAATTCTGATTCATGATACTAACCGTAATTCATTAATATTAGAGGATGTTAAAAAAAATTCAGCCCGGTTCAAAACATTTCTAATCCTGACAGAGCGGAGGGCTCATGTTGATATTCTTAACCTTTATCTTAAGGACAAATATGAGACCATTACAATTCATGGAGAAGATTCCGAAAGTAGTAGAAAAAGTAAAATTGAACAGCTGAAACAAGGTCATTATAAAATAGTAATTTCGACCGGACAGTATTTTGGCGAAGGAATCGATTTAAATAATCTGGAATGTCTTATCATTGCATATCCATTCGCTTTTGAAGGGAAACTGATACAGTATATTGGTCGGATTCAACATTCAGGAAATCCTCCGGTTATTTTTGATTATCGTGATTCAAAAATTGATTACTTTGAAAAAATGTTCAAACAAAGGAATCGTTACTATAAAAAACTTACTAAAGAAGTAAATGTCTGAAGATCAAAACATAGAATTTAAGGAATCCTGGCGGGATGAATATCTGAAATGGATTTGTGGCTTTGCTAATGCTCAGGGTGGTAAGATTTTTATTGGCAAGGATGATGATGGAAAAGTCATCGGACTGAAAGATTGGAAAAAGCTCATGGAGGATATCCCAAATAAAGGGAAGTACATATTAGGAATTTTGGTTGATGTAGATCTACATAAGTCAAAGAAGGGTGAATTTATTGAAATTACGATCGAGCCGTATCCTTATCCGGTTAATTATAAGGGTCAATATCATTATCAGAGCGGATCAACAAAGCAGGAATTGAAAGGAGCTGCCCTGGACAAGTTTCTTTTACAGAAAATTG
Source organism: Bacteroidetes bacterium GWA2_40_15 (assembly GCA_001768195.1). Classification (GTDB taxonomy): domain Bacteria; phylum Bacteroidota; class Bacteroidia; order Bacteroidales; family VadinHA17; genus LD21. The sequence continues at coordinate 1,417 of MENI01000079.1, read as the reverse complement.
GGAAACGCTGGGACGGAGTTCCGGTTCCCAAAGTCTCAATTAAAGAATTAAAACAAGAAACATTTGACTTTTTCAGTAAGAAGGCTCTCAAAAGCCAAAGGATTAATGAAGAAAGCCTGACTGACACGAATGAACAGCTGCTTGAAAATCTACAATTGAAACTCCAGTGACATAACCGTAGAATTCAGAAAAGACATATATTTTGCTGAATATCTTGAATCACTTGGGCTTAATGACAGACAAGTTAAAGCTGTACTTTATGTCAAAGAAAAGGGGAAAATTACAAATCGTGACTACCAATCTTTATACAGTGTCTCAAAAGCGACAGCCACAAGGGATTTGTCAGAATTAGAAGACAAACAATTACTGTTGAATAAAGGAACGAAGGGATATAGTGCTGTTTATGTTTTATATAGAACTTTATATGGAGATGCAATTGGAGGCGATTGGATTTAAATATTTATGTTGGCTCAAAGTTGGCTCAATTGACTTATAATTGGCTCAAAGTTGGTTCAAAGTCAGTTTGACAAATTATCTATCAGCGCAACAGCCTATAACGGAATCACACTTAAGAATTCGATCTTTAATCATATTCCAAACTAATATTTAAATCTATGAAAAATTTAAGATTCATCCTTGGCTTGCTTTTAGGAGTCGTAGTCAGTACAGCAGTATTCTGTATTGTTTCATGCAAAACAGAACCTCTTGCTTCCTCTCCAGAAGTCATCAATCCACCATCATCAACATTGATAAAAGAACTTGGTTCATTCACTAAGGTCTATAAATTGGATGTTGACAAAACCCAATATATTGTAGTGGTGAATGATCATAATGGAGGTGTTGCTATAATCCAACATAAGTTTTTACCACAGTAAGCTCCATATACCGATCATCAAATCAGAGATGGAACGAGAATATCCCTATTGTTAACAAAATAACACATCATATCTATTCTGCTTACATGACATTATTAATCCCGTACTGCCCATAGCACGGATGGTGCTATAGGTAATTGCCTTCAGCAGTCCGGATTGTTTTATACTGTATACTTTAAGAAATGAAATCTCGTTGCCGATAAAAAGATCTTCAGTTCTCACTCAACCCCCAAAATCCCATATTTCACACTCTCGGGTAACCTGGCACATATTAACATAATAGCTTAACCTCAGAATTGTTTCAGTATAGTTTCTGCCTCTCTGGTTCTCGCTATTTTAATATCTGAATAAGTGCGCGTGTGAGAGTGAGTTCGTTCGCTCTCGCTCACTAACGTAAAACCTGAATAAGTGTGAGTGTGAGAGTGAGTATTGAGAAAAAAGAGTGACCTGTTTTGTGCGAAAGACACCCAAAATTAAGATAGAAAGACAAACCCAATTTAAGAACTTCCCATTACTGACATAAATAAATTTACAAAGGATTC
>MENI01000078.1 GCA_001768195.1 Bacteroidetes bacterium GWA2_40_15 | reverse complement strand
TGTGCATTATGCCGGATACTCATTAAAATTTATGTGCGTTGACCCTGGATTGCACTACCGCAATAGTGCATGACAAAAAGAGCCACCCTTGCAGGTGGCTCTTTAATTATTTAGCATTTAACTTAAACTGTCTTGGCAAATTCCATTGCAGCAAGTCTCTGGTAAGATTTATATCTCCATTTGGCATTCTCTTCCGCAGCTTTGAAAAGTATTTCAGCATCTTTAGGGAATGCTTTGACAAGTGAAGTGTAACGTACTTCCGACATAAGGAAATCCTGGAATTTACTCCAATCCGGTTCTTTTGAATCGAGCTGGAAAGGATTCTTCCCTTCTGCTTCAAGCATTGGATTGTACCTGTATGTATGCCAGTAACCGGCTTCCACTGCAAGTTTAGTCTGACCCTGTGTTTTTCCCATGCCATCTCTTAAACCATGGTTGATACATGGAGAGTAAGCAATGATAAGTGACGGTCCGGGATATGCTTCAGCTTCTTTGATTGCCTTAAAATACTGTGAGTTACTTGAACCCATTGCAACCTGAGCAACATAGACATAACCATATGTCATTGCCATCATGCCGAGATCTTTCTTACGTATTTTCTTCCCTGAAGCTGCAAATTTGGCAACAGCTCCGGCAGGAGTTGACTTTGACGCCTGTCCTCCGGTATTTGAATATACTTCTGTATCTAGTACCAGGATGTTAATATCTTCACCTGAAGCTAATACATGATCGAGTCCTCCATAGCCGATATCATAAGCCCATCCGTCGCCGCCGAATACCCAATGCGATTTCTTAATCAAGTACTGCTTAAGACTGAGGATATCTTTTGCTACTGCTGATTTATCTTTGCCGCACACTTCAATGACTTTATCAGAAGCAGCTCTTGAAGCTTCTGCATTATTCATCTCTCTGAGCCACACTTCGAATGCAGCTTTAGTCTCTGTTGATAGAGAACCATTACCCATTGCCTCTGTCATTCTGAGTGCTATTCTTTCCCTTAGCTTTGTTGTTCCAAGCATCTGTCCGAAACCATATTCAGCGTTGTCTTCAAAGAGAGAGTTTGCCCATGCCGGACCTTTTCCTACGCTATTATATGTATATGGTGTAGATGGAGCAGAACCTCCGTAAATTGATGAGCAGCCTGTAGCGTTGGCAATTATCATTCTGTCTCCATATAATTGTGTGATAGACTTGATATAAGGTGTCTCACCGCAACCGGCACAAGCGCCGGAAAATTCGAACAGAGGCTGAGAGAACTGGCTGTTCTTAACATTGACGAATTTATCAACAACTGTATCCTTGTAACCAACCTTCTCATGCATGTAATTCCAGCGATCCACTTCAGCCATTTGTGTCCCAAGCGGCTTCATAATAAGAGATTTGTTCTTTGAAGGGCAAACCTCTGCGCAGTTTCCGCAGCCGGTACAATCGAGAGGACTTATCTGAATCTTGAATTTGTATGCCTTGAGAGCCCCCGGAATACCCTGGATTGTCTGCGTATCAGCAGGTGCCTTGGCTAACTCTTCCTCGGTCAACAGGAATGGCCTGATGACTGCGTGAGGACAAACATAAGCACACTGGTTACATTGTATACACTCTTTTGGCTGCCATTCAGGAACATTAACAGCTATACCACGCTTTTCATACTGAGCTGTACCTGAAGGGAATGTCCCATCTTCTCTGTTCCTGAATGCACTTACCGGAAGGTCATCGCCTTTCATGGCATTGATCGGTTCCATCACCTCGCGGATGAAATCAGGAATATCTCTGTCATCTTTTGCCTTCTCAACTTTTACAGAAGCCCATTCTGCAGGTATTTCTATCTTATGAACCTGGGTGCCTTTGTCAACAGCAGCATAGTTCATATTGACCACATCTTCGCCTTTCTTGCCGTAACTCTTATAAATAGCGTTCTTCATTTCCGATTCTGCCTTTTCATAAGGTATTACATTGGCCACCTTAAAGAATGCAGCCTGCATTATTGTATTTGTACGGGTTCCAAGGCCAAGTTCCTCAGCAATGTCAGTAGCATTTATAATGTAAAAGTTGATATTGTTTTCCGCCATATACTTCTTCATATCGTCGGGAATGCGTTTTTTTGTTTCTTCGTTATCCCATATTGAATTGAGAAGGAATGTTCCGTTCTTTTTCAATCCTTTCAGCATATCATACTTATCGAGATATGAAGGAACATGACATGCCACAAAATCAGGAGTGTTTACCAGATAGGGCGAACGGATCGGTTTATCGCCAAAACGAAGATGTGATGTTGTTATACCTCCCGATTTTTTTGAGTCATATGCAAAATATGCCTGGCAGTATTTATCGGTTGTATCACCAATGATCTTGATGGAGTTCTTATTTGCACCTACGGTACCATCTGATCCAAGGCCGTAGAATTTAGCCGAATATGTTCCCGGAAGAGCAACATTAATCTCGGGTAGAATAGGAAGTGATGTGAATGTTACATCATCAACAATACCAACTGTGAACTGGTTCTTGGGTTCCTTCATCTTCAGGTTCTCGAATACAGAGAGTACCATTGAAGGTGTGGTGTCTTTTGAGCTGAGTCCGTAACGGCCGCCAACAATCAAAGGTTTTTCTGCCCTGTCGTAGAATAACTCCACAACATCAAGGTAAAGAGGTTCTCCGTTTGCTCCCGGTTCTTTTGTCCTGTCGAGGACTGATATTCTTCTTACGCTCTTCGGGAAAACATCGAAGAAATATTTTGCTGAGAACGGACGATAAAGGTGAACAGTCAGAAGCCCGACTTTTTCACCTTTGGCTAACAGGTAATCAATAACTTCTTTTGTTGTGTCAGTTATTGAACCCATTGCAATAATTATATTTTCAGCATCAGGAGCACCATAAAATGTAAATGGTTTGTATTCTCTTCCGGTGAGTTTGTTTATCTCAGCCATGTATGAGTTTACGATGTCAGGAATCGGCATATAAAACGGGTTTATAGCCTCTTTTGCCTGGAAGAAAATATCGGGGTTCTGAGCAGTACCTCTTGTAACCGGATGATCAGGATTAAGTGCGTCTTCACGGAATTTCCTGAGGGCATTAAGATCAACAAGTTTCGACAGATCTTTTATGTCAAGTTCTTCGATCTTCTGAACTTCAGCTGAGGAACGGAATCCGTCAAAGAAGTGGAGGAAAGGAATTCTTGATTTGATCGCTGAGAGATGAGCCACGCCTGCAAGGTCCATAATTTCCTGAACGCTGCCGCTTGCGAGCATAGCGAATCCTGTCTGGCGTGTTGCATAAATATCACTGTGATCACCGAAAATTGAAAGTGCGTGAGCGGCAACGGTACGGGCCGATACATGAAATACTCCGGGTAAAAGTTCAGCAGCTACCTTGTACATGTTAGGGATCATAAGAAGCAATCCCTGTGAAGCAGTGAATGTGGTACATAAAGCCCCTGACTGGAGGACACCGTGAAGAGCGCCTGCAGCACCGGACTCTGACTGCATTTCAACTACTTTAAGCTCTTCTCCGAACATGTTCTTAAGTCCGCTTGCGGCCCATTCGTCAACATATTCAGCCATGGTGGAAGATGGTGTAATAGGGTATATGCAAGCTACTTCGCTAAACATATAGGCAACATGTGCAGCAGCTTGATTACCGTCGCATGTTATGAATTTTTTTTTTCTCATTATGATTTATGTTTGATTTAAGTATAAGGTTTATAAGAAAGTGCAAATCTAAAAAAAAGTTATTATTAACTGCCATTCATTGAAACAAGAAACTCTTCATTCGATTTTGCCTGAAGCAGCCTGTCGCGGAGGAATTCCATTGCCTCCACAGAGTTCATATCCGACAGGAAATTTCGAAGCACCCAGATTTTCTGAAGGATGTTTTTATTGAGAAGAAGATCTTCCCTCCTGGTACTGGATGCAGGAATGTCAATTGAAGGAAATATTCTGCGGTTCGATAGTTTACGATCGAGTTGCAGCTCCATATTACCTGTTCCCTTGAATTCCTCGAAGATCACATCATCCATTTTCGAACCGGTATCTGTAAGTGCGGTAGCCAGTATTGTCAGGGATCCACCGTTCTCAATATTACGGGCAGCCCCGAAAAACCTTTTTGGTTTGTGTAGTGCGTTCGAGTCGACACCGCCTGATAAAACCTTCCCTGACGCCGGAGCAGTTGTGTTAAATGCTCTTGCAAGCCTGGTTATTGAATCGAGAAGAATTACCACATCGTGTCCGCATTCAACAAGACGCTTTGCTTTTTCAAGTACGATATTGGCCACCCGGCAATGCCTTTCAGCCGGTTCATCAAAAGTAGATGCTATTACTTCAGCCTTAACATTCCTGGCCATATCGGTAACTTCTTCCGGCCTTTCATCGATTAACAGAATCATAAGGTATGCTTCAGGATGATACTTGGCTATTGCATTTGCAATCTCCTGAAGGAGTACCGTTTTTCCTGTCTTTGGCTGGGCGACAATTAATCCGCGCTGACCTTTGCCGATAGGGGTGAACATATCTATTATCCTTACAGAAAGCGATCCGTCACCAGGCTGACAAAGAGTGAACTTTTCATTGGGGAACAACGGAGTAAGAAAATCAAATGGTACCCTATCCCTTATAAAATCAGGACTTCTTCCGTTTATTTCATCAACCTTTATAAGCGGAAAGTATTTTTCACCCTCTTTCGGAGGCCGGATTGAACCTTTTATGGTATCGCCGGTTTTAAGCCCAAAAAGTTTTATCTGTGACTGTGATACATATATATCGTCAGGTGAATTTAGATAATTATAGTCAGGTGAACGGAGAAAGCCATATCCGTCAGGCATGATTTCAAGAACTCCTGTGTTGTAGATAATACCTTCGAAATCGTAAGTCTTTTCTTTTCTCTCTTCCTTTAAATGTACCGGTTCGGGAACTGATTCCTTAACAGGAGGCTCAACAATGATATCTCCGAAATAGATATTGTCGGCTGCAATCTTATCTTCAAAAGTGGCATCCGCCGGAGGAATCGGAATCGTGCTGTCAATTTCGATATCTGTAATAGGTTCTGATATGGGTTTCTCACTGAACGGATTATGTTCCTTTTCAAACCGGCCACTCTTCTGGTCTGTGCTTTCATCATCCTGACTCTCCGGCCAATTATGGTCTCCTTTCTCTTCAGCAGGAGGTTGAGCTTGCATCATCTGATCAGTTTTTTCTTCTGCTATTTCAGGTTTCTCTTCCCGGTACTGTCTTTCAAAAGGTCTGGATTCAGTTAATTTGGTCCCGTCGGGTGAGACTGACATAACAGATTCCACAGGTCGTGGTGATGCAGGTTTTGTTGTCCTCGGACGCTTACCCCTTCTTGCTGCTGAATCAGCATCAAAACCATGTATGTCAGGGGCATAGGAAAATCTGGTCCTTTCCCGGGAAGTAGCTTGTTTTGAGTCAGTTGCTTCAAGTGCCTGCTGATCAAGGATCTTGTAGATCAAATCCTGTTTTTTCAGTGACTCTGCTTTTTTAATGTTAAGTTTCTTTGCAATATCCTTTAATTCAGGAAGCAACTTCTTACTTAGCTCAAGAATGTCGTACATATTTTAATGATAAAATGGAATATAAGAAATAGCATAGATTTTTATGGAAACACGGGATAAGAAACGCGGATTTTGCCGCTGAATATTAAAGCACAAATTTCACATTCCCGAAAACCGATGCAATATTAAAAAAAATACTAATATATTTCCTCTTAAATAATGTTAAATATGCATCGGATTAAATCAAATCAACTAATGATTTGAAATTCAGTATTTGAAATAAGACTGCAATGTACTATTAAAATGCGACAAATCAAAAATATTTAGGTCTTTATGTCGGGTGATTACTTTTTTTTATTAAAATTGTAACAGTTCCGGTCGGTTACCTTCACATTAATATGCTGCAGGGATATGCGTCAGTTAAAGATAACAAAACAGGTTACAAACCGAGATACTCCCTCTCTTGATAAATACCTTCAGGAGATAGGCAGAGTGGAACTGATATCACCGGAGGATGAAGTTGTTCTGGCAAGAAAAATCAAAGCAGGTGATAATGAAGCTCTAAAGAAGCTGGTAAAAGCCAACCTTCGTTTTGTCGTTTCCGTAGCTAAACAATACCAGAACCAGGGAATTACTCTTCCTGATCTTATTAATGAGGGAAATCTGGGTCTGATGAAAGCGGCCCAGCGCTTTGATGAAACAAGAGGTTTTAAGTTTATTTCATATGCTGTATGGTGGATCAGGCAGGCAATTCTTCAGGCTCTTGCAGAACAATCGAGGATAGTCAGACTGCCTGTTAACAAAATTGGTTCAATAAACAGGATTAACCGGGCTTTTGCACGTCTTGAACAGACCTATGAAAGGGAACCATCCTCACAGGAGATTGCCGAAATGCTCGAGATGGTACCGGAGGATGTAAAGGAAGCCCTGAAAACAAACGGCCGTACAGTAAGCATGGATGCGCCGATCAGCTCTGAGGAAGACAATACAATGTATGATGTAATTCCCAGCAACGACGCTCCAAGTCCCGACAAGAACCTTATTAATGAATCACTTGCATATGAAATTGAGAGAACCCTTTGTACCCTGTCGCCCCGCGAGTCGAAGGTCCTCAAACTATATTTCGGGCTTGGTATGAAGCATCCGTTTACTCTGGAGGAGATAGGCGAGGAGCTTAGCCTTACCCGCGAACGTGTTCGTCAGATAAAGGAAAAAGCTATAAAAAGAATACAGTTTACAACCCGATGCAGGATTCTTAAAACTTACCTGGGCTGAGTATAGTTCATAACCTGCCAAAAAAATCTAAAATGGGCCACCTTGTATCTCCATCTCTTCTTGCTGCTGATTTTGGCAATCTAGGAAAAGATATAAAAATGGTTAATGAAAGCAAGGCCGACTGGCTTCATCTCGATATAATGGATGGAGTTTTTGTTCCCAATATCTCATTCGGATTTCCTGTCCTCGAATTTGTAAGAAAGTTATCAGAAAAACCTCTTGATGTTCACCTTATGATTGTTGATCCCGACAGATACCTTTCAAGGTTCAGCGAGGCAGGAGCCGGCATTCTTACTGTTCAGTATGAAGCATGCACTCACCTTCACAGAACAGTTACTGAAATCAGGAATCTGGGAATGAAAGCAGGTGTTGCAGTAAATCCCCATACACCTGTTTCGCTTCTTAAAAACACACTTCCCTATATAGATATGGTACTTATTATGACCGTAAACCCGGGGTTCGGCGGACAAAAGTTCATTATGGAGAGCTACAATAAGATAACAGAACTCAGGGAGATTATCGAAAGGGGAGGATATAATGTGCTTATCGAGGTTGATGGTGGTATCGATACCGGCAATGCTGCAAAACTTGTTAAGTCAGGCGTCAATGTACTCGTGGCTGGAAATTCAGTTTTCAGTTCGGCCGATCCGATTAATACAATCCTTAATCTAAAGGATCTTACCGGAAACTGATTCTTTTACAAACCTGGTAATTTCATCCTTTTCATCAGGATGAAACCAGTGTATGTCATCGTCTTTAGCCCACCATGTGATCTGCCGTTTTGCATACCTTCGGCTGTTTCTCTTGATCAGCTCAATAGCTTTATCCTTTGAGATCTTTCCTTCGAAAAAATCAAAAAACTCACGGTATCCGACACTATTAAGTGCATTCATGTTTTTATACCCGTAAAGTTCTCTTGCCTCATCTTCAAGACCTTCCTGTATCATTTTGTCGACTCTTGAATTGATCCTTGTATAGAGATCTTCACGATTCCTTTCAAGTCCGATCTTGATAATCCTGAAATCTCTTGCTCTCTTTTGCTTCAGGAGGAATGATGAATAAGGTCTTCCTGTCGATTCGCATATCTCAAGAGCGCGAATGATCCGTTTATAATTTTTGAGGTCGACTTTTGAGTAATGCTCAGGGTCAAGTAACTTAAGGGCGGTTCTCAAACCTTCAATTCCTGATTCATGGTACATTGCTATATACTTGTTCCTGATCTCCTGGTCAACATCTGGTATATCATCAGTTCCATGGCATACCGCATCAATATACATACCTGACCCTCCGGCCATCAGAGCCCTGTTATTCTTAAGAAAAAGACCGTGAAGAAGATCCAGTACATCCCGTTCGAACAGGCTCGAACTGTAATAGGTATCAACAGGAATAAATCTGATAAAATGATGTCTTACTTTAATAAGATGATGATCGGAAGGAACGGCAGTCCCAATTTTCATCTCACGAAAGAACTGGCGTGAGTCAGCAGAAATAATTTCGCATTTCATTTCAGATGCAAGATCAACGGCAATGTCAGTCTTGCCAACACCGGTCGGACCGACCAGAACTATGAGATTATTAATCATCGGAATATTATCCTGAAAGGACTATTCCTCTTCTTCGCTGATGTTTTCTATATTGTCGAAATCGGGTAAAGTCTCTTCATCATCACCGTTGAGGAACAGCTCATCTACTTCTGCTTCATCCTCATCTTCATCTTCAGATACGACAATATTATTATACAGTTTGCGTGAAGTTCCGCCGAAAATTACCTGCTTGGGAGCTAATCCTTTTGAGTTAGTGCATACAGGCATTTCACGACCTTCAACCTCATTGGTCTCGCCTGTATATTCAACAAAGAGAGCCCTTTCATTAAAGAAATCGAAAACGTAAAGTAGTTTCTGGTTTTTACGGAAAATAATATCTTCCAAAACTGCTGTTTCCATTGTGGAAGAACCTGTACCCATATCGAACAGGGTGAATTCTTCTTCTTTTTCCCAGTTGTCTGTCGCCATGAAGAATGATGCCATCTGGGACTTGTCAAACTCAAGTTCATCCTGCAGCATGTTATGAAAATCCAATAAAGTGTGCGTGTCGAGAAACTCAAACTCCCTTACAAATGACTCATCCTCATCCGTTAACACAACAAATTTATAAACCATAATTATTTAGAATTCGATGGGTGCAATATAATATTTTTTATATTACAATATTCCCGATGATTTTTTTTTTAAAAGAAATTCTATTATGTCAATTCCATCTGCATAGTCCCATAGAAGTGGTTGCTGGGCTTTTCCAAAAGGAGTATGGTTTTTTGAAACTATGCACTGAATTCTATCTTTCAGTAAATCTGTATCTTGTATGACAAAATCATATGAATTATAATATTCGTAATAGATTACGGCAACCGGCGATGATAAATTTTTTTCCTCTCTCAGGAGCAGGTAACCGGTATCGAGAAATTGTTCCTTATTTACAAGGTAAACAGCTTTATTAAAGTCATAGTTATTGGCATATTTATTATGGTTTATTATACCCGAAAAACTTTCCCAGGTTTCTGTCAGTTCAGAGAGCTTATATCCTGATGGAAGGTATAATTTGGAAACATTCCTGCAGCCAAGTCCGAAATATGAAAAAATATCATTCCCGAGTCCTTTTAGTTCATATTCCGATTCGGTGCCATCAAGTATGGCAATACTGTTGCGGTTTCTTCTTATGATATTGGGGTATTTGCCGAAATAGGCTTCAAAATATCTGGAGGTGTTGTTGCTTCCGGTTGCGATTACGGCATCAAATCCCGAAAGTGTATCTTCAGTGAACCTGATCATGTTCCTGAAAGCAGGATTAATTGAACAGAGCAATTCACTGAAATGAACTATAAGGTCTGAATCTTTAGAACTGGTTTTAGTCAGAACATTGTTACCGGTTATAAGAACGCTCAGGAAATCGTGAAAACCAACCATGGGAATGTTACCTGCCATTATAATCCCGACAGTAAATGGTTTACGGACATTTTTTAGTTCCGGATACATGCCTGTCCACCTGTAAAGTGTTTCGGCTGTCAGTTCATTTGCTATCGCACTTAAAGCTGCTCTGACATTTTCAGGAGTGAACCATGGATTTTTATGTTGCTGGTTATTAATTAATAATGATAATTCTGATGTGTCAGTTTCGTTAGTGTCTGAAAGCGATTTCCTGACTAATGCACCCAGACCGGCAAATGCTTCGATTCTTTCTTTAAGATCCATCTGATGATTTTTCAGATGCAAAAGTAAAGAATCCGGATGATATAACTAGGGATGTTGAAAAAGTGGAAATCCATTAACCGCAAAGGTCGCTATCCCGAGTACTCGGGATACGCTAAGATCACAAAGGGCTGAAATGTAGCGTTTTAACTTTGTGTGCTTTGCGCTTACTTTGCGCACTCGCGGTTTAAAAGGTCTTTTTCAATACCCCCGTTTTAGTTACTAATTAAACTGCTATTATAAGTCAGAATCGAATGTTACCGGAATCTGATACCATACATGAACAGGTTTTCCTTCAAGCATAGCCGGTTGAAAGCCGGGCAATAATTTTATTACCCTTAAGGCCTCGGCATCAAGCTCAGGGTCTATGCCCTGATAAACTGTTGCCACTTCTACCTTTCCCTGTGTGCCGATACAATAGTTTATTATTACTTTGCCTGATAATCCTTTCGAACCTGATGAAGGCGGATATACAAGGTTCCTGGTTATGAATTTCTTCATAGCTGCCTCCCCTCCTTTGTAAACAGGAGCTTTATCATACCCTGTAACAGTATATTCCGGCGGTTTATTCACGGCTTCTGTTTTTGTCAGCGCTTCAGATTTCTCATTGAAATCAGGTGGTTTAACCTCACTTGTATTTTTTTGCCTAAGTGTAAATGTTATTGGAACCATATACCATACATTAACTGCTTTTCCTCCCTGTTTTCCCGGATTGAATTGAGGAAGCTCAGATACAACCCTGACAGCTTCCGCATCAAGTTCATAATTCACTCCTCTTAAAATGCTTATCCTGTTCACCCCCCCGGTTTTCGTAACACAGAATCTCACAATAACACGTCCCTGTATGTTGTTTGCTTTTGCATTTTCCGGGTACTTTGTGTTTACAGCAATAAATTCAAGAAGCTCCCTGTCGCCTCCGGGGAACAGAGGCATCTCCTCAACCACAACGAAGGGCGTCTCTTCATCAGTCTTTGAATTGTTCATGGATGCCGGAACAGAAGATCCTATTGCAGAGATCTCTTCAAATTTATCGGGATTGAGAAGGAAGTTAAAAGACGTACCATATGCAAACCTGACTGGATGTCCGTTTTCCATTCCGGGCTGCCATACCGGAATTGATTTCGTTATCCTTAATGCTTCAGCGTCCAGTGACGGGGATGCCCCGGTTGCAATCCTGATATGTGACAGATTTCCATCCTTTTCTATTATGAAGTTAACCTGCACTGTTCCTTCGAACCCTGCTTTTTTTGCTTTGGAAGGATATTTTAGTTTTTTCATCTTGAATTGTTCAAGCCCTTTCTGACCTCCCGGGTAAGCCGGATTTTTTTCAGCAGAAATGTAAATTGAATCACTGCCAAACGTCATGAATGATGAGTGGCGCTTTGCCTGTATAAAACTTCCCTGGTCATCCTTCTGAGGAGGAGGAACCTGTCCTCCTGCAGAAAATGTGAAGATTATAACTCCGCTTAATATCATTACTGTTTTGAAATAACCCGTAATGATTCTTCCTGACAAGTTAAAAGTTTTCATTTTTAATGTTTTTGAAATTACTACCTGAATTAGCTATTTCAAAGATATAACGAAATAATTAGTTATACAACTAAATACTTAATTAATTTATTAAAAATGATTTTTTTTATCAGGCAGTTAACCCGGGCTGCTATTGAAGCCTGAAGCTGATAGGGATTTCATACCACACTGTAACAGGTTTTCCATCGTGGTGGTTTTGCAGGAGACTATCTCAGTGTAAATGTCAGCGGAACCATATACCATACAGGCACTGCTTTGCCACCCTGTTTTCCGGGTATAAATGCAGGAAGTGCGCTGACAACTCTCACAGCTTCGGCATCCAGTTCAGGATCGACTCCCTTTAGAATGCTTATCCTGTCAACTCCTCCGTTTTCATTCACACAAAACCTTACGATGACCCTACCCTGAACACTATTTGCTTTAGCCTTTTCAGGATAAATGGTGTTCTCCCCAAGGTATTTAAGAAGTTCGAAATCACCTCCGGGAAAAGATGGCATCTCTTCCACTACAACAAATGGCACTGATTTGAACTCTTCAGAATCGGAGTTGTAGGCATCAGCTCCATACACTACCGGAATTCCTGGCGTCTTAATTTCGGTTCCCTGCTGTTGCTCTGATGCAGGCATATCACTGTAAGCCGATATGGCAAGAAATACTACCCCGGCCACAGGGATTACAGCAGCCAGTTTAAGAGCAGCCAGTGCAGAAGTACGCCTTTTTGTCATCATCACCATTCGTTTTCTTATCAGAGAAGGATTTGAGAAGCTGTTTGTAAGATTGAACGCCTTGGTTCCTAATACCTGGTTGAGCAGCAGGTTCTGATAATTAATCACAGGTATTCCTGAGTTCAGGCATTCCTGATCGGCCTGGTATTCATGTATTGCCCTGATCGACCTGTTGAAAAGATAGGCAGCCGGATTAAACCATTGAAATGCCTTTATCAGTTCAATAAATATAATATCAATAAAATGGTACCTTCTTAAATGATTCAGCTCATGTCTGATAATATCATCAACTTCACCGGGATTCAGTTTTGAGTTCAGAAAGATATAACCCATTGCAGAGAATCCGGAAGTATTGAAACTATGAAAACGGATTATTCTGTTTCCATCTTCCCTGTGCCTTATGATAAGCACCATAAGATTCAGGAGGTCTGCAGTTAGTTTAAGTAAGAACAGGGCTACACCAATAATATAAATAGTGTAAATAATCTTTATTGTTCCGACCTGTTTTATCAATGAGGTAACTGAGTAAGTTCCTTCATTTGTGGCAGATACGAATACATCATTGAGTATTTTACCAAAGAATTGAATGTCAAGCGGGCGGGAGGTATGAAGTGTGATAAAAGGAAGGATCACTGACAAAAACATTGAAACCAGGATATATGCCCTGTTTCTCCCATACGATGTATCCTTGCTGAGAAATATTGCATAGACAAGATAAAATGCAGCAAGATAAAGAGCTGCCTTTATCACGAAGATTATTGAACTGCTCATCTGATCTTTTGTTTTTTTACTTCAGTTTCCATGATTTTCATAATTTCTTCCATCTCCTTAACAGAAATGCTCTTTTCCTTTGCAAAGAAACTAACCATTTTTTCAAAGGAGTTTGAGAAGTAGTCGTTCACAAAGGTTTTGAGATGCGATTTTGAGTATTCGCTTTTGGAGATCACCGGATAGTATTCGTGCGTCCGTCCATAAGCCTTATGTGTCACAAATCCTTTGTCCTGCAGTATTCTTACAATTGTGCTTACCGTATTGTATGCAGGTTTTGGTTCATCGAAATGTTCAAGTATATCCTTAACGAATCCTTTCTTTAACTTCCATAATATCTGCATTATCTGCTCCTCTGCCCTTGTTAGTTCTCTCATATTTCCGGTTCTGACGTTTAAAAAGTTATTGTACCAAATATACAACGAAATAATTAGTTATGCAAGAAATATCAGGGTTATTTTGATTTTATTCCAACTTCAAATTTCGGTAGAATTAAAAAAAAAGTGTATTTTTATTGCTTATTATTGAAATAATCGGGAATAAATCAGATGATTAGTACTGCTAAGCGGATAGGGATTTTCAAAGAGAACCTGAGAATTTCAATCAGAGCCATCAGGTCAAACAGGGTAAGGACCATCCTTACAATATGCATAATTGCATTCGGGATAATGGCTTTAGTAGGTATTCTAACAGCAATTGATTCAATAAAGTCATCTCTGACCAATCAGTTCACTATGATGGGAGCCAATTCATTTACCATCACTTCGAGGGGGATGAATATTCAGATCGGAAACAGCAAGTACAGGGCAAAGAACTATTCACGCATTTCTTACAGGGAAGCGTTAGGATTCAAAGAACGATTTAATGAAGGGGCATGGGTTGCAGTATCATTTAATGCATCAAGCCTTGCAACTGTCAAGTACGGATCTGAAGAGACAAATCCAAATGTAAACCTTCAGGGTGTTGATGAGAACCATCTTACTGTGGCAGGCTATGAGATACAAACGGGAAGGAATTTCACCGTGGAGGATATTGAAATGACACGTCATTTTGTCCTGATAGGCTCAGATTTAGTGAGGGATTTGTTTCCGTCCGGCATTGATCCTCTTGGACAGGTGATAACTGTTGCCGGTATGAAATTAAAAGTTACAGGTATTCTCAAGAGCAAGGGAGCAGGCATCGGTAATCCCGATCGTGTTTGTTTCATGCCGGTAACAACTGCAAGGCAGTATTTTTCGCGTCCCAATATGACATTCAGTATAACAGTGATGCCAATTAATCAGGTAGATCTCGATGTTATGACAGGAGAAGCGGAGGCAGTCTTCAGAATAGTAAGGAATCTGAATCCGAGAGATGAATCAGATTTCAACGTATCAAAGAGTGATAATATAGTAAAGCTACTGCTTGAAAATATAAAATATGTAACACTGGCTGCAACTCTTATTGGCATTGTAACCCTGGTTGGCGCTGCTGTCGGACTTATGAATATTATGCTTGTTTCGGTAACGGAAAGGACACGGGAGATTGGTGTCAGAAAGGCTATTGGCGCCAAGCCTGCCACAATAAAGTACCAGTTTCTTTTTGAATCTGTTCTGATAGGCCAGATGGGTGGTCTCTTTGGAATAATTCTTGGAATTCTTATGGGAAATCTTGTATCCGTGATGCTCAAATCAAGCTTTGTAATACCATGGGTCTGGGTATTTACAGGTATATTTGTTTGTTTTATTGTTGGTGTTACTTCAGGTTATGCACCTGCTGTGAAGGCTGCTAATATTGATCCTATTGAGGCATTACGATATGAATAAAAATATCATATTATGGAAAAATTTATAATTCAGGAAGAGTTAAAGAATTGTCCGGGAATTGCATATTATCCTGATTCTGACAAACTTGAGATCGTTGGACGTTCCATACCGGAAAATCCGGAGCTGATTTTCAAGCGTCTTGATGATTGGATTTCTCTTCATTTTGATAAAAACAGCAGTCTTAATGTTGCAATTCAGCTCGAATACATCAACAGTGGTTCATCGAAATACCTGTATGAAATACTCAAGAGGCTCACAGGTTTAATTAAGTCGGGCAAGAACGTCGAGATCAAATGGATCTATGAAGAGGATGATGAAGCTATGCTTGAACTGGGTGAACACTACCGCGATTCGGCAGGAATACCCCTGAAAATTGAAATGTTAATATAAAGAAAAGGAGGCTTTTGAGACAACCTCCCTTTTTTATGAGATGATCAATTTGTTATTTCACAGTGTTCATGTGAGCAATCAGGTCGAGAAGCTTGCATGAATAACCCCATTCATTGTCATACCACGCTACAACCTTTACAAAATTATCATTAAGAGCTATTCCTGCTCCTGCATCAAATATAGATGTACGTGAGTCGCCGTTGAAGTCGCTCGATACAACAGAATCTTCTGTATATCCGAGTATGCCCTTGAGTGGTCCTTCTGATGCGGCCTTCATCGCTTTCTTGATATCATCGTAGCTGGCGCCCTTTTCCAGACGACAGGTGAGGTCAACAACTGATACATTAAGTGTAGGAACCCTGAAAGCCATCCCGGTAAGTTTGCCCTTCAGTTCGGGAATAACTTTGGTAACAGCTTTTGCAGCACCTGTTGATGAGGGAATAATGTTGCCGGCAGCTGCACGACCGCCTCTCCAATCCTTCTTGGAAGGACCATCGACTGTTTTCTGTGTTGCTGTGGTTGCATGAACGGTTGTCATGAGTCCTTCAACAATACCGAAATTGTCGTGTAGGACCTTTGCTACAGGAGCAAGGCAGTTTGTTGTGCATGAAGCATTCGAAACGAACTGCATGTCGGCCTTGTATTTGTCGTGGTTAACACCCATTACAAACATGGGGGTATCATCTTTTGAAGGAGCTGACATTACAACACGCTTCGCACCTGCAGTAATATGACCCGTTGCTGTTTCCTTTGTAAGGAAGAGGCCTGTGCACTCAAGCACATACTCAGCGCCAACCTCATTCCACTTCAGGTTTGCTGTTTCCTTCTCGGTCGTTACACGGATACTTTGTCCGTTAACAACAAGCTTCCCATCCTTAACTTCAATTTTTCCATCGAAACCACCGTGAACGGTGTCGTAGCGAAGCATATAAGCAATATAATCCACTTCGAGGAGGTCGTTGATTCCGACAATTTCTATATCATTCCTCTTCAAGGCAGCCCTGAAGGCCAGTCGGCCGATCCTGCCAAAACCGTTGATACCTACTTTAATCTTTGACATACTATGTTAATTATTATATGGTTAATAAAACGATCACAAAAATAGTATTTTCGGGAGAATTGTCAATATCCGGAAGAGATCAATTCTATTTATTTCTTTCTTCTGAATATGTTGAATACCTTGTTTGATTCAGGATCAAGGGGATTTACAACAATTCCAAACCGGTAACTTACAAATAAGGAAAAGAATATAGATTTGTTATCAGGACTGGCCATTATCGGTATCTCTTTAAGGTAAGCGCTTAATGTAGCCCCTATCTCAATTGCATGTATTACCTTATCCTCTTTACTGTATTCAAAATTGAAGCCGGTCTTTGCATAAATGCCAGGCATCACCTTAGTCTCGCTTATTCCTTTGGTGAAGGCAGCTCTTCCCCAAATTTCCTGGGGAACTGCAATTGAAGTGTTGAATTTTTCTTCCCTGATCAGGTATTCCGTCAGCGAAACAGGATAAATAACCTTGTAATATATCGGTTTGTAAACAGCAAGTGCAGGTCCTCCGGAATAAAAATATCTTATTGCAACTCCCCCAAGGTCAGCCTTTTTGTAAAGCTCATGCTGCCGTCCGATACTTGCCCTGATATAGAGTGGAAAGTTTAATTTGCCGAAAATAAAGGAGGTACCCTGGGTATATGGATTTGAAAGTTTATACTCCTTCGGGTGCTTTAATGTACCGATCTCGTATTCAATTATATTTTTATTGAGATAGTCGGTTCGTTTAGCTGTCCTGAAGTTGAATCCGATACCATCTGTATTGAGTTGAATGCCAAATGATTTTTCATTCCTGAAAAAGACTTTCTGCTGCTCGTTCAGGTCGCCCTGACCATAAAGTGACAATGCCCACAAATTAAATGTCACCGCTAATATAAGCAGCTTCTTCATTGATTATGTTATCTTAAAAAAATGGCATGCAGGATTGGCAAACCTTACATCAGACATTCCTGCCTGCCTGTTCCGTATCAGCTTTTGAATATGCAGGACAATCTTTCGCACTGCAGGAACTGACTACAATAGCTGTAACAAAAACAACAAGAAGTAAAACAGCAAATTTTTTCATAAACGATACAATTATTAATTAATTACAAAAGTAAACTTTTCATTCTAAAAACAATATTTATGCCAAAAATAAATTCCTGACAAGTTTCGAACATTAATCCTTTTATTCTTATAATATCATACTTAAACATCAGATTTCAATAATTTGTTCTTATGTTATAACAATTTTGATTATTTTTTGTTTATAGTTTATGTTAATTTTAATGACATGAATAAACAATATTTTTTAATAGTTACTGTAATACTGCTCGTTATGAGTGAAATTTCTCATTCACAGGAAAACCTCACATATTATAATCTTTCGAAGGACGAATCATACGTTATAGATAATAAAGGTACTGAAAGACCTTTTACCGGTAAGTATAACAAACACAAACAATCCGGTACATATGTCTGCAAGAAATGCGGCAGTGCTCTTTATCATTCGTCTGACAAGTTTGAATCTGATTGTGGCTGGCCCAGCTTTGATGACGAAATTAAGGGTGCCGTGAAAAGGTTGCCTGATCCCGACGGAATGAGGATTGAGATCGAATGTGCTTCATGCGGAGCACATCTCGGGCATGTCTTTACAGGCGAGAGGCTCACTCAGAAAAATATCCGCCATTGTGTTAATTCCATATCACTCGACTTTATTCCTGCAGTTATTGAAGCGGGACGTTACGGATCAGCTTTGTTTGCAGGCGGATGTTTCTGGGGAGTGGAGTATTTCCTCCAGAAAGAACCCGGAGTCATCTCAGTTACTTCCGGATATACGGGAGGTGTCGTAAAGAATCCCACATACAGGGAGGTCTGCACTGGCAACACTGGTCATGCTGAGGTAGTGAAAGTTGTTTATGATCCTCAGAAGACTACATATGAAAAACTTCTTAAGCTTTTTCTGGAAATACATGACCCTACCCAAATTGGCAGGCAGGGACCCGATATCGGTGATCAGTACAGGTCGGAAATATTTTATCTGAATGACGAACAGAGAAAATCTGCTGAGCGAAATATTAATATCTTGAAATCGAAAGGATTAAAGGTGGCGACTGCTGTCACCAGGGCTTCAGAATTCTACGCTGCGGAAGATTATCATCAGGATTATTACTTCAAAAATGGGAAGATGCCATATTGTCACTCTTATGTAAAACGATTTTAAACAGGCCATAACAGTTTTAATTTGCAGATAAAAAGATATTCTCAGATTGCTTATTAATCCTTTAAACAATTAACTTTAGCAGGTTTAATTGTTTTTGGGAAAAGCATGAAGTCAAACAGATATCAAAGCAGAACACCAATATCAAAAGGTAAGAAAACCTGGTTTATAATTGCAGGATTTATAGCCTCCCTGATCTTTTTAAAGTCAGCCAATTCTGTTGTATCTTACACCTCCTCTGACAAATATTGTATGTCATGCCATATACATCCGCATGCAGATCAGAGCTGGAAATTGTCAACCCACTATAACAATAAATCGGGGACAATTGTACATTGTTCTCAGTGTCATCTGCCTCCTGAGGGTCATGGATATCTTTATGCAAAAGCCAAACACGGTTTCAAGGATGTTTACGGCTATCTTTTCAAGGATAGTTCTGAGATCAACTGGCAGGAAAAGAAGCTTATCGAGAATGCAAGGGGATTCGTTTATGAGAAGTCGTGCCTGAAATGTCATCAGAACCTTTTTCCTGTGTCGTTGTCAGTAAAGGGAGGGAATGCCCATCTTGCATATATTTCGGGTAAAGAACCTCTTAATTGCATAAACTGCCATCTTAATGTGGGCCATTACGACAGAAATGCCATACATGCGCAGGATTCAGGGTTTGGGATCATAACCACCGCTGACAAGACTTTATTTACTGCACCTGCATCAGTAAACCGATTTGAGAATTTTACAGAAATGATCCCGGGAACAAATGTTACCTTCGATATGGTAGCCATACCTGAGGGCACTTTCAATATGGGAAGTCCTGAAAATGAGGCCATGCGCGATAAGGATGAAGGTCCTGTGAGAAAAGTGACTCTTTCAAAGTTCTGGATCGCAAAAACTGAGGTTACCTGGGATGAGTACATGGCTTTCTTCAGGGCTACCGGTTCACAGGGAAGGACAGAGGGACAGGTTGTTACGAAGAAGAATACTGATGCAATAAGCGGTGCAACACCTCCCTGGGGAGCTCCTGATCAGGGTTGGGGAAAAGGGAAGAGACCGGCTATCACAATGTCGTGGCATGCTGCAAATGTTTATTGTCAGTGGCTTTCGAAGGTAACAGGTAAAAAGTACAGGCTTCCAACCGAAGCTGAATGGGAATATGCCTGCCGGGGAGGTACAGAAACACCCTATTTCTTTGCCGGCGATCCTAATAAGTTTACATCCGAAGGATTTCTGAAGAAATTCTTCGGTCCTGATACATCATTGATAGCGTCCCGTATTGTTTATAAGGAAAACAGCACCTCGAAAACCGGCGAGCCGTCTTCAGTGAAAGAGAGTCCTTTTGGCCTTGTAAACATGTCAGGCAATGTTTCCGAATTTTGTCTTGATTTTTATTCTCCTGAATCATACAGGATCGATACTTTAAATTCAGTAAATCCAAAAGGTCCGGAAGGAGGACAGGAACATGTTATCCGTGGTGGATCATTTAAAAGCGATGCCGGTGATGTAAGGAGTGCTGCACGTGATTTTACAAAAACAAAGTCGTGGCTTGTCACCGATCCTCAGATCCCTAAAAGCATATGGTGGTATTCTGATTGTATCGATGTGGGATTCAGGGTTGTTTGTGAAGCTGACAGTACAATTAAATAAGATAAAAGATAAAAGATAAAAGTAAAAAGTAAAAACGACAAACGAAAGAACAGAATATATGAATATCGACAGACGAAGGTTTATTGGGAAGACAGCTGCTGCAGGGATTGCTGTGGCCGGTGCAGCCGCATTCCTGAACAGCTGTAAAAGACAGCCTGATAATGAATCACTCGGACTTCCACCAGTACTTAAGGGTGCGCCCAAAGGCAAAAAGCTCAGAGCGGGACTGGTTGGTACCGGAGCCAGAGGTACAGGTGCGGCAATAAATTTCATCAGTGCCGGACCTGACCTTGAGATTATAGCGCTGGCCGATGTTTTCCAGGATAAGATTGATGCCTGTCGCGAACGGTTTGCCTCATTCAATCTTCCAATTCCTGAGGAAAACTGTTTTACAGGTTTTGATGGTTACAAAAAGCTGATGGCACTTCCCGATGTTGATGTGGTACTTCTGGCAACTCCTCCGCAGTTCAGACCTGATCATTTCCTCGAGGCTGTAATGAACAACAAGCATGTATTTATGGAAAAGCCTGTGGCAGTTGATCCGGTTGGCATAAGGTCAATTATAACTTCCGGAAAGAAAGCTGAGGCAATAGGCCTGAATGTAGTAACAGGTACCCAGCGACGCCACCAGGAAGACTACATCGAAACATATAAGCAGGTCCGGAATGGAGCGATTGGAATAATTACATCTGCAAAAGCTTACTGGAACCAGGATCATGTATGGTTTCGCGAAAGGGAAAAAGGTTGGAATGATATGGAGTATATGATACGTAACTGGAACAATTTCTGCTGGTTATGTGGTGATCATATTCTTGATACTCACGTACATAATATAGATGTAATTAACTGGTTCATGGGTAAGTATCCTGAAAATGCCATTGGTTACGGAGGCCGTCACAGGAGAGTTACCGGCGACCAGTATGATTTTTTCAGTATAGATTTCTACTATGGTCAGGGGGTGAGTTCTCACAGCATGTGCCGCCAGATTGATAGTTGTGCCAACGGAACAGGTGAGCTGATAATGGGTACGGAAGGTTATACCAACTGTGCAAATACTATATGG
>MENI01000077.1 GCA_001768195.1 Bacteroidetes bacterium GWA2_40_15 | reverse complement strand
ATTTTATTGACGGATTATGGTGGATAGTGTTATGTTCTTGCAATGTTGACAAAAACCCGGGTTGCCGGAACATACTTTACTGTATTTGCACTGTTAAGACTCTTCATAACCGGATTTTTGTCTCAGAGTTACTGTTTGCCGGCAACCAGATTGCCTCCCCTGACAGTCGCTCCAATGACAATACCGGCGCTCATTATTACTAAATTCTTTATAATATACTGTCCCTCCAGCGTCAGCGAGTAGGGGAATATATGAAACACTTCCTGCGGAAACAGAAATAACGGCATGAATGTACCAATCATCTGAAGAAACAACAATAGCAATGTCTCCCTTAAAAAAAGCTTAAATATCAATCCTATCCCGATCAAAACCTCCCACAGAGCCAATCCGATAATAATAATATTGTCATGGATCAATCCGAAGGTTATTACTCTTATGGTTTTTGTTGCAATATCTTCAGCTGGACTGAGTCCTTTAAAAAACTTCAGAAATCCGAACCAGAGGAAGATGATACCAATGCTAAGCCGTAAAAAAAGTAATCCTTTCGAAGCCATCCATTGAGTAGCTCCAATGTCAATCCTGTTAAATGTCTTACCTCTTAAGAGCATATTCAATTTAATTATAACCGGTATACCATCATCAATATGAAAAACCTGCACTGCGATCAATCCCGATCTCTCCGGTAAAAACAGACTGATGCTGTAAAATCACCGGCCAACACCTTACCTGCCCCCGAAGATACTCCAATTATTTTACATCCAGATCCTCTATCGGACTCCTTACCGCTATCAGATTCCTCCTGCTTACATGCGTGTAAATCTCAGTGGTCCGCGTGCTCTTGTGTCCTAACAGCTCCTGTATATACTTTATATCCAGTCCATTCTCGTGCAGATGGGTGGCGTAACTGTGCCTCAGACTGTGTACTCCTACATCTTTCCTTATCCCTGCTTTAACTAACGCCGACTTGAATACCCTGTAAACACTCTCCGATGAATACCTGCCTCCCGTCTGTCCTTCAAATAAATACTCCCTTGGCGAATAACCTGCCAGGTACTCATCAACCTTGTGCCATACCTTTTCCGATACCGGCACTATCCTGTCAACCATCCCCTTGCCTTCCCTGATATGTATAATACTCCGGTTCCGGTCTATATCCTTCAGCTTTATATTCGTTACCTCCGACCGACGCAAACCACATGAATATATTATCCATAACAACAGCTTATGCTTGATGTTACCCGATGAATTCAGGATCCTGACAACCTCCTCCTTCGAAAATGTCTTTGGAAGCGACCTGGTCCTCCGTGGACGTCCCGGTACCTCAATATTCAGAGCATTTTCTCCCATCATAGAATAGTAGGTCTTTATTGCCGATATCATCTGATTCTGATATGATGCCGAATAACCGAGCTTGATTATGAATTCATATATAAAGCGCGACATCTCACTATTTGAAATCTCCATCGGATCTTTGTCACTGAAATACCTGAAGAAGAAATCCATCATCGACAGATATGCCTCCCTGGTACGTGTACTGTACCTGTTCTCATCAAGATACATCGTCAGACTGTCCAATCCGTCCAGGGCTTTCCTTCCTGGTGTGCGATCCCTTACATCATCTCCGATCCTCTTCCTCTCAAGCCTGAGAGCTTCATCAACTATCTCCTTCTTCACATCAACCTCAACACCCTGCCTGCTGAAATAGTCAGCAAGCGAATCGCAGGTAAGCTTCGACCATGGCAGCGACCATTCCCTGCTTGCTCCGTTATATCTGCTTCCCCGGTAACTCCTTAATTCATCAACCCATTCAGTGGAGTAGGGTATAGGCAGCCTTATAATCAGATACCCGCTGCTTTCATTTATCCTGAATTCAACAGATCTTAATACTTTCCTGACAGCAACCGGGTAATCTTCGGTGGCTGATATTTCATTGGAAATAACTTTTTCATTTTGTATTTTCTCTTTACTGCTTTGATCAGTAAGCTGTTCAATATCAATGTTGGCTATCTCCCTGAAGGTTTTTAAAATGATCTTTAGATTCTCTTCAGTATCATTTGTATAAAAACATTTGTTGGTATTACTGTATTGAATACCCTGTATCGATTTGACCATTCTCTTCAGCTCTTCATCGTAACCGAAATAAATGGCAATACGTAATGCATCGCGGTGAAAGATCCGCTTAAGAGTAATCTTTTTTTTCATGTCAGCAACGAGACTTGCTGTAAAGATAAAAGATAAAAATCAAAAGACCAAAGACAAAAGACAAAAGACCAAAGACAAAAGACAAAAGACAAAAGAAACAAGACTCAGGAAACAAGACCAAAGACAAAAGACAAAAGACAAAAGAAACAAGACCCAGGATTTAAGAAACAAAGCCGTGAGGAAGTATTTCTATTTGTGGTTAGTTTATCTGCATTTCTGAACAATTGAACCCAAAATACTTTTAAGTTCAAATTCAAATAGCCTGTCGGCTAAATCATTTTTCTTTGTTTCCATATTTATTCCACTTTTAAATTGTTTAGCACTCTTAATATTCCTTTGTTCTTTCTCTTGTATCTTTTGTCTTTTGTCTTGGGTCTTTTGCCCTGAGCCTTGCGCCTTGTGCCCTTCGCCCTCCTACAGCACCGCCCCGTCAGTCACAAAGAAATAAGCAACCAACAAAGGATGCAAGACCTTATTCAGTGCATTGCTCAGACCACTTATGCCACCCCGGATGCATTGCTTACCAAATTTAATAAATTATAATGTAAATGTCAATACTGAAAATGTAAAAGGAGGAAGGCGAAAAGAAAAAGACCAAAGTCCTCACTCCTCATCTCTCGCCGCATCTTCATGCATGCTTCTGAAACTTGTCAGTGTGCTGATGCTTTTCGCAGGAAGATCAAGTACTATGACTTTTCCATCTCTGAGATCGATCTCCTTTAATGGATCCATCCTGAAGCCAGGATTTGTAACTTCCTCTTTTGTAGCACGATACAGGTATAACTTCTGATCATCAACGCCTGTCATCCTGATTTTCACAACCAGTGAGGTATCACTTTTGTTAAGAATATATGTTGTAATCTTCCCGCCATCGCTCTTAAGAGTTTGTGAGAGGATGGCCTTATTTGCAATTGTATCTGTGTGTACAACAGAGGAGTGCTTTGCCATGAACCGGGTAATTATCCCATAACCGTAGAAGGCCTCCGGTTCAACCTCAATTTTATCATAGTACTTTTTATTTTCAATATCCCACGTTCGTATTAATTGAAACTGCCCGTCGAGATCGCCCCTGTTGGTAAAACTCCACCTGTTAAAAGCGCTCACCCCTGCGTTCAGACCTCTGAGCACAGATTCGGCATTCGAGAGGGCTGTGGCAAACGACTTTGGTCCGGGATTGCTGTCCTTCCAACCCAGCCTCATGTCGCCTATCTCTGAAAGAAACAACGGTTTGTTATGTTTCCGTGCCCACTCTGCCCAGTCCTCAACTATCTTCTGCTTCTTTTCGTCAATTCCCTGGTAGGAGTGGATATCGTATGCTCCTATAAATTCATCAAAATCGATTTTAGCTTCATCGAATACCGGAAGGTCAGTCCAGTCGGGTCCTGATATTGGTAGCGTCAGATTCCTCTTATCGAGCGCTTTTCTCACCTCTTTCCAGGCAGGAGTAACAGGAGGATTTGTTTCGCCCATGCTCCACCACGATCCCCAGCTGCCACCCGGAGGCTCATTGGTTATGCATACCCATTTTATACAGTTGTATTTTTTTGTTACTGTAAGATGTTCCACAAGAGTTGCTATTCCTTCGGCAAAATCCTCAAGCGACTTTGGTGCACTAAGCAGAGGCTGAACACCCGGGTATGAGTTCCACTTTACATTGTGCCACATCTGTTGCAGGAATACATCAGCGTTATTGGCTTCGGCCCAATCCAGAATTTTATAAAGAGCCAGCATCTCTTCATTATCCCAGTCGAATTTATTTCTTTCGGGTTCATACATACGGGCGCTGAGCTCAACCCTTACGAATGAGAATCCCAGCCAACCTGCATGCTTAAAGATCTGTTGCCATGCTTCAGTGTTTGTTACCGGAGGATTTCCTCCCCAGGCGCTTCCGCGGGAATTTTTGTATCGCAAAGCCCATTTATATTCAGGAGCCTCATCAATCGTATCTTCGCTGATAGCATGCCATGATGCCCCTATACCTCCTGCCATTTTATACCTTACCTGGTCAGCATTAATGTTAATGTCAGCCTTGTCGCTGCTGCATGAACTGCATAGCACAAACAAAAAACCCGCCAATACAAGATTTCTCATATCAGGAAATTTAGGTGAATTAAAAAAACAACAGAAAGATAGAAAATTCTCCGGTTATAATTCAATTACCTGCCAACAAGCTTTTTTTCCATGAAAGTGTTATCCTGCAGCAGGACCTTTATTGTGTATATTCCTGAGGTTGGAACATTTGTTTCAACTTTGGTATCAAGATAGACTACCCCGTCGGCACATGCAATTCCTTCGTACCGGTAAGTTCCACGTACCTCTACCGTTATATCCTTTTGTTCCGTAACAAAACAATATACTTTCTCGAGTGAGTAGCAGGAGCTTGGTCCGACGATGCCATAAAGCCTTATCTCAAAAACAGTTTTTGGAGTAACAGTATCAGGCGCCATAATGCTGTCGACCTGTATTAAATAGGGCTCAACAGTTTTAGTATCAAGACTGCATGAACCAAAAAATACCATCGATATTATTACAGCTGTCAGTCCGGCAATAGTTTTCTTCAGATGCATTTTATATGTATTTGACTGCAATATTACAAAAATCAGGCCAGATCACTATCATCTTAAATGCAGTTACCTGATTATGAAAGTTTCACTATCCCCGGCATTTAATGATCTTACTTTCTTTCCTGATACTGATCCTGCTCCTTCTATTGTCATTTTTATTATCTCTGATCTGCCATTCAGAACGGTGATAAGAACAGATCTTTTTGCTCCGGCTTCTCCGGCTGATATATCGGCTGTTCCGTATGCATATCCGTCTGACCAGAAGTATCTGCCTGTTTTATCTCCAAATTTCATCTCCTTTGTAACAGCTGAATAATGGAAACCTGTCAATGCCAAAGCAGACGACCAGCTTGCCATAGCCCTTCCATAATGATGGCCACATTCAGCTTCGTCGAATGGACTTCTCTTACGCCCGTCATACCTGTCGCGTATATTGGCAATACATTTCAATCCTTCGTCAGTCTGGCCTTCATAAAGCATACCGATGGCAGCAGTATATTCGAAACCTGTCATTACTTCGGTGAAGTACGGGAATGGATTGACCGGTCGTGATTTTGGATAGGAGGCCATTAGCAAGGCTGCTTCATTGCCGAGGGCATAACTCCTGAAACAATTGAAATGATCTGAGAGGTCGCTCTTGTAATTGTACTTCATAATGCTCTCCAGGGTTTTTGCAACATTCTCTTTTTTGAGAAGATAACCCAGTCCGCAGACATGTGCAAGATACTGGCCAACAAGCTGGTCCACCAGGCAGCCTTCACCCAGCTGGTAATCGGGATTTCCATAATCAGCTGACCCCATTCCCACAAGCTGTTCTTCCGGTATATCTTCCTTCTCCGGGATAATTATTTTATGGATGTAATACTCTCCGTTGAACAGATTTTCATCGGTCCGCAAATGCTGAATTTAACCGCTTCCTTTGAGTGATTGGTCAGCTCATAGTCAATTACTGCCACAGGTATACTGCTGTTGTCAATATCGCCGGGGATCATCGGATTAAATGCTTTCATCCTGACACTTACAGGGATCTGAGGAGTTCTGAGGTTTACCTGTCCGAAAGGATAAGCAGCATCGAATGTGGCTTCACTGAACCTTGGCAGTCCATGATTTGTGGCTATAGCGCCGGATGCTCCCTCATACTCGTAAAATGGGAGGGCTCCTTCAATTAGCCGGAGATCTTTTTTGCCATTTGCTTCTGTATAAAGGGTGAAGAATGGTGAATTGTTTCTTCCCGGTCCCGGGTTATATCCTTTTGCCGGCCTTCCCATAATCTCCCAGTCCTGGAGGTTTCCCCTTCCCCCGAGAGAGACAGTACCTGTTCCGATTCCACCTACAGGCATAGCAATTTTGTAGATGCGTTCACGGTCATATTTTTTCAGTACAGGCCAGTCGGTTGAATAACATGAATGAGAAATAAGAGATAAGAGCAGGATTAAAAAGGTCAGCCGGGTAGTCATGTTTTTAATTTTCTTTAATGAAGTAAAGTTTATTGTCTTCTACTTTATAATATAATGGGGCTATTATAACTTTCGGATAACGAAGCCGGAGACGTTTAGTTTCGCTCAGTATGAAGTCAGTTTCATTGCCAATTTCGAACATCGGAGCAAAGTGCATGAAATGTTCTTCAGCCCGCTCTTTTTCCCATCCGGCAGTATTTACGAGACCTCTTATAAACTCAGCCTCTCTTGAGATAAGGTTTACCATGCCGCAGTTGTTGTGACCGATAAGTACTATGTGGCTCACACTTCCAACCGCTATTGCGTATGACACTTTGAATTCACTGTATCGAAGATTGGCTCCACCTGACCGGATGATGAAGGCAAAATTATCCGGGATATGTAGATGCTTTCGGTTGTCCATGCACATACCTACAAGAAGTTCAGCTTTATCATAGGTTTCATAGGGCCGGTTCAGGTTATGGTACTCAAGGAGAAGTCCGATTGGAGTTCCTGTGTACATAGGAAGAATATCACTGATTGAATTGACCGGAAGGAATTTATTCATAACATTCAGGTATTAATTATGAGACCACATGAAATCTCCATTAAGATCGTGAATATAGGCCCCTTCACAATGTACCTACTCCAATAAAGCCTGTTCTCACTTTGTTGAGTTTGGGAGCAGAATAACCCGACATGTTAAATGTTTGGCTATGTGTCTGTTGTGAAAGATCATTTAAGAAAGAGGAGCTTGCCAGGCCCAGACCTGCCAGGCCTGAGATCCTGAAAAAATCCCTGCGGTTCTTTTTCATCGATTTTTATAATTTACCCGAATAATTTTTTACTTATCAGGACCTTGTCAATCCTTTTACCATCAATGTCAACTATCTCAATTATGAAATCATTGAATGTAAACTTGTCTCCTACCTGCGGACTTTTATCTATTTTACTCAATACAAATCCTGCAACTGATGTATAGTCAACATTTTCAAGATCAGTAAGATAGTTATCGAAGATCCCGTCGAGTATTTCAACGGGAGCATCACCGCTAACCAGGTAGGATTTATCATCACGGACAAATATGTCGGGTTCATATTTTTCTCCCTCCTCAGGGATGTCGCCAATAAGGTTTTCGAGTATGTCGTGGAGAGTTATTATCCCTTCAATGCTGCCATACTCGTTCACCACAATGCAGAAATGCAACTGCTTTTCCCTGAAAAGATTCAGAACTTTATAAGCTTCTGCAGTTTCAGGGACTATAAGCGGCTGTGTAAGAAGATCAGAGATCACAAATTCATCGGAAAAGTGATCGGCAGCAAGGAAGTCTTTCAGACTAAGGACGCCAATAAAATTGTCAAGGTTTTCCATGCAGCATACCAGCCGGCTGTGCTTTGATCTGCGGATGCTTTCCTTAATAACTTCAGGAGGAAGATTTATGTCTATCCATTCAACCTCCATTCTGTGAGTCATTATATGTCTGGCTTGTTTATCAGAGAAGTAGAAGACTTTCTCATGAATCAGGTTCTGCTCTTTTTCTATCACACCCTCATGCGAAGCAATCTTGAGCATATGTCTCAGCTCGGCTTCTGTTGTATGTTCATGGGGTTTCCTGATACCTATTATATTATTTATCAGTGTGGTTGAAAAAGAGAGGAATTTCACCACAGGATAAAAAACCAGGCTGAAATAGTATATAACGGGAGCTATTCTGACTGCAATCTTTTCAGGATTGCTTAAAGCCAGGGTCTTTGGCACCAGCTCACCAAAAAGTATCGAGAAGTAAGTAATTATCAGAACAGTAACCGTAAGGGCTATTTCGTCAGCTGAATTCCTTAATAAATCGAAACGTTCGAAGAATGGTGCAAAGTCGTCTGCTATGTTTATACCTCCATAAACACCTGTTATTATCCCGATAAGAGTTATCCCTACCTGGATGGCAGAGAGAAAACTCTCCGAGTCATTCATTAAAAGCAAAGCTGATTCAGATCCTCTGCGGCCTTCTTTTCTAAGCTGTTCAAGTCTTGATCGTTTACTTGAAACAAGAGCGATTTCGGATAGTGCAAAGAATCCGTTCAGAACTATAAGAATGCTGATAACTAATATCTCCATATATGTAATTATAGTTATTTTTACAAAAATACTTAAATATGACAGCACTAAGCAAAGTCGGGAATAAAAGGATGAAAGATTCTTTTCTTTTGTTAAGTATGTTTTTGCTTTTCATCACAGCCTGCAACACCACACCGCGAACAAAAGGGCAGGAGTCACTTAAGGGAGTATCTGCTCCTCCTGCTGCAGCAGATGTTAAAAAAAAGTCAGATGAACCGGCTATCGGTTCAGTTGTATCAGCTGATTCCCTCCAGGTTTTGCTTAAGGGAAAATGGCTGAGATCTGATGGTACCTATACTATTGAGATTTTTTCAGTGAAGGAAAATGGCAAAATGGATGCTGGATATTTCAATCCCGGTCCGATAAATGTAGACAGTTCTGTATGGAGCGTCAATGAAGGCAATATCCTTGTTGAGATTGTACTCAGGGATGCCAATTATCCGGGATCAAAGTACAATCTGATATATGACCGCCGGAATGATCTCCTTTCAGGCAATTATTTTCAGGCAGTGCAGGGAATCAATTATGATGTAATATTCACCAGGAATAAATAACCCGCCTGCTTCAGGAGTCCGGGAATTCGTTTTCAGGTGAGAGGTACTTATATAAAACACCTGCCAGCGAAGCACCTATTATGGGAGCGATCCAGAAAAGCCAGAGCTGACCCAAAGCCCAGCCTCCTGCAAAGATAGCCTGGCTTGTGCTTCTTGCAGGATTTACGGAGGTACTGGTAACAGGGATGCTGATAAGATGTATCAGCATCAATCCGAGTCCGATAGCCAGTCCGGCAAAACCCTTAGGAGCTTTTGAGTGAGTTGAGCCAAGGATGATCATCAGGAACATAAACGTCATGACAATCTCAGTTACAAGTGCAGCAGTCATTCCGTAGCCTCCGGGTGAATGCTCTCCATAGCCGTTTGCAGCGAAGCCTCCTGTCTCAAAACCCGGTTTCCCGCTGGCAATAAGGAATAGGATTGATGCACCTGCAATACCACCAAGTACCTGTGCTATAATGTATGGACCGACATCTTTCCCTTCAAATCGACCTCCTATCCATAATCCGACAGAAACGGCAGGATTAAGATGACATCCTGAAATATGGCCGATAGCATAAGCCATAGTTACTACTGTGAGCCCGAATGCGAGAGCAACTCCTGCAAATCCGATACCCAGTTCAGGATAAGCAGCTGCCAGTACAGCGCTTCCGCAGCCGCCGAGAACCAGCCAGCATGTACCAATAAATTCTGCAACAAGTTTTTTCATTTTTTTCTGTTTAATTGGTTAAGATTAATCATCTGTTAAAAGAGACCCCGGTTTTTTAAATCCTGATTTACCTGATAAAGGCTCATTGAATCAAAATTATGAATATTTTTTTCTCAGGGTAACCCATGATGCACCTTGATATTTTCAAAGTTTGCAGGAATATCTAAATTTGTGTCAAAGCAATAAACAGGCATAATGAAAAAGTTTAAAAGATTTGAAGGTCTTGTTGCGGCACCATTCACAGCAATGGATAAAGGCGGCAATGTTAATACTGAACTGGTACCTGAATATTACAACTTCCTGAAAAAGAACGGGGTGGTTGGGGCATTTATCAACGGATCTACAGGCGAAGGGGTCTCACTCACTCAGAAGGAGAAACAACTGCATGTTGAAAAATGGGCCGATTGTTTCAAAAAAGACGGAAGTGTCTGTGTAATTAACCTTGTGGGAGGGACATCATACAAAGAGTGTATTGACAATGCAGTAATCTCGTTTGAAGCCGGTATCTCTGCTATTGCTGTCCTGGCGCCATACTATTTCAAACCGGCAGGTGAAGATTACCTGGCAGAATTTGTCGCCATGGTAGGAGAGTCGGTTCCTAAAATGGCGATCTATTTTTATCATATACCTGTTCTCACAGGTGTTAATTTCCCAATGATAAACTTCCTGAAGAAAATATCAGGAATGCTTCCGAACTTTGTCGGGATAAAATATACGCATGAGGATTTCATGGATTTCCTCTCATGCCTGAATTATGATAAGGGGGCATATGAGATGCTCTGGGGACGTGATGAGAACCTTCTTGCAGCGCTGGCCCTTGGTGCAAGAGGTGCAGTGGGGAGTACATATAATTATGCAGCTCCTCTCTATAGTAAGTTGATCAAAGCTTACGATGAGGACAACATGGCTGAAGCCAGAAGGCTTCAGCAGCTTTCGATCAATATGATAACACTGCTAGGCAAATACGGAGGAATGGGAACAGGGAAAGCATTCATGAAATATATCGGTTTGGATTGCGGCGAGTTCCGTCTGCCGGTAAAAAATGTGGACCAGAAAACCTATTCTTTATTCGTTGAAGAGGTCAGAGCTCTTGATATCGACTATCTGTTCTCTGTAAAATGAAGCTGAAAGAAAAATCCTGGTATCCCTGGCTGGTGGTTGCCCTTCTTTGGGGGGTTGCCCTTCTGAACTACCTGGACAGGCAGATGCTTTCCACAATGAAGGCGGCAATAATGGGAGATATCAGTGAGCTGAATACTGCGGAAAATTTCGGAAGGCTGATGGCTGTTTTTCTCTGGATCTATGGACTGATGTCTCCGATGGCAGGATTGATTGCTGACCGCATCAGCCGCAAATGGCTGATAATCGGAAGTCTTGGAGTCTGGTCGGCAGTGACGATGACGATGGGTTTTGCTACTTCTTTTAATCAACTTTATATATTGCGCGCTATAATGGGAGTAAGCGAAGCGCTTTATATTCCTGCAGGACTTGCGCTTATAGCAGATTATCATCGCGGAAATACCAGGTCGCTTGCAATCGGGATTCATATGACAGGGTTGTATACAGGACAGGCTCTCGGTGGATTCGGAGCAACGGTGGCACACAACTGGTCATGGCAGACGGCCTTTCAGAGCTTCGGGCTAACAGGAGTGATTTATTCAATTGTCCTGATCCTGTTATTGTATGAGAAAAGAACTGTTCCCAGCGCTTCACAGGAAAGTGATGATTCATCAGGCGGATTCAGGTCGGTAACTCATAGCCTCTCGGTGCTGTTGGGTTCGATGAGTTTCTGGGTCATCCTCTTTTATTTTGCCACCCCCAGTTTTCCGGGCTGGGGAATTAAAAACTGGCTGCCCACATTATTCTCAGAAAACCTGAGAATTGATATGTCAGTGGCTGGTCCTTTAAGTACAATAACAATTGCTGTTTCATCATTTATCGGAGTTCTCTTCGGAGGCCTGACGGCTGACCGGTGGATAACAAAAAACATTAAAGGCAGGATCTATACCGGTGCAATAGGCCTGACACTGACAATACCTGCACTCATATTAATCGGATTTGGTGAAGGTTTGTTCAGTATAATTGGTGGTGGTATTTTATTTGGAATAGGTTTTGGGATGTTTGATGCCAACAATATGCCGGTACTATGCCAGTTTGTATCGCCAGGTCATCGCGCAGCAGGGTATGGGCTTATGAATATGACAGGAGTTTTTGCCGGAGCACTTGTCACCAACTGGCTGGGTAAATCGACCGATACAGGCAGCCTGGGACCTGATCTTGCTCTTCTTGCAATACCGGTAGCTCTGGCTGTGTTTCTTCAGCTTGCAACAATTAAACCGGTTACGGCAGACAAATTACAGGATTGAATTATTTCTGTTTTTAGTAACTGTCCTTAGGCTCGCTTCCCATTTTAAGTTTCAAGCTACCGCCTTTTACGACCTCCCGGAAAGGAACAAAAGTTCTGTTCAGATCGCTATCATTCAGTAACATCGATTGAATATAAACATTCTCGGGGCTGTTGTTTTCTGCCTCTATCACAAACACTTTTCCCTGATAATATTTGTTGTTCAGACTGATCGATATCTTATCAAAAAGAGGGCTGCCAATGCCAAATGCCGGCACCTGATCTGTTAATCCCTTAACATCAAAAAGCCCCATTCCTGCCATTACTATCCATGCACCCAGCTGACCCTGATCCTCATCCTGTCCAAAACCGTACCCATGGATCCCTTCCGTTCCATAGAAATCCTTACATATGGCCCTGACCCACTTCTGTGTTTTTGAAGGCATTCCGGAGTGGTTGAAGAGGAATGATGTATGGAGGCATGGCTGATTGCCATGGTTATAGGGTTTGGTTATACCTGCAAAGGCATGGATCTCAGTACCGCCGCCAAACAGATCTTTCTGCGATATCAGGAAAATGCTGTCGAGCCTGGTATTGAATTCATCCCTTCCCACGAGGTGTATGAATATTCAAGGGTATGTGAACAGGCAAATCTCCATAGTTCATCCGATCCTTCTCCTTTTTCCATGTATGGGACATAGCCGTATTTTACAAACTTTTCCACATCCATCTTACCTGCTCCGAAAACACGTCCCTCTGATGTTATCTCATTTTTCAGGGATGCTTCATAGCCTTTCTGAATATCGAAATCCCTGATGCCGCACATATATGCAGCAACAATTGCCAGTGGAACCTGGTTGGTCCCTACACCCGATACATATTTGCTGTTGGCAATACCATCGCCAAGCCAGCCGGCATCGTTGTAAACGGTCAGATGGGTATTAATGAAACCGGTAAGGTATTCAGGGTATACCAGGGCCCAGAGCTGTATCAGGTTCCACTGCCCTCCCCATATACCATCAGTATTATAGAACTTAAATTGAGGCTTGTTGTCCGCTCCCGGGGGTATCTGTCCTACAGTGCCATCATTCTTTGGATAAGCGCCGTTTATATCACTTGCCAGGCCGCGTCCCTTCAGTGCATGATAAAGACCAGCACCCTGACCGGTTGCTTCATTCTTTCCCGATTCGGATACCGTTTTATTGAAGATCCCGTAAGATTCCGGTTTCCTGTCGATGTCAGCCGAGAAGTACATTTTTACACTTGCCCCTGTCTGATATTTTTTTACATATTCAGGATAAGTCTCAACGAATCCTTCAATCCGGCCATCTGGCATATATGTAACCCTTGCATCTTTCACTTCACCGCTTTCACCCTGCTTATTTCCGATATCGAAAAGGATGTGTGATTTTTCTCCGGCAGGGAATGTGTAGCGGTGAAAACTTACTCTGTCTGTTGAAGTTACCTCAGCTTTAATATTATAATCCTTTAGAATTACCGAATAGTATCCGGGCTTTAATACTTCATCCTTTTTATCAAATGAAGAGCGGTATCCTTCCCCGTTTGAATCAGGCTTGCCGGGAATAGTTTTCAGTTCTCCGGTTGTTGGCATGAATACCACGCCTCCAACCTGGAACTCATGGAAATTTGGGAATCCTTCAATGGATGTATGCCTGAAATCATATCCGACAGCTTCCCATCCGGTCAGGTTTCCAAGATGCCCGTCTGTTGATGGACCGGGTTTTGCCATTCCGAACGGATTCGATCCGGGAGCAACATGAAACCACCTGCAGTGTGCCGTTCCGATCATAGGGTCGACATATTGTGTAAGGTCTTCAGATTCCGGAACCGAAGCAGTCTTGCATGAAAAGGTTATGATGAGTAATATAAGTATGATCAGTATAAATGTAAATTTCTTCATAGAGCAGAGTTTAGAATTATTATTTGCCAAATTTAGGAGAAAAGCAGAGATGTTCAAAAATAAGGGACACGCCATGAAAATTATAGAACGGAAATAGGGTCATTTCCTGTAGGGACACGCCATGGCGTGTCCCTACTTATACCCTTGTCTAAATTGTAGGTTCATGCCATGGCATGAACCTACTTTCTAGTTGTCCGGTACATATCATACCAGAATAATGATACTTCCGCATATGAATAATTCTGTGTTTTGAAAAGTTTAGTGTTGAAGTATTTCTTGTCAGCCATACCATCTATTTCCTCTTTACTCTTGTTTATTCCGAAATTGTAAGCAGTAGCCAGAAATTTAACTCTGTCACGTTCGTTCATCCTGCCGGTCCTGAATTTTCTGTCAGCTATTTTGATGAAAGCGACCAGATATACGAATTCACTTTTAGGATCTTCAAGGTCGGTAACGATTGATTTTCTGTAATCCGAAATGTTGTCAAAGTCATCTGGCTGCTTAAAAATTATATCTGACCGGCGTTCGGTAACAGCAGGCGCCTCACGGCGGATTATCTCCGCAAATGATGGTTTCATCTGGAACTGGCCGATTGAGAAATTGGCATATGTTTCCCCAAGATTAATATAAAGTGCTTTTAAAAGGGTTATTTCCATCTTATCGCGCAAGGCAGAATACCTGACAAGTTCAGGGAATATTACAGCTATGGCCAGATCATATGGAATATTGCTTTTTTCAAGAATGGGTTTCATCCAGCTCCTGTTCTCCTTTTCATATGAGAGTGCCTTGTCCCAGTCTGATCCAAAAACCTCAGAATAGGCCACTGATTGCGTCAAGGCAAATACCGGGAGTATGGAAAAAAGAAAAAAGAGAGATAAGAATCTCACTGTCAGAACGGAATCTTACACTTCATTATCGAATTCTTTTTTGGCGAATAATACATGTAAGCAAGGTAGATTTTACCGTCAACTTTCATGAGCAGAGGATTGAAGAGTTCGGGGAGTGTAGTTTTATCGCTTAAGCTGAGTGTTCCGTAACTGTACCATGCAGTTCGGGTATTGTCGGAACTGATGAAAAAATCTGCACCTGCCTGCTCACTGGTAACTGTATGGATTGTTTTACCATTCAGGTCCTGTATTTTGTCCATAGAAGTTACAAGTATATCATCATACTTCATGTTGTTGTTCAGATTTGCGCCATAATTCGGATCTAAAGTGGCTCCCGGAATGTTGGTAATCAGTTTGGCAAGCATGCTGTTTGGTCCGCCACCCTGCATCATTTTCTGCTGCATTTCCGCTGCATATTTCATTGCCAGATCTATTCTCTCCTGATCTGTTTTTGCCTCTTTCATGGCCTTATCCATAGCGTCGCCCTGGTCAGCAGTGACAACAATGTTTTCAACTACAACTGCAGCAAACTTATCTTTTGATTTAGTGACTTTAATATTATTTATCCGGGCATAAGGACCATAGCTTTTTCCAGCGAAGGTTATCAGAAATTTATCTCCCGATTTTGTTATGTACGGGTTGCCCTCCCAGGAATTTTTTTTAGTATCGGTATCAGTATCAGAATCGGAATCAGTGTAGGTATTATGGCTCATAACACTCTCAAACCCTTTTAACCTTTTATCTCCTGGCTTAAATGGTCCTGCAGTTACGCCATTCTCTACTATATAATAATTATCAGCGTGCAGGTCTTTGGCAAGGATTCTTCCATCGTCTGAAATACTTATTGTTAACTCAGTATAATCGAGCTGGAGTTTTCCTCCCATATCCATTACGAGTTCTGCATCAGCGCACGCTGAAGCAGGTTCCGGCTGGTTGGATTTATTATTGGATCTGCCGAGAAGCTCGTCAGTCATTGATTTCGAGACCTTCTTTAACAGACCCTGCGAAGTGGCTGAGGATGAAAATATAAAACTGATTATCAGAATAAAATATAATGCTCTTTTCATATCCTTTGTTTTAATTTAATCTCAAAGATAGTTATAACTTTTATGATCTGTAATGACAGATATGCCCCATAATATTATTTTATAGTAAGAATATTTTTCTCGAATGCCGGTGAGATATAGGTCGGATCAAAATCCGGATTCCTTGTTATTTCACCGGTAAGATGATTGATGTAACCTTTTATGAACTGGTGTGGCAGGATAAAAACAGGTTCCGCATTCTCATTCCGTAAAGGCAGCTCTTCTGTTAAAACATTTTCAAAGGAGATATTTTTAAGGCCTGCTTTTTTGATTTCACCGGAAAACTTCCTGACAGTATCATTTGCTATTGAGATTATTACAAGATAATGTCCGTAATACTTCTGGCTGTTATGCTTAATTATCATATCCAGTTTGTCCCTGGTAACCGGTAATGCGGTCTTGTAAAAAGAGTTGACAAACCTGAAACCGACCTTAAGGATATTTCTGGCATCTGCCTCATCGCGGGTATAATGCATATAAATTTTCTGCTTATCTTCATTTTCAAGAATGAAATCAGTTGTGCTTTCCTCCATGAATTTATCATGGTTTGCACGCTGATAAAGTCCGGCTTTATTTATCTCCTTCAGGAATTCCATCATTTCATCAAGGCTTCTGGTCTTTTCCAGACCAGCCAGTTTCTTCACGGTTGTTTCAATAAAAATATTCTTTTTCGACAATTGTAAATGCAGAAAAATAATGTAAACAAGCAAACCTGCAATAATAAAAGCTTCCAGAATCTGCAAAACCATTTTATCGGAATTTAGGTTATTGTTTTTTATAAAGTTATAACACAATTACTTTACCTCAAAGAAAAGAATCAGGAATTTTTATCAAAAGTAAATCAATATTCTTTAGTAAGATATGTACATCATCTGACCACCACTTCCGGAATTACCAAAACGTGGATTAACTACATTGTTGTATATCGAACCGAATGTATATGAAAATCCAAAATTAGTCCAGTAACTGAATTGTGTTGCAATCTCTTTCCTCCTGAGCAGTACCTCTTCTGTGGTTGCGCCTCCTTTAACAAGTCCCAGCTGATCGTGGATCAGCGATGCTCCTCCTCCCAGGTTCAGCGATAATCCTTTGGCTATTCTCAATTCAAATCGTCCGAATACAGAAAGATTGTTTAAACTCCAGTCATGCAGATAATTGCTGTACTCAGCACTTATGTCGATCGTTCCCCATTTCTGCACAACCTCATAAGCTGCCAGAATTGAATGTTGAAGATGTGCTTCGCTCGTTTTATCATAGATTGTTGTATCAATATATACAGCAGCATTATAACCTATTGAATATAAAAGCCTGAGCTGCCTGCGAGTAGCTTCGGAATATGGGAATAGATCATATTCAATTCCAGGCATTACAATAACTGAATTTTTCAGATTTCTGTAACTGCCGGCCCCAAGATTTATAGTGCCTCCGACTGACCAGTGGTCGGAAATGCTTTTTACTATCAGACTGCTGAATGATCGTGAAGTATTTTCGCTGGAAATAATCTCTTCATCTATGTCGAATTTCTCAATACTGTACCCATATCTTGCTCTTAAGCTGATTTTCCAGGCCTCAGTCACCCTGGATGCAGAAACATTACCATTCAGATAAGTTGTTTCATATGATTGTTCTTTATTGAGGTATCCGTTAATTGAAGCCCTGAATACCCAGCTGTTCCATCTGTCAGTTGAAACCTTTTCGGACATCGGCTGTGTATATGTTATTTTCAGGTGTTTTGCCAGAGGGGTTCTGGCTACAAAACGAATCAATCCCAGTTGTAGTGTATTCACCTGCTTGATCCTTGTTTCATCGTCGGTTTCATCCGGTGGTGAGGTGAAAGAAAGAGTATCAGCCATTCCTTTGTATTGGTTCTGTCCGACAAAAAAATAGGTATATTCACGTCCTCCGGAACCGGTATGCTGTACAGTTGAAATAATATATACTCCGGCGTCTTTGATATCCCTCACATAGTTTATATATGGAATTTCCTTCCGGATGTAATCTGTGTTTTCCATATAAACATTGAGGGCATCTTTCCGAAGGGTATCGGTTAAAATGCTGTTTAATTGCGAATGAGCCTCAATAAAAAAGGCTGTTGAAAGCAGAATTATCATGATACTTTTCATGGCAGGCAATGTGATATTATATCAGAAGCCCGAAGGTATAAAACGAATCGGTTACTGTCAAATGAAAAATTCTGTTTAACAAATAATTATCAAAAAAAAGAAATCCGGCACCAAACAAGGAAGCCGGATCTCATGGAAGATATTAAGGAATGAAAAAACAGGAATTACTTTTGTTTTGAAGAGTATTGACCGGCAGGCATTAACCCGTCATCTGTGATCTTCCAGAAACTGTAACCTTCCTTGTGTTCCAGCGGATAATCATTATCCCCTTTATCAAAATTACGGTTCATGTCTAAAAGTCTTTCAAGCGATGAATCAATTCTAAGAATTGTGCCTTCAGGCAGATTGATTGTTATTTCAATATTATCAACCGACCATCTGCGACCCGCGGGAATTGTAAAATAGTCATCAAAGAATATTGTATCACCACTTATATTATAGTTATAGATCAGCTCCTTTGTATTGTTAAATGCTTTGATTTCATTGCTGCCATATGACTCCATTTTAACGGAAATGCCTGAAGGTTCTTCAGAGGTATTCTCAATTTCGAGTTCAGGCGAAATATAGAGTTCCATCTTTTCATTATTTATGAGGACAGAATAATCTTCAGTATTAAAAGGCAGTGTATTTTCGGTTATAAGATCCGACACCCTGTTTGCCGCAAGAATATGGATTGTGTCTGATGGATTATTGAGGGGGATCTTTGATGTGGATCTCGATTTTTCGGCAAAGCTTACTTCTTCACTGAACAGAAGTATTACCAGCGCAGTAAGAGAGAGGGTCCATACAACAATAAGTATAAGGCTTATTGCTCCGTCATTTGCCCTGAACCAGAATATCATCTTAACACCCCAGTAAATAAGTGCGAGCAGGGGCAGAATCAAAACCAGTGAACCCAGGATGATAATCCATGGAAAAACAGCAGGGGAAACCAGATAGTTAATAAACTCAGGGAGATATACAATATTGAAGTCCAACGCATTTGTTGAGAAAGCTCCCGGCATTTTGAAAACGAAGATCAGAACAAATGTCAGCAGGAAGATGAATCCTGTAAGCAGTAGAAAAGCGCCAACAAATACAAGGAAGATCCGGAGTATGATGAACAATACCCTGCCTGCGGCCCGGAACGATTCATTTAATGCATTTCCCACCCTCGAGGTCTGGTAATAGCCCTTATTGTAGGAAGGTGAATATGTTGTATTATTCCCTGGAGATTGTCGTCTCTGTGCCATCACCCTGCCATATTCATTCCCATACATTTCCCTTCTCCTGATCTCGTTGTTTGCGACCGGCAATGCAACCCAGAGAATGAGGTAAACAAAAAATCCAACCCCGAAGAATACCGTAAAAATGACAAACAGGATTCTTAATAGAACGGGATCTGTATTAAGATATGCCCCAATGCCGCCGCATACTCCTGAAATTATTGTATCATCAGGATTCCGGTAGAGCCTTTTTCTCCTGAAGCCAGTATCTGCAAGCTCTTCTTCGGTTTCTGCACTTTCAAAATCCTCAGGTTTGCCAATGATCAGAATCATCGATTCCACATTCTCTTTTGAAATCACCCCGGCTATCCCTTTCTGTGAGTTGAAGATCTCAGCGATCCGTGATTCAATATCCTCAATAGTTTCATTTCCTCCCCTTGTGTTCCTGAACCGGAGGTCAATAGCCTGAAGATAATCACGTAGTATCTTAAATGCATCTTCGTCAATTTTAAAAAGAGTGCCGGCGAGGTTTATATTTATGGTTTTGTCCATTATGCTCAGTATTAAATGGTTAGTTTATTTAACTGGTTCTGATCCTGTTTACTGATTCTACAAGTTCCTGCCATGAGTTATCCAGATCGGCAAGATAGTTTCGTCCTGAATCGGTGAGTTCGTAATATTTGCGGGGAGGCCCCTGCTGTGATTCTTCCCACCGGTAGCTAAGCAGACCGGCATTTTTCTGCCTGGTCAGAAGCGGATAGAGAGTACCCTCCACTACAATCACTTCTGCTTCCTTGAGTTCCTTTATTATGT
This sequence comes from Bacteroidetes bacterium GWA2_40_15, assembly GCA_001768195.1. Taxonomy (GTDB): domain Bacteria; phylum Bacteroidota; class Bacteroidia; order Bacteroidales; family VadinHA17; genus LD21. The sequence goes on along the minus strand of MENI01000077.1, from coordinate 44,987 downwards.
CGCTTGCATAACAGGAATTCCTGGACAATACTGACAGAATACAGTATTCCAGTATCCCTTTTCGCATTTGAGCCTTTGTGTTTTCTAAATCCATATTGTTGAATTTAACGGGTTTACAACTTCATATTTTTCCTTACGGTATCAAACTCCTTTTTCACGGCATCCTTTATATTGTGAATATTCACCGGATCGCCCTTCATTTCAATTTTCTGGGCGGTCGATCTGGCTTCGGGAAGAACTATGTAAAGGATAAGGTAAATTAATGCCCCTATACCTCCGGCAAGTACAAGTGCAATAAAGATAATCCTGATAATCAGGGGCTCAATGTCCCAGTATGCACCCATACCGGCACAAACACCTCCGATTATTCGATTGTCCGGATCGCGGTACATCCTGTGATAGCCCGGTGTTGAAAATTTTTCACGGGTGGTCTTTCCTCCGTTATCTGAAATATCTTCAGGTGTGCCCATCACTGAAATGGCCTGTTGCACATCATCAATATTGATAACCTGCTTAAATGAAGTTAATCTGGCACGGAATATTTCCGCCATACGGGTTTCGATATCCGAAAGGATCTCGGAAGAGCTCTCTTCTCCTGCAAAGTGGAGTTCAAGGTTCCTCAGATACCTCTTGAGTTCGGCATATGCATCCTCGTCGATATTGAAAGAGTAACCTCCGAGATTGATGCTTACTGTGATTTTCATGGTTGTCTGTGTTTTTTACTACTGTTTAATACAAGTAACATTACAATACAAAGATATATATAAATAATTATACTATGCAATACATAGTACTAAATAAATGTAAATAATTTTACATTTATTTTATAAATGACAGTAAATCAATTATGTAACAAAACAGGTTTTTTTATTATTTTTAAAGGAGAAAGGCCGAAGGTGAAGCGCTGATGGCATAGCCGTCAACCTGAGTCTGAAAAAGTTTATTCAGGGAGGATCATTTAAGGCAAAAGGATTTTGATATCGAAATGCTGTTCGGTAATAACATTTTCCCCTCCTTTTGAAGCTAATCTTTCATCACATCTTTATTTATCCTGCTTGTAAGAAGGTGATTCCTCAATACATCTCCTTCGCAGGTTATTGGAATGACACTTGTTGTAAGGGAGGCAAGGGGGAAGGAAGCAGCGGCGATTCAATAGTCATTTTATCAGAGAATCATCATTCAAGTGAATCGCCGCTGCTTCCTTCCCCCATACACTCAAAAAAATGTGTCATCCCGAAACTCATCCACCCAAGGACACATCTCTAAAGCAATGAATATGAGGTGGATGAGTTGAGGGATCTCCCAATCACTAAAACGGATATTTTATTAACTCATTCTTGTTATTTGGAAGATACATCTACAATAGTGATAGTGAGAAAAAGATGTGACGAAAGATTAGCTTTTGAAGGAGGGGTGGCCGCAACACAAAGATAGTTAAGGTATTGCAAAAGCTCGTTGCGGCCGGGGTGGTTGATTAGTTTATCAGATTTCTTCCTATTTTTTATTGAAAACTTTCCTTATCTCACTTTTAAAATATTCAGTTTCATGGAACAATATTTTGTTTCCAGAGCATAATACTGTGAATCCAAAGCACTCCAGGTATTTATCACTTATTTCATCTTCCTGTAATTTGTGATATTCCCCGTGGGCATCTCCGTCAAATTCGATTAAATCAACCACCCCGGCCGGGAAATGAGTCTTGTAAACATCAGATAATCAATTATCCCGGCCACCCCTCCTTCAGAAGGAGAGCCTGCCCCGCTTTGGCGGGGGGAAACTTTATATAGTCCCTGTATTTACAATACTACTCTAAGGTGGAAGGCAATGGCATCAGGGGCAAATGATTATATTTATCAGATTAAAAAAAGTAAAATGAAGAAATACAAATGGGGGATACTGACTGCCGGTAAGATGGCGGCGAAATTTACCAGGGCGCTTAAACTACTCGATAACGCAGAACTATATGCAGTTGGAGCCAGCGATCAGGGAAGAGCAGATCATTTTGCCACTGAATTTGGATTTAAGAGGTCTTACTCAAGCTATGAAGAACTTGCTTCAGACCCGAAGGTGGACATAATCTATATAGCATCACCTCATTCCCACCACTTTGAACATACCATGCTTTGTCTGAAGAACCGGAAAGCTGTATTATGCGAAAAGGCATTTTCGCTCAACAGCAGGGAAGTTAAGGTTATGATCGGCGAGTCGCGAAAACAGGGTGTGTTCCTTATGGAAGCTCTGTGGCCTCCATTTCAACCCATCTATAAAAAAACCAGGGAGGTCCTGCAGAGCGGCGAGGCAGGAAAACTGATCCATCTCGATGCCAGGTTCGGATTTCAGCCGCCATTTGATCCGGTTGACAGAAAGTACAATCTCGCGCTGGGAGGAGGATCACTTCTTGATATTGGTATATACCCTGTTATAGATGTTCTTTATTTTATGGGGATCCCTGATGAGGTATCGGCCAAAGCTTCATTCACTGAAACCGGTTCGGAACACTCTATCTGTATTACTTTCTGCTACAAGGATGGAAGAATGGCAACAGTTTACAGTTCATTCCGCACCGCTGCAGGGATAGCATGCACTCTCTATTGCGAAAATGGTAATCTGTTGTTTTCACGTGGACGTGACATGTCGCAAAGGCTTACTGTTTCACTTAACGGGAAAGAGAGTAAGGAGTATTCGCTTCTGCCCGACGGAATGGGTTACCAGTTCGAAGCTGCAGAGGTTATGAAATGCCTCGAAGCAGGCAGAATTGAAAGTGAAATTGTCCCTCATTCTTTCAGTCTTGATCTTATGAAAGCACTCGATAGTATCCGTAATTCTGCCGGTATTGTCTTTCCAGGCAGAGATTAAAAACAGAAATATTTATTGTTTAAATATGTGAGATCCTGCAGAATGAACTTTTCTTCCTCCTGATTTGTTAATTAATTGTAATAGTTTATAATTCACATATTTAAACCCATATAAATGAGGCTTTTAAGTTTTTTTTTGATTAACTGTCTGTTTCTGTTTCATTACAACTTTGCGTTCAGTCAGAATACCGATGCCAATGTTTTCGGCGATGTTAAATCCAATGGGGAGCATATTTACTTTGCCAGTATCATTATTGAAGGAACAACCAGGGGTACAACAACAGATGAGACGGGTCATTATATGCTTATTAACCTCCCTGAAGGAACCCATGTTCTGGTAGCGAGTTTCCTGGGGTATAGCACCGAAAGAAAGACCGTAACTGTTAGAAAAGGGGAGACACAGGAGGTGAATTTTGAGCTTAAGGAGGAGATGATGGCATTGAAATCAGTGGTTATTACAGGAACAAAGACAGCTAAAAGACAGACAGAATCTCCGGTAATTGTAAACATACTTGACAGCAAATCATTAAGCCTGGCACAGGCCTGCAATATTTCAGAAGGACTTAAATTTCAATCCGGTCTGAGGGTAGAGACTGACTGTCAGACATGCAACTATACTCAGTTGAGAATGAACGGTCTCGGAGGTTCATACTCACAGATACTTATTAACGGACGGCCTATCTTCAGTCCGCTCACCGGTTTATACGGGATGGAGCAGATACCTTCTAATATGGTGGAGCGCATTGAGGTAGTAAGAGGAGCCGGATCAGCTTTATACGGCTCAAGTGCCATAGGTGGAACAGTAAATATAATTACAAAAATACCACAGGAGGGCGGATATGATTTTGGAACAACATTCCAGAATATTAACGGTGAAGCGAATGATTTTATGCTGAATGGCAACGTAAACATGATTAACCGTTCACGAAATGCAGGAGCAACCGTCTTTGTCAGCAAGCGTGACAGGGATTGGTATGATCATAACGGTGACAACTTTTCCGAACTTCCGGAATTGAAAAACAACTCATTTGGAGTGACTGCATTTTTTAGTCCGACACCAAATCAGAAAATTGAAATGAATTTCAGCAGTCTTTATGAGTACAGGTATGGCGGTGAAATGGTTGATAAGCCAGCCTATAAGGCCCAGCAATCAGAAGAAAGGACTCATAATGTTCTGATGGGAGGCATAGATTATCAGTTGAATTTCAATGAAGAGAGCAGCTCCTTTATAACCTATTTTGCAGGCCAGACCACAGGCAGGAAGCACTACACCGGTACTATGCCTGATTCCCTTTTGGATATAGCTGAACATGTTATTGATCCTCCTTATGGAAATACATCAAATATTACTTTGCAGGCAGGTACACAGGTTAACCACAGGATAATGGATTTCATAACCGGGAAGAACGTTTTAACAGCCGGCATTGAAGCTGTTTATGATGATGTGCTTGACTCAATTCCTGCATATAATTATGGTATTGACCAGACGACTCTGAATTTTGGCGCATTTGCACAGAGTGACTGGGAAATTACTCCTTCATTAAGTTTTCTTGCAGGACTGAGAGGGGATAAGCATAACTTTGTTGACAAACTGATTTTGAGTCCGAGATTGTCTTTTTTGTACAAACTCAGGGACTTCACACAGTTCAGGCTGACATGGGGACAGGGATTCAGGGCACCTCAGGCATTTGATACTGATATGCATATAGCCTTTGCAGGAGGCGGGGTTTCAAGAATTCAGCTGGCTCAGGGGCTCAGGGAAGAACGTTCGAACAGCGTGAGCGCTTCAGTTAATTATGATAAAACAGCAAAAACATTCATTGCCGGATTTACATTTGAAGGATTCTATACAAATCTCAATAATGTATTTTATCTCCAGCCAATTGGAAATGATGAATTTGGAAATCTTTATGAGAAACGTAACGGAGCAGGAGCTTCTGTTCAGGGTATTACAGTTGAACTCAGGGGAAATTATAATAAGAAGATTCAGCTTGAAGGCGGCATTACTCTGCAAACCAGTCTGTTCGATGAACCGATTGAGAATATTCCGGGACTGGATCCAAAACGTCCATTTCTGAGGTCTCCGAATGAATACGGATATCTGACGCTTTCATTTACTCCGGATAATAAATTCAATGCCTCATTTAACGGGGTCTTTACGGGCCCGATGGAAATCGCACATTTTGCAGGAGCCCCTGAACAGCAGACTAATGAGTACGTAACCACAGAATCTTTTACTGAGCTGGGAATGAAGGTTGGCTATACATTTTCATTTGAGTCGATTAAATCCGGGATAGAATTTTCTGCAGGCATCAAAAACTTATTCAACTCATATCAGAATGATTTTGACAGTGGCAAATACAGGGACAGCAATTACATTTACGGACCATCAACCCCCCGGACATTTACATTTGGTGTCAAAATAAAATCACTTTAGTCCACGGGCAGCAGGAAATACTTATTTTTACAACATGCAAGGGATATATCCTTTGCTGTAAAGGATGAGTACCTCTGATTCAGAAATTAATAATGAAGCTGCCTTTTACAGGAAAAAGCTCCTTCTCAGCACAGTTATCCCGATAATTGTGGTCTTTCTGATATGGCTGGTTAAGATTATTGAGATTCTCTTTGGAATCGGTTTTTCATACCTTGGCATTCACCCGCTTTCATCTGACGGTCTTGCCGGAATAATCCTGTCTCCTCTTATTCATGCTGATTTCAATCATTTGTTCAATAATACCCTGCCACTGTTTTTTCTTTCAGTTGCATTGTTCTTCTTCTATTCTGAAGTTGCACTTAGAGTATTCATTCTTACATGGGTTTTATCAGGTATTCTTGTGTGGATTGCCGGAAGGGAGGCATGGCATATAGGTGCCAGCGGAGTTGTTTACGGGCTGGCTTCATTTCTGTTTTTCAGTGGTATCATAAGAAAATATTTCAGGCTTATTGCATTGTCCCTTTTAATTGTATTTCTTTATGGTTCAATGGTATGGGGCATTTTCCCCGGCGTATACCGGAATGTATCCTGGGAATCGCATATGCTGGGCTTCTTCGCCGGGATAGCTTTAGCGGTCTGGTACAGGAAAGAAGGCCCCCAGGCACCGGTATATGAATGGATGGAGGAAGAGGAGGAGGAGAAGGAGGAAGAGGTGAGAGGTGAGAGGTGAGAGGTTCCCTCCTGTGAGGGGTTGGGGGTGGGTTATTCATAGATAGAGACCTTTCTTACTATATTGGATTATTTAATTTTTAAACATATCATTAAAGAATGCCTGATCTCTCGATCATAATAGTCAGTTACAAGGGATATGAACGTCTGAAACAATGCCTTGAATCTTTGAATTCTTTCAGCGGCAGTAACCTCAGTACTGAAGTGATAGTAGTCAATAACTGTCCGGGAGATGATGCTATCAGCAGTTTTACGAATCTCTATCCCCGATTCAGATTCTTTAATAATGAGGTAAACGGAGGCTATGCGAACGGATGTAATAAAGGTGCGGGTTTTGCTTACGGTCAGTATATTCTTATTCTGAATCCTGATACAATTGCAACAGAAGGAGCACTGGAAGAATTAGTAAAGACAGCAAAATCAAATCCTGAATTTATGATCACCTCATGCAGGCAGGTAAATGAAAAAGGAAAAGAAAGCATTGCCTGGGGTCCGTTTCCCGGTTTCCGGAATCTTACAGGCTTTATGCGGGCAATTCTCAGGACAGGATTTCAAAGTCAGATCAGGGTAAAAGAAGGCTATTCCTCAGATGTATTTTTCCCTGACTGGATCTCTGGTTCCGTGGTTCTTATCAGTAAGGAGAATTACCTCAGGCTTAATGGATTCGATGAGGATTTCTGGATGTATTTTGAGGATGTTGATCTTTGTAAGCGGGCTCGTGATATGGGAGGAGAGGTGGCTTTCTGCACTTGTGTGTCAATTGAGCACAATCATGGAGGCAGTTCCCGGATTAATAAAAAGACAGCATCCATTACAAAAGCAGAGGTACTCATCTCAAAGCACATTTACATGAATAAACACAGATCAGGGCCGGATAAATTCCTGATCCACTCTTTCATGGTAATCAATAACCTTCTGTCGGCGGGCCTCATAGCTTTACCCGGGCTTATATTCTTTTTCATTCCAAAACTCTTTTTGAGAACACTGATCTTTATAAGAATTATTGATTACTATACCGGAGTTTTACTGAAATTTAGCTGGGATACTCCAAGGTCAGTAAATTACAGAAAAAAATAGTCCTTGATAACGTAAAGCAATAATCCTTAAAGTGTTAAAAAACATTAATTTTTAGCCGCTCTGGTGCTGCCATAAATTTATCTGATGATTTTATCACCATATTTGTCCCGAAACAGGATCTCCTGATTAAATAAAATGATTTCAGGGATAAATGTGTTTGAACTATTGGATATTGTAACTCTTTTATGAGCAATAAGATATTAGCTGTTTTTTTTGTTATTTGTGGATTATTGTCTGCAGAATCTGTTCAATCGCAGGCTGCTGATGAAAAAAAAGATACCATAAGGGTGGATGCCCTGAAGTTTTTTCTTGATTGCCGGTCATGTGACATGAACTACACAAGGCAGGAGGTCCCTTTCGTAAATTATGTAAGAGATACCCGTGAGGCTGAGGTTTACCTGCTTGTTACGAGTCAGGGAGCAGGAAGCGGGGGTACCCAGTATACATTTCAGTTCCTTGGCCAGGGCAAATTTAAGGGCATGGCTGATACACTTATCTATACCAGCAATCCTGATGAAACATGGGCAATTATCAGGGAAAAAAAAACCCATATGATCAAACTGGGGCTAATGAGGTATGTTGCCAGAACTCCACTTTTTGATGAAATAGATATAAAGAATAATGGTGAAATAAAGCAGCATGAGGCTGAGGATAAGTGGAATAACTGGGTTTTTCAACTTCAGACAAATCCAAGATACAATGCTGAAGCGACATACAACAGAGTCTCGCTTTATAATTCAATCGAAATCACAAAGGTTACACCAGATCTGAAATTCGAGGTAGAGATAGATCAGTTTACCAATAACCAGACTTTTATAGAAGATGAGGCAGTGACCGAATATAAGGTTAACAGCAGGTCGATTGACAATCTGATTGTCTTCAGTCTTGGCAACCACTGGTCGGCCGGACTTAACACTGATCTTGGCTCCTCAACTTCGAATAATTATAACCTGAACGCAGTAATTCTGCCAACAATTGAATATGATATCTTTCCTTATTCCGAGGCAACACACCGGCAATTCAGGATCCAGTACAGTATCGGTTATCAGTATTGTAATTATATCGATACAACTATTTACTACAAGATTACCGAAAACTTATTCAGACATGGAGTAAGAGCAGCATACCAGATTCAGAAAAAATGGGGCAATATAAACTTTTCGGTTTCTGCATCAAATTATCTGAATGATTTTTCTAAGAACAGAGTTGATTTCTGGGGATTTACAAGATTGAGGATAATAAAAGGTTTGTCACTCTCAGTTAATGCAGGGGTATCTTACATTAATAATCAGCTTAACCTGGCAATCGGAGACCTGTCAGAAGCAGAAAGGTTATTGCGGCTGAAACAGCAGGCTACCAATTTCTATCTGCAGGGGGGCGTCGGCCTTAGCTATACATTCGGATCAATTTACAATAATGTTGTGAATCCCCGCTTCGGAAACAGCGGAGGTAATAATTATGACTAGAAATTGCATTTTAATTATAGGTTTTTGCTATTTTTATGTAGCTGACTAATACCTATAGTAAAAGTGGATTCTGTCCGGGCCGTTTGGTTTTGCAGACGCTTGAGAAGATATTCGGGCCGGTTGTTGCCTGAATCAGTCAAATTATTACCTTTAAGGCGACTTTTTTTGAACCTGAAGATACCTTTTCTCATGAATGACAAACCTGTTGCAGTTGTTACCGGAGCAAGCAGAGGAATAGGCAGGTCGGTTGCAATTGGTCTTGCAGCTGAAGGCTATGACATTGCTGCCATAGCACGATCGACTGACAGTGAAGGCATGGAGATTCTTGCTGCAGAAGTCGCTAAAACAGGTTCTCAGTTTTTTCCGGTCGGACTCGATATTTCATGTACAGGATGGCATAAAGAGGTGGTAAAGAATATACTTGAGAGGTATGGCAGGATTGATGTATTGGTCAATAATGCAGGTGTTGCACCGCTTCAGAGAAATGATATACTGGATATGACTGAGGAGAGCTACGACAGGCTGATGAATATCAATCTTAAAGGTCCGGTGTTCTTTGCCCAGAAAGTGGCCAGGGAAATGGTTTGGCTCAAAGACCATATTGAAGGTTATAAGCCGGTAATTGTATTTATAACATCGGTATCAGCAGCACTTACTTCAACTAGCAGAGCCGAATACTGCGTTTCAAAAGCCGGACTAAGCATGGCCTCATCAGTATTTGCCGACCGGCTTTCCCGTGAAGGGATACTTGTATATGAAGTACGACCGGGGATCATAGAGACTGACATGACTATAAGAGTGAAAGACAAATATGATAAACTGATAAATGAGGGACTCATTCCTCAAAAGCGGTGGGGCCAGCCATCCGATATCAGCAAGGCAGTTGCATCACTGGCAAGAGGCGACTGGGCATTCTCAACAGGGACTATATTTGAGATCAGCGGAGGTCTGAATATTCACAAACTCTGAGGTAACAACCATCCAGGATTGTAAGATTTTTTAATGAACCTTGAACAAAAGGCTTAATTACAGCGTTTGTTTGGTAAATATTAATATAAAATTATGAAAAAAACATTATCATTATTAACACTATCTGCACTGATGATATTTAGTCTGAATGCACAGCAGAAGCTAACTGCAGATGCTGGCAAATCAAAACTGGAATGGTTAGGTGAAAAAGTTACAGGCAAACATGAAGGAATAATTAACCTGCAATCGGGTTGGCTCAGCTGGAAAGAGAATAAAATCCAGTCGGGAGAGTTTATCATTGATATGAGCTCGATAACAAGTTTTGAAAATCTTGATAAGCTTGTCGGTCATCTGAAATCCGATGATTTTTTTGGAGTTGAGAAATTTCCGACAGCAAAACTTGTTATTTCTGAAAGCACTTCATTTGAAAAAGGTACAGCAACTGTAAAAGGTAACCTTACTATAAAAGGAGTGACTCAACCGGTAGAATTTAAAGCATCATATCAAAAAAAGGATGACGGGAACTGGTTTTTTGCCAATATCATAGTTGACAGAACAAAGTATAACGTTCGATACGGATCAGGGTCATTCTTCGATAACCTTGGCGACAAAACCATCTATGATGAATTCAAACTGAAGGTCAGTCTGGTGGTTAAGTAAAACTTTGGCAGACCGGGTCTGAAGATTTTCCCGCAGATTCCGCAGATCAGCGCAGAAGAAATCTGCGAAAATCAGCGAGATTTGCGGGAACTTTTTTTTACAATTATCAAAAACCGGACTATTTTTTGGTAAAGTCGTAAATCATAACAATCTTGTATTATTAAAATTAAGGATTGTATGACTAATGATATTACTGCCAATAGCGGACGCCGCAAACTGGTAACAGCGGGATATTTAATCCCTTTTATTCTTGTTACATCACTGTTTTTTTTATGGGGTTTTGCTCACAGCCTTCTGGATGTCCTGAATAAACATTTCCAGGAAATACTGGGTATAACCAAAGCCATGTCGGGATGGGTTCAGGCTGCTCTCTACGGGGGGTATGCCGTAATGGCTATTCCGGCAGGATTGATCATGAGCCATATAGGATATAAGAAAGGTATTATCTTCGGATTATTGCTCTATGCGGCCGGGGCATTCCTGTTTTTACCTGCTGCTGAGATACAGACATTTCAATTTACACTCTTCTGCCTGTTTGTAATTGCATGCGGACTGACATGTCTCGAAACTGCAGCAAATCCTTACTCAACCGTGCTCGGACCGAAAGATACCTCAGAGCAGAGACTTAACTTTTCACAATCATTCAACGGACTGGGGTGGATCATCGGGCCAACAGTCGGGGGATGGTTCATCTTCGGTGCAGCTGAAGCAGGAGAGGCCAATAAATTTGATTCAATGATAATGCCATATATGATTATCGGAATCCTGGTACTGCTTGTTGCCATCATGTTCGTTTTTACCAAATTGCCGGATATTCATGAAGGAGAACACGATAATCGGGGTGATAAAGGCAAATACAGCCAGCTTTTAAAATTCGGTCATTTTAAGTTTGCTGTGGGAGCTCAGTTTCTTTATGTGGCAGCACAAACAGGAATCAACAGCTTCTTCATCAATTATGTGACCGAAACAATGCCCCAGTTCAGCAATGAGAAGGCAGCTTACCTGCTTTCACTCGGTTTTGTTTTCTTCATGATAGGCCGGTTCTCGGGAAGCGTAATGATGACCTGGTTCAAACCTAACCAGATGCTTGCCTTTTATGCCGGGGTAAATGTTCTGACAATGCTGTTTGTAATACTCGGGCTGGGATGGATATCACTTATATCTATATACATCACTTATTTCTGCATGTCAATAATGTTCCCGACGATTTTTGCTCTTGGCATAAAGGATCTCGGGGGACTCACCAAGAAAGGATCTTCCCTTCTGGTTATGATGGTAGCAGGCGGTGCTGTATGCCCAATGCTTATGGGCTGGATTGCCGATGTGTCAAATATGGCTACAGGTTTTATTGTTCCTATGGTTTGTTTTGCGGTGATACTGATATTCGGTTTAAAAGGATACAAGGTCAGGAGTAATGCATAGCTGAATTAAGAATTTATTATTCGGCAATCTTCTCATTTATCATCTGTCCAAGCTTTTTGCCCTGTTCTGCCCCGATATCAACGCTGAACATGTAGTGAATTCCTCCATATACACGGCTTATTGAAACTTCTTCGGCAGCTTCATTAAAAGAATTGAAGTGCCTCTGCATGCCTATATATCTGAGATCGCTTGTATCCTGGAAAGCAAAATTATCACCAAAAACTGAAGTCAGGACTTCTGCAGCAGCAGCTGTTATGGTGCTGTGTCCGCTGGTATACTCGGGGAACGGCGGGGTCTGAAGGTATGACATCCAAGTATCGTCAAGGAGTTCATTAATTGCCGTAACCGGCCTTATATAGTTACTCCGGTATTTTTCATCCCAGCATGAGATAAATCCATCATAAAGTGCTATTGCCGTAAGTGCATAAGCTTTTGCAGTGGTAATAGCATCTGCCCCGGATTGCTTTGAAGCAATTGCGGAAATGCCAATCCAGTGACCTCCGGGAGTTATCTTTTTATTTCCGAACATCATATGGCCCGAATGCTCTATAACAAACGGATTGTCATCCCAGTACCTGGCAATCTCCATCTCTTCTTCAGTCAGGTTCATGTTGATTTTATAAACCTCAAGCAGGCTCCTGTAAAACAAGCTGCTTGTATCAGTACTGTACACAGGTGGTCTTTCAGGTATGAACTGAGATGCTGAATCCATTGCCATAGGGAGCATCTCATTCCAGCACCATTCCACTCCATCGAGGTAATCAGGAGGAGTTGGTCTCCATTTACCAGGTTCATTACTTCCAAGATATTTCGGTTTTCCCCTGGAAATAAAGTATCCATCATTCTTAGCCCGGGCCAGGATTACTTCTGCCACTTTATTGCCAAAATCGACCGAGCGATTATAAACTGAGTCATCAAGGTTATCTCTGAAACTTTGGTAAAGAGTCTCTTCATAATTGTTCAGTGAATCAACTGAAAAAACTTTAACATTTCGAACAACATTGAAAAATGCCTTGCTGGCTGCAAGTGTTAAATCATATTCCTTGTTTTCTTCAGGTTTTGGCAGAGGCCCAAATCCATTGAGTCTTTCTGCAATAGATTTGCTGCCTTCTTTGCGGTATCTTACGGCTTCGTACGAGGCGAGCGCTGCATAGACATATAGTCTGCTGGCTACCGGGGGAGTGAAGACATCATAAATTATTACCTGTGTAAGCTGATCCATATTCTGATGAAGTATCTCACTATCAGGTAACCTTAGGGAATTTTTCTGACGACATGATGATATCGACAGGATAATGATCATTATTATTAATGACCACACCGGAAATGATGATAAAGATTTTGTTTTTTTCACTTTACAGGGTTTTTTACAAGTTCAAATAATTTCAATGGCCCTCTGTTCTGACCGGCTGCCAGTAACAGCTTCCCGGAACTGCTCTTTAATGATATAAGTCCTCTTCCGTTGCCCGGGATATAGATCCCGCTTTCTGCAATTGAAAGGGCTGAGAAATTACCTTTTCCATCCCCTTTAAGGACTAATCCGTTAAGAGCATCATACCGGCCAGTAAGGACTTCAGTGCCCCAGTCGTTTCCATTAATTACTATATCAAGATTTCCATCACCGTCGAAATCATCAGCCACCATTCCCTTAATGACTGAGATCTGAGCCTCTACAGGCAATGCGATCAATGAAAATTTTCCATTCCCTTCATTTCTGCAAAATGATGAAGAGAAGCAGTTTGAACGTAGTACCAGGCTGCTCTTATATTGTTCGGATGAAAATAACTGGTCGATTGTTGCCGTGGCATATGATCTGTAGTTCTGGAACTTTGATCTCATGCCTATCATCTGTTTCACTGCATCATCGCGCCCGTGAACCGGAAATTCTTTAATTGTACTCTCATCCTGGCTGGCAGGCAGATAGTGTGAGAGGAATGCATCATAACTCCCGTTATTGTCAAAATCGCCTGAAAAAACTGATACAGGATGTTGTTCACTGGCTTTAAAGTATGAGTTCCGGCCGAGGTTACCTATAATATAATCAGTGTCGCCGTCATTGTCAAAGTCGCCTGAAACTATTGAATTCCACCAGCCTGTAATGTCTGATAGTCCGGTGGATGAAGTGATATTCCTGAATCGGCCGTTAACATTCTTCAACATTGTAACCGGCATCCACTCCCCGGCAAGTAAGAGGTCCGGCCATCCGTCATTATCAAAATCAGTGAAGAGAGCATCGCATACAAGGCCAATATTGAGAAGCTCTCCGGCAATTTCTGCAGTGACATCGGTGAATTTTATTTTTCCCGGTGAAGAGTCGTTTCTCAGAATTATACTGGAAACCGGTCTGGGATAATGCCAGGGATCGACCCTCCCGGCAATAAACAGATCCGTATCTCCGTCCCTGTCAAAGTCAGCGGCCCGTACACAGGATTTACTGTTGTGGTTCAATGATATGGCTTCATTATTCTCGGTGAATTCTCCCCGGCCATTATTTGTGTAGAAATGATCCTGATAGATGGAGGTGTTGTTTTCATTCTCATATCCTCCGGATGCGATGTATAGGTCAAGGTCCCCGTCATTGTCTGCATCAAAAAGGAGCATTCCGGTATCGTCCCGGAGTTTTGAAGATAAAATGGATTCTGATAAAAGTGACTTTTCAATGAAAGTACCGTCTGTCTGCTGCAGGAAGAACATGGCACTGTTATTTGCAGAGCCACCAACAACAATATCATCAAGACCATTTCCGTCAATGTCACCTGCTGCAATCCCGGGGCCATATTCCGAGAACTTATGGGGCAGGAGTTTCTGGATATTGAAATCCACAAAATCTGTCTCACGGTGAGTATAATTAATACCTGTCTGTTTTGTAATATCTCTGAAGAGCCGATCATTCCGATGGGAATTCCTGTCCCGGTTTCCAGGCTTAAGTGCTTCAGAAATATTTATTGTAATAGTCTGATCGGACGGAAGCTCTTTTACTGTATGAATTTTACCATCCTGCCATCTGACCATAACTGAATCGACACTGCCGACGTGACCCAGTCCGAAATGGGCAGTTGATTCAACTGTAGAGAGATAACCCCTGAACGGGGAATTTTCCCAAACCTGTTTTTTACCATTATCGTAGAAAATTGTCACAAGTGATCCTATTCCATGAAGATTAGTATCTTCTCCATTAAGAGCTATTCTTATAAAATGGCTCTTCTCAGGATGGTTTTCCATGGAATAGTTCCTGTACAGTGATGCTTCATCATTTATATTGTTCATTACCAGGTCAAGGTCTCCGTCGTTGTCAAGATCGGCATAGGCTGAACCATTTGAGAAAGAGGGGGTTGTCATTCCCCATTCATCTGAAACATCGGAGAAGGTCAGATTTCCATTATTGCGGAATGCATAGTTGTGAAGCTTGACAACAGGAACCTGTGAAAGTATTTCTTCTTTGGAAGCAACCTTGTATGCTTTACTTCTGAACATAGCAAAATCATGATCAGTAATATCCTTGGGGAATCCATTGCTTATTATCAGATCGCGGTAGCCATCGTTGTCAAAATCGGTCAGCATCGGAGTCCAGCTCCAGTCAGTTGCAGTGATCCCTGCCAGATAACCGATATCGCTGAAAACCGGAGGTCCGGTAGAATCATTTTCAATGCGGTTCCCCTGGTTCAGTTGCAGGGAGTTCCTGACATACTGATAGCTGTAATTGTAGCGTTCAGTGTACTGATAAAGCTGATAACTCGATGCAGGAAGCATCATCTTTTTGCGGTAATTATCTTCGGGATTCATGTCAAGGGTTATCATATCCTGAAGCCCGTCGTTGTTTACATCCCCTATGTCATTCCCCATAGTATTTGCTGATGTATGTTTGAAGTAATACGTAAGCTGATCGGTGAACGTACCATCACGGTTATTAATCCATAGGAGATCGTTGGTAAAGAAATCATTGCCTACATATATATCCTTCCATCCATCATTGTTGAAATCAGTGATGCTTGCCGAATGGCCATATCCTTCTGTTTGAATACCAGCTGCTGCTGAAACATCCGTAAAAACCGGATGATTTAATGAATCGCACCAGTCATTGCGATAAAGCTTTCCGGTACTGGGGTTCCTGCCGTTCTTAATTACCGGCCTGAACAGGTAAGGAGAGAATTTTTCATTAATCTCATTTGCAATAAGATAAACATCAAGATCGCCGTCATTGTCATAATCAAAAAAAGCGGCCTGGGTTGTATGGCCATCATCATCAAGTCCGTATCCGGCTGCATCTTCTTTAAAGAAAGGGATCTGGTCCGCATTTAAGCCCTGGTTCATGTAAAGAAGATTTCTTCTCTCTTCAGGCTTCTTTTTAAGAGTCACACTGATATATATATCCATCCATCCGTCAGAATTTATATCAACCACTGCCACTCCCCTGCACCATTTTCCATCTGTATTGATGCCTGATTCAGATGTGATATCATTAAACCGGAAGTTATCTTTACTGAGATATATTTTACTCTGAACTACATTTCCTGTGAAGAAAATATCGGGTAAGCCATCCCTGTTGAAGTCACCAATACCTACACCTCCGCCATTATAGACATTTTCAATATCGAGCTGGTTGATGGAATCATTTTCAATTATATCATTTCTGAAATGGATCCCGGAACGGGATGAATCAACCTTTTGAAAGAGAGTGTTTTCCCTCTGGCATGAGAGAAACGGAAACAGCATCAGAATAAGCAGAAATAACCTGGTAATTTTGAGGTATGTCATCAATTGTAATTGAAAGAGAATCCCATAAGTAACTGAGATTAAACAAAGCTTTCAATTCTTTTGTTTACTGAATTATTGCCGGCAGGTGTTAAATATTTCTTAAAGTTTAAAATGAGTATAGGCAATCCCTGATATATGCTAAATTTTGTATGCAATAAACCAATTATTCATGACCCATTTAATGAACTCACCCCCCTTCCCCCCTCTCTGTTTCACAAAGAGGGGGGATGTAACGCACTTTATATCAGTTACATTCCCCCTCTTTACGGAGTAGAGAGGGGGATAAAGGGGGTGAGTTCGTGAGAGTCAGGCAGAACTACATAATTAATATTCAGGAGTTGTCAATATGTTATTATTAATTACCGATAATCCCAAACTTTATTTAATATTGTTACCGGATGCCTTTATTCTCAAATAAGCCCAATCTTAAAAACCACTAACATGAGAATATTACCTGAATCCCCGTATTTCAAAGTCTCATTGGTAATAATTCTGTGTATCCTGTTTTTCAGAAGTGATGCATTTGCACAAAACACTGCTGATAAAAGCAGTCTATCCAATTCTTCAATAAGGGTTGAGTATTCTGATCCGTTAACCAGATCCGCCGGTATTACCGGTATTCCCCTCTCATCGCAAACCGGCTCTCCTGAAATCAGGATATCAATTTACAGGAATGCATCTTATCAGGTTGTTATTCATGAGATTGACAGAGGCAACTATACAGAAATAAATGGAGAGATCGAATCTCTGAGCGGGGAGAATTCATGTGTCACACTGAGGATCATACTCCCGCTGAAAGGGGAAAACTGGAAATGGTACAGCGGACTGGATAAGTCTCAGGAGATGAAGGCTGGATTGATGTATTGTGATACTGTCAGCATAAGAACAACAGTACCTCCTGCAGGTGCATTCAACGGGATGAACCTTTCTGACGGGGGCTATGGGGATGCGGTAGGAAAGGGCACTATGTCATATTATCCGTTATGTGCTGTTGAAACAGATAACATTGGAACAGGAATAGGAGTAGATATAACCCTGCCGGTAGTATTTCGGTTCATTGGTGATAAGGGCAAAGGAGTTGTCACCGAATTTGATTTTGCCACATCTCCTCTTACAAAGAAATTTCCCAACAGGGCCTTTTTCAGAATGTCCAGGTTTGAATTTGATGTTGTCCGGGGGATGAGGTCTGCCCTTAGAGCTTACTATTCAATATATTCTGAAGCTTTCAAAAAGAGAGTGGTGAACGAAGGTATATGGCTTCCATTTACAGCTATGCGCTCAATTGCGGGTTGGGAGGATTTTGGATTTGCATTTCATGAAACTTCATGGGGTAGCTCTGACATGAAAGAGGGCCAGAAGATCTCTCATATACTCTCTGACAAAGGAACGGGGGTTCTCAGCTTTCAATACACTGAACCGTGGGATGTGCAGCTCCCGATAAAAACAAAGATAATTCCGTATGACACGCTTGTAAGTCCACAAATGATAAATGAGAGGCACAAAGCTTATCTCGATGTCAGTGCAACGAAGGACAAGAATGGATTATGGCAGACACGTCGGCTTGAGACACCCTGGTTTTCCACCGGCTGGGCGGTAAGCATTACAACAAACTGCGATCCGGAACTGCCGGGTTTCAACAGGTATAATTATGTGCTTGACCGCGAAATCAATCCTGCACGTAAACTGAATGCTGACGGAATTTATTTTGACTCGATGGAGTGGAACTGGCATCACGATCTCAACTACAATGAAGATCATTTAGCTTTCACCGACTATCCTCTGACATATTCTGCCCGAGTCGGCAGACCGGCCATCTGGCATTTTGTTTCGGAATTTGAGTTTATGAAGAAAATCGCGGATGAAATGCATTCCCAGGGCAAGCTGGCGATGGGCAACGGGCATGGATGGAATCCCTTTGCAGCTTCAAATCTCGACCTCTTCGGAGCCGAACTGAGCTGGTATTCATCGGGCGATCATAATGTTACAGCTCTCGATTTCAAGCGTGCGATTTCTTTCCAGAAACCAATAGTTTTTCTCCTCAATGAAGGGCTTAATGACAAAGCATTTACCGAAGCTCCTTATCGCGGGTACGAGATCTATTTTGAGAAGATGCTGGCATATGGATTCTTTCCATCTTTCTTCAGTGTTGATGCCTCAAGTGATCCCTACTGGCAGGATAAGAAGAAAATTGAAAATGGCCGTCCTTTTTTCAAAAAGTACATTCCATTAATAAAGGAGATCTCAGGTGCAGGCTGGGAACCTGTAACAGCTGCAAAAGTAAGTACAGAAGACGTGAGAATTGAGCGGTTCGGGACCAGCGATAAGTTTTATTTTACAGTCAGAAATAATGGGACTAAAGATGCTGCCTGCAACATTGAACTTGATCTTAATGAACTTGGCTTAGCGGATGGATTTACAGCTGTTGAGATGATTTCAGGGAATCAGGTGCCGATTAAGGGAAACCGTCTCGCTTTAACAGTTCCTTCAGGCAGAACAAAAGCAATTAAAATATTACTACCCTGAATAATATATGTTCCTTATAGCTTTGTGATACTTTGTGCCTTCGTGCCCTGGTGGCAAAAAAAATTAAGCCATCAGGACATCCTCCTGTTTCTTAAATAAAGTTAAATACCCGGTTTAATATGTCAGATTGAACAAAATTGTTCTAAATTAGGAATGAATGATTTGGATCTTCTATCCATTAAACCTTATACACATGAATAAAAATTCAGACTCAGCTATCAGTAACACTTCTGGAAAAGATCACTCTTTCCCGGTAACCCAGCGTATAGCTACAATTGACATCCTCCGGGCCTTGACAATGGTTCTGATGATCTTTGTGAATGATCTGTGGTCTCTTAAGGACATACCTGCATGGCTCGGGCATATGAAAAGAGGCGTTGACGGGATCGGACTGGCAGATGTGGTGTTCCCTGCATTCCTGTTCATAGTAGGATTATCACTTCCATATGCTATCGCTAACCGACTGAAAAAAGGAGACTCTCTCTGGCAATTGGTTCAGCATGTAGTAATACGTACAATTGCACTTCTTGTGATGGGTGTTTTCCTTGTAAACGGGGAGACTTTCAATGCAGCAGCAACCGGAATGCCCAGGTACTTATGGAATCCTCTCATTTGCATCTCTTTTATCCTGATATGGAATACCTACCCTGATTCATGGAATAAATATATCTCATATGCAGCCAGGGCAGTAGCAATCGTAACTCTGCTGATTCTGGCAATCATATACAGGGGAGGTCCGGCTGACAATATTTACAGGTTCTCGCCGCAGTGGTGGGGCATCCTTGGACTTATCGGATGGGCATACCTGGTGAGCGGGTTAATTACAGTTTTTGCAAAGGGAAATTTCCTGGTCATACTGGGAGGCTGGGCATTTTTCTGCATTTTGAGCATGGTTGCCAAAGCCCATTTGATCCCTCGCGAAATATTGTCGGTTGTTCCGGGTGCAATAAGCGGGGGGACTCTTACCGGCCTGACAATGGGAGGAGTACTGACCTCTGTAATATTCCGGCACTTTATCAGGAAAGGAGAAAACCTGCGCATGACACTTGTATTGCTGGGATTCTCTGCTTTGCTGATATTATTCTCAATCTTAACCAGACCTTACTGGGGCCTTGCAAAGCTTGGTGCCACACCTGCATGGCTGTTCCTTTGCAGCGCATTTACGATACTGACATTCGTGGCAATTTACTGGGTAGCGGACGTTGGTAAAAAATCAAAATGGTTTGACATTATAAAACCTGCCGGTACTGCTACAATACTATGTTATCTGGTGCCTTATCTTGTATACGGGATCAGGAATATTCTTCATATAAGTCTGCCTGAAACGCTGAGAACCGGGGGCGTTGGCCTTGTGAAAACCTTCCTTTTTGCAATTCTGTGCGTTGCAATTACAGGCTTGCTTATAAGAGTTGGTGTCAGGATGAAATTATGATTATTCACAATTAAAAAACATACATATGAACTACAGGAAATCATATCTGCTTTTACTATTTTGTATCTTGATTTATCCACTGATTGCTCAGGAAAAACCCCCTGATTTTAAGATAGTAGGATATTACTCTATGCGTTCTGCAATGAATGATTTCAAAAAATTTCCTTTTAAAAGAGTCACTCATGTCAACCTGTTTTTTCTTAATCCGGATACACTTGGAAATTATAATCAGGATCTGACACTATTGGAACCATTTGTAAAAAAAGCCCACAAAAAGGGAATAAAGGTTTTATTATCAATCGGAGGAGGTGGAGAGCATCCGTATTATCACAGGCTGTTGCGGGATGACACAAGAGGAATGATTGCTCAGAAGCTGGTCGACATGGTTGTTGAAAATGATCTTGACGGAGTAGACAACGATCTGGAACATGGCGATATTGACGAAAACTATGAACCTTTTGTAGTTGAACTGAGATCCGCTCTGAATGCACATAATAAACTGTTGACTGCCGCTGTGGTGGTTACCTCCAAACCTCTCTTTTCAGATAAAGCGCTGGAGCAGTATGATTTTGTTAATATCATGTCATATGATCATACAGGACCATGGCGCCCCGACAAACCAGGTCAGCATGCATCATACGAGGATGCCATCAATGATATTGAATACTTCGGAGTTACCAGGGGCATTCCTGCAAAAGAGATGATGCTGGGAGTGCCGTTCTATGGTTATGGTTTCGGACCTGAGCTTACATCTAAAGCCATAGGTATGAACTACAGGCAGATCGTTGAAAAATATGCGGGTTCTGAAGAATTGGATGAATTGCCAATTGAAGACGGTAAGATCATGTATTATAATGGTATTCCTACAATAAAAAAGAAGACCCGGCTTGCTATGGAAAAAGCTGGTGGTATTATGATATGGCAGCTGGGAGGGGATGCCAGGGGTTCAAAATCATTACTAAAAGCGATTTACAAAACTGCATATAAAAAGTAGCTCAGTCTCTGAAAGTCTATAGTAACATAATTATTCAGGCCATGAAAATCAGATTTATGTGTTTTCTGTCTTTCACCCTGAGTCTGGTAACAAACATCAGTGCCCAGATCTCATATCCGGGAGATCTTCCGGGAAAAGCTGCCATCTCTGAGTCAGCTGGAGGGGAGGTTATACTTGAGAACAATCTGCTGAAGATGCATTTCTCCTTCGACGGTAGAAATATAAGCATTACTGATTTTTATGATAAAAAAACCGGCAACAGGTTGGTCAGGGAACCTTTATTGTTGTTTGAATTGAAATCGCTTGATGGAAAAACATTAACATCAAATGATTTTGCCATCTTAAAAAAACCAGTAATTGCAAT
The DNA here is from genome assembly GCA_001768195.1 of Bacteroidetes bacterium GWA2_40_15. Lineage (GTDB taxonomy): Bacteria > Bacteroidota > Bacteroidia > Bacteroidales > VadinHA17 > LD21. The sequence continues at coordinate 23,304 of MENI01000077.1, read as the reverse complement.
TATTGAAGGGAATCCGGCTTCAACCGTTATGGCTGATAGGCAGCCCGGAAAGAATATTACAGCCGATCTGGAAGAAAAGAGGTCTGGAATTATTGTACATTGGGAAGCTGAACTGAGGGATGGCTCCAACTATATCAGAAATATTTTCAGATTCACTTCCGCTGATGTAAATCAGATTACCCGTATCACACTTATTAAGCTTCCCTCAGATTCAGGCGCTGAAAGAGCCGGGACTGTAGATGGATCACCACTGATCATCAAAAACATGTTTGTTGCTCTGGAGTATCCTCTTTCAAAAATTGAAAAAGAAGACAATTTTACAACCATTTCTGTTTCGCGGCTGACAAAAGAGCTATCGACAGTATGGGGTGTAACACCGGTTAATCAACTGCGAAGGGGATTTCTTTATTATGTTGAACGGGAGCGGGCGCACCCATATCACCAGGTTCTGCATTACAATTCATGGTTTGACATATCATGGGGTAACAGAAAATTCGACGAGAGGGAATCACTCGACAGGATCAGGATGTTTGGGGACAGTCTTATCAATGGCCGGAATGTACATATGACCGGATTCCTGTTTGATGACGGATGGGATGATAACCGGACACTCTGGAAATTTCATTCAGGATTTCCTGAAGGATTCATAAATCTGAAAAAGGCAGCGGAGTCATATAATTCGGATGTCGGCGTGTGGATGTCTCCATTTGGGGGCTATGGCGAACCAAAAAATTCACGGATCGAATACGGCAATAAGCAGAATCCTCCATTTGAAACTAATGCCAATGGATTCTCCCTTTCCGGTCCTGTTTATTATAACCGTTTCAAGGAGGTGACATCTGATTTCATTAGGAAATATGACATCAGCATGTTTAAGTTTGATGGTGTGGGAGCAGGAATCGGTGCGGGTAGTGGCGACTTAACCGTTTACCGGAATGATGTTGAGTCTTTTCTGAAACTGCTTGGTGACCTGCCTGGTCTGAAACCTGATATCTATTTAAGCCTTACCACCGGAACATGGCCATCCGTTTACTGGCTGAAATATGGCGATAATATATGGCGTGGAGGTGATGATACAAATATGATGGGCGAAGGCTCGAAGCGTCAGAAGTGGATCACATATAGAGATGCCGATACTTATAAAAATATTGTAAAGAGAGGTCCGCTTTATCCTCTCAATTCACTGATGTTGTGCGGAATCTGTATTGCAGATAATGGCAATCCCGGTCTGTTTGAGATGAACGATAAAGATATCTCGGATGAGATATGGTCATTTTTTGCTACCGGTACAAACCTTCAGGAGCTGTATATAAATCCACATAAGCTTAACACAGCAAACTGGGATTGTCTTGCAGCTGCAGCAGGATGGGCCAAAGAAAATGAAACTGTAATGACCGACATTCACTGGGTTGGAGGTGATCCGGGAAAAGGTGAAGTTTACGGTTTTGCAGCCTGGTCTGAGGGAAAGTCTCTTATCTCCCTTCGTAATCCTTCGGAAATCACAAAAGATTACAGTGTAGATGTTGCTGAAGTATTTGAATTGCCAGCAGGAGTAAATAATAACTTTTTATTTTATGATGTAAAAGCTAAAATTGCAACCGGAGTAAAGCAAATTACAGCAAAGGGGAAGGAATTCAGTGTCACGTTACAACCTTTTGAAGTGAAGATTTATGATGCAGAACCTCAATATTGATTAACGAATAGTTATAGTATGGTAAAGGATAACAAGAGAACTATCAACAGGCGCCAGATGATTAAAGGCCTTGGGATGAGTGCAGCTGCAGGTGCAACATCATTTCTGGGAACAGGAACTATGTTCGCCGGTAGTGAAGGAAGCAGTTCCCGGTTCCAAAAGGCTGAACCAATGAAGATCACAAAGATTGAGAGCATCAGGTTTAACGAAAATCTTAAGATCGGTGGAGGTTCAGGGGGAAACGGCAGTACTGAATTTTGCTGGATACGGATCCATACCAATACCGGAATTGTAGGGATTGGAGAGACTTATCCTTCGATAAACGGAGAACTGGGTAGTTTAAAGGATATTGCGAAAGATTATTTGATAGGAAAGGATCCCAGGGACATTGAAAAGATCTGGAAAGGGATTTATAAATACCAGGCCATGAGAAATGCCGGAGGCTCTGAAATGCATATGCAGAGCGCTATCGACATGGCTCTCCTGGATATAATTGGAAAAACTACCGGGCAGCCTCTTTACAGACTTCTGGGTGGTAAAACAAGATCAAAAGTCAGGGTATACAATACCACAACCGATTACTGGGCTATCAATAACATGAAGATGGGAGCCGATACTGAAAAGATTGTTACTTTTCTTCTTGAAAGAGGAATAACAGCCATTAAAATATACCCTTTCAGATCAGAAGGAGGGTATATAAGTACAGTTGGAATCGATAACGGTATCGAATGGCTGAGGCAGATTGATAAAACAGCCGGGAAAAAGATGGAAATACTCATTGACGGATGGGGCGGTTTTGATGTACCGGCGGCGCAGAGGATAATAAAAGCCTGCGAGAAGTTCAATGTGATACATATCGAGGATATTCTTATGCCAAATTCAGCACAATCTTATAAGAAACTGGCTGAAGAGTCAAGTATCCCCATTGCCCACAGTGAGGTTATGGCCACCCGCTACCAGCTTAAAGATTTTCTTGAAGCCGGGGCTGTCGATATTTTAATGTTTGATATCTGCTGGTGCGGAGGTGTGACAGAAGCAAAAAAGATGTGCGATATGGCCGATGCATACCTTATTCCCGCATCACCTCATACCTGCGGCGGGCCTTTGCTCTATGTCGCTTCGGCACACCTGTGCACAGCGATACAGAATTTCTCATACATGGAGAGCAACTACTGGAAATACACTCATCAGTTCCCTTATTTTGTAAACAGTGTTCCGGTACCGGTTGATGGGTACATAACTGCTCCCGAAGGTCCGGGATTGGGAGTGGAAATTAAGGAAGAACTTTTTAAAAACGGGGATGCTATAGTTGAATTAATTGCTGAGATATAAACAGGGATAACTGTATTAAGATAAATTCCATGAAAAAACTAGTTTTTTTAAGAAGTATATATTTTGTTCTAATTGTTCTGATCATAAGTTTTCCGGTCGGAAAACTTAATGCACAGGATATGAAAGTGATGGAGCCAGTTGTGATATCAGGTTTACAGATGGATGTAACAAATAATATCATGAAGAACAAGGAGCTGATTATCTCCGGATTATATAGAGCTGCAAAAGAAGGTGCCGATTTTCTGGTAACTCCGGAAGGTTCATTGTCGGGGTATACTGCTAATTTCAACCAGGGTGAATTAATGCCAGCTCTGAACGAAGTACTGGCCGAAGCAAAAAGAATGAAGGTGGGATTAATGCTCGGAACATGTTATAAAGAGCAAAAGTCGGGGAAAGAATACTGCTATAACCAGGTAAGAGTGTATTCTTCAGATGGAAGTTTTCTTGGAGCATATTCCAAAATTCTACGATGTAGCAGTTTAGAACTTCCCGGATCAGGGGAGATGACAGATTATTTAGAAGGGGAGTTAAAGGTCTTTAGATGGCATGATCACAGTTTCGGTATCCTGATATGTAATGATCTCTGGGCAACACCCGGTTATACAACGATTCCAAATCCATATTTACCCTGGAAGTTGAAGCAGATGGGCGCTGAGTTTATTGTTCATTGCATTAATTCAGGTTCAGCGCAGAAATACAGGACTTTTCATGAGTCTTCGGCAGAACTTTGGGCACTGTCTGTACATATGCCAGTCCTGGAAGTAAATGCAGCTCAGGGAGAGAAGAAAATAAATGCCAGGTCAGGTTTGATTGATAGTGATGGAGAGAGGAGTTTAAACGTCCCTGATTCAGGTTATCAGTTTTTTACAGTGAAGATATACCCACCTGATAAAGATGCCCTGGAATGAGCAGTATCATTGATAAGCAAATCTTAAATTATTTCATCATGAGATCATTTATTTACATTCTTCTTTTATTGGTATTATTGCCAGCGGGTGCACTGGCTCAAATTAAACCGGAGGTTATTCCGCTCTGGAAAAACGGGGCCCGGGGATTTGAAAACTTAAAGGAGATTCCTGAACAGTCACAGGACTGGTGGGTAAAAAGTATTAATAACCCTTCATTGACACTCTTCCGTCCACCTGCTGATATTGCCAATGATGACGAATATGGATGTGACGAAGTAACTTTTGAACTGCTTCAGAAATTCCGTGAAGCAAAAGTTCCTGTTGAGGTTTTCTTCCTGACCAGGGGCAAGCATGCTTTCAATATGGGCGACAGGTCCTCATATACTGCTGTCAGAAACTGGCCTCAACGGATGGCAGACTGGCTTAATGACAGCGGTTATCTTAAACATTGATTGCTTCAATAAAATTCAATATTGTTTAGTAAAAAATCAACCTTATAATTCTACGAGCCATGAAAAACATTCTAATAGCAGTCTTATTGTTAATCAGTATTGTTTCAGTCTCTTTCCTTGCAAAAAAGGAAAATGCTCCGGAACCACTGATAGATTCTAAAACAGTTACTCAGGTTGCCATAATTGTCAGGGATATTGAAAAAGCCCGCAACGCCTGGGCACAGACCCTCGGAATAAAACCTCCTGAAGTGAGTGTTGCAGAAGGTCATCCATCAAGACCTACTCTTTACAACGGAAAACCTTCCGACGCCAAAGCCAAACTGGCTTTTATATCAATGGAAAATCTGCAGATTGAACTCATTGAACCAATGGGCGGTAAAAGCACCTGGCAGGAATATCTCGACAAAAAAGGGGAAGGAATACATCATATAGCCTTCCGGGTTAAGGATATCAATGGAATGGAAATGAAATTTGAGATGCAGGGAATGCCGACTGTAATGAGCGGCGGATGGGACGGAGGAGCATACAGCTATATTAGTTCAGAGAAGCAGCTTGGCTGTATCCTTGAATTACTGGAAAGCTACAAATAGGATCCTGTTTTCAGAATTTTATCTCCTCCGGCAAAACATTCCACCCCTCAATTACAAGCCGGAGGTCATTCAAACTACCATTGACTTTCCCTGCGGAAAGGTCGAGCGTTATCTCTTTGGCATCGCCCGGTAGTAATGTTATATAGTTCTCAGTGAAGTAAACAGGTAGTACCAGTTCATTACTACTATCGGTTACTTTCAGACGGATGAAGAATGCTGTTTCGTTTTCTGGATTTGATATCTTTATAACAGACTGCCCCTCTCCCGTCTTATTAATCTCAGTGGTGACTGTCACTTTACCGAGTTCGTTTAGCTTTTCATATGAATGCTGCATGTTCGAGAGCCAGTAGAGGTTCTCATCAACCACTTTGTCCCTGTCAGTGAGCTGAAGTTTCAGGAAGAAAACTTCGTTGGTGTTCTCAGGCAGTGCTACCTTGTTCAGGAGCTCCATACCATGTGCCTGAAGTGTAATATCCTTATTTTCTTCCGAAAGCAGTTTCCCGTGCATGTCGTACAACATGACTCTGGCTGTCAGGAGATTGCTCTTTAAGGCTGTCTGGTTGAGGGCGCAAACAACAGAATCGTTAAGATTAAGCTGAATGTGGATTGGCGCTGCTGCATGTTTGAAGCCGAAATATCCTCCCTGGTAATCGAGGTAATAATCATAAAAGGATCCCCTTAATGCTGTCCAGGGATTCTGGTTTTTCCAGACAAGCATCCCTGCATACCAGTCCCACATCTTGTGATTGAATGCCTCCTGCAATGCACGGTATTGTTCATAGCTGACAAGCTGTGCTTTGAAGCAGAAGTCCCTGATATCCTTCACCTTCCCGTACCTGTCAGGGAAATCCATCAGTGGAAGGTATTTATGGTATTGCCATGATCTGCCCGGACGGGGTCCCTGAGGTGGTACCAATTCATCCTCAGGCATGAACTTTATCAATCCGTCGAAATTGGGAATTCCGATGGACCCTGTTTCAGGATTGAACGGGAAAGACCTTTCGGTGAAGATCTTTTCGGGTTCACGGATGCCATAAGGACCGTCACCGACTCCACCTATACTGTTAGTCATTAGTTCGGCAGATGTCGAATACTCAAGAAAATATCTTCCCGGATCGTAGCGCGGAAAAATAACTTCCTCCAGGGCCTTCAGTATATCGGCTACAGGCAATGTTTCATTACTGCCGCACCACATGTAAAGACTGGGGTGATTCCTCAGCATTTTTATCTGATCGATTGCTGACTCAAGGAACAGGTTGTGGTTATCGGGATAGGCTTTTCGCCGTGCCTGCGACTCTTTTTTTGTAGGATCGTTCCATTCACCGTTACAGTCTCCTGAGATCCACAGATCCTGCCATACCAGGATTCCGTACTTATCGCAGGCATCATAAAATTCAGGTCGTTCTGTCAGTCCGCCTCCCCAGATCCTTATCATATTCATGTTCATCCCGGCATGCAACCTCACTTCTGCCTCATAGCGTTCTTTTGAATTGCGCATAAGCATATCTGATGCTATCCAGTTACCGCCTTTGATAAATACCTTCTGGCCATTGACAGTGAATACTTTCGATCTGATCTTTTCGTCCCGGTAATTACCTGTCTCTCTTATTCCAATAGTAACCTCTTCAGAGTCGAGGTTGCTTCCGCTCTGGACAACGAAATCAAACTTCACATTATACATGGGTTGTTCGCCCATCCCGTTTGGCCACCATAAGCGTGGATTTTCAATCTTGAATTCCGGAAGAGACGAAGCCTTCACTTCGAAAGGATTAAGTGTAACTTTTACACTTTTAGTCTGTCCGTCAACTGATACTGTCAGGGTGCCCTGTACAGCCGTTGATGAAGGATTGACAAGTTCAGCCGATGGTTTCAGGTAAGCCGGTTGTTGTTTTGCACCGGGTTCTCTGACTCCGGGCACTCTCATCTCAACGAAAGGATCGCGAAGATCCACAGTACCTGTTATTTCTATTTTTACCTGATCCCATATTCCTGTATTGCGATCGCGGACCGGGCAAATCCAGTCCCATCCGGCTGTGAACTGCATGGTTACGTTTCGTCCTATTGTTCCGTCTCCTCCCTGTCCCCCATTGGGATTTCCGACAGGATCGGGCGGTGCCACCCATACCGCAAGCCTGTTTTCTTTTCCTTTATTGAGATAAGGTGTGATCAGGTATTTCTCCCTGAGGTACATTCCCTGGTGAGTATCTGTATTTATCCTTTTTCCGTTGAGGAAGATATCAGCAAAGTAGTTTATCCCTCTGAAACTGATCCATACCTGCTGATCCTCCTTTATTTCTGGTAACACAAACTCGTTATAAAACCAGTATGTATAATAATCCCTTCCTGTATCGTGTACATCAGGAATGAGATTATTGTTCATTCCGAAGAATGGATCTGGTATCTGCTTGTTATTGAGAAGTGTTGTCAATACGGTTCCGGGAACAGTTGCTTCTATCCAGCCTTCATGTTTGAAGCTGGATGAGGTAATTTCCGTTCCGTCAGCCAGTACATCGGTGGCTCTTTTTGTTTTCCAGTTATCGTGCAGCAGGAATGATGAAGGTTGTGCAAAAAGGTCTGTGTAAATAACTGTAAAAATGGCCAGTATAAATAGTGTTTTTTTTATCATAATATTTTAACGTATAGTATGTTAATTTATTTGATTGCAAGGTAACTTTCATTTTAAGGGTTTTACCCTCAGGAAGGATCAGCAACCTTTCACCCGGTTCAAACTCAGGTTGTAAATTTTCTATATTTTCCTGAGCGTTCCAACATTATCCTTTATTATGACACCTTCTCCATGTTCACCAAGGTCGGCAATGAGCTGCTTCATGGCACCGTTGTGAGAGACATTATCTTTTACAACTGAACTCTCAAGACCCTTCAGAACCATCCCGAAGTCGGGAGAATATGATCCCTGGCCGCCATCATCTCTTCCGGAGTTAAGTGCATTACCGATAAATGTAAGCCCCTTTGCACCCTCTATCCTTACATGTGAGCTGTCGTAATCATCTCCTTTTCCCCATTCAGGCTTTCCACTTCTGTAGATAACGTTTCCGGTAAGTGCGATTGTTTCACAGCCTCTGTCTCTTCCTTTCATAAGTGCAATTCCGCAACGTCCCGACCGGTCAATATAGTTACCTGTAATATTATAATGTGAGCCTCCATAAATGACTATTCCGCCTTCACGATTCCATTCAATGCGATTTCCGGTAATAGTATTCGATGCATTCTCATCGTACGAAGCATAGCCTGCTTTCCCGTTTCCCGAAAACCAGTTATCGAGAATGAAGCCATCCCATCCGCGTACCCTTAAACCGCATCCTTTGTTTCCATAGCAATGGCTGTGACGTACAACAAAGCACCATATCCTCTCCAGTTTAATCCCGTCACCGCTGAATCTTTCTATTCTGCATGTATCGATACGCGGAGTATCCTCCTGCTTTCCGTAATCAGGCTTATCGATAAGTATCCCGTGAATTTCAGAACCGAGGTTCTTTCCTTTCAGACAAAGCCCAAAGAGGTAAGCACCGAAAGCATTGGTAAGGTTGATGAGACATTTGGCTTTTTCATCATTCAAAGTTAATATAGTCCCCATTCCGTCCCTGTAACTCCATGCCGGTAATCCATGAATACCTACTCCTGCAGGAACTCTGAGTTCCGAGCAGAGGAAATTCCCTTCGGGGATAAATACTGCACCGTATGTTTTTCCGGCAGTATCGAGTGCCTTCTGGATTGCCGGAGTATCATCTGTTGCACCATCGCCTTTTGCACCGAATTCCATCACATTTAGAAGTCCCCGGGAGTTCCCGGCAGGGGAATCTCCTTTATTGTTTATTGATGAAGGTATAACTGCCGATACTGCCAGCGCTGAACCTGCTGACAGGAAATTACGACGTGAAAAGCCCGGGTTGTCCATAGTATTATCCTCCTTTGATTGGTTTAATTATTTTCATTCACAATAAATTTATGCTATTTGAAATAGATTTCAGCACAAATTGTCTTAAATTTATTGAATCTTAAACCCCCAACCCCCCAAGGGGGGCTAAATAATTTAATGTTTGGTAATATTTTTAATCATGTTCAACCTTCTTCCAAAAACCCAAATCTATGGATAAGAAATTCTCTCAACTGCTTACCAGACCTTTATTATTTGGATTGTTTATATTGATTTTCTCATCATGCAGACACTCTGTCCCGGTAATTTCAACTGCTGCAGACCGCTTTCCACCTGAACCAAAGCCTGAAAGCTATGTAGCCTACCGGACTTCAACTCCCATAGTTCCCGATGGTGTGCTGGATGAAGAGGCCTGGATCAAAGCTCCCTGGACCACCTACTTTCGTGATATTGAGGGTCCGAAAAAGCCAGATCCCTGGTTTAAGACCCGAGCAAAGGTCCTCTGGGATGACACCAATATCTATTTTGCTGCAGAACTTGAGGAACCGCATGTCTGGGCAAACCTCAGGCAAAGAGATACAATAATATTCATCGACAATGACTTTGAAATATTCATTGATCCTGACGGAGACACACATGCCTATTATGAACTCGAAGTTAATGCATTTGGCACACCCTGGGATCTTTTGTTACTTAAGCCATACCGCGATGGGGGTCCTGCTGTATTTGGCTGGGACATTGCCGGACTGAAGGTCGGGGTACACATTGAGGGTACAATAAACAATCCGGCTGACGAGGACAAAGGATGGACAGTAGAGATAGTTATACCTCTTATTGTAATGAGTGAATGTTCGATTGGAAGACAGCTGCCAAAACCGGGAGACCACTGGAGGCTTGGCTTTTCAAGAGTGGAATGGAGAACTCATATTGAGAACAGTACTTATGTCAAGGATATCAATCCTGACACAGGCAGACCATTCCCTGAAGAGAACTGGGTATGGTCGCCTCAGGGCCGCATAAATATGCACATGCCTGAGATGTGGGGTTACCTTCAGTTTTCATCACTTACAGCCGGAGCCGGTGAAGAGGCTTTTGTCCCTGATAATGACCGGGATCTGAAGTGGGCATTAAGGCTTATTTATTATGCAGAAAATGAGTATTATGCGAAGAATAAAAAATACTCGTCAAGTCTGTCAGAAATCGGTTTAAGCATGAAGGATTTTTCTGAGGGACTTTCTGAGCCTGCAATCCTCGCAACCCGTACCACCTTCGAAAGTTATTTTCCAAATGATCCCACAGGTAAGGGATGGACTATCTACAATGATGGAAGGCTCCTAAGAATTGCTGATTCATTGGTAGTAAAGTAGATAATGATATATAATGAACAATTCAAGTAATTAATTCGTTGATTAGAACATATTACTCACTTATCACCAACAAAAGATGAAAAAGAGATCAATCATTTCAGTAAGCTTCATCATACTGGTTATAGCCGGTTTTATTGGCTTGTATTCCTTCAGTAATTCAGATTATACAGCTTATTATCAGCAACAACGGACTGCTGCCATGAATTATCAGAATTTCTGTTCAGGCTGCCATGGAGCCAACCTGGAAAAATTTGCAGCCAGGGCATGGATGGAGGAAAAGGGCAATATTCTTGCATTCAACAGCATAAAGTTCGGACTGGAAAAAGCAGGGATGCCTTCTTTTCAGAAAACCTTTTCAGATCCTGAAATAGATGCGCTGGCTGCATATGTGAAAAAGGGAGTTCCTGAAGATAAAAGTCTGCTTAAGTCTGCTGTATTGCCGGGTGGAATTACTGAATCGGAGGTTCAGCGATTTGTGGTTGATACTGTGGTAACAGGGCTAAGGGTTCCATGGGGACTTGCATTCCTTCCCGATGGCGACCTGCTGATTTCTGAAAGATCAGGTACACTTCACCGTTTTTCAAAAGGAAAACTTTCTCCTCCGATAGAAGGGTTGCCTCCTATTATGGCTTCAGGGCAGGGGGGGTTGCTTGATATTGCTTTGCACCCCGATTATAAAAATAATGGATGGATATACATTTCCTACTCATCTTTGCGAAAAGAGGGAGAGAAAAGTTTTAGTAATACAGCCATTCTCAGAGCCAGGTTCAAGGGAAATAAACTGGTGGACCAGCAGCCTGTTTATAAAGGCAATCCTGAAACAGAGCGTAATTATCACTTTGGAATAAAAATAGCTTTTGACGGCAAAGGTCATATCTTTTTCGGGAACGGTGACCGCGGACAACATTTTGATTTTCCTCAGAAGCTGGATAATACGAACGGGAAAATGCATCGCCTTAATGACGATGGTACAATTCCTGCAGACAATCCGTTTGTTAATACTCCCGGTGCAATTCCTTCAATATACAGCTATGGCCACCGGAATCCGCAGGGAACATGCTTTCATCCCGTCACAGGAGAACTCTGGATTTCTGAACATGGCCCAAAAGGAGGTGACGAACTGAACCAGGTTAAACCAGGATTAAACTATGGCTGGCCTGTAATCTGTTATGGAATTAACTATGATGGTACAGTTCTTACCCCTCTCACCGAGAAAGAAGGATTGGAACAGCCAAACTTCTACTGGATACCATCGATCGGGCCTTGTGGTATGACATTTGTGACCGGCGACAGGTATAAAAAATGGAGCAACAATCTGCTGATAGGATCACTTAGTTTCCAATATCTCGAGAGGGTAGTGTTAAACGGCCATTCCGTAATGCATCGCGAAAAACTGCTGGAAGGGATTGGCCGGGTCCGGAACGTGGTCATGAGCCCTGACGGTTATGTATATGTTGCTATCGAGAATCCCGGAAAGATAGTCCGGCTGATGCCGGTGGAATAACAAATTCAAACCATCTCCTTTAATGACCGGATCTCACAAGGGTGCTCTTGTCATCCTGCTTGCACTTTTTTTCCTGAATGCATATTCGCAGGAAAGTGAAAAAACCATTACACCAATCCAGAGTCCTGATTCAATATGGATACTGAGTGATGTAAGTGTTGTTGCATACAGGACAAGCGGGAAGCTCCGTAATATTCCCGGCAGCATCTCAGTTTTAAGAACAGATAATCTGAATCTTGCAGATGCGACAAACCTGGCTGCAACCCTGAACACACTTCCCGGTATAACCATGCAGACAGGAACTTTCCTGACAAACAGGATCGTTATCAGGGGCATGGGAAGCAGGACACCCTACAATACCAACAGGATCAGGTCGTACCTGAATGAGATACCCCTGACATCCGCTGATGGTGTTTCAACTCCAGAAGAGATCGATCTGAACAGCCTTGAAAAGATAGAGGTGATAAAGGGACCTTCATCCGCTCTCTATGGTTCAGGGCTAGGAGGAAGCATCAATATGTACACACCGGAAAGAACAGAAAATGAGGCGAACCCGGGCATACAGTACGGAAGTTTTAATACCCTTAAAGCACATCTCTCGGGAACTGTCAACAGCGGAAAGGCAAGATTGTGGGGAAATCTCAGTCATCTGAATTCCGAAGGTTACCGTGAGAACAACCAGTACAGTCGGACAACATTGCTGTCCACTGCCCGTTGGATCCAGCCAACCTGGTCGGTTAATGCAACATTTCTTTTTATTGATGTAAATGGAGGCATACCAAGCTCACTGGGTAAGACAATGTTCGAAGAAAATCCTGAGTCAGCAGCTCCTGCCTGGAAAGCAATCGGCGGTTATAAAGATTATTACAGAGGTGTGTCAGCTATTTCATTAACAAATAAAATATCCGGCCGGATCACCAGCAACTTAACATTATTCGGTAAGCTGAATGATAACTATGAAAGGCGTCCGTTCAATAATCTCGATGACCAGTCGATGAGCGTAGGAATCCGTGGCAAGCTAAGTTATAGAACAAAGAAGAGTGAATTTACAGGTGGAGTAGAATATATTGCAGAGCAGTATAAATGGAAACTCGACAGAGACAATACTCTTCTTAATGAGAACAGCGAAAACCGGAGACATCTTAATGTTTTCGGGATAATGTATTATAAACCTGTTCCGGAACTTAACATTTCACTGGCAGGAGCTTTGAATCATGTTTCATACAGGTTGACAGATCTATATCCGGCCAATGGGGATCAGTCGGGCAGCCGTGAATTTCCCCTTATCGTTTCACCACGTCTTGGGATCAACTACGCTCCGGGAGATATTCTTGCAGTTTATGGTTCTATCGGACATGGATTTTCTCTTCCCTCTCCTGAGGAGACTCTTTTACCTGAAGGAGATGTAAATCCCGATATCAGGCCCGAGCAGGGGATGCAGTATGAAGTTGGAGCGAGGTTTAATGTGCTGGATAGAAAAATCGGGATCGATGCTGCCCTTTACTGGATAGAGCTTAAGGATCTGTTAGTTACAAAAAGGGTTGCCGAGGACATTTTTACCGGGATGAATGCCGGCAAGTCGCGCCACCAGGGTTTTGAACTGTCATTTCATTCGAAAGTGTTTGATTATGGCAGTTTTCCGGGCAGGCTGCTGGCGGACATTAGTTATACAGGTTCAATCAACCGGTTCATTGAATTCACTGATGGAGGCAATAATTATGACGGAAATATTCTTCCGGGTATACCCCATCATTCGGTGGCTCTGCAGTTCAGGTGGGCAGCACTTCCGATGCTGGAGATCAGTACTCATTTACAATATACCGGAAAGCAGTATCTGAATGATAGTAACTCCCTCGACTATCCGGGATATTTTTTAAGTAACATTAAAATAAACTCTCAGTTTTTTCAAAATAAGAGATTCCCTTTCCAGTTTTATGTTGGCATTAATAATCTTTCAGACACTCACTACGCTTCGATGCTGATTGTTAATGCAATTGGGTTCAATAATGTTGAGCCACGGTATTACTATCCGGGTTTGCCGAGGAATTTTTACGGCGGAATACAGATACAATTTTAATCATTGGGCTAAAGCCCTTGTTGTAAGCTGATTTGCAATCCGTTGGCTAAAGCCAACGGCAATTGAATATCTTTACTGTAATCCTGAAAAGTGACTCAATTGGGGGCTGTTGAAAAAGTTGACCTCCTCTAATTCACACCTAAATCCCCCAGCCTTGCTCCGCCGAAGCGGCTACGCGAAGGCGAAGGGGAGACTTATTGAAATCCAGTAAGTTATAAAGCCCCCCTTGGGGCATAGCCGTCAAGTTAAGGAGTCTGAGAAAGGAATTACATGGTAGATCAATAAAGGCAAACGGATTAAAATATTGAGATGTAGTTTGGTCATTAAAGTTTCCCCTCCTTCAAAAGGAGGGGAAACTTCATCTGACTTCATCTGATCTCTGTATCAATATTACTACTCTTAGCTTGACGGCTATGCCCCTTGGGGGGTTTGGGGGTAGAAATGGACTTTTTCAACAGCCCGATGTAGAGTTCTCTTCCCAACCGGGACTTTAGTCCCTGAGTCTGCCTTTTTCGAGAATTATGTTCCTGTCAGCATATTTTGCTGCGAGAGGATCATGCGAAACCAGTAAAACAGTTCCTCCGCTCTTATGAAAATCATCAATAAGGGACATAAGAATTTTGCTGTTCTCAGGATCAAGATTTCCTGTCGGCTCATCAGCTAGCAGAATAACGGGATCAGATACTATTGCCCTGATAAAAGCAGTTCTCTGCTTTTCTCCCACACTCAGTTCCGATGGATACTTATTTTTCAAAGCTGAAAGTGAGCATTTATCAAGATAATTGTCAATTGATCCCAATTGTTGTTTATTCCTGCAGGAAAGCCTGATATTTTCAAGGAGAGTCAGGTAGGGCATAAGATGAAATTGCTGGAACATAAATCCGATATGGTTCTTTCTGTATTTATCAGTCAGACTGCTGTTCTGCTTATAGATATCTGTTCCGTTATATAAAACCTCACCTTTCTCCGGATGAATAAGACCGCCAAGAGCATATAGGAGTGTTGATTTACCGGCTCCGCTTGCACCTGAAACAACAATATATTCACCCTTTTCAATCTTCAGGGTCACATCTTTCAATGCTATAAACTCCTCAGGGCCTTTCTTGTAAGTTTTTGATATATTATTGATTTCCAGCATTCTTATTTCTTTTGATTTTCTTTAACCTTGAATAACCCACCCCTGGCCCCTCCCAAGAGGGGAACTTAAAGCCATTTTGCTCTTTGTTCATTGCCCCCTGCCTTACTCCTGACTAAGTGTTTTCGCAGCATCAACCTGTGTTGCAAGCAGTGCAGGTATCCAGCTGCTGATCATCCACAGAAGCGGGAAAATTATGATAGTATAATAAAACAGGGACCACAGCGGTTTTATACTTAAAGCTGTGAACCTGAATATCTCCGTGCCAAAATATTCTGCAATCCAGCTGCCGGCGAAGAAACCAATAATGCTTCCGGTTAATCCGAGTATAAATGCCTTTAAGAGAAACAGGAACATAATTTTGAAAGTACTGTTCCCCATTGCTTTTAACAGTCCGATTTCTCCTTTTCTCGTATTAACATTCTGATAAAACAGAAGTCCTGTTATTAGTAAGGAAGAAATTATAATAAAGGGAATGATAAATGCGCCATACTTATTCATCATCTCCCTTTGATTTTCGCGTGCATCAGCGATGCTGCTCAATTCGGTAACTTCCAGATCAGAGAATATTGCCTGGACCTGGTTCCTGGCATTTTTTATCCTTCCATCCTTGCAAACGCAGCCCAATGCCTCGATCTTATTGATCTTTCCCTGCATTCCAAGCACCTGCTGAAGATCCTCAAGGTAAAACGAAACTCCCTGGTCCATTATCCCTCTTCCCTCTTCGAGACGTTTATCGACCTTAAAACTGTATTGTTCTCCATCGACTCCGGTTATGATGAAAGGAGCATCGGGTTTTATATTCTTCGCAATCAGAGCTCCAACCTGAACAGTTCCTTTCTTTACATCAAATCCCATGATTTCCTGTTGAGGCAGATACTTCTGCTGAGCTTCGTCTTTGTATCCGAAAAGAACTATTTGATGAGTCGATCCGTTTGCATCCTTCCAGTCGGGATACTTTATCTGCAAAATGCCTGTTAAATGTCTTACAGCATCAAATGTTTTTGATTCTGCAAGCACATCCACATAATTGTCGGGAAATGTTCCGGTATTGTTTACAGAATAAAAATCAATAAGGTTTGTGCCCTTCGGGAAAATGTAAAGATTGAGACCCTGTTCGCGCATTATTTTCCGGGTTTCGTTTTCGCTTGCCTTGCTTAAAGTATAAACAGCAACAGAGACTGCACTTGCCACGATAGCTGTGAAAAGGATTATTATTGAACTGATCCTCCTGTAAAGGAGCTCTTTTATTACAAGTTTTGATGTTTTTATCATGCCTGATCCTTATGCTTTCTGAGAATGTAAAATGTTAAAAATGAAACTGCAACCAAAATAATAATTGTTGTTGCAATAAAAGAAATTTTTAACGAATTATCCTCCTTCATTGTAATCTTCTGCGGCTGAATTGTATTTACTCCTGACTTCTGGTCAGTCAGCCATTTGGGCAGAGGTCTGCTGTCGAGTGTGTCGTATGATATTGTATCGTTCTGCATTACAAGCCAAGTGCCGGATTAGAGTCAATTATTGTATTCAGAAGGGCAGGAGCCGGATTATCCCAATTACCATTGAACAGAATGTCTGTTCCCGGCAGATCGTCTTTAATCAGGCAGCTGCACTCTGAAGTCAGATAATCAATCATCAGATTAATATTCTCCTCTGTGATGCCTTTGCCCAACAACGGTTCCAGTGCTTTGAATCTGCCAAAAACACCGAATAACATTGGTTCGCGGATATCCTTAAGATCATCTTCAACATTTAGAAGTAAAGAAGCAAAAATGCTCTCTTCCTTACTGTTTCTGCTCAGTTCAACAACTGAAATGATACTTCCGAATGGAGAAGCTCCAAGTGCCTTTTGCAATGTTTTTCGGCCAGTGTCATCCTTTTCTCTATTATCGGTCAGCAGATATACCATCACGCAAAGTTTTCCTGACATCAGCTCTGATGAAATTTTTTCACGTAAAGGAGAGCTGATAATATTCTTTGTTTCAGGGAGTGTTTTGAAACGAATAAAGAGCCTCTCTTCATAATATAATCCATACCAGGATTCGCTGACATCATTACGGGCTACTGTTTTGAAATGGATATTTGCAGTTTTCATCCCGTCAACAACCTCTTTGTTCTGCTTTTTTACCGTCTCGGTAACCGGATTTTTATGGAAATAGATGAGGGTATACTGATCCGGCAGGGCATTCAGCAACACCCATTCGGAGACCCTTGTTGTGCAGGCCAGACAGATAAGTGATGCTAAAATTATTGTCCTGTAATATACAGCTTTCATCTTAAGCTTATTTGTTTTTGCGGGGTAGTCTCCTGTGTAAGCTCTATGCCTGACAATATAGTATTTCCCTTTTCAGGATGCATTTCAATAGTCAGAGTTTTACCGGCAGTAATGCCTGTGAATGTTTTGATAATCTCTTTATTGACCCTGCCGGTTTCATTTACAATATCAAAGTCATCGAGAACCTTATAATTCTGTATTATGACATCAAACACACGTTCTCCCTGCTTTTTGTTTTCAAGCTCGGAAAAATAGAGGCTGACTTTATATGTTGTTTCAGCAGATTGATGATCTTTTGACAAAGTTATCTCCAGAGATCTTATTCCTCCGATTGCACTGGAGCTTATCCATGGTGAACTTTCAGAAATCACTGATATAGGATCTTTTCTTATCTCAAAATAGTCAGCAGAATCTATTTTTACGGGAATATCAGGTGAAGCTCCACCGGCAACAGGGTATTCGAGCCAGAGAGTATTATTATCAGCTGTCCTGTCTCCAGGGGCATTGAGGTTCAGGCCCAGCTGCTTTATCTGCTTTCCGCTCCATTTATAATTGCTGTTTGCCCAGTATGTCATCCATGGCATATTGACAAGAGCAAGTGATGTCTGGTTCTGGTAGGGGCACTGGCATGTCCTTGTATAATCGGGTGAATTCAGAACGCCGTCTGCAACAATAAGGTTAGTCGAACATCCTGATTTCCAGCCACCCAGGCTACCTGTACCGTCAAATAAATCAAGGTTGATAAACCCGGCAGAAGCTGACCTGAATGTAAGAAGATATTCACTTGCAACAATTATACCGCATCCATACTCTCTTTTATAGCTCCATTTTTTATCTTCCCCCGTCAAAGGGTCCTTTTCAATTATCGGATCCCCTGTGAGCAGACTGAAACCCTCTCCTTCCGTATAAATTTTGTCACCATGGATTATTGGCGGATTGGCATATTTTATATCACGGTCCCACACCATTTCCCTGGTGTTTACATTGTACACAATCATTCTGTTTCCATACTCCCCTGTCAGCATATCGCGCGAAGGACGGGTAGCCTGCAAAAGAAACTTATGGCCGGAAGAATAGCCAAGCCAGGTTCCAAAGATGTCATTTTTCTCCTGGTGAGTTATTTTACCTGTCTTTATGTCTATGTAAACCAGTCTTGAGCCCAATGGAAGTGGTTCCCCTCTTCGCTTTAGTTTCGTTTCCAGGTTCTGCGGGAGCTTATCGAGGCAAAAGAGTAGTCCGTCGCCGCAGATCACCGAATTGTGGATGAATCCGTGATTTGCTTTTATGCTCCAGATCCTGTTACCGCTGAATCTATCCAGGATTATTAACTCACGGCTTGCAGCAATATCAAAATTGCTGAAAGCAGGATTCTCCACCTTCTCATCAGGATCCCTGATTTCAGGAAAATCGGGAAAATTATTACCAAGGATCAGATAGTTATCATAAACCCCGATATAACCCAGTTTCTTCGTTGCGGAATCTCCTGTTGCAAATGTCTTTATAAGATCACCAGAGTCGATACTGATCAGGTGGCACCTGTTTCCTTCAATAACATAAACATATTCCTTTGTTGCAATGAAATTTGTTCCCCTGGAATTTGATCCGGGAATGTGCTCCTGATTATATTTGGTATCAAGTGGATTCTCTCCATCATAGGATTCATCAAAATAGACCATCATGTTATCGTCTATAAGTTTTTCGAATTTCCTCTCCCATAAAACTCTTCCAGTGTAAACATCCCTGGCACTGATGCTGTTCATCCCCTGAATAATAAGGTGACCATCAATTACCTGTTCCCCTGGTCCGTGGCCATGACGCGGAAGGACATCGAGGTTGGAATTTCCTCCAAACCATAATATACCCAGAGGCGCTTTAACCCTCCTGTCATTCGATTTAACAGTGTTCGAGATATCTCCGTAGTTATGTGTCCACTCAGCTGAACCATCAAGAGCCCCGGTTCTGGAAATAACTACAGAGCCTCTGTTCTCACTCTTTTCCAATCCGTATAAACCAATATTTTCCAGAGCTGCTGTAAGTAATTTACGTTCCCTGTTGCCGGTTTTGATCCATATCTTTCCATCGTATGGCCTGGTGGATTCATATACTTTCTTCAAAATATCAGCATCATAAAACCTGATATAGCTCAAATCATTTATTACTGTAAGTGCTGAGAAGTACTGAGGCAGTAATGGAAAAGTTTGATCAAAATGAAGGAAACTCAGCCGGTCAGCTTTAACCCCGAGTCTGTCAAAATATTCCCGCAGATACAATATTCTTGACGGATCACTATCATAAGCTATCAATGTAAGATTAGTTTTTGCTATGAGGCTCTCAAGCATATTAATATCATCTGTTCCGAAGACAACTCCGTATCCGCTTGTTAAACCTGTGGTATTTATGATCTCTTTTGCAGATAATGATCCGCTGTTCAACTCAGATTCAGGTTTATTAACAGAGGCAACTTCCGAAACAGAGGCTTCTCCGAATACCAGGATTTCACCATCATCCGAAACAGCAATCAGCTTCCCGTTTGAAGCTACTAATCTTTGAATATTCTGTTCCAGTGGGATCCTCCATTTTATTACAGCTGTTTCATCAGCAATCTCAATTGCGGTTATTCCACTGCTATCGGCTGCATACAAACGATTACCCGATTTAATAAGATCATTGGATGCAGGAATAGCTGATTTCCATAATGATTTAAGGTTATTGCTGTCAGTCAGCAGGGAAGCGCTTATTTCATCTCCCGAAAAGTAGATTGTATTTCCGTCAATAACAGGATATTCTCCGGTTTCTGTTTTAATCCTGTTACCTGTTTGGGAATCATACATATATGTCATCCTCCCCCTGTGATGATTGAAGTATACTTTATCATTTGCGCAGGTAAAAGCGCCTCCGGTCTTACCGCTTTCAGCAAGTTTGTAATAGAGCTGCTCACCTGTTCTCAGATCAAAAGCCGACGGGACTGATCGTCCTCCTGCTACAAGCAGTTTATTGCCACTGATCGTAAAATTCCCCTGTGGAGCTACATCTGCAAATGCCGGAGAGCTATGGGGCTGCAGGATGTAGTTGCTTCCGGTTCCCTCATTCTTCCAGATCACTTCACCGGTTTCTGCATTGATAGAATAGATAAAAGTTCCCATCAGGGGGAATATGCTTGCTGATGTGTACAATATATCATCTTTGATAACGATGCCGCCTCTTGCGGGCCACATTGAAATGAGCCGTTTATTTCCAAGTAGCTTATTTGAGGCCGGAGCAAGAGAAAGCTTCCATAAGAGTGAACCGTTATCACTATTGAGACAGTAGCAGAAACCGTCATCGCTTATGAAATAGAGCTTTCCTTTATTGGCCGTTACCGGCAAGCGCACGGGACCGTCGGCATAATAATGCCAGAGCTCCTGACCTGTATTTAAATCAAGTGCAATTACCTTATCCTGGTCATTGAAACCAAGGAATAACTTGTTTCCGGCAACAATTGGTTCAAAGATCCTGTCGAACTGCATCAGGTTCTGGTTCAGCGGATCATCCCATACAGGTGTCCGTTCTGAATATTTCACCTTCCATTGCAGGTAGAGTTTATCAGCCAGTTGTTCAGGGGATGATGCTGAACGGTTATGGTCATACCTCCATGCAGGCCAGTCATAGTACTGCGCCGGAGCAGATATTGCAAATAAGCAGAGAAGAAGGCATGTTACGATTCTCATAGCTACCTGATGCCAGAACTACACAAATATTTCTGATTTCCTTTATTCATATACCATCAGAATAAACGGATCACTCAAAAATATCAATAATTGTCAAGGCAATTGCATTGCAGGTATAAATTAACTCATTTTAACCAAAAAATTTCAGGTAAAATATTTTTGACTTATATTGAAATTCTATCATAACTTTGATCTGGTTATGTTGGCTTAACCGGAAAATTCGATTTGACAATGATCCGGAAATTATATCTTCTAAACCCGATCATAACATGAGAAATTTTATAAAAGTTTCAATCAGGCAATTCAGAATGGCTCAGCGTTTCTGGTTAGTCAGTTTAATCCTGTTGTGTCTCTGTACAGGAGCCTGTAATCAGCTTGCTTCTAGAACAAATGCATCCGATTCTGAACTTCCCGTGAAGATTAAACCGATGCTGATCAATCAGCCCGGGAGTGAACATTTTGGGAACGCGATTTACAGACGGGGAATTAACGGACCACGGATTGCCGCATCAGGGAACAGGATTCTGGAATGGTCTGTACAAATCTCTGCACCAACCATTGAGGTTGTCCCTCCAACTCCTGAGAATTATCAGAATGGAGCGTGTGCAATGGACATCAACAATGACAATATCGATGAGATGATCGTTAGCCGGACAGCCAAACAGCCGGGGACAGATTTATTGTGGTTTGAAGAGATTCGCGGTCAGACTCAATGGAAGGAGCACTTTATTGGAAATCTCAGGCAGAGGGATGGAGAAGAAGGGTTTCATGATATAATGCCGTTTGAAATGAAGGTCCCGGGTAAAACCGTACGAGGTGTAGTAATTGTTGTCAATCGCAAAAGCCTCTATTGGTATGAGATTCCGGAAGACTATTATCAACCATGGAATCAACACCTGATTGCAGATATGAGTACTTATGGTGCTGAATTCGCTCAATCAGGCCTTGTTGCAGGTGATATTGCCGGCAAAGGAAGACAGGATATTGTCTGTGGCAACTTCTGGGCAGAATGCCCGGCCGATCCAACCACTGACTTATGGCAGCTTCACCGCTATAGTGAATGGGATCGCAAAATCATCCGTTCTGTATCAGGAGTGCCTGACTGGGTGAACGAGGAAAGGTTCGGTGGTATGAACCAGCTCGATCTTGGTGATATGGATGGCGATGGAATGGTAGATATTATAGCTACGGATGCAGAGATCCCTGATGGTCGTGTCGGAATATTTTGTCGCAATATGGTTAATTCAAGTGATCTGTGGAAAGAAACAATTATTGATACCGGGATCTACTGCCCGCATAGCCTTGTGGTAACCGACATCAACAACGATAGTCGTCCCGACATAATTGTTGGAGAGATGACTGCCGGTGGATGGTGGTTCCCCAGGAATCAGGATCCTAAGTTGTATCTGTACTTAAACAAGGGCAATCTGAAATTCCGGAGATATGTTCTCCATAAGGGATGGGGTATTCACATGATGCGGATGGCACTTCAAGATCCTGATAACACAATATTATTATTTGGAGCTGATGAAATACAGTCGTGGTACAAAGATATGGCCACACACGTTGTCGGCTGGATCATCAGCCCTAAAGAATGACATATTGAATACTCTCCTCAATCTTATTTTAAGGGCAATTAATCAATTTCAAACCATTATTACCGGGATCCGGACTATTCAGTCCTTGTCAGAGTAATATCGTCAAAATATACTTTCCCTGTGGTGTTCGGAAGATAATTAAGATAAACGTAAAGAACATCTACAGTGCTTTGCAGATCTTTAAGTTCAACTGTATAGGCAGTCCAGTCAAAAGTTCCCTTTATACTAACACTCCCTTCTGTAGTTACAACCTGAACAGGTGCTAAACTCTTATCTTCACATCTGATTATAAGCGATATGCCTTCTCCTTCCAGATCGACGCCTTTTATATGGGCCTTTAAAGTAAGGTCATTTCCATATGGCATTGTTCTGGGATATCTTTGGGAATAATAAGCATAGTAAATAGGATCAGGATTTGTTCTTGATATCATAAAACTATGAATCGGAGAACGGGATACATTTTCAACTCTGCCCAGGTTAAACCCATATGTAGTCATAGAGCCACTGTACCTTTCACCGGTTGTTGTAGCCTGAATACTACTCAAGAATACACTCTGAAGCAATTCCGCATCGGTGTCACCTAAAAGCTGATCCGGAATTATCTCCTCTTCAACAGGTTCCTCTTCATCTTTTTTACATGCTAAAACTGAAAGGAGAATCAGAAATATCAGGAATCTTGTTTTCATGGCCAGAATCTTTATTTGTTAAATGAGTATCAGGAATCATACATATAACTTCAATGATTTTCTTCGTTTACCCCGACCCCAA
>MENI01000076.1:72088-113366 GCA_001768195.1 Bacteroidetes bacterium GWA2_40_15 | reverse complement strand
AGAATTCATTAACAATGAACAGGACAAAAAGGTGGATGTACTCATTGACGGAAAGCTTTTTACCGCTTTCATCTATCCCGCCGACATGGAAAAGCAGGTCCTCTATCCTATCCTGACAGCTTCAGGAAAACCCATTACACGAGGCTACCCCCTTGATCCGAGGCCCTTTGAAAGAACTGACCATCCGCATCATGCAGGACTCTGGCTTAACTTCGGCGATGTAAACGGTCTCGACTTCTGGAATAACTCATTTGCCATAGCCGATTCTGTCAAACACAGGTATGGTTCTGTAAAATTCAAAAAGATAGTTTCACTGCATCCGGGAAAAGGTATTCTGGTAACAAGTTCCGAATGGGTCGATAATAACTCGAGGATTCTCCTTGACGAAGAAACATCATTTATTTTTTCAGGGAATGAAAATTCAAGATTAATTGACAGGACAACAACCCTGACAGCACGTGATGTGGTAACCTTCACAGAAAACAAGGAAGGACTGCTGGGATTACGTGTCGACCGGGCATTTGAAGAGCCTGCAACAAGGCCCGGGAAATTCCTCGATGCAAACGGCATTGTAACAGAAGTGCCGGTATTGAATAACGAAGGGGTCAATGGCGTTTACAGGAACGCAGAGGGATTAAGAGGAGGTGATGTATGGGGAAAAAGAAGCAGCTGGGTGGCTCTGCGTGCAGTAAAAGAGGGAGAGATAATCACAATTGCCATAATTGACCATCCGGGAAATCCTAATTATCCTGCCTGGTCTCATGCACGCGGATACGGTCTATTTGCCACAAATAACCTTGGCGGCCGCGCATTTGACAAAGAGGCTGATGAAGTGAAAATAGTGCTGCAGCCCGGAGAGAAAATTGCCTTTAAGCATAAAATCGTTATAGCGGGCGACCTGTCAGATGAACAGATAAAAGTGATGGCGGGTGAATTTAAATAACAGAACCTGTAAAGAAATATTTATCAGTAATAAAACATAATCCAATGGAAAACAAAGAGAACAGATCAAGAAGATCATTTATCAAAACAACAGTCAGTGGCGCGATGGCTGCTGCCATAGCTCCGGCACTCGTCAACGGAGAAGTAATAACTCCCGGGATTATGCCACAGACTGCCAAAGGTGCAAATGACCGTATTCGTGTTGCCGTTCTGGGTGTTAACGGCCGGGGACAAGGTCATATCGAAGAGATAATGGGGCTTTCACAGAAGATGAATGTGGAAGTTGCTGTTATATGCGACCCTGATATGGACTTACTTAAGACAAGGGCCGCAGAATTTGAGAAGAAATATGGGAAAAAGATACTGATTGAACAGGATTTCAGAAAAACATATGAAGACAAGACCATTCATGCAGTTGCCTTAGCTACCCCTAACCACTGGCACGCACTTCAAACCATATGGGCCTGTCAGGCCGGCAAGGATGTTTATGTGGAAAAACCTGCAACTCATAATATTTACGAAGGTAAAAAGATGATCGAGGCAGCCTATAAATATAACCGTATTGTACAGCATGGAGTTCAGCTTCGAAGCTCAGTAGCAATAAAGGAAGCAATCCAGTATATTAAAGATGGACTGATCGGACGTGTTTATATGTCACGCGGGCTTGTTTACAGATGGAGAACTGACATCGGTGACAAAGGTATTTCCCGGACACCTCCGGGGCTCAATTACGACCTGTGGTGCGGCCCCGCTCCCATGCGCCCCTTCACCCGTAACCTGGTTCATTACAACTGGCACTGGCACTGGAATTACGGCAACGGAGATGTCGGAAACCAGGGCATTCATGAAACAGATCTCTGCATGTGGGGTTTAGGTGTCGACTCACTTCCGGAAAAGATAACTTCCATGGGTGGAAAATTCCTGTGGGATGACTGTAAGGAAGTGCCTGAAATTCAGACTTCAGTTTATCACTATCCCGGGGAGAAGAAAATGATCCAGTTTGAGGTGCGCAACTGGTGCACCAATCTTGAAGATGGCGCCGGTGTTGGAAACATATTCTATGGAGATAAAGGGTATCTGGTAGTGAAAGGCTATGGTACATATGAGACCTATCTTGGAGAAAAACGCGAAAAAGGTCCCTCCAGATCTGAAAGCGGTGAACTCACACTTCATTTCCAGAACTGGTTTGAAGCTATCCGTGCAAGGGATATGTCGCTCCAGAACGGACCCGTTCAAACCGGTCACCTGGCATCATCACTCGCACATCTCGGAAATATCTCCTACAGACTTGGTCGCCAGCTGGAATTCGATCCTGTTGCAGAGAGGTTTAAAGGGGAAGGAGAAAATGAAGCAAATGCAATGCTAAGCCGTGAATACCGTGCCCCATACCTGTTGCCTGATGTGGTATGATCAATTTCTGGTCAGCCGGGCTTCAGCAGACGACAGGCAACAGGCGACAGGCATAAGTCTGATAAAATGCTTGCTTTGCAGAGGATGATTAAAAATGGATTGTGATGAAAAATAAAAGGATTGAATATTTTTAACCACAAAGGCAACAAAAGGATTACACAAAGTAACTCAAAGGAAATACAGTAAATGAATATAGAAGAAATATTTAAAAAGATTCTGGACAGTTCTTTTCAGGTTCATACTGCACTTGGACCGGGATTGCCTGATGGCATAAAAAGAGTTATAATATAATTTTTTCTTTGTGTGCCTTCGTGATATACTTTGAGTGCCTTTGTGGTTAAATAAATATTTTAACTCTTAATTCACATTATTAATATTACTTAAAAGAGCCTAAAATGAAAAGACGGAATTTTATAACAAATAACCTTGCTCTCGGAGCGATGATACCTGCTTCATACGCTTCAATGGGTTTTTCTGATCCCCAATCGGTACATCCATCCTTATCGCATGAGGAAGTAATAATAGAAAAAGTCAGGGACGATAAACCTTATAAAGGGAAAGTGCTGGCGGTAATTCAACCCCATTGTGATGATATTCCGATATTTGCTGCCGGCACCGTCGCCAAGCTTATTTATGAAGGATATACAGGGTATCTTATCAGGACCTCAAATGATGAAGCTGCCGGTGCCGGGGCTACTACAGGAGAAAGATTCCTGAATAATGAAAAAGATAATTTTGAAGTGGCCAGGGTGCTTGGACTGAAAAAAACCTATGACCTTAATTATGCAAATCACCGGATGGATGAATACAACATCCAGGAGATAAAAGGCAGATTAATTTTCCTGTTCAGACTGCTTCAGGTTGATACACTTATATCATACGATCCATGGGGGTTGTACGAAGAGAATCCTGATCATTACATAACAGCCAGGGCAGTGGAAGCTGCCAGGTGGATGGCAGGAATGAGCACTGATTATCCAGAACAGCTTGAGGTTGTGAAACCACATACAGTAACAGAGATGTATTATCATGCCAGGGGTCCTCAGATTGTAAACAGGGTTGTGGATATCAGCAGGTTTGTGTATAAGAAGGTTGAAAGTAATGTTGTTTGCAAAACCCAGGGACCCGGTGGAGATACCGGTTCACGCCTAAGAAAAAAACTGGCTTCAGAAGGGAAAAAACTTCCACTACTGGGTAACGATGACAAAACAGCAAATTTCAACTATATAAAAGAGTTTGTCCTAGAACCCGACAGGATCAACGGAGCAAAATACGGTCTGGAATGGGCGGAATGCTTTCACTATATCGGCCCTGCTCCTTCCAACCTGGATAAGTATATACTAAAAAATGCAGTTCCGATTTAAAATACCCCCCATCCCCCCAGGGGGGGCTTCTAAAACTCATTAATACTCTAAGTCCCCCTGGGGGGATTTAGGGGTAAAAAATATAAATATGAAAAGAATGATTTCGGCTATTCTGATCCTGATTACCTCCCTGCTGATTACATCAGGCAGGAATAAAGATCATATTATATTTGTCGAAGCTGAAAGCTTCAGTGATCCGGGTGGCTGGGTGGTCGACCAGCAGTCAATTGATATTATGGGATCACCCTATATTCTGGCTCACGGGCTGGGTATACCTGTTAAAGACGCATCAACCACTTTAAATATTCCTGCGAACAATGAATACAGAGTGTGGGTAAGAACCCGCGATTGGGTAGCGCCATGGGGGGCAGAAGGAGCTCCGGGAAAATTCCAGTTATCAATTGCGGGGATCAGGCTCAATACGGTATTTGGCACGGAAGGGGCTAAATGGAGCTGGCAGTCAGGAGGTTCAGTCAGACTTAAGAAGGGAAGTGTCGCTATCTCCATTCATGATCTTACAGGGTTTAACGGCAGATGCGATGCCATAATCTTTGCTACTGACCCTAAGTTCATTCCACCTGAGGAAGATACTCGTTTAAATGAATTGAGGCATAATCTTACCATGAATGGCACTGAACCTGATGATGCAGGATCATTCGACCTGATTGTGGTCGGTGGCGGAATGGCAGGCTGTTCTGCAGCACTGACAGCGGCAAGGCTTGGCTGCAAGGTGGCCCTGATCCAGAACAGGCCTGTATTAGGTGGAAATAACAGCTCCGAAGTTCGTGTCGGACTTTCTGGACTTATTTACCAGGAGCCATATAAAAATCTGGGCAGAAGTGTTGATGAAATCGGATCGGTTGGCCATTGGACACTCTATGAGGCAAATCTGGATCCTGCTTCGCCACGCAGCAAAAATATCCTTGAAATAATAGCGAAAAATCCTGAAAAGAAGATCCATAATGCAGGTCCTGCATCGAATTATGGCGATGACAGGAAAAGATATGTTATTGAAAATGAGCCTAATATAACTCTATTTCTAAATACACATGTTTTCAGAGCCGATAAGGATGGAGATCGAATTACTGCTGTTTATGGTAAAAACATAATATCAGGAAAAGAAACAAAATTCAGTGGAAAGCTTTTTGCAGACTGTACCGGGGATGCAAATCTCGGATATCTTTCAGGGGCAGAATTCAGGGATGGCAGAGAAGGAAGAAATGAAACAGGAGAACCAAGTGCGCCAGAAAAACCCGATTACCTGGTAATGGGAACTTCAGTACAGTGGTATGCAGAGGAGGTTCCGGAAGTATCCCCCTTTCCTGATTGTCCATGGGCTGTTCAATTCGATGAAAAAACTGCCCATAAGGAAATAAGAGGTGACTGGGACTGGGAAACAGGTCTGAGCAGAAACCAGGTTGATGAGATAGAATTTATACGAGATTACGCTCTGAGGGTAACTTATGGTAACTGGGATTTCGTAAAAAACAAGAGTAAAAATAAAAATATTTATGATCGCTACAAACTGGCATGGGTTGCATATATTGGAGGAAAACGGGAATCAAGAAGGCTTGTCGGTGATATTGTACTTAAAGAGCAGGATATCATTAACCAGGTCAGCTACCCGGATGCATCTTTTACAACAACCTGGAGTATTGATCTTCACTATCCGTTAAAGTCAGAGTATTTTAAAGGTGAACCATTCCGGTCAACAGCTGATCAGCAGGATATCAAACCTTACCCTGTACCATACAGATGCCTCTATTCAAAGAATATCAAAAATATGTTCATGGCAGGAAGGAACATCAGTGTCACTCATGTAGCTCTTGGTACAGTAAGGGTTCAGCGTACTACAGCAATGATGGGAGAAGTAGTAGGTATGGCAGCTTCAATCTGCAAGCAGAAAAATGCAAATCCAGGGGATGTTTATCAAACCTACCTCGAGGATCTTAAGAAACTGATGATTGAAGGTGTTCCGTTAAAAAAATGATATTCAGCTTTTCCATTTAAGTTTCATCTCATCATCCCTGCGAAGCTTGTTGTGATCAAGCAGCCAGCGGATTACATTTACTGTTTTTTCCTCAGGATAACCTGCCAGCCTGACAAGCTCTTCAGCATCAACACTCTTTGCTGATAGGATTTTCTTTATCTCTTCAAGGATCATGTCAAACTCATACTTGCTGAGATCCAGCTCATTTCTTTTGCGGCATACGTCGCAGATACCACACCTGTCAGATTCCTCACCAAAATAATCAAGAAGGGTAACGGACCTGCAGCGATTATCCGATTCCGCATAATCAATCATACTGCTGAGCCTCACCTCGTACCTTTCTTTTACCTGCAGATAGTTTTCGGGAGATATAAACAGTGCTTTTCTTAAAAGCCTCTCTTCACTGAAGATTACCAGAGCGCTCTTTTTCCCGGGAATATATTTTATGATATTGTAGGAAGAGAGTTTGACGAGATACTGATAAATTGTATCACGGCTTGCTCCTGATTTCAGACTAAGCGTTTCCTCATTCACCGGAACAAATTCTGAGAACATACCGGTATATGATCTCAACAGGAGCTTGATAAAAGAGTCAAATGATTCATTAGCAACCTGAAACTTATAAAGGTCATCGCGACTGACAATAAAATGTACCCTTGAAGGATTATTAATCTCCTCTGTGAATTCCATATAGCCTTCCCTCTGCAGAAATTGCAGACTGTTAAAGGTTTCAATTGCCGGAAGCCTGTACTTTGATAAGAAATCATATAGGTTAAAGTCGAATACGTTGTCTTTTCCTGATCCCTGTGGCACCTGAAGGTAATTGCAGAGAGCCTCATACACATCTTTTATTTTTTCAATGGGGGGAAATTTTTTCCTTAACGAATCCTTTAGCCTGCCTGTGTCTGACGGCGAATGCAAAAGTACTGCAAATGCAGCCTTGCCATCGCGTCCGGCCCTGCCGCTCTCCTGGAAATAGTTTTCAATGGAATCGGGCATTTCCCAGTGAATAACGAATCTTACTTCTGCTTTGTCGATGCCCATCCCGAAAGCATTAGTGGATACTATCACCCTGGTTTCGCCAGTGGTCCAGGAAGACTGCTTTTTATCCCTTATTTCACCGGGCAGTCCTGCATGGTAGTAATCTGCACTTATCCCTTCTGCCAGAAGTAGTTCAGCTACTTCCCGGCATCTCTTTCTGCTTCTGACATATATTATTCCGCTTCCTTTTACTTTAAGCAAAGTTTTTATCAGATAAACACCCTTGTCTTCTACCTTCCTTACGAGGTATGAGATATTTTTTCGCCCGAAACTGGTCCTGAGAACATTCTTCTCCCTGAAAACAAGTCTGTTCATTATATCCTCTATAACATGAGGAGTAGCAGTAGCTGTCAGTGCGAGAAATGGTACATTATCAGGAATATGATCACGCAGGGAGGCAATCTTAAGATATGAGGGTCTGAAGTCGTATCCCCATTGAGAAATACAATGAGCTTCATCTATTGCAACAAGCGACAGATTGAATCTTGCCACTTTGTACTGAAAAATGCTGGTCGATATTCTTTCCGGAGATACATATAGAAATTTATAATTGCCATAAATACAATTCTCGAGCGCTATCTCAATCTCTTCTGCCGACATTCCTGAATGTATGGCAACAGATTTTATCTCCATACTGTTGAGTCGGTTTACCTGGTCTTTCATCAGCGCAATAAGTGGCGTGATTACCAGGCAGATACCTTCAGATGCAATGGTTGGTACCTGGAATGTCAGCGATTTGCCTCCGCCGGTAGGCATAAGACCAAGGGTATCCTTTCCTGCGACAACAGATTTTATAATCTCCTCCTGCAAAGGTTTAAACGAGGTATAACCCCAGTGTTTTACTAAAATATTCCTGTATGTTTCGAGATTCATACCCTTTTTGCACTATGTACAAATGTAATAACTGTAATTCAATTTTTTATGAGGGTTAAATGAAAGAGATGTTTAAAGAGTTCTGTTTTTTTTTCGTAATTTGCGCAAGCAAAAAATCTAAACCCAACAATCATGTCATTCTCTGATGATAAAATATTATATGAAGGATTAACTTTTGATGATGTGCTTCTTGTTCCTTCATACTCTGAAGTGCTTCCAAGGGAGGTGAATCTGAGTACAATGTTCACAAGAAAGATCCGGCTGAACACACCTGTTGTATCAGCAGCAATGGATACAGTAACTGAGGAAGGGCTTGCAATTGCAATTGCCAGGGAGGGAGGAATTGGCGTTATCCATAAAAACATGTCGATAGAAAGGCAGGCTGCTCAGGTCAAGCGTGTTAAGAGGGCTGAAAATGTTATGATAACCGACCCCATAACGATAAAGCTCGATTCTACTGTTGGTGAAGCTATGAGTTTAATGAACGAATACAGGATCGGCGGAATTCCGGTTATTGATAAGGACGGGATCCTCAAAGGGATTGTAACTAACAGGGACCTGAGGTTTGAAAATAACCGTAATAGGAAGATCACTGAAGTGATGACTACAAACCTTATCACAACAAATCATCAAACAAATCTGGAAGCAGCTGCAAGAATCCTTCAGAAGCATAAAATTGAAAAGCTGCCGATGGTTGATGAAAAGGGTAAGCTCATCGGACTTATTACCTATAAAGACATTACCAAGACCAAGGACCGTCCGAGCTCATGCAAGGATGAAATGGGAAGGTTAAGGGTTGCAGGTGCGGTTGGGATAGCCTCCGATACATTGCTGAGGGTGGAAGCACTTATAAATGCAAATGTAGATGCCGTTGTTATTGATACTGCCCACGCCCACTCAAAAGGGGTCATAAATATCCTCAGAGAAGTTAAGCGAAGCTACCCTGATATTGATGTGGTTGTAGGTAATATTGGCACAGCTGAAGCTGCAAAGTTACTTATTAAAGAGGGAGCAGATGCCGTAAAGGTCGGAATTGGTCCGGGCTCAATATGCACTACCAGGGTAATTGCAGGAGTTGGTGTTCCTCAGTTATCAGCCATATACAATGTGGTTAAAGCTATTGAAGGTTCAGGTGTCCCTGTTATAGCCGATGGAGGTATAAGGTACTCGGGAGATATAATAAAAGCTATAGCCGCAGGCGCTGACTGCATAATGGCAGGTTCATTGTTTGCCGGCGTTGAGGAATCGCCGGGAGATACTATTATTTATAATGGCAGAAAATTTAAGGCATACAGGGGCATGGGCTCAATTGAGGCTATGCAGCAAGGATCAAAAGACCGTTATTTTCAGGATATGGAAGATGATATAAGTAAGCTTGTACCTGAAGGTATTGCAGCCAGAGTACCATATAAGGGCACTCTTTCTGAAGTAATTTACCAGATGACCGGAGGTTTGAGGGCAGGAATGGGGTACCTCGGAGCAAAGAATATAGCACTCCTCAAGAAGGACGGGAAATTTGTGAGAATTACTAATTCAGGTATTATAGAGAGTCATCCTCACGACGTTTCAATTACCAGAGAATCTCCAAATTACAGCAGAAAATCTTTTGAATAACAGGTATCCGTTTTTTCTGATGAAGATCTGTTCATCTTTATTGTTCATTTTTGCATTTCTGTGGCCTGAAATCTGCCAGGGACAGGATTTGAACAATAAAGTATTAATGACTGTCAACGGTGTAAAAATTCAATCAGGTGAGTTCATCAGGATGTATAAGAAGAGCGTGGAGCCGGGGAAACCACTTGATGTGGATGAGTATCTTGAACAGTTCATAATTTTTAAGCTAAAGGTAGCAGATGCTATAAATGAAGGAATGGATACTACAAGAGCCTTCAGGAATGAGCTTAACGGCTACCGTAAACAGCTTGCCCAAAGCTATCTCACCGATAACACCAAAAAAGAAGAATTACTTAAAAAAGCTTACCAGAGAACTCTCTCAGAGATAAATGCATGGCATATACTGATTGCCCTCCCGCAAGACCCTGCATCTCAGGATACGCTTCTTGCCCGGGAAAAAGCAACTGGCATAAGGGAGAGAATTTCAAAAGGAGAGATTTTTGAACAGGTTGCCCGGGGAACATCTGATGATCAGTCAGTTAAGGTTAACGGAGGCAACCTTGGGTATTTTACTGCATTTCAGATGATAATGCCTTTCGAGGATGCTGCCTACTCACTTAAAAAAGGCGGGATATCCTATCCGGTAAGGACACCGTATGGATATCATATAATTAAGGTTACCGATAAAAGGCCATCAAGAGGAAGAGTGCACGTAGCCCATATAATGAAAGTTATGCCACCTGGTGCAAGTGATGAAGTTTCAAAAAAAGCGGAAGAAGATATTGCTGCGATATACAGTAAACTTAAAGACGGAGCATCTTTCAGCGAACTTGCAAAAACATCTTCTGACCATAAAGAATCAGCTTCAAAAGGCGGTGAACTTAACTGGTTCGGAGCAGGCGAGATGGTTACTGAATTTGCTGAAGCAGCATTTTCAGTATCTGATACAGGGAATTATACCAGACCTGTAAGAACACTTTATGGATGGCATATAATTAA
Source organism: Bacteroidetes bacterium GWA2_40_15 (assembly GCA_001768195.1). Taxonomy (GTDB): domain Bacteria; phylum Bacteroidota; class Bacteroidia; order Bacteroidales; family VadinHA17; genus LD21. The sequence goes on along the minus strand of MENI01000076.1, from coordinate 103,133 downwards.
GCTTCTTGGGAAAAGGCCTCCCGGCTCTTTTGAGGAAACACGCTCTTTTCTTGAAAGCAAGATAAACCAGTCATATCTTAATTCTATCAGCCAAAAGGAGTTGGTAAGTAAGCTAAAAAAAGAATACAGGTTCAGAATTGAAGATCAGGCATTTAAATGGTTCGTTGAAAACACTGATACACTTATAATTCAGGGATTAAAAAAGTACGACAGGGACAGCATGCCTTCAGGTGATTTATATTCATTTGCCAATCAGCATTTTACAACGAAAGAATTTGCCGGTTATATTGAAAGGAGAGGTTCGATGATTGTTACAAGAGATTCTCTGTTCTTTATCCAGAGTTCATTGGAAACAAGGTCATCTGACCATATACTTACCTACGAAAATAGTATCCTTGAAAGAAAATACCCTGAATTCAGATATCTCATGAATGAATTTCATGATGGCATACTTCTGTTTGAAATATCAGGAAAAAAGGTTTGGAACAGGGTCAGTAATGATTCTGCCGGCCTCATAAAATATTATGAAGATCATAAATTCGACCACCTTTCAGAAAAAGGCATTGAGGCAAAGATTTATACTCTTAAATCGCCCGGTAAGGAAAAACAGCTGGAATCGGCCTACAATAAGTATTCACGTAAACCAGATGTGGATATCAGACTTGCCGGAAAATTCAATAAAAAGGGAATCCGCAATCTTGAAATCACAGACAGCACATGGTATTTCGGATCTGATAACGAAATCGACAATTTAAAGTGGGAAAAGGGTACACACTTTTTCAAATGGAAAGGTTACACCTCAGTTATTGTAATAAAGAATAATGTTGATCCGGTGCCACTTCCTTTTGAAAAGGTCATGGGTGAAATGATGCCTGGTTATCAGGAACAGCTGGAGAATGACTGGTTAAGACAATTAAAGGAAAAATATCCCGTTAAAATTGACAATATTGAACTTAATAGTGTTAAGAAGAAGATTTCCAATGAATAGAATTCTTACTGTAATATTAATAATATCTGTTTTCTCAGGATGCAGGAATAGTATCAAAACAACTGAAAGAATCCCTGTTGCGGAGGTTGGAAAAGTTGTGCTGTATTATGATGAACTTCCACAACTGATCCAAAAAGGAATTAATGAATCTGACAGTATAGCATTGATACAGAATCATATAAACAAATGGACAAAACGTCAACTCCTTTTGCAGAGGGCTGAACAGAATTTATCTCAGGAAATAAAGAATGAAATAATCAGACAGCTGGATGATACAAGATCCAACCTGGTGATTTATCAGTATCAGCGGCAGATGATGCTCGAGAAAATGGATACTGTGCTCACAGAGGCTGAACTTGAGAATTACTATGCAGCCAATGAAAAGAGTTTCATTCTTAATTCAAATATTATTAAGGCTCTCTTTATCAAACTGCCTGCCGAAACTCCGGATATCGAAAAAATAAAGAATCTGGCCCGCTCCAATAATCAGAGTGATCTTCAGAAGCTTGAGAGTCTATGCTACCAGTTTGCTGAAAAATTCGATGACTTTAATGAAGAATGGGTTTTGATGGACAGGGTTTCACTTGAGTTGCCGCAGGAAATCCAGAATGAGGAGAACTTTCTGAAAAGAAATACTTTTTTTGAATCTGCCGACACTTTATCAGTATACTTTATTTCAATACGGGATTACAGGTTAAGGTCAACGTTAGCCCCATTTGAATATGTAAGGGATGATATTAAAAGGATTATTATTAATTCCAGAAGATTTGAATTCATTCAATCTCTTGAGAATGCTATCTATAATGAAGCTCTGAAAGAAAAAAGGTTTAAGATATACTAAATTGATAATGAAAAGAACAAAAGTACTTTGCATCATAGTTCTAAGCTTGTTTACCGGTGGAATTTCCATTCTGAAGTCACAGTCACTTGTTGAAGCAACTTCAGCTATTGTTGGTAACGAGGTAATCTATCTTTCGGATCTTGAAGCCACAATTTCTGATCTCAGAAGATCAGGGAACAAGACACCCATTGAGGAGTTAAGGTGTAATGTGTTTCAGGAAATGCTAATTTCAAAACTATTCATTGATCAGGCCAGGATAGACAGTATTGAAGTTACTGAGGATATGATTGAAGGTGAACTGAACATGCGTATGAATGATGCGATCAGAAGAGCGGGAAGCGAGGAAACGCTTATGGAATACTTTAAAAAAAGTATGCTTGAGATCCGAAGAGACATAAGAAAGACGATGCTTGAACAGGAAGTTGTAAGGGAAGTGCAGTCGAAGATCGCTGAAAACCTGAAAATGACTCCTTCCGGGGTTAAGAGATTTTATAATGCACTCAATAGTGACAGCCTGCCTGTAATACCTGCAAGATATGAAATCAGACTAATACAGCTTGATCCCCCTTCTAATGAGGATAACAAAGCAGAAGCCCGCCAGAAACTTCTCGATATCAGAAGTCAGATTCTGGAAGGGAAGAGTTTCTATACCCTTGCAATCCTCTATTCGGAAGACAAGGAATCAGCAAAAAATGGAGGTGAAATAGGATACATGACCAGGGGCGAACTTGATAAGGAATACGCAAATGCAGCTTTCAGCCTTACGAAAAATACCGTATCGAAGGTTGTTGAATCAAAATTCGGCTTTCATATTATTCAGCTGATCGACCGCAGGGGAGAAATGGTAAATACACGACATATTCTGATAAGACCGCAGGTTAAGCCCGACCAGGCACAAAAAGCCTTTTCAAAACTCGATAGCCTTGCAAGGCTGATAAGGAAAGACAGTCTTAAATTTGAAGATGCTGCCCTGAGATTCTCAACACATAAGGACAGCAGGATAAACGGAGGAAAACTGGTTAGTCCAAATCCCTCAGACAGAGTATCATGGCTGACTCTTGAGGAATTAAATACTGAAATGTATATGAAAGTAAGGGAGCTTAAGGTTGGTGAAATCTCTGATCCCTTCAAAACTACAGACGAAGATAATAATCCGGTTTTCAGAATAGTCAGGCTGGAAAACGAAATACCTGCACATAAGGCTAATTTAAAGGATGATTACCAGATCCTTTATGATGCTGCATTGATGGAGCAACGGCAAAAGAAGTATGATGATTGGATCCAGGATAAAATTAAGATCACTTATATAAGAATAAGTGAAGAATATAAATCATGCGATTTTCTTCAGAAGGGATGGTTGAAATAAAATTCATAACAAAAACTTTCAGCATTTTTTCATTCAGGAATACATTATGCATCCTGATTGCAATAATAATTACATCATCAGCACTGGCACAGGATCGCAGCGGCACAGGTTCGAACAAAAGGAAAGTTGAGCTGATATATGCCGATGAAGACATCGTTATCAGGGATCAGCAGACAGGCAAAGATGTTCATCATATCATAGGCAATGTAAAGTTCAGGATGAATGAAAGCACCCTCACCTGCGACAGCGCTCATTATCTGCCCGATAAAATGCAGATTACGGCCTTCAGCAGGGCGCATATTGAACAGGGTGATACACTGGATCTTTATGGTGACTATATGTTCTATGACGGGAAAACCGATAATGCAATTGCCCGGGGGAATGTGGAGTTAATTGATAAAGAAACTCATCTCTATACCGAAGCGATCACTTTCGACGTAAAAAACCAGATCGTGGATTATACTACCCATGGCAGAATAACAAATGCAGAGAATACACTCACAAGCACCATCGGTATCTATTATGTCTATGAGAATCTTTTTCACTTTAAAGACAGTGTTAAAATTGTGAATCCCGATTATGTGATGACCTCGGATACCATGAACTATAATACCAGGTCTGAAACTGTTCTATTTACCGGGCCAACTGAAGTAAAAGGAGATAGTTTGTACATGTATTGTGAAAGAGGATGGTACAATACAAGAAAAGATGTCAGCTCTATCTGGAAGAACGCATTCATAGATAACAGGCAAAACATTCTACGCGGAGATTCTTTGTTCTATAATGACAGTCTGGGATTTGGACAGGGATTCAGAAATGTCTCAATTGAAGATACTACAAATAATCTCTTTGTAATGGGCAATTATGCAGAATATCATAAGCAGCCAGAGAGTTACTTTGTTACCGACAGGGCGATGTTCATCCAGGTTTCATCAAAAGGAGACTCTCTTTTTCTTCATGCTGACACCTTGCGCGGGATAACCGTACCTGATACTATAAAGGAATACAGACTTGTGAGAGCCTTCTATAATTGCAGAATTTTCAGCAAAGATATCCAGGCAAAGTGCGACTCACTTTCCTTTTCTTTCCAGGATACTGTTATAAGACTGTACCATGATCCGGTAATTTGGTCAGTCGATAACCAGCTCACATCAGATTCTATGGCAATTTTCAGTAAAAACCAGCAGACTGACAGGCTCGAACTCTATAATTCTGCATTTGTTACAATACAGATTGATACTCTAAGGTATAACCAGATAAAAGGGAATAATCTGACCGCCTGGTTCAAAGATGATGAGATATACAAGATCATTATAAAAGGAAACGGAGAATCAATCTACTATCTACTTGACGGAGAGGAACTGGCGGGACTTAACCGATCCAAATCAACAGATATAGAAATATATATTGATCAGGGTAAAGTGACAGATGTCATTGAAATACTTAATCCGGAGGGATTTATTGATCCACCGGAACCATTGGGCCGGAAAGAACCAAGACTGACAGGATTCAAATGGCTCGATGCCCTGAGGCCAAAAGAGAAAGAAGATATATTCAGGAAGTAAAAGAGGGTGATCAGACTTGAAAAATTTCCCCTCCTTTTCAAGGAGGGGTGGCCGGGGCCATTGATTATCTGATGTTTACAAAGTTCATTCCCCGGCCGGGGTGGTTGATTCCAATAATTGAATTTGACAGAGATCTCCACGGGGAATATCAAAAAATACAGAAAGATGAAATCAGGGATAACTATAGGGCGAGCTTAGGATTCATCAACCACCCCGGCCGCATATACACATTGTAACATATTAAATATATGCGTATTGCGGCCACCCCTCCTTCAAAAGGAGGGGAAACTTATGGCTTGAGGGCCTGAGGCCAAAAGAGAAAGAAGATATATTCAGGAAGTAAAAGAGGCTGATCATTTCGCAGATCAGCCTCTTTTTAATATTCATCTTCATTGAAGAAAAAATCGTCCTTGCTTGGATAATCCGGCCAGATATCTTCTATACTCTCATAAATATCTCCTTCATCCTCAATTTCCTGTAGGTTTTCGATCACTTCCATCGGGGCACCTGACCTAATGGCGAAGTCAATCAGCTCATCTTTGGTGGCAGGCCATGGAGCATCCTCGAGTTTTGATGCCAGTTCAAGTGTCCAGTACATAATTTCCTGATTAAGTTATCGATAAACAAAGTTTGCAAATATAAAAATTATTTTATGTAAAAAGCAATACTCTGTTTTAACTTTTTCAGCACATCAAATCATCCATTTAATCTCCTCATTACCAAGCTCTAATGAGATCTTACGAGATAGTACGAAAAGATAATCCGACAGACGGTTAAGGAATCTGGTAACTATTTCAGGCGTTTTTTCTGATGCATTTAACCGAAGAACAGCTCTCTCTGCTCTTCGGCAGACACACCTGGCTATATGACAATAAGATACAAGTAAATTACCTCCGGGTAACAGAAAATTACTTAGATGGCTCAGAGACTCCTCCATCCTGTCAATTTCATTTTCCAGAACCGACAGGCAGCCTGCTTCAGGTAAAATAATCTTTGCTCCGGGATTTTCATTGTCTGTTGCAAGCGCCGCAGCACACGACATCAGCTGACTCTGAACATAAATCAGCAGGTCCCTCCTTTCGTGGTTCTCCCTGTGATCCCTTAAAAGCCCGATCCATGCTATAAGCTCGTCAACTGATCCGTAAGCCTCGACACGTTGCGAGCACTTTGGAACCCTTTTCCCTCCTGCAAGAGATGTAGTGCCGTCATCACCCGTGAGTGTGTAGATCTTCATGCCTTGACATACTTTTCATTTACAATATCCTGTGAAATCTCTCCATCGAAAAGACGGATAATACGTGCAGCATGTTTGGCAATTTCCTCTTCGTGTGTAACTACTATAACAGTATTACCTTTATTATGAATGTTGTCGAGCAACCCCATAATATCAACTGATGTTTTACTATCAAGGTTACCGGTGGGTTCGTCGGCAAGTATAATGGATGGTTTATTCACGAGCGCCCTTGCAATTGCAACTCTCTGACGCTGGCCTCCGGATAACTCATTGGGTTTATGAGTCATACGGTCAGCAAGTCCTACCTGTTCCAGAGTTTCAACTGCCATTTTTTCTCTTTCTGCTTTCGGTACACCGGCATAGATCAGAGGCAAAGTAACATTCTCCAGTGCTGAGTAACGTGGCAGCAGGTTAAATGTCTGAAATACAAAACCAATCTCCTTGTTTCTGATCTCTGCAAGATAATCGTCTTCCATTTTGCTGACATCGGTACCATTAAGTATATATTTTCCGCTGGACGGAGTATCAAGGCATCCAAGAAGGTTCATCAGAGTTGATTTACCGGATCCTGAAGGCCCCATAATAGCCACATATTCATTTCTGGCAATATTGACGGAAACTGACCGTAAAGCCCTCACAATCACCGATCCAACCTGGTAATTTTTAACTATATCATGAATCTCAATTACTTTATCCATAGCTACTTAAAATTTGAATTTCCGAAATTAGATTAAATATGTTAAATATTGAATTTATAATCCCTAATTTTTGTTAATACCTCACAACATAGTGATTACTGTTAATCCCTTTCCTGAAAAAAACAATTCCCATCCTGTAAATATCTATGGTGACTGATACTTTTGAATGGATTTTGATCTCCTGCCAGGCTTGCTCCATCTCCCGTGAAAGAGAGATATCATCAATTATTACCACAGTACCGTTGCCTGATCTTTCAGCTATCATATTGAAATATTTAAGAAGCGGTTCTTTCCTGTGATTGCCATCGATAAATACCAGTCCGGGCAAATTGCAGGAATCAAGAATCTCCGGCAGCTTTTCATCAAAAGATCCTTTATGCAGCCTGATATTCCCGATACAGGCCCTATCAAAATTCTCAGCTGCAATATCCGCTGTTTCACTGCATCCCTCAATAGTATGAACTGAGGTTTCAGGAGAGCTCATCGCCATGTACATTGTACTTATTCCCAGCGAGGTACCTAACTCAATTATACATGGTTTACCAAATTCTTTTGCCATCACTGACAGAATAAACCCGTATTTCCCCGGAACTGATGAATATCGGGCTATTTCTGACACTTTTTTGTTTTTATCAAGTCCATTCCTGAATGATCCTGTACCAAGATCATTTTTTCTGATCACCCTGGTATCGGAAATCATTTTATCTCTGATCTTCTCAATATACAAGACAATATCTGTATCAGATTTATTCCTGAATATCTTTGTAACAATATCAAATACAAACGGACTATGTATTCCATGCCCATTTCTGTGGCCTGACAGAATCAGATATCGGAGATATGAGGCTGCCCTGTAAAAAATCATTTCAGTCTGCTTACAATATTAGGAGAGGTACTCAAAAATATTTAATTTCGGGATTCATTTCATTAATAGCTTCCCTGATGATTGTACAGGAATTTCTTGATACAAACATAACATATTTAACCGGGGTAGGTCCTAAAAGGGCTGAACATCTGAACAAGGAAATATCTGTATTTAACTTTCGTGATTTTCTTTACTATTTCCCGTATAAGTATATTGACCGGACACGGTTTTACAAAATTGAAGAGCTTGATCCTGATCTTCCATTTGTTCAGATCAAAGGTCACATAAAAGGCTACTATAGCGAAGGTCATGGTAAGGGCAAAAGATTAACCGCTGATTTTCAGGATGAAACAGGTACCATTAAACTTATATGGTTTAAAGGGACAAAATGGATAACCGGAAATTACACACCCGGCATTGAATATATTATTTTCGGAAAACCTTCGGTATTCAATGGGATGGTAAATATTATCCATCCTGAAATTGAGGCCTGCGGGAAAGCATCTGAAAGGCTGAATTCAGCCCTTCAGGCACAATACAGCACCACCGAAAAGCTGAAAAACAATTTTATAACATCAAAAACAATAAATAAGCTTATTGGCACATTGCTGAAGCAGATCAGGGGAAGGCTGCCTGAAACACTCCCCTCCTACCTGGTATCGCAGTACAAGCTTATAGATCTGCATGATGCAATTCACAGGATTCATTTTCCTTCCAATCCTGAAGAACTTGAAAAAGCGAGATACCGGCTTAAATTTGATGAGCTTTTTTATATTCAGCTCAATCTTTTAAGATTAAGATCAAACCGGAACCTCAAACTGAAGGGATTCGTATTCAGCACTGTCGGCAAATTTTTCAACAGTTTCTATCACAATAATCTGCCTTTTACCCTTACTGAAGCACAAAAAAGAGTAATGAAAGAGATCAGGAAGGATCTGGGATCAGGCAGGCAGATGAACAGGCTTCTCCAGGGCGATGTTGGAAGCGGGAAGACACTGGTTGCCCTTATGAGTATGCTTATTGCTATAGATAACGGATACCAGGCATGCATCATGGCACCGACAGAGATACTTGCAAACCAGCATTATAATACGATATGCAGGCTGCTTCATGGCATTGACATAAAAATTTGTCTGCTCACAGGATCTTCAAAACGAACCTCACGTAAATCAATCACCGAATCATTGTTGGATAAGTCACTTCACATTCTGATAGGAACCCATGCACTGATAGAAGAAAATGTCAGGTTCAGCAACCTCGGACTGGTGATAATTGATGAGCAGCATCGATTCGGCGTTGAGCAGAGAGCCCGCCTGTGGCAAAAAAACCTCCATCCGCCCCATATCCTGGTTATGACAGCTACTCCTATTCCCCGAACCCTTGCAATGACACTTTATGGAGACCTTGATGTTTCAGTGATTGATGAACTGCCTCCCGGAAGAGTCCCGGTAAAAACAATGCATTTCACTGATCCTGAAAGGAATAAGGTTTTTGGATTTATAAGGAACCAGATCGCTGAAGGGAGGCAGATCTATTTCGTTTATCCTCTTATAAAGGAGTCTGAAACAATGGATTACAAGGATCTTGAAGACGGATGGGATACTATATCAAGAGTATTTCCTTCACCAAAATACTGCTTGAGCGTTGTTCACGGAAAGATGACTCCTGCTGATAAGGAGAGATCCATGAAACTCTTCAAAGAGGGTCATGCGCATATTCTTGTTGCGACAACAGTGATCGAGGTTGGTGTTGATATTCCAAATGCATCAGTAATGGTAATTGAAAGTGCTGAGCGTTTTGGTCTTTCACAATTGCATCAGCTCAGAGGGCGTGTAGGCAGGGGGGCTGATCAGTCATATTGTATCCTCATGAGTTCCGAAAAACTCACAAGGGAAGCAGCAAAGAGACTGGAGGTATTGATTAAAACAAGTGACGGCTTTGAAATAGCTGAAACTGACCTGCAGCTCAGAGGCCCTGGTGACATCGAAGGAACTCAGCAGAGCGGGATCCCGTTTGATCTGAAAATCGCCAGTCTGGGCCAGGATGGCCAGATAATAGAATATGTGAGACGCATAGCTGAAAATATTCTGACTGTAGATCCACTGCTGGACGAGCCTCAGAATGGCTTATTAAAAGCAGAACTCGAAAGATTGTTCAGCAAAAAACAGTCCTGGAGCAAGATAAGCTAGTCATCCTTATTTAAAATCATAATAAATAGTCAGATTTCTATAAAAACTGACAAAAAGCAGGCTCTGTTTTTTGCACAATTCTATATTTGTCAATTGATATTTTTAATTCAAAAATGAAAGATTCAGAAAGAACAAATACAATAAATCATACAGGTATTGTACAGAAATCCGATAATGAATCTGTTACTGTAATTATTTCATCAGAATCAGCATGTGCCGGTTGTCATGCTAAGGGTATTTGTTCACTCTCGGGAAAAGAAGAGAAATTAGTTGTGGTAAAAGGCAATTATAATGTATGTGAAGGTGAGACTGTTACTGTTGTAATGAAACAATCGACCGGGTTCACAGCTTTATTCCTTGGTTATCTTCTGCCACTAATACTGGTTGTCACATCTCTTGGAATAATGGTAACACTCAGGTATCCTGAACTTCTTTCCGGTGTGCTCTCAATTGCGTCATTGATTCCATATTATCTGATTCTCTTTTTTTTCAGAAAGAAGATAAATGACAAGTTTGTTTTTTCAATAAAAGTTTAATTAATGAGCCCAACTGTAGTCATAACGATCATAAGTCTCAGCATTCTGGCTGTAATTTCAGCTGTCATCCTGTATTTTGTTGCACAGAGGTTTAAGGTTTATGAGGATCCGAGAATAGATGATGTTCAGGCAATTCTTCCCGCAGCCAATTGTGGAGGATGCGGATTCGCCGGGTGCCGGAATTTTGCTGAAGTACTGGTTTCAGCTGAGACTTTCGATGGATTAAACTGCCCTGTAGGCGGAAGTACAGTAATGGATGCTGCTGCAGGAATATTGGGTAAGGTTCCGGTAAAAGTGGATCCGCTGGTAGCCGTGTTGCTTTGTAACGGGACTCCTGAATTCAGGCCATTTACTTCAGTTTATGACGGAGTTGCTGATTGCAGGATACAACACAGTCTTTATATAGGTGAGACTGATTGCAGCTATGGATGTCTGGGAAATGGTGATTGTGTAAGGGCATGTCAGTTTGAAGCAATGCACATGGATCCTGTAACAAAACTTCCGGTTATAATTGATGATAACTGTACAGCATGTGGAGCCTGCGTAAAGGCATGCCCCAGAAAACTTATCGAACTCCGAAAAAAAGCAAAGAAAGACAGGAAGATATACGTAGCCTGCTCAAATTGCGATAAGGGCGGGCCCGCAAGAAAAGCCTGCAAAGTGGCATGCATTGCCTGCAGTAAATGTTTCAAAGTTTGTGAATTTGATGCAATTGTGATTGAAAAAAATCTTGCATACATCGATGCCACGAAATGTACTTTCTGCAGAAAATGTGTTTCGGAATGTCCTACAAATTCAATAATTGAAATCAACTTTCCGCCGAAAAAGCCAAAAATTGAGGTACAGGCGGAGGCGGTCAGCAATTGAACAGATTTAAAAAATTAAAACCAGTAAAAAAGTGCTGAAAACATTTCCCCTTGGAGGCATCCACCCGCCGGAATTCAAGCTCACTTCAGGTTCTCCGATAAAGCAACTTCCTTTACCGCAAACTGTTGCAATTATGGTATCCCAGCATATAGGGGCACCGGCGTCTTTATTGGTAAATAAGGGAGATTCAGTTAAAACAGGCCAGCTTATTGCCTCAATCAATGGATTTGTATCATCCAATATTCATTCCTCAGTATCCGGGAATATCAGTAAGATTGATACAATTATTGATACTACGGGTTACAGGCAGACTGCTGTATTCATTGATGTAGCAGGAGATGAGTGGGTTGATACGATTGACAGAAGCTCTGAGCTGGTCAGGGATATCAACCTCAAACCTGAGGAGATAACGGAGAAATGCAGGGAATCCGGCATTGTCGGGCTGGGCGGAGCAACATTTCCTTCGCATGTAAAACTAACGGTTCCCACAGGAAAGAAGTGTAATCTACTCATTATAAACGGCGTTGAATGTGAACCTTATCTGACTTCAGATCATCGTCTTATGCTGGAGAAGGGAGAAGAGATACTTGTCGGTATTTCCATTCTGATGAAGGCTCTTGGAGTTGAACAGGCAATGATTGGAATCGAAAACAATAAATCCGATGCTATAGCCCATCTTACAAGACTCTCATCAGATTATAAAGGTATCACAGTATATCCCTTGGCTGTGAAGTATCCGCAGGGTGCTGAAAAACAGCTTATTAAAGCACTTATAAACAGGGAGGTACCATCCGGCCGTCTTCCTTTAGATGTAGGAGCTGTTGTTCATAATGTCGGAACAGCCTATGCTGTTTATGAGGCTGTGCAGAAAAACAAACCACTTTTTGAAAGGGTAGTGACAATCACAGGTAAGTCAGTGACGAACCCCGGAAATTACCTGGTCAGAACAGGTACAGCGGTCAGACATCTTATTGAGGCAGCAGGAGGCATGCCCGATGATACAGGAAAGATAGTAAACGGCGGGCCAATGATGGGTAAAGCCTTGAATAATACCGAAGTTCCCGTTGTAAAAGGAACTTCCGGAATAATCCTCTTTCCATCAGATGAATCAATAAGACCGGAGTTAAAACCTTGCATAAGATGTGCCAAATGCATTTCTGCATGTGCACTGAACCTTGAACCATATCTCCTGGCTAATCTGTCTGCCAGGGGTCTGTTTGAGAGAGCTGAGATAGAAAAGATAACTGACTGCATGGAATGTGGCTCCTGCAGCTATACCTGCCCTGCGAACAGACCATTGCTCGATTATATAAGACTGGGAAAATCAACTGTCATAAAAATGGCTCGTCAACGAAATATTAAATAACAGAAACATATACTTTACATGAGCAATCCGCTTAACATATCTCCTTCTCCCCATATTCACGGAAAGGAATCAACTGAAAAGCTGATGTACGGCGTAGTACTTGCATTGATGCCAGCCCTTTTTGCATCAATTTACTTTTTTGGAACCGGTGCCATTATTGTAACTGCAACATCGGTAATATCATGTATTTCATTTGAATACCTTATACAGAGATTCATTCTCAGGAAACCTCTTTCAATTAATGATGGATCAGCTATTGTAACGGGTTTACTCCTGGCTCTGAATCTGCCATCAAACATTCCCGTACCGGTAATAATAATCGGAAGTCTGGTGGCAATAGGGGTTGCCAAAATGACTTTCGGCGGTCTGGGGAATAATCCGTTTAATCCGGCACTGGCAGGAAGAGTGTTCATGCTGATTTCATTTCCTGTACAGATGACCAGCTGGCCTGTCCCGTCGGGGTTCAAAACCGGATATATTGATGCTGTCACAGGGGCTACACCCCTGTCAATTATCAAGGAGGGAATAAAGAATGGCGAATCGTTGTCACAACTGATGGAAAAGGTTCCGTCAACAGCGAACATGATATTCGGGAATATGGGAGGATCGATCGGGGAAGTATCTGCACTGGCTCTGATTATAGGAATGATATATATGCTATATCAGAAGATAATTACCTGGCACATCCCTGTTTCAATTATCGGAAGCATTGCTGTTTTTACAGCGTTGTTATGGCTGATAAATCCGGAGTCAAATGCTGATCCCATGTTCCATATTCTTGCAGGAGGTGTATTGCTCGGAGCTATTTTCATGGCTACTGATTATGTAACCTCACCGATGAGTCCCGTTGCAATGCTGATCTATGGATGCGGAATAGGAATCCTGACTGTGATCATAAGGGTATGGGGCGCTTATCCGGAAGGCGTCTCATTTGCAATCCTGATCATGAATGCTTTTGTTCCGCTTATGAATACATATATTAAACCAAAGAGGTTTGGAGAGGAGGTAAAAAATGGCTAAGACCGAATCCACTTTTAAGAATATGGTCCTGTCGCTTTCCCTGATCGCCCTTGTTGCATCAGCCTGCCTCGGGTTTGTATATGAGTTTACTAAGGAACCAATTGAACTTTCGATCCTGAAGAAGAAGGTGGATGCAATAAAACAGGTTGTGCCTGAATTCAACAATAATCCTTATAATGATATGTTCAGGCTGCCAACCGGTGAAGGTGACAGCCTTGATATCTTCCCCGCTAAGCAGGACAGTCTGATTGTGGGATACGCTGTTTCAACCTATACAAACAATGGATTCAGCGGAAATATAACTCTCATGGCAGGTTTCAGACCCGACGGATCAATAGTTAACATTACAATACTTGCTCACAAGGAAACTCCAGGACTCGGCACTAAAATGGCGGAACCGAAGTTTAAAGATCAGTTCACAGAAAAAAATCCGGCAGATTTTAGTCTGAAAGTCCGGAAAGACGGAGGACCTGTTGATGCGATTACCGCAGCAACGATAAGCTCAAGGGCATTTTGCGATGCTGTTCAGCGTGCATATAACACTTTACAGAAAGGAGAGATTCATGAACCAGTTAAATAATTTCACAAAAGGTTTTATCAAAGAAAATCCTATCCTGGTGCTCGTGCTGGGCTGCTGCCCTGCTCTGGCAACTACCTCATCGGCATTAAATGGTCTGGGCATGGGTGTTGCAACTACATTTGTACTTATAGGATCAAATGTAGTGGTTTCATTGCTTTCTGATCTCATTCCCTATAAGGTGAGAATACCTGCATTTGTTGTGATTATAGCCTCATTCGTCACGATAGTGGATCTTCTCATGCAGGCTTATGTGCCTGCCCTTTATGAAAAACTTGGAATATTCATTCCTCTTATTGTTGTGAACTGCATTGTTCTTGGAAGAGCCGAAGCTTTTGCAAGCAAAAACAGTGTATTATCGTCATTCATTGACGGGTCAGGGATGGGCCTGGGATTCACCTTTGCCCTGGGCATTCTGGGAGCTTTCCGCGAAATAGCAGGAAGCGGTGCAATTTTTGATTACAAATTTATTGATGGCGACGGAATTCTCGTTTTTATTCTGGCACCGGGAGCATTTATTGCTCTGGGGTATATGATAGCAGTTGTAAGCAAGTTTAAAAAACCTTAACTGTTGAGATATGGAATATATTTTAATAATCATAACCGCGGTATTTATTAATAATATAGTACTGGCTCAATTCCTCGGAATATGCCCATTCCTCGGAGTCTCCAATAAGGTAACTACTGCTGTGGGAATGACCGGTGCAGTAGCATTTGTAATGGTACTGGCTACCATGGTTACCTACATTATCTATATTTATGTCCTGGTACCGCTGGGAATAGGTTTCATGCAGACAATCACCTACATACTGGTTATTGCTTCACTGGTACAAATGGTGGAAATCATACTTAAGAAGGTAAGCCAGTCACTCTATCAGGCCCTGGGGATATTTTTACCCTTAATTACAACTAACTGCGCGGTGCTCGGGGTTGCAATACTAGTCATTAAAAAAGATTATAATCTTATTGAGGGAGTAGTGTTCGGAGCATCAAATGCTATTGGTTTCGGACTTGCCCTCGTTATTCTTGCCGGGATAAGGGAGCAGCTTGAACTGGCTGATTTACCAAAAGCTATGAAAGGAGTTCCCATATCTCTTATAACAGCAGGAATTCTGGCTCTTGCCTTCATGGGATTCACCGGTATCGTGAAATAGTAAAACTCCTTCCCTTAATTTTCCCAATTCTTAAAAAACCTTAATTCCACGGGCTTTTACGGGAATTTAATTAAATTTGTTTTTACCCGATTATCCATTTAATGAATGATCATTGACCTTTTCAAATCCTCCCTGCAGGATCAGGGGAACATAGAGAGTTTCAGGGTGGATATACCAGGACGCGAATGGAAAATGGCAAAGAGATAGTATAATATGAACCAATAAATAAATAACCGTTAATATGAGAAAGATTTTTCTTTTGTTGCTTTTTGTGTGCTTAACTGCCACAGGGATAATTTCAGCTCAGACTTATAACATTGTCATTAAGGGAGGTCATTTAATTGATCCTAAAAATAATATCAATGAACCAATGGATATTGCAGTCAAGGACGGCAAAATTGCCCTTATTGCAAAGAACATCGATGGGAAGGAAGGGATACAGGTAGTTAATGCAAAGGGTCTGTATGTTACACCCGGGCTTATCGATATCCACGTACATGTATTTAACGGTACGAATATGGATCAGCAATATATGAACGGGCCCAATTCAATTCCCCCTGACGGTTTTACTTTCAGGGTTGGAGTTACAACTGTGGTAGATGCTGGTTGTGCCGGATGGAGAACTTTTCCTGAATTCAAGAAACAGACTATCGACATATCCCAGACCAGGGTTCTGGCATTTCTGAATATAGTCGGCGAAGGTATGCGGGGAGGTCCGTTTGAACAGAATCAGAAAGATATGGATCCGAAAATGACTGCCGAATTTGCCTTGAAAAATTCAAAAGATATAGTCGGGATCAAACTGGCTCATTACAGTGGCCGTGACTGGAATCCTGTGCTACTGTCTGAAGAAGCCGCAAAATTATCAGATATGCCATTTATGGTTGACCTTGGAGGGGCCAACCCTGCACTGTCACTCGATACACTCTTTATGCAGGTATTCAAACCCGGTGATATATTCACACATTGCTTCGGCCAGCTTGGAGAAAGCAGGGAGAGCCTGGTTGATGTAGCAACAGGCAAAGTAAGGCCATTTGTATTTGAAGCTCAGAAGAGAGGAATTATTTTTGACGTTGGAGCCGGAGGGATAAGTTTTGCATATTCCCAGGCAATACCAGCAGTAAAAAGCGGATTATATCCCGATGCAATCAGTACCGACCTGCATATAGGCAGTATGAATGGTGCAACAAAAGACATGCTGACCACAATGGACAAATTTCTGGCAATGGGCATGGATCTTCCGACTGTTATAAAAGTCAGTACCTGGAAACCGGCACAGATCATTAAACGCGAGGAACTTGGACATCTTACAGTAGGTTCTGAAGCCGATATTGCCATACTTAATATGCGTACCGGGAAATTTGGTCTTTTTGATTATACAGGATATAAGCTTGAGACAGATAAAAAGCTTGAATGCGAAATGACTATCAGAGCCGGCAGGATTGTATATGATCTGAATGGCATTGCTGATCCTGTAGTCCTTGCACGCAGAAGGCGATAATGTAACAGTTAAGGGAAACTTAATTGGTGTTATGAATTGGATTGCTTAAATTTAGATCGATTTACCTGGTTTTCAACAAAATATTTAATCTCAAATAATTAAACTGAAATGAAACGTAGAGAAGTAATTAAGAACCTGTCAATTCTTCCTGTATCCGGAGCTGTTTTAGGAACCTCATCTGTGCTGGGAGCAGGAATCCTTTCGTCATATTCCGCACCAAAAAGGGATATCTTTAAGGAGCTTGGTATCAGGACATTTATCAACGCAGCAGGAACTTATACTGCATTATCGGGATGCTTAATGCATGAAGAAGTGGTTGAAACCATAAGATATTCTGCCAAAAAATATGCTACCATCGATGAAGTACAGGATAAAGTCGGGGCTAAGATTGCAGAACTTTGTCATGCAGAATCTGCAATGGTAACTGCAGGCTGCTGGTCAGCACTTGTACTTGGTACAGCAGGCGTTCTTACCGGAACAGATCAGAAAAAAGTGGCAGAACTTCCTCACCTCGAAAATATGAAATCAGAGGTACTTGTTCAGAAGGAGCATAATCATGGATATGTTCATGCCCTTACCAACACTGGAATAAAAGTGGTGGAAATAGAGACATTGGAAGAGTTTGAAAAGGCTGTTAATGAACAGACTGCCATGATGTGGTTCCTTAACTATGCCGGACCGAATGGTATGATTAAGGATAAAGAATGGGTTGAACTGGGTAAAAAACACAATATTCCTACAATGATCGATATGGCTGCAGATTCAACTCCTGTTACAAACTTATGGAAATTCAACGAGATGGGATTTGACCTGGTTTGTGTATCAGGTGGCAAAGGTCTTACCGGACCACAAAGTGCAGGTATTCTTATGGGCAAAAAAGATCTCATAGCTGCAGCCAGGCTTAATGCTCCTCCAAGAGGTGGTAATATAGGCCGCGGAATGAAAGTCAACAAGGAGGAGATTCTTGGCATGTATGTTGCTTTGGAGAAGTTTATCAACAGAGACCACGAAAAACAATGGAAAATATGGGAAGATCGTATTGCAGTTATGGAAAATGCAGTTAAAACTATTAACGGAGTTACTACAACGGTAACTGTTCCTCCTGTTGCAAATATTACCCCTACCCTTACAATATCATGGGATATAGAAAAAGTAAAAATCAGCTGCAATGATTTTCGTGCAAATCTCAGAAAGGGAGATCCTTCAATTGAGATGATGGGTGGAAAAGACAATCTGGTTATAACATCATGGATGATGCGACCTGGTGAAGAAAAAATAGTTGCAGCAAAACTGGCAGAAGAACTTAAAAAAGCATCATCATAAAATATTGATCTTTCCAACTATTCAACCTGTGTTAATAAATTAACAATCTAACAAAATAACAAAACAATGACATTCAGAAACATACTTCTAATTGCAATCCTGTTTTTACTGCCTGGTCTTTCAATTGCTCAGACATATGATATTATTTTAAAAGGGGGTCATGTTATTGATCCTAAAAACAAGATTGATGCTGTAATGGACCTTGCAATTAAAGATAAAAAGATTGCATTGGTGGCAAAGACAATAGATGAAAAAGAGGGGAAACGTGTCGTAAATGTAAAAGGCATGTATGTTACTCCAGGCATTATTGATGCTCATGTCCATGTCTATTACGGAAACAATATGGATCAGGGTCTTATGGATGGCCCCAGTTCAGTTCAGGCAGATGCATTTTCCTTCCGTTCAGGTGTAACGACCATGGTGGATGTCGGAAGTTCCGGTTACAGGACTTTCCCAAAATTCAAGGAGACGAGCATTGACGGCTCCCAGACCCGGATTCTGGCACTTATTAATATAGCTGGTGAAGGCATGAGAGGTGGTCCTTTTGAACAGACTACCAAAGATATGATCCCTCTCAGGGCGGTCGAAGTCGCAAAAAAGTATCCTGAAATAGTTGTAGGATTCAAACTGGCACACTACAGTGGTCATGAATGGGGCCCTACAGACAGTGTTGTTGCGGCCGGGAAAATGGCAAATCTACCTGTTATGATCGATTTTGGAGGTGCAGAACCTCCTCTGCCGCTGGAAGAGTTATTTATGAAACACCTCCGACCCGGTGACATATTCACTCATCAGTATGCTTACTTTCCAAATACCCGTGATGCAGTTATAGATGAGAATGGAAAGGTAAAACCTTTTGTTTTTGAGGCTGTTAAAAGAGGTATTAAATTCGATGTAGGGCACGGAGGGGGATCATTCCGCTGGAAAGTAGCCGTTCCGGCAATTCAGCAAGGGTTCCTGCCTGACGCTATAAGCACCGACCTTCATACCGGAAGCATGAACGGAGGAATGAAGGATATGGCTAACACGATGTCAAAGTTCCTGGCTTTGGGTTTATCACTCCAGGAAGTTATAAACCGTTCAACCTGGCAGCCTGCACAGATGATCAACAGGCCGGCACTTGGAAACCTCAGCGTGGGGACAGAAGCTGATGTTGCAGTTTTCAGTATCAGCAAAGGTGATTATGGATTCATTGATATTGGAACGGATAAATTAAAAGGTACCCGGAAAATGGTTGCAGAACTTACTATCAGAGCCGGCAGAATTGTGTGGGACCTCAATGGACTTGCTGCTATTGAATTTAAGAAATAGTATATTTGCATTATCAATATGTTGATATTTAATAAACTAATAACTCTAATCTAATCTTTACCATATTATTAACTATAAACAATAAATTATGAAAACAGAAAGAAGATCAGCACTCAAGAAAATGTTCGCATCAGTTGTAGGACTGGCAGGTATCGGACTTGCAGCTAAAGCAAGTTCTTCAGATGTAAAAGAAGCCGGAAATATTACTGATTTCCAGGATGCACCTCTTTTCTCAGGCCATACCAAGTTGGGAAACCTGGTTTTTACAGCCGGAAAAGGAGCACATGTAGCACCATTTACCATTGAAGCTCATACTGAGATTGTACTTAAAGAAATGGAAAAAGAGCTTATTAAAGCAGGTTCATCTATGGAAAAAGTATTAAAAGTAACTGTATATCTTAACGATATTGCTGATTACAAAGGGATGAATGCAGTATATAAAGGACGTTTCGGGAAAACTCCTCCTGTCAGATCAACAATTGCCGTAGCTAAAGGTGGTGTTCCCGGCGACTCTCTTGTTGAGATGGATTGTATCGCTTACATTTAATCTGTTAGAAATAATATAGTAACCTATATGATCTTCATATAGGTTACTTTTTTTTTGAATGGATCTCATTGCTAATGAAATAATTAAGAAAATGACTCAGGGAAAATTACTCAGGATTCTTACGAAACTCTGTTTTCTTTTGATAGCAGTTTTTTCATTTTCGTTCACACCACCTGCCGAAAATAATGCGATCTCGAATGATATCCGCATTGAACGTCATAAGCCTGTCAGAATGAGCGATGGCGTAACATTATATGCAGATCTGTATCTACCGGCTGAGCCCGGCAGATATCCAACTATAGTATCCAGTACTCCATATGGCGTTCAGAGAGACGGATCTCATGAAATGTTCGTGAAATTTGCACAGCATGGCTATGCTGTGGTTTACTTTGATGTACGCGGACGTTATGAAAGTGAAGGTAAATGGGAACCGTTCCGGAATGAAGCAAAAGATGGTTATGAGTCAATTGAATGGGCCGCTGTTCAATCTTTTTCAAACGGAAAGGTAGCTACCTATGGTGGCAGTTATGTGGGGCATAATCAATGGGCAGCTGCCTCTCAGGCTCCTCCTCACCTTGTTGTGGCATTTCCATCACTTGCATCAACGAATATATATGCTAACTGGATAACTATGGGTGGAGCCTTTCGCCTGAGCTTCAATTATGGATGGGGAGTGGTCAGGATGCCTGACAGGATAATGCTGCCACAATACTGGCATACAGAGAGTTATATGCCAGAAAACCTCAGATACGATAATGTTCTCATGCATCTTCCGCTCAAAGATATGGACCTGCAGTTTGAGGGCTCTCCCGTTCAGCACTACAGGGACTGGCTCAAACATGAAAGCTATGATGATTACTGGAAAGCAATCAGTGATGAAGAACGTTTCAATAAAATTAAGGTGCCAACACAAACACTTGGTGGATGGTTCGATATATTCCTGATGGGCACGATCAACGGTTTTACAGGCATGAAAAAGAATGGCGCCACTCCTGAAGCAAGGAATGGGGCTCGCATGATAATCGGACCCTGGGGGCATGGTCCAACCCAGACATTCGGAGGAGTTGACTTCACTCCTGCTGCAACACTTGATATGTTCCGGTTTCATATGCGGTTGTACGATTATTACCTGAAAGGAATAAATACCGGCATTGAAAATGAGAAGCCGGTACAGCTCTTTTATATGGGTATCAATAAATGGAGAGGCGAAACAGACTGGCCGGTACCGGGCACTCAATACCGTGAATTTTATCTAAACAGCAAAGGATCTGCAAATTCAGTCAGGGGAAATGGATCTCTTAGCTTTGAAAAACCGGCAGAATCTGCATCTGATACATATTATTATGATCCCCTTAAGCCTGTACCGACAACCGGCGGAAACAACTGTTGCGGCACTCCTACCCTGCCCGGACCGCAAGATCAGAGGCCTTTGGAAAGGCGCGAGGATATTCTGGTGTACACAAGCGAATACCTTAATGACACTATTACTGTTGCAGGACCTGTTAAAATGAAACTGCATGCTGCAACCGACGGAACTGATACCGACTGGATGATTAAACTGGTAGATGTATATCCGAATGGTTATGCAATGCCGGTATCTGAAGGTATACTGAGAGCCAGGTTTCGTTCAGGATTAGATAAAATGAAGCTGCTGACTCCCAATCAGACTTATGAATATGAAATAGAGATGACAGGAACAGCTAATTCATTTCTGCCGGGTCACAGGATAAGGATTGATATTACTTCAAGCAATTTTCCGCAGTTTGACAGGAATCCAAATACCGGCGAACCTCTGGGAAGCAGCCCGAAAACCAGGGTGGCAAAACAGACAATATTCCATGGTGGTACTAATCTTAGTCACATCATTCTTCCTGTTGTAACCGGATTATCAGAATAATTTACATTTAAAGAACTATAAAGCAAAGACAAGCAATAAAAACTGATTATTTCAAGTGTAAATCACCATTTCCCGTTCAGCGTCCCACCCCATTCCTTTGACATACATATTGTAAAGGCCCGGCTGAGAAAAACCATCCCAGACAACCTGATGAGTTCCCGGTTCCAGGTCATCTGCATGCATTCTCCAGACTACCTCACCATGACGGTTAAGAATATCAACATAAACGTCACCCTTTTCAGGCACGTTTACTTCCATAACAACCTTATTACCAGAATCTGTGCCCAGGGCTCTAATGGAAGGGTCTTCATTTCTGGATATTTTTCCCGACTTCCAGGCGCTGTAATCAAAAGGTTCATCAACCATATGATATTTGGCCTCATCCATACCATTGGTATTACGCCTCAGATAATAGGTAAGCAAAGGGGTCCTTGTAAGAGAATCGAGTTTTACCTTTTTTGCCTTACCATCCTGCCATAGATATACAGGTATATCAAATGGGTCGAGAACATTGGAAAGGCCTCTTTCAATGCCAATATGGAAGAGACCGAAATTTCCCGGTTCATGTCCTGCCAGCCAGTGAGCGATTATATCAACCCGAAATGAATCCTTGCCGAATATTACGTTGTTAGTCATAAAATCCATAGCCCTGCCTTCGTGCGGACCACCCTGAAAACCGTCCCCGTCGCGGCCATAAATACCCTCTACAATACTTATCCCTGTTGGGGTTACACTGTAGGAATCGCACATCCGCTGAGCCCATTGCTCCATCCAGAATCCACCGTTAAACGGAGGTCTGTCCATTTTTTCGCTCCATCGAGGGATCCCGGCTTCAACATGTTTTTTATGCAGTTCACCAATCCTTGCCAGATAATCAGGCTGAAAAAACTGATGGTAACGCTTATCTATTGTCTTAAATACATCTATAGCACCTCCGCAATACGAATGAAAAGTCTTTGCCGTTATTCCCTGGAGGTTCTTTATTGCACCTGTTATACCCATCTGGTGCGATTTTAACTTAGCGATATTAATAAGAAAGGTATCATCAGCTGTCATTGGCGCCATGAAGCCAACCTCCTTAAAAACAACACCATCAATCTTTTTGAAGATAATTTCATCACCCAGATCCCAGTAGTTCAGGGATGACAGGTCCTTCAGATCGAATCCATTTTTTTCCGCCATCGCGGAATACCCGTTTGTCTTCCATAAAAAAGCACATGCACATTCTCTTAAGAAATACTCCTGAGGTCCCTTGGTTTTAACACCGTTAAGATAACCTTCAATAAAATTCAGATCCGTTGTAATACCCATATTTGCAAGCGGATCCTTTTTACTTCCTGTACTGCAGGTCCAGTTTGGTTTACATGTTATCCTGGTCTTATTTGAATAGCCTTTGCTTCCTGATGTTCGTACAAACATCTCATTAGCAAGCTTGTAGGCAGCATCATAAATTGCTGCATTATCGGTTTTCTCCTTTACCGAAGTCAGATTGATGAATACGGCTTCAGGATGCTCCTTAATGAAAGGATGCAGGTCGAAACCATCAGCTGCTTCAGTAAAAGGATTTGCTGAAGCATTAAACCCCGATCCGATCGCTCCAAGAACTCCTGCTGCCGAGGAGACTTTTATAAAATCGCGCCGCTTCATCTTTTAAGTGTAAATAACCATTTCGCTTTCAGCATCCCATCCCATGCCTTTTACATATGTATTGTACAAACCGGGTGATGAAAAACCATCCCACACAACCTGGTGTGTTCCGGCCTCAAGATTATCGGCATGCATACGCCACACAAGCTCTCCATGGCGGTTCAGGATATCAACATAAACATCACCTTTCTCAGGAACTGAAACCTCCATAACGACCTTGTCATTTGAATCGGTTCCGAGTGCCTTTATTGCAGGTGTTTCTGCCTTTGATAAAGTTCCTTTCTTCCATGAACTATAGTCAAACGGCTCATCACACAAATGATATTTATCCTCGTTCTGGCCGTTCGTATTTCTTCTTAGATAATATGTTACAAGAGGTGTTCTCTTCAAAGACTCGAGCTTTACCTTTCTGGCTTTTCCGTCTTCCCATAAATAAACAGGAATGTCATTAGGATCAAGAACATTGGATAAGCCTCTCTCAATACCAATATGAAACAGTCCGAAGTTTCCCGGTTCATGTCCTGCAAGCCAGTGTGTTATAATATCAACCCGGAAAGCATCTTTTCCAAATATTATATTATTACTCATATAATCCTTTGCTTTACCGTTATGAGGTCCGCCGGCAAAGCCATCACCATCGCGGCCATAAACTCCTTCTACTATATTGATCCCTGTTGGAGTAACACTGAACGAATCAAGCATTCTGTTTACCCATTGCTCCATAAATAGTCCGCCACCGTAAGGAGGCCTGTCCATCACCGTATCCCAGCGCGGGATGCCGGCAGCAACATGCTTTTTATGAAGCCCGGCAACTCTTGCCATATAATCAGGCTGGAAATATGGATGATAACGCTTGTCGTATGATTTGAAAATATCAAAATGACCGCCACAGAACTGATGGAATTTTCTCCCGGTTATTCCCTGCAGGTTTTTAATAGATGCAGTTATTCCCATCTGGTGTGATTTGAACTTGGCAATATTAATAAGGAAAGTATCGGGAGCATTCATAGGAGCCATGTAACCTGCTTCCTTAAAAACTACTCCATCAATTTTCTTAAAAATAATTTCATCGCCCAGATCCCAGAAATCAGTTGTGGAAAGGTTTTTCAGGTTGAAGTTATTCCTTTCACACATAGGTAAATATCCATTCGCTGTCCATGAATTGGGTGAAGCACATTCCCTGAGATAAAACTCCTGCGGTCCTTTGGTTTTTACTCCATTGAGAAATCCTTCAATAAAATTATTGTCGGTAGTGATCCCCAGGTTGGCAGCGGGATCATTTTTATCAATACGGCTGCTTGTCCAGTTGGGCTTGCAGGTAATTTTTGTAGAATTAGGATATCCTTTCCCTTTACCGGCCTTAACAAACATCTCACCCGAAAGCTTGAAAGCAGCATCGTAAATCGCTTTAGCGTCAGTTTTTTCCTTAACTGATGTCAGGTTAATAAAAACTGCCTCGGGATGCTCTTTGATGAACGGATGAAGCTCAAAACCTTCCACCCTTGCATCAAAAGGATTTTCAAACGCATCATAACCCCTTCCAACCAGACCTGCCATACCTGCGGCAGATGAAACTTTAATGAAATCGCGTCTTTTCATTTATCTCCTTTTGTGTTCGGTTTAAAATTAAACATTTTAGAGAGCAAAATGTTTGCCAGAAACTTAAATATTGTTAAAACATTTTTTGAATATAAGAACAGCACCCGTCAATACTACCGGGTGCTGCTAAATCAAAATACTTATAAAACTGATTATTAACGAATATTAAGTTGCAAGAGGTTGACCTTTCGGAACCCGTATCGGCCTCTTGGTTGTTCTCTGTTCATGCCGTTTTGCTGTGAATTTGGCTCTTATGTATTCTCCCATGAATATTTCACCCGCCATTGAGTCAGCATTTGCCGTCCCATAAAAAATAAAAGGAATATTATCTGCAATCTGACGGTCGTTGCTGCTTAACTTGATCTGATCCCCATCGATGATTCCATACATATCTCTCATTGAGAAATCACCTTTATGAGAACCTTTTATCCAGTTGCCGTCCTGTTCTATGAAGAAAGTGTGCTGGCTCTGACTGCTGTAGAATTCAACATTCACATCCCACCGGCCGGCCAGACTTGCAACCGGAGTGGTCATCTCCTTTGGTTTTGGATTTTTTCTTGAGAATAAATCAAAAATTCTGTCTCCCACAGTTTTATCATTTCCCGGCTGCATCTGACCTGAAACAACTGTTATTGAGGTTTTTCCATCATCATTAAGATAATTATTATGAACAGCTATTCTTGGCTGTTTTGAAGCCAGCTCTTCTGCAACATCCAGTCCTGTAATATTAAGTGCTTCAGGATCCCACGATATTATCAATGAAGGACTATGATTCGAAAGCCCCCGAGGTTCATGAACTGTACATGTCACCCCTTTTACCGGAGAGAGTCTTTTTGAGATATTATCGAGGTATGTGTGCCATATTTTCATTTTTTCAACATGATCACGCTTAATCCAGGCTTCGACTGCTGCGAGCATCCCCATCATCTCTTCCTTGCCAACCTTATTATCGCGGCCACAGCCATGATGAGGAGAACTTGCCTGCCATGCCGACATCAGGATATCCTTTCTACCCAGTAATAAACCTGCACACTGAGGTCCGCATATAGCTTTACCTCCACTGTAAGCAACAACTGTTGCTCCTCTCTGAAGATGTACGTTTGGAAAAGTAAGATCCTCTGCTGCTGCATCAACAAGTATCGGAATATTAAGAGGTTTAGCCATTTTAGCAATCGATTCAAGTGACCAGGGTTGATCAGCCTTCACCTCATTATTGGCCATAAGATAAATCATTGCCGTTCTGCTGTTCAATGCTTTTTCGAGTTCCTCAGGTGTATCAACGGTAATTATTGTTACCCCGATATTACGGATAGCATGATCATATGCATTTCGTGAACGCCGCGGTATAACTACTTCTGTTTTATCAAATCCGGCCAGATCAGGTATACGGATAAGCTTTTCCGGGTTACCTCCTGTGACGGATGCTGCAGTGACATGTTTCATTCCTGCTGCGCAACCTGCCGATACCATTCCCCATTCAGCACCTGTGATCTCAGCAAGTCTTCTGCCAATTCCGAATGCCAGTTCATCATATTGAACAAAATATCCGGAGGCATCATGCATCGCCTGTACAACCTCCGGTCTTTCAAGCGATCCCCCTATAATAGTGTAAGTTCCTACACAGTTTATAACCGGATCAACACCTATTGACTCATAAATACTCTGACCCGGTGCAAGCGGTCCGCTGGCAGATGATAGCATCGCCTTAAGAGGAAGTACGCTGCCTGCGAAGGGCAAAACTGACAAACTCTTAATAATATCTCTTCGTTCCATGTTAAATAGTTTAGGTTATTATTGGTTATATATCTGAATCTAAAAATTATTTGTTTGTCCAGCTCCTGGCTGCCAGACCATTCATATCCCAGACAACCTTGCCGGCCCTGATCGTCATTTCGGCTTCAAGTCTGCGGTCGCCTGTCAGTTTGTTGTTTTTAGTATCTATAAATCCGAATGTACCTTTCCTGATACTGACTATGGCAATATCGGCTACAGCTCCTTCACTCAAATGTCCGATATCGGAGCGCTTAATTGCACTTGCCGGACTCCAGGTTGCACTATTTATCACATCCTGAAGAGTCATACCCAGGTTCAGGAATTTCGACATTGTTTCGAGCATGTTTTTCATACCTGAATTCATGCTTGAACGATGAAGATCGGATCCGAAAGAATCTGGTTTCAGTCCTTGTTTGAGAGCAGGAGCAGCAACATCGAAATGGAACATTCCACCACCATGTCCCACATCAAAAAGAACACCTTTCTTCTGAGCTTCAATTACCGAATTCTTAAGTTTTCCTTTGTCATCAAGAATACACTCCCTGTCAGAAGCAGTGCAATAGGTATGTGAAAAAATGTCGCCTGGCCTCATTCTTTTAAGCAGTTCATCAAGTGAATATTCCGGAAGATGGCACTCCAGAAATAGAGGTACATCTGCAACTTCGCATGCTTCAATAGATCTGTCAAACGGCATCCACTCCTTACCCCTGAAATGGCCAAGCTTTACACCAACAATAATCTCAGGGTATTGCTTTATGACCAGCGACGTCATCCTGGCATCCATGTCATTCATATCCTCTTCCGAGGGAAAGCCTGTCATTCCGGAACCTGCAATATTCAGGAATGCCAGTACACGGGTAGTTGAACGATCAATTATGTTTTTCTTAAAAAGCGGGAAATTCCTCCAGCCTGAGGTACCTGCATCAACAACAGTTGTTATTCCGGCTTTGAGAGTTATATCATCAGGAGATACACATGAAAATCCGTCGGCAAAACCGGGGTTATTGCCAACAAAAACATGTGTATGCAGATCAATAAAACCCGGGGTCACGTACATTCCGGTTGCATCAATTATTCTTTTTGGGTTAGCTGATGGGATCCCTTTGTCTACCTTAAGAATTTTTCCCCCGGAAATAGCAATATCCATGGGCGAGTCGATATTGTTTTTCGGGTCGATAACATGTCCGTTTTTGATTAGCAGATCAATTTCCTGAGCCATGATTCCCTGGCTGATAATCATGATCAGAAAAGCAGAGAACATCTTAAGAATTCCACCGGGTAATAAAAAGCGTTTCATATCTCTTATCTTACTATTAAATCCTTATTTCGCATCCCACATCAGTGAAGCTGTTCCGTTCAGATCCCATACCACTCTTCCTTCGCGGAAAGTCACCTCACATTCAAGTTTTTGAGTGCCATTAAATTTTTTTGCTCTTACGTCAGTGAATCCAAAATCCCCTTTTCTGAGGCTAAAAACTGCCACATCTGCAACAGTGCCAACGCTCAGGTTACCCAGTTCAGGCCTGTTTATCACTTTGGCAGGATTCCAGGTTGAACGCAGGATTACGTCCTGAAGCGACAAACCCATAGCCATAAACTTTGAAAGCAGGTTGGTCATATCTTTCATTCCTCCATTCATACTTCCTGTATGCAGGTCGGAACTGATCACATCAGCAACAAATCCCTGCTGAATGGAAGGAACAGCCTGAGCAAAGTGGAATGCACCTCCACCATGACCAACATCAAAAATTATCCCTCGTTTCTGAGCTTCGAATATGAATGGTTTCACCTTTCCATTTTCATCAACAGGGACTTCCCTGTCCTTTGGAGCATTTGCATATGTATGAGTCCATATATCTCCCGGTCGTAAATGTTTCATAAAAAGCTCCTCTATTGACAGTGGTGGATGATGTTCACCAAGATCAACCATTACAGGTACATTGGCTATTGTACCCGCTTTAACAGCCTGATCAACCTGCGTAAAATCAGGGCCCCAGTAATGAGCCGATTTTACTCCAACAAGTATATCGGGAAAAAGCCTTGTAATCATATATGCCGCCATTTCAGGATTCATGTCGGTAACATCCTGTTCTTCAAATCTTCCATGCATTCCTGTCCCTGCTATGTTCAAAAATGCAAGTATCCTTGTGCGCGATCTGTCGATGGTCTGCTTTTTAAAGGCCCTGAAGTTTCTCCATCCTGCAGAACCGGCATCAACTATTGTTGTAACACCTGCCCTGAATGTAAATCCGTCGGGAGGAAGGGCATCCCACCCATCCGCAATATAGGATTCCGGATTAGTGCCATGAAATGCATGAACGTGCATATCGATAAGACCGGGTGTAACATAGAGCCCGGTAACATCTATCACCCTCTTAGCGTTTTTAACCGGGATATCCTTTGAAACCTGCACTATTTTCCCGTCGCCTATTGCAATGTCCATTTTTCCGTCAATATTGTTTTTCGGATCAATAACATGTCCGCCTTTTAACAATATATCTATCGTTTGCGAGCTTGATGTGATAAATGAACCATTCAGAAACAATAACAAAAAGCTGATATTTGCCAGCAACAGAATTCTTTTTAACTGATCTCTCTTTTTGATCATATCTTATAATAATTTAATTTTCTTATTTACACCCACTTAGCTGTAATTTGCAGGAGTTATGCATGGTAAAATTAAGAATTTTGTGAACCCTCTTATCATAATAATTGTTAAATATTGCACAATCTTTGATAGGAACAGATTAGATTGAAAAACTATTGCCTCACTTTTTATACTTTTACTGTTAAAGAAATAACACTAATATGGGAAAGAAGAATACAAATCCGAAGATAATGATATCTGCATATTCGCTGTTGGCTGCCGCCTTTATTGCGCTGGCTAACAATCCAGTTGTGGTTAAACCAAATGACATTGGAATCCCTGCAAAAAAATTCTTTGCTGCAACAGTTGACAATAATAATAATAAATGGTTCCTTACTGAGCTTGGTATAATTAGCTTCAATGGCGACAAGTGGACTCTTCATGAGGATAATATGAAGGGAAAGGAGCTTAGAGATATTGCATTTGATGCAGGCACTGAAGGCACAGGATTCTGGATAGCTACAGCAAGTGGCATTACATCACTGAGTGCCCCGGTAGAATCCGGCAGTGCATCATCATCCTTTTCAACTGACAATGCTTCTATCCTTAGTAATAACGTAGTAAGAGTGGTTGTTGGCAACAATAAAGTAACATGGGTGGGAACTGAAAAGGGAGTTTCTGCACTGGAAGGCAATAAATGGCTCGATATTTCATATGATGATCTTTACCCTGCAGTAATATTCCAGGAGTACCCCATTACATCCATGGCAACCAATCCTGCAGGCGACTCACTTTACGTAGCCACAAAGGGAGCCGGTGTTGCCAGAGTATTTAAAAACGAAGTTGATGGAATTTCAGGAGCCTCAGTTATTGCGATGTGGGGCCCTATCATTATTCCATCCGATAATGTATTCAGCGTACATGTTGAAAAGAATGGAGCAAGATGGTTCGGGACAGATATGGGAGTCGGACAGCATACAGGTAATAACACTCTCGAAAACTGGAATGTTTATACAACAGCCGAAGGCCTGGTAAACGATTATGTACAGGCAATAACTTCCGACAACAACGGACACCTCTGGTTTGGAACGCAGGGAGGTATTTCCGTTTTTGACGGAACTGCATTTAAGAATTTCACCAAAGATAACGGACTGAACAGCAATAATGTTCTTTGTCTTACTGTCGACAAAAATGGTGTTGTATGGATTGGCACAGATGATGGTGTTAACAGTTTCAGCAATGGTACTTTCACATCCTACAGATAATTCATTTCTGATAAATAAACATTAGTGTCCGACAAAAATTTATTGAACGTGAGCTAAACCATTAACTGACCCTCGACAGGCATAGGCGTTAACTTAAGCTTAGTTTTTTGCAGGATAGAATAGAAGAAGTTTCCCCTCCTTTTCAAGGAGGGGTGGCCGGGACACTTGATTATCTGATGTTTACAAAGCTCATTTCCCGGCCGGGGTGGTTGATTTGTCTTTCCGGTCGATTAATTTCTTTTATTTAAAACTTTCCTTATCTCACTTTTCAAATATTCAGGATCCCGGAATAGGAATCTGTTTTCAAATCTCAGTACAGTGAATCCAAA
>MENI01000076.1:0-72062 GCA_001768195.1 Bacteroidetes bacterium GWA2_40_15 | reverse complement strand
TACAATTAAATCAACCACCCCGGCCGCATATTTTCATTGTAACATATTAATTATCTGTGTGCTGCGGCCACCCCTCCTTGAAAAGGAGAGCCTGCCCCGCTTCGGCGGGGGGAAACTTTAATGACCAAACTGCAACTCAATATTATAATCCGTTTGCCTTTATTGATTTACCATGTAAATCCTTTCTCCGACTCCTTAAGTTAACGCCTATGCCCGACAGGAGAAAAATTACAAGAAGGGATTTTTTGGGAATAAGTAAAGATCCGGACACAAATAAAGACAGCTCAACATTTCTGAATAGTCTTTAAACATTTAATCCATCCAAAATAAGTTCCTGGCTTTTACTGCAGCCTCGGAAATTATTCGTTAATTGTGTGATATTTCCTTATAAAGGTAAATATGACACTGACTAACTATTACAGGGTGCTTGGCATATCCTCCGAAGCTTCTGTTGAAGAGATAAAGAAAGCTTACAGAAGTAAAGCGCACTTGTATCATCCTGACATTAACCATAATCCTGATGCAAAAGATCTCTTCATTGCTATTACAGAAGCTTATGATTTCCTGATTACCAATCATGAAAAGATTAAATCAGATGAAAAGGCATATTACCATGCCATGGAGGATTGGAGAAAATACAGGCAGTACCGGTCCAGGAAAAAGGCTAATTCTTATGCAAGGACTCCATATTCAAAATTCAGAAATACAAGTTTTTACAAAACGACCAGGATCTTTGACGGGACTACCATAATTTATGGCTTTATAATTTCAGTTATGGTAATTGTTTACACGATAATAGGATACTTTTACAGAGTGCATCATCCGATCCCGGGACTTGAAAAACCATCTCTCTTTGCTTTTATAATGCTTTTGTTGCTGGGGGTTCTGTTTTTTGTGGTTTCATTAGCTTACCTGAGAAACTATATTGCTGCTGCCAAAAAAAGGAGGAAAAAATGAAACCAGTTGCTGCAATTGTTTTTATTCCTGCTATATTAATGAGTATCTCATCGCGCACTATTTCGTCACAAAAGATCATTACTGATATGGATCAGCTGATCTTTATGAAATTAAAAGGCACATCAAGAATTGCGGCAAAGTATTCACCCCTTTCCAGGATATCATCATCGCCATCCTCGTAATACCAGTTGAAAATAAACTTCTTGTTTTTAAGTGAAACATAGGTTATTTTCTGAAGTACATGGATCAGAACCTTTGCACTTGCACTGTTGCAATATTCAAGATTCATATCAACACATGTCACACTAGCGGGATTAATTATATATTGAGTTATCCAATCTTCAACCGGGGCAAAAAAAACGATTACATTCTCATGTATCGAACGTCCCCTGATCCTTATAATTCCTTCTGGATTCAAGAGAATTTCCGGAGTATTTTTTGTCGGTGATATTCTTAACTC
The DNA here is from genome assembly GCA_001768195.1 of Bacteroidetes bacterium GWA2_40_15. Taxonomy (GTDB): domain Bacteria; phylum Bacteroidota; class Bacteroidia; order Bacteroidales; family VadinHA17; genus LD21. The sequence continues at coordinate 70,645 of MENI01000076.1, read as the reverse complement.
CTCCATTAAAATCCTTTTGTTACGAAAATAGTAATAAATATTAGAAAAAGTCTATGGGTTTAACATTTATCTGAACTTAAAAATGTTAAATCTCATATCAATATCTTGCCAATGGTGTTACTTCATGTCCCGTAAATTCACCTCTCAGATATTTGTAATACCCTGTGATCCCAATCATGGCAGCATTATCAGTGGTATACATGAATTCCGGAAGAAAGAGGTTCCATTTTCTCTTCTGCGCTTCGATCATCATCCCGTTTCTCAGACCCGAATTTGCAGATACACCTCCGGCTATACCTATTTCAGTGATCCCTGTTTCGTGAGAAGCCCTGACCATTTTACCGATAAGTATACCCACGATAGTACTCTGAAGAGAAGCACAAAGGTCGGCTTTATGATTCTCAATAAACTCAGGATCATCTTTTATCTTATCTCTGAGGAAATAGAGGAAATTTGTCTTAAGTCCGCTGAAGCTGAAATCGAGTCCCTTAACAACAGGTTTGGAGAAGCTGAAAGCATTACTTGTCCCTTCCACGGAGAGTTTATCTATCAATGGTCCTGCCGGGTAAGGAAAGCCCATAACCTTGCCGCACTTGTCAAATGCTTCACCTGCAGCATCATCAATTGTGTTGCCGATAACTTCCATTTCATGGTGATTTCGCATAATGATAATCCTTGTATGACCTCCAGAAACCAGAAGGCAGAGAAAGGGGAATGAAGGAATCCGGTTCTCCTTATCTTTTTCAAGAATAAAGTGTGCCATTACATGAGCCTGCAGATGATTAACCTCAATCAGTGGGATGTTCTTAGTTATAGCAAAGCCCTTGGCAAAAGAGGTGCCCACCAGCAGTGAACCAAGAAGTCCGGGCCCCCTGGTAAAAGCAACTGCATCAATATCATCAACTGCAACACCTGCCCTGAACATAGCCTGTTGCGTAACAGGCACTATATTAGCCTGATGTGCTCTTGATGCAAGTTCAGGAACAACACCTCCATATGATTTATGAATATCCTGGCTGGCAATCAGATTTGAAAGGACACAGCCGTCTTTTATCACCGCAACAGAAGTGTCATCACAGGAGGATTCAATAGCAAGTATCGTAACTGCCATATTTACTTTGTTATTCGGTATATTTTAGGTTATTTTGATCTCTGATATCTTTAAGCTGTTGAATGGGCAAAAGTATTAAAAAAACACTGAAATATCTTGCAATAGTTTCCGCAGTAATTGCCGGACTCTTTCTATCCTTATTTATTGTTCTTCAGATATCAGAAGTTCAGACATATATTGTAAAAAAGATTTCAAACCGGATATCAAGGGACTTCGGTTCTTCAATTAAGATAGGAAAGGTTGAATATGAGTTTTTTAACAGATTAATATTAACCGATCTGCTTATTGAAGACCAGAATAAGGACACCCTGATATATTCCCAGAAGGTGATTGCAGGGATCCGGAAATTTTCTATCAGAAATAACTCAGTACGGTTGGGAAAAGTATACCTGATTAAACCTGTTGTTGCCTTTATAACTGACAGCACAGGTTTAATGAACCGTAACTGGTATCTGGATAAACTTAAAAGCACCTCCGATTCTTTAAAAAAGAAATCAGGATACATATCAATAGATCAGATTGATATTCATGATGCCAGGTTTTCAATGATCGATCTCAGGGGCACCGGAGGAAAAGCAGATATTGATTTTAAAAACCTGAAATTAAATGAAATAAACGGAACTATCGAACAAGTTAAGATTTTTGATGACACAACTTCTCTTGTTATTCACAACCTGAGTTTCAGGGAACCGTCAGGGTTCAGGGTGAAAGGAATGAATAGTTCTGTTATCTTCTCAAGGGGACTCATTGCTTTTGATAAACTCTTTATCAACTGCGATAAAAGTTTAATAAACATTTCAGAATTATGGCTTAAAGGAGATTCTTCCGGTTCATTCGGGAATTTTTTGAATGAAGTTAACATCAGTGTGGTATTCAGAAAGTCCCTTATCAGCACCTCTGAATTGCAATACTTTTTACCATTCGGCAAAGGGATTGATGAATCATTATTTTTATCAGGAAAAATCTCAGGAACAATATCAGAACTCAGGGGACGCAACATTATCATATCATACAGAGATTATTCACAACTCGATTGCAATTTTGATATCTCCGGGCTTCCTGATATTAATAATGCATTTATATATCTGGGCGTTAACAGGCTTATTACCAATGCTAATGATATTGAAAGAGTTGCGCTGTCAGTAAACAGTGAGATTGAGATTCCGAAATTAATATACAAACTGGGAAATATTTCCTTCGACGGAAGCTTTACCGGTTTTACAACTGATTTTGTTGCATATGGTAAAATCCGGACAGATCAGGGAATGATAGCAACAGATTTATCATTACGGCCCGATAAAAAAAGACAATACAGGATTCGCGGCCTGCTGACCGGAAAAGATATAAACCTTGGTGAAATAACCGGCAACAGCGATTTGCTGGGAAACATAAGTCTGCAGACTAATATTGACGGGTATGCCTATTCCATAAATAAATTTGCTGCTAACCTTACCGGTAAAATTGACAGTATTGAAATAAAAGATTACAAGTACAGAGATATAATCCTGAATGGATTCTTTACGGAGAAGACATGGGATGGCAGCATCAATGTTTCTGATGAAAACATTAAAATGGATATTCTGGGACTCTTTAATTTTGAAAAAAAGTTACCTGAATTCGATTTCACCCTGAACATTGCTAAAGCCAGGTTGTATTATCTGAATCTGGAAGAAAAAGATACTTCAGCTGCAGTTACGCTTCTTATGACCTCAAACTTTAAAGGTAGCAGTATCGATGATATTGATGGAGAGATAAGGCTGCTGAATTCGAATTTTGTCAGACATGGCAATAATCTGGAATTGTACGATTTTTCAGTAAAAACATTTATCTCTGATAATAAACCAGGATTAAGCCTGCGTACAGATTTTGTTGATGCGGACATTACCGGATATTATAATTTCGGTGAATTTGGAAATCTTTTCAGGTATACTCTTTCGGAGCTGATGCCGGTAAAGTTCCCCTCTTCGGTAAAACAAAAGGATGTCAAGAAGAATAATTTCTCTTTTAAGGTCAGGTTTAAGAATACCGATGAGATAAATACATTTCTCAATACCGGAATACTCATTGCCGAAAACAGTTTTATTGAAGGCCAGATATATCCCGACAGTATCTTAAAAGTGTATGGCAAATCCGGTAAACTGTCTGTATTCAATAATATTTTCAATGATTTCAGCATAAGTTCGGGTATACAAGGCAACGAACTTACAGTAAATCTCAAAAGTTCATCGCTTGATTTGCTGAGACAATCAAAGCTGGATAGTTTTAACGTAAGCCTGAATACCAGATCTGATAATTTCATATTCTCAACAAACTGGGGGAAAGAATCTGATCTGCTTAATAATGGCAGTTTTATTGCCAGTGGAACATTCCTGAAAGAAAATCCACAGCAGAAAACTGCCCTCCTGAAAATTGAAATTGATTCGTCAGACATTAACTCCCGGAACAGACTCTGGAAAATAAACAGCTCATCGGTAATAATTGATTCAAATTCTGTAAAGATCGACAGATTCATGATTGGAAGCAAAGACTTTTATTACCTTATTGACGGGGCTGTTTCACATGACCCGTCTGACACTTTAAGTCTTGGGTTCAAAGGTATAGATATCAACCCGTTAAATTACTTCATTAACCGTAACAGGAGCAATATCCCTGATGTACTATCACTCGATCTGAATGGCCAGCTTAACGGGAACATACTATTAACCAACCTGTATAATGAGTTGTTACTTGAAGGAAATCTTACCCTTAATAAGTTCTCAATTCTTGGAACCGAATATGGTACTCTTGCTATCAATTCAGAATTTGATATTAACAGGAAGGTGATCAACATTAATGCAAGTAACAATCTGATGGGAGAAAAAATGATTGACATCACCGGATTTTACGATCCTCCGGCAAAAAGGATCGATCTGACCGGAATAGCCAGGAAATTACCTGTAACTCCGCTAAATCCACTGCTGCGGGTATTTGCATCTGAAATAAATGGTACAACTTCAGGTAAAGTGAACTTTCTTAGTCAGGCAGGAACAATTGTTCTTAATGGCTCTTTAATGGCTGAGAACTCATCAATGAAAATAGATTATCTCCAGACACGATATAAACTTAATGATTCAGTAAAATTCGATAAAAGAGGCATTGTTTTCAATAGCGTTAAACTTACAGATGAAAGGGGAAATCCGGCTACATTATCCGGTATTGTGTCCCATAAGAGCTTTAAGAACTTCAGGGTAGATCTTTCAATTTCAACAAATGATTGCATGGTTCTGAACACAAAACCCAAGGACAATGAACTATTCTATGGAATTGCTTTTGCCACAGGTGTAACAACCATTAAAAGTTCACCCGATGGTTCCCTTTCATTTGATATATCTGCAAGAAGCGGCAGGAACACAAAATTCTTTATCCCTCTTAATACATCCCTTTCGGTTTCAGAGGTATCATTTGTATCCTTTGTTGACAGTTCCAGCGATACTATCAAGGAACCTTCCGGGAAAGTAAAGCTTGTCACGGAACCTGCTAAAAAAACAGGAATGGATATAAACATAGATCTGGAGGTGACTCCCGATGCTGAGGTACAGCTGATTTTCGATCTGAAGATAGGGGATGTAATGAAAGCTAACGGTTCCGGAAACCTGAACATAAACCTTAATAAAAAAGGAGACTTCAGAATAACAGGCGATTATGTTATTGACCGCGGAGACTATCTCTTTACTCTGAGAAACATTCTGAATAAACCATTCTCGGTTGAAAGGGGTGGTAGGATAATGTTCAACGGAGATATTAATGATGCAGAAATAGATCTGAAAGCAATATATAAAGTAAGAGCCTCAATTGCTGATATAATGCCGTCAAATCCGGATGGTACGGCTTCTACGGAAAGAGTTCCTGTTGAATGCCAGCTCAATCTGACAGGAAATCTTTTTAATCCTGTTATACGTTTTAATATTTATCTGCCCACTGCTGACGAAAGGACCAGAGCCTATGTCAGAAATGCCATTGCGACCGAGGAACAGATGAGCAGACAATTTCTCTACCTTCTTGTAATGAATAGTTTTTACCCCGACCCGTCTTACACGTCAGTTTCTGCAGGAAGCTCCGGAACTGCAGGAACTGCAGCAGCAGTGACTACCTCCGAAATGCTGTCGAGTCAGCTTAGCAATATGTTGTCGCAGATCACCAATGATTTTGACATAGGAGTGGTTTACAGGCCCGGAGTCGGGAACAGCGATATTAATCCGGATCAGCTGGAAGTAGCCCTCTCAAAACAGATCCTGAATGATAAGGTGATAATTAATGGTAATTTCGATGTAAGAGGTACCAGCAATGATCAGAATACCAACCAGATCACTGGTGATTTCGATGCTGAGGTGAAACTGACAGAGAGGATAAGATTAAAAGTGTTCAACAGATATAATAATCCGTATACCGGAAAAACTGAACCATATACCCAGGGAGTCGGGGTATTTTTCAGACAGGACTTCAATAAGTTCTCTGACCTTGTAAGGAAGAAGGAAAAATCAGATCTGAAAAAAGAGGAAGAAACAACTATCAGGAGCGAGCAGCCATAATAACCGGATATATATTAATTGCAGATATCAGCAGTTAATAAATATTTCGGGTTTGTTATTAACTAAGCATAATAGAACAGGGTATAATTACGTTTTTTAATAGCTTCGCAAATATTTATCATGAGGTAGTAAAACATTGAACTCATAAACAATTAAAAATTAGAATAATATGGCATTGATACAGCTCATTTTGCAAGGAGGTCAGGTTCCTGTAGAAAACGCAAGCCAGATGGAATTAACACTTTGGGATCTTATTATTAAAGGCGGATGGATTATGATTCCTATTGTACTTCTGTCATTTGTGGCTGCTTACATTTTTATTGAAAGATATTATGTAATAAGACAGGCTACAAAAGAAGATATTAATTTCATGAACAGAATTAAGGACTATATACATGATGGTAAAGTAGAGGCAGCCATCGGACTTTGTAAATTTACCGACAGTCCCTCAGCCAGAATGGTTGAGAAGGGCATAAGCAGACTGGGAAGACCTTTACAGGATATAAGTACTGCTATTGAGAATGTTGGAAAGCTTGAAATATCCAAGCTTGAAAAAGGGTTTCCCACACTTGCAACAATCACAGGCGCTGAACCTATGCTTGGGTTTCTTGGGACTGTTATCGGGATGATACAGTCATTTTATGCTATGTCGCAGGCAGGAAGTAACGTTGATGTATCAATGATGTCGGGCGGCATTTATACTGCCCTTATTACAACTGTGGCTGGTCTGACAGTCGGAATACTTGGTTTTTTTGCATACAATACCCTGGTGGTAAGGGTAGAAAGAGTTGTCTTTAACCTGGAAGCAACTCTTACTGAGTTTATGGATATTTTGAATGAACCTGTAAAATCAGAAAGATAAATGGCTATTACTCCGAGAAATAAAATAAGCATAAATTTCAGTTCTGTCGGTATGACTGATGTTGTATTCAACCTGCTGATCTTCTTTATGCTTACATCCACTCTGGTACACCCATCAGCACTGAAGCTTCTGTTGCCAAAGGGAAGTAACCAGACATCAGCTAAACCACTTACTACGGTTTCAGTAACTAATGACCTCAAGTATTACGTTGAACTTCAGCCGGTACCTCTTGAACAGCTTGAAGATGTGCTAAAACAGAAGCTGGGAAATAAACCCGATACATACATTTCACTTCATGCTGATAAAAGCGTACCATTTGAGAATGTTGTCAACGTTTTGAATATTGCTCAAAAGAATAATTATAAGTTAATAATTGCTACATCTCCCAAATAAAGAGCTCCGAAAAATCCCTACCGAACGTGGTAAGGGATTGGCCGGTTCAATAATAATACACCTTGTATTATTGCTTGTACTTGTATTTGTGGGATTCTCAGTACCTGCTCCACCTGAATTTGAAGAGGGAATAGTCGTAAACTTTGGTACTGATGCAACAGGTTCCGGAATGATCGAACCGTCTGCTCCTGCAGGTCAGGAAGAGATTGTGCCCCCGCCACCGCCAACTGAGACAATAAAGGATGAAGAAGATCCGCTACTCACCCAAAACGATGAGGAGGCACCGGAAGTAAAAAAGATCGATCCCGATGCAGAAAAGAAAAAACGCGAACAAGCTGAGACTGAAAGGATCAGGAGGGAAGCTCTTGCCGTGGAAAGAAAAAGGAAAGAACAGGAAGAGATAGAAAGAAAAAGAATTGAAGCAGAGCAGCAACGCCAGGCAGAGATCGTTGACCGTACTAAAAATGCCCTGGCAGGATCAAAAAATTCAGGAACAAATACAACCAGTGAAGGAATAACCGGAGGCCCGGGTAACCAGGGAGTTCCATCCGGATCGGTCGATTCAAATGTTCGGGGTGATGGAGGTGGAACAGGAAACAGTGGAATATCATATGACCTCAAGGGAAGAGGATTTCAGAAACTTCCAACCCCAAAATATGATTATCAGGGTGAAGGCAGGGTTGTTGTTGAAGTCAGTGTCGACAGGGAAGGAAAAGTTGTTCAGGCAATACCAGGATCAAAAGGGTCAACTACACTTGATGAATATCTTCTGAAAGTTGCCAAAGATGCTGCCCTTGGAGCCAGATTTGAAGCAAAACCAGAGGCCCCGGCAGTGCAGAAAGGAACTATAACCTACAATTTTATCCTTAAATAGAGAGTGTCTAATAAGTCTATTTTAACCCCACCCACCCCTAATCTTTCATCACATCTGCAAATAAGCTATATGCAGAAGGGTGATGGAGATCCCTCGCTTCGCATCGGGATGACAGGTAATTAGTTGAGACACAGTGGTAAAGAAGCGGCGAGTCGCAAAGGTATCATTCTTCATTTATCCTGAATACTGCTGCGACTCGCCGCTTCTTTACCTCACATTTTACCCCAAAATAACCTGTCATCCCGATCCCGCATTAGGCGGGAGAGGGATCTCCTTCTCATAGCAGGAACATATATAAAAAAGATGTGATGAAAGATTAGCCCCACCCAAGGGGCGGGTTACAAATCAATGTCTTTCAATAAGTCCCTCTGGGGGTCCCGATAGCTATTTAATCGGGATAGGGGTGATTTTAAATAAAGAGGCCTATGAGACAACCTCTTACTTTTCAAAAAGATCATTGATTGCTGTCCGCAGATTATCAATAAGATCTTTGTCTTTAATTATATAATCAACAATACCCTTCCGTGCCAGTTCAAGTACGACCTCTCCCTTTTCCTGGCCTGAAAGCATTATTACAGGAATATCCGGCCTTGCCTCTTTTAACTTATCAAAAATCTCCATACCATTCATCACCTTCTGGTTGGATTTTACAAAATAATAATCGAGGATAACCAGGTCAGGCTTCCGATCTAATGCCTCAATACAACTTTCTCCATAGTCAAAAGTATCAACTTTAAATCCTTCAGCTGTAAAGCGCTTGGCAACCATCATATTGACAATAGGATCATCATCAACAACAAAAATCAGCTTCTGTTTATTCATCAGATGAATTAAATAGGTGTTTGATAATACAAAGTTAGTATAAAAAAAGAAATCGATTGGAGTAAAAGAATCTGACAGTAAAAAATAACTGTAATCATATTGAGAATAACGGATAAGATTTCATCATACTGATAACCTTCTCTCTCACCCTGGCAACAACTGACTCATTTTCTATATCAGAGATTACCTCGTCAATCAACTCTACAATGACTCCCATATCGTCAGCTTTCAACCCCCGCGTTGTTACAGCAGGTGTGCCTACACGGATACCTGAAGCAAGAAAAGGGGACCGGTTGTCGAAAGGTACCATATTCTTATTAACAGTTATATGAGCATGGACAAGGGTATTCTCGGCTTTTTTACCTGTAATATCAGGAAATTTTGTTCTGAGATCAATAAGCATCAGATGATTGTCAGTCCCTCCCGAAATAACCTTGTAACCTTTATCCCTGAATGCTGAAGCCATTACCGATGCATTTTCCTTAACCTGTTTCTGGTAGGCGCTGAATGAATGATCGAGCGCTTCACCAAATGAAACAGCCTTTGAAGCTATTATGTGCTCAAGTGGTCCTCCCTGAATACCAGGAAAGACCGCAGAATTCAAAAGCGATGACATCATTCTTACTTCACCTTTTGGAGTTGTAATACCCCATGGATTAACAAAATCCTTGCCCATCAGAATTATGCCGCCCCGTGGTCCGCGAAGTGTTTTATGGGTAGTGGAGGTGACTATGTGTGCATATTTGAGTGGATTTTTAAGAAGACCTGCTGCAATCAATCCTGCAGGATGGGCCATATCAACCATTAAGATCGCTCCGATACTGTCAGCAATCTTCCTCATTCTTTCATAGTCCCATTCACGTGAGTAGGCTGAAGCGCCGCCTACTATCATTTTTGGTTTCTCCTTAATGGCAATCTCTTCCATCATATCATAATCCACCAAACCGGTATCTTCCTTCACACTGTAAGCAACAGGCTTGTAAAAGAGGCCTGACGAGTTTACAGGAGATCCGTGCGAGAGATGCCCCCCATGGGCAAGATTCAATCCCATAAATGTATCCCCTGGTTTCATAACAGTCATGAATACAGCCATATTTGCCTGGGCACCTGAATGAGGCTGTACATTTGCATACCCGGCATCAAACAATAACTTCAGTCTGTCAATTGCGATTTGCTCTGACTGATCAACAATCTCACATCCGCCATAATACCGGTTTCCGGGGTAACCTTCTGCGTATTTGTTGGTCATAACTGATCCCATCGCTTCCAGCACCTGAGGGCTGACAAAATTCTCAGAAGCAATTAGTTCAATTCCATTAAGCTGACGTTGTCTTTCCTTTTCAATAAGGTCAAAAATCAATGTATCCCTTTTCATATTTAAATAATTAGATTTCTATTCTTCTGAATACTCCAGCAGCAACTCCCTGTATGTGGAATATATCCTTGATTTTGAAATAAATCCAATATAGTATCCATTATCAAGTACAGGCAGGTTCCATGCACCTGTCTTTCTGAATGCCTCCATAACTGTTTCGATATTCTCCTTAATATCTATATAAGTGGGAGGAATTGTCATAATATCCTTAACATATATTGTTTTGTAAAGCTCCTGCTGAAACATTATCTCCCGAACGTCATCAAGACTGACTACCCCTTCAAGTATATTATACTGATCAACAACAGGAAAAATATTTCTTTTTGATATTGAAATGATCTTAATTAAATCGCCCAGAGTGTCATCAGGTTTGGTTGTTTTCAAGTCAGTTTCAATCTCTTTCTTCCAGTTCATGCGTGTAAGCACCGCCTTATCCTTATCATGAGTGATCAGTTCTCCCCTGCTCGCCAGCTGAACATGATATATTGAATGCTTTTCAAAACTCCTGGTTGTTATATAGGCAATAGTAGATGTGATAATCAAAGGGATAAGCAGATCATAGCCTCCGGTAATCTCGGCAATCAGAAATATGGCCGTTAACGGGGCATGCATCACGCCTGCCATCATCCCCGCCATTCCTGCAAGAACAAACCTGTTATCAGGCAGATCCACCTGAAATAGCTTTCTCAGGAGACTTGCAATAAAGAAACCGTTTATCCCTCCTATAAATAAAGTGGGAGCGAATATTCCACCCACACCTCCTGCTCCATTGGTGGAACTGCTGGCAACAACCTTAAGAAGCACCAGACCAGCCATAAAAACAGCAAATAGTACAAAGCTGTCTGAAACATGTCCGAACAGTCTGCCGGTCAATATATCCCCGGAATTGCCCTGAAGGAGTGTCATGATTGTATCGTATCCCTCACCGTAAAAAGGAGGAAAGATATAAATCAGTATCCCAAGAATTGTTCCCCCGACAGCCAGTCTCACATACTGGTTCTTTACTTTTTCATAATTTGATTCAAGAAACAGAGTCATCTTTGAGAAGTAGAGGGAAATAAGCCCCGAAATAATTCCAAGAACAATATACCAGTGAATATTTGAGATATTGAAAGCCTCAGCTACATTAAAAGCGAATAGAACCTTATCTCCCATAAGAAAATAGGCAACAGTTGCTGCAGTGACCGATGAAATTAAGAGAGGGACAATAGACGATATGGTCAGATCAAGCATCAATACCTCAAGGACAAATACAATTCCGGCTATAGGTGCCTTAAAAATACCTGCAATAGCTCCCGCAGCTCCGCAACCTATGAGCAGCGTTATGCTTTTATTGTTCATTCTGAAAAACCTTCCAACTGTTGAACCTATTGAAGATCCTGTCAATACAACCGGAGCTTCCGCTCCTACGGAACCTCCAAATCCAATAGTCAAAGTGCTGGCCACAATCGAACTCCAGGTATTGTGTGTCCTCAGATATCCTTTCCTTTTTGAAATAGCATAAAGAACCCTGCTGATACCGTGACTGATATTGTCATTTACAAAATACCGGACAAACAATAGTGTAAGAAGCATTCCTGCCAGCGGATATGCAAGATAAAGGTAATTACCTGATTCGCTGGTTATCCCTTTAGTGAGAAGAATGTGAGTATAGTGTATGGTATTCTTCAGAAAAGCAGCTGCCAGCGCACTCAGTAACCCAACCAACAGGCTAAGAAAATACAAGAGTTTTACCTGGTCAATATCAAATGGACTTTTTCTAAAAATCTTTCTGAAAGAAGCGATTCTGAACATAATTATGCAAATATAAAAACATTACTAAACCTTCCCAGTTTTTTATTTAAGTTTGTCCTAAGGTAATATTCAAGGTTTGAGAATCCGGAATTTATATATCATCCTGTTTTTTTTATCTGCTCTGCCTTATGATATCAAATCTCAGGTAGACTGCACTGTACCAGAATCTCCTGTACTCAATTCAGTCTCTGTGGAACCCGAAACAGGCAATGTATTATTAAACTGGGATCCAAGCCCTTCTTCAGGAATTGCTGCCTATGTACTTTATACATATAAAAACGGAGAAGGAATACCAATCGATACCATCTGGAATCCTGAAGCAACAAGTTATATCTACAGTACTTCTGCAACAAAGTATTTCAGTGTTTCGTATGTAGTGGCAGCTCACAGGAGACCTAATTGCGTAAGCCCTCTGTCAAATTATCTTAACACCATTTTTACAGAGGCTGAAATCGATACCTGCAACAGGAAGATTTCCTTATCCTGGAACAGCTATGTACCCTATCCAAAGAAAATTACCGGATACGAAATTATGGCTTCCGTAAACGGCAACAGTTATTCACCTGTTGCCAGGCTGGGCGAGGATAAGGTTAGTTTCATTCTTGACGATTTCATTACTGATGCGGAATATTGCTTTTTTGTTATTGCAGAGTTGGAGGACGGAACTAATTCACAATCAAATAAAACCTGCCTTTCAACCTCGATGCAGCGTCCTCCTGACTGGATAAATGCTGACTATGCAACTGTAAAAAATGAAAAGATATATCTTTCATTTTCTATAGATCCATATTCGGAAATTTCAAATTTCAGACTTGAAAGAAAAACCGGAATCAATGGGAATTTTACCGATATAGCAAAACCTGTTTCATCAAATGGGATTGTATTATTTACAGATGACCAGGCAGACACGAAAGAAGTTAACTTTTACCGTATATCTGCAATTAACAGTTGCAGTAACCCGGTAAGTATATCAAACCTGGCTTCAAATATTGTTCTGAAGCTCGATAGAATGAACAATGACATTTTACTAAGCTGGAATAAATATAAAGATTGGATGGGCTACGTTATTTCATATATAATATTGACAGATACGGGCTCCGGTTACAGGGAGATATCAGAAACTCCAGCCAATGACTCCTTGTATAAGATTGATTATCATGATATTATGTATGATGTCGCAACAGATGAGGTTTGTTTTATGGTAGCTGCCGGGGAGGCATCCAATCCTTACGGGATAGAAGGTTCAAGTAATTCACAGATTGTATGTTCTGCCCCTGTTGAGTTGATAACTGTTCCTGATGTATTTACTCCAAATAATGATCTGGTAAATGACTTATTCAAACCTGTTCTTTCATTCACACCATTAGATTACCATCTTATTGTCAGTGACAGACAGGGCGTGATACAGTTTGAAACAAGAGATTATTTTGAATCATGGAACGGCTCCCGAAACGGGGATCCGGTTCCTGAGGGAGTTTACCTGTGGTACCTGAAAGTAACAACCCCTTCCCGTACAGCCGTTTCTAAAACAGGCACAATTGCTGTATACTTTAACTGGTAAGAATTTTATTTTCGCTGTCACAAGCTTTATAATAGTAACAGCAGAATAGCTATCTTTGCAGGATACACAAGAAGTGCACTATTAGTTTCTATGGCCAATAAGGATATTTTTGATGATGAGGATGTACAACGCATTAAGGCTGAATATGAGTCTCTTGTAAAAAACCTTATTCGATGCAACAAGTCTGGTGACATAGAGCTGATTGAAAAGGCATACAAGATAGCCAATGAGGCTCACTGGAATATGCGCAGGAAATCTGGCGAGCCTTATGTAATTCATCCCATATCCGTTGCTAAAATTGTTAATCAGGAGATAGGTCTTGGGGCCAAATCAATTGCTACTGCACTTCTTCATGATGTGGTTGAAGATACTGGTTATTCATTGAATGATGTTGAGAGGGAATTCGGTCCAAAGATCGCTTCTCTTATTGATGGCCTTACAAAGATCTCGGGAACATACAATAAAGAGACTTCAACCTCAATGCAGGCTGAGAATTTCAGAAAGATGCTCATGACTCTTTCTGATGATCTCAGGGTGATTCTCATAAAAATAGCTGACAGGCTTCACAATATGAGAACTCTCGATTCGATGCCTGAGCATAAGAAAATGAAAGTTGCCGGGGAAACAATTTTTCTTTATGCACCCCTGGCTCACCGGCTGGGATTATTTACCATTAAAAGTGAGCTGGAGGATCTTAGTTTTAAATTCCGGCAGCCTCAGATATATGATGAAATTGTAGTCAAGCTAAAACACAGCGAGAAGAGAAATATTGCTCTGATAAATAAATTCTCTCTCCCTATAATTGAAAAGCTCACAGAGGCAGGGTTTCAATTCGATATAAGCGGAAGGCCAAAATCAATATTTTCCATCTGGAAAAAAATGCAGGCCAAAAATGTTCCATTCGAAGAAATTTATGATGTTCTTGCCGTGCGTGTCGTATTCAAGCAGGTACCCGGAATACCTGAAAAAACCCAGTGCTGGAATATCTATTCAATCATTACAGATTCTTATCTTCCCAAACCGGACCGGTTGCGTGATTGGGTAAGCAGGCCCAAACCAAATGGTTACGAAGCATTGCACCTGACTGTAATGGGACCTGAAGGCAGATGGATTGAGATACAGATAAGGAGTGAGCGTATGGATGAGATAGCCGAAAGGGGTTATGCGGCACACTGGAAATACAAAGGCGACGAATCACCTGAGAGCGAACTCGACAAATGGTTGAAAAAGGTCCGTCTGATGCTTGAAAATCCGCAGGAAGATCCGATAGAGTTCCTGGATGAGTTTAAAATGAACCTGTTCTCATCAGAAATCATGGTTTTTACTCCAAAAGGCCTTCTGGTAAGTCTTCCAAAAGGGGCATCTGCTCTTGATTTTGCATATGAAATACATACAGAAGTCGGGAACAAGGCAATAGGTGCCAAGATCAATTATAAACTTAATCCGATCAGCGCTATACTGAACAGTGGCGACCAGGTCGAAATTATCACTTCGGACATTGCAAAACCTGAAAAGGAATGGCTCAGTTATGTGAGAACCTCCAAAGCCAGGGATACAATAAAAGGGGCATTAAAGAATGAGTCGAGAGAAATAACTCAGAAAGGCACTGAAATACTTGAATCGCAGCTGAATAAGTTAAATATTAAACTGAGTAATGATATCATCAAAAAGCTTATGGAATCGTATGAGGCCATAAGCAGGGATGAACTAATGTCGGGTATCGGACAGGGAAAAATAAACATTGATGAGCTTAAGAAAGTACTTAAGAAAAATTCTTCAATTAACGTTATCAGGTATTGGGATCTGAAATTCATAGGCTTAAAAAAAGATAAAAAGGATGAACCGGGCAAGCAACTTAATATCAATAAAAAAGTACCATTCCTGTTGCGCGAGAATGTTGAGAATGCATCCCATTCATATGAAATAGCAAAATGCTGTAACCCGATCCCCGGCGACGAGGTTGTTGGCTACCATAACCCTGAAGGATCGATAGTTATACACAAGCCTAAATGCCCCGAAGCTATCAGGATAATGTCAAATGAGGGTGATCGTATTATTGCTGTTAAGTGGGCAATCCATAAACTGAATTCCTTCCTGGCACGAATAAGCATGAGCGGGATCGACAGGTTAGGTCTTGTTAACGAAATTACAAATATTATCTCCTCTGAGCTAAAGGTCAACATGACAAAAATTAATATTTCGGTTCATAACGGGATATTTGAAGGAACAATCGATCTGTATATTCATCATTCAAAAGATCTGAATAACCTGATTATGAAGATTTCCAGCATCTATGGAATTGAAAGCGTACGGAGAGTTGAAGATTTTTCATGATAGCATTGCATACGGCTCTTTTACTCTCTTTATCTGCAGAAAATATTTACATTTGCTATTATTTAAAATTAGATCAAATATGATTAGTGATGATACAAAGTTCACAGTAAAAAAGATCTTCACTGAGTATCTCGAGAAGAAGGGGCACAGAAAAACACCGGAGAGATTTGCAATACTTGATGAAATATATTCCCGATCAGGTCATTTTGATATAGAGTCACTCTATATTTTCATGAAGAATAAGGATTTCAGGGTAAGCAGGGCAACTCTTTATAATACTATTGAATTACTACTCGATTGTAACCTGGTTATTAAGCACCAGTTCGGAAAAAACATTGCACAGTTTGAGAGGGCTTACCAGTGCGGACAACATGACCATTTAATTGACATTGAAACAGGAAAGGTAATAGAATTCTGCGATCCCAGGATTTATGAAATCATAAGTACTGCCAGTGAGTTGCATAATTTCACTCCTATGTATCACTCCTTATACATTTACGGGAACCTTGACACTACAAAAAAGGATCATGGTAAAAAGAAATAGTCAAACCGGTATCACAACTTCTTAAAGTCGAATTATTTTATAACTTGGGTTCTGCATTTTTATAACTTATTTAATCTTTTAATATGAAAGTTGACATACTCCTGGGACTTCAGTGGGGTGACGAGGGAAAAGGAAAATTAGTGGATGCACTGAGTCCTGATTATGATGTTATTGCACGATTTCAGGGTGGTCCCAATGCCGGTCATTCCCTTGAATTCAACAACATAAAGCATGTATTGCATCTTATACCGTCCGGTATCTTTCATTCTGATAAATTAAATATTATAGGTAACGGAGTAGTTATTGATCCTGCTGTTTTCAAGAAAGAGATTGATGAACTTAAACCATATGCAGCCGACCTTACCAGCAGGCTTGTGATTTCCAGCAGGGCCAATCTGATTCTTCCAACCCACAGAATACTTGATGCCGCATATGAACAGCAAAAAGGTTTCACCAGAATAGGATCAACTCTCAAAGGCATAGGCCCTGCTTATACGGATAAGACTGGCCGTAACGGGTTAAGGGTTGGGGATATCCTGAACAAGGATTTCAAAACTCTTTACATGTCACATGTGGAGAGGCACCTTTCACTTCTCCGGAACTTTAGTTATGAATTCGATCTGAAAGAATTTGAAAAAGGCTGGTTTGAAGGTATTGATCTGCTTAAAGAATTCAGGATACTAAATACAGAATATCTTGTTAATGAACTTTGCGGCAGTGGAAAAAAGGTGCTTGCAGAAGGTGCCCAGGGAACGATGTTAGATGTAGATTTCGGATCATATCCGTTCGTAACATCTTCTAATACTATAAGCGCCGGAGCCTGCACAGGGCTCGGGATTTCACCCAGGATTATTGGTGAGGTCTTTGGTATTTTCAAAGCATACTGCACCAGGGTTGGAAGCGGTCCGTTTCCTACAGAACTTAATGATGAAACCGGCGATGCACTAAGGAATACAGGTAAGGAATTCGGTTCAACAACCGGCAGACCCAGACGATGCGGATGGCTCGACCTGCCAGCTCTGAAATATTCAATTATGATAAATGGCACAACACAGCTTTTCATGACAAAAGCTGATGTAATGTCAGGTTTTAAAACTATTAAGGTCTGTACTTCATACCGGATTGAAGGGAAGGAGATCAAAGAATTACCTTTCGGCAATGATTTGCATATTGAACCTGTCTACACTGAAATGGCCGGATGGAACCAGGATATATCTGCAATGCACGATTACAACAAACTGCCAGTAGAGCTTACCGGATTTATTGAATTCATTGAGAAATACTGTGGTGTACCGGTGACCCTTGTTTCCGTTGGCCCTGACAGGGAAGAGACTATATTCAGAAAACAGTAATCAGCTTTATTAAACCAATAGAACAAAATGCTTATTCTGCTGAATTAGCAGGATAAGCATTTTTTATTAACTGCAATTTGATGAAATTGACCGGGAATATTTAATATCAGTCTTATTTAATAATATACAGCCATGCATCAACCACGATATTCTCCTGGTAATCCTTCAGCTTCGCAACTGCCGGCCTGAACTGGTCAAATGATTCGGCTGAAACAAGTTCAAACCGGCCTCCCGGCATTGGCAATATCCTGACATTATAACCTTTGTTCTTATATTCTTCTGCCAGACTTCTGGCATATTCAGGTGTTATAAAACTACCGACAATTATGTTATACTTATTTGCAAGCAATTCCTCCTCGGCTCTTCTTAAAGAATCCTGCCGGGCCATCTCTATTGCCAGCAAGGCCTCCTGTGCTCTTCTGATCGAATCTACCACTCTTAAACTATCCTGCCTGCCAAGCCAGATAGCAGTAGTGTCAGCTTTCTTGCGGCCAAATAACCCACCCCTTTTTTTGCAGGATGGCGATAAAACGATTATAATTAGCAATACAAATAATAAAGCAGATAAATGTCTCATAATAAAAAAGTTAAAATGTTTTGAATAATCCCTATATCTGTCTGTTTCATTGGATAATAATCAAAGATATAAATAATTGATGACCAATCCAAATGATAATAATATATACAATGGGTAGAAGGATACTCTGAATTTAGTATATTCGGCATCATAAATACTTAATCATAATCTAAAATCTGATTAAATGAAATCCTTAATTCAATTCTTTGAAGAGAGTGTTGAAAAGTACTCCAGCAATGTTTACCTGTGGGAAAAACCAAATGATAAATATCAAGGCACCACTTATGGTGAAACAAAGAAACAGGTATATGAGTTTGCTGCCGGACTTATAAACCTTGGTATTAAAAAGGGTGACAGACTAAGTCTGGTTTCAGAGGGACGAAACAGCTGGGTAATAGGAGAACTGGGTGTGCTATATTCAGGAGCGATAAATGTTCCGCTTTCAGTAAGACTTAATCCTGAAGAAATTAAGTTCAGGATTAATCACTCAGGATCAAGAATTATAATGGTATCCTCCAATCAGGCTGCAAAGCTTAAAGAGGTAATCGGAGAGTGCTCTTTAATTGAAAAAATAATTCATTTCGACACACAGGAGGAATATGACGGCAACGAAATCCATTTCAATGAAGTAAGAAAAATCGGAAGGGAATGGCTCGATTTGCCGGGTAACATGGAAACTTTCGAAAAACAATTTAAAAGCATCCTGCCATCTGATTTCGCAAATATCTGCTACACATCAGGAACAACGGCCGATCCGAAGGGGATTATACTTACTCACGGAAATTATGTAACCAATGTTTACCAGGCATACAGCCTGATTGACATACCTTCCTTCTATAAAACACTTCTGATACTTCCATGGGACCATTCTTTCGGCCACACATGCGGGATATTTGCATTTATGGGAAAAGGAGCCAGCATTGCTTCGGTAAAATCAGGAAAAACCCCTATGGAGACACTGAGAAACCTGCCTGTATGCCTTAAAGAGATCAAACCAAATCTTATTATGAGCGTTCCTGCAATTGCAAAAAACTTCAGGAAGAATATTGAAAAAGGGATTAAGGAAAAAGGAATGATAATAGAGATCCTCTTTAATAATGCACTGAAAATATCTTACTCATATAATAAGGAAGGGTGGAACAGGGGCAGAGGTTTACAGAGTCTTAAAAAGCCCTTGCTAAGAATTTATGACAGGATCCTGTTTAGCAAAATCAGAGAAGCATATGGTGGAGAACTTGATTATTTCATTGGAGGCGGAGCATTGCTGGATATAGAACTGCAACGATTCTTTTATGCTCTTGGCATACCTATGTACCAGGGATACGGCCTGAGTGAAGCCTCTCCCGTCATCTCTTCAAATTCTACAGGAAGACATAAACTTGGTTCCTCGGGGGTACTTGTAAATAATATGGATTTGAAAATTTGTGATGATGACGGAAACCAGCTTCCTGCAGGCAAGAAAGGAGAAATTGTAATAAAAGGTGGAAATGTAATGCATGGATACTGGAAAAATGAAAATGCCACTAAAGAGGCAATCAAAGATGGCTGGCTGCATACCGGTGATATGGGGTATATGTCGGAAGACGGATACCTTTATGTGCTTGGAAGATTCAAAAGTCTTCTGATTGCCGATGATGGAGAGAAATTCAGTCCTGAAGGAATTGAAGAAGCCATTGCCGGACAATCGAAATATATTGACCAGTGTATGCTCTATAATAATCAGAATCCCTATACTGTTGCCCTGATTATTCCAAACCAGCATGCTTTGAAGTTGTACCTCGAAGAGAAAAACCTTACTGCCAACTCTGATGAAGGAAAAAGATCTGTCATTCATCTTATTGAAAATGAGGTAAATGAATACAGGACTAATGGCAAATATGGTAATATGTTCCCGCAAAGATGGTTACCCGTGGCAATAGGTATCCTTGAAGAGAGCTTCACTGAGAATAACGGGCTCATGAACTCAACTATGAAGATTGTCAGAGGGAAAATTATGGAGAAGTACCAGAACCTTATTGATTACCTTTATACCCCTGATGCCAAAGTAGTTACAAACGAAAGAAATATTGAGGAGGTTGAAAAGATGAAACTGGGATAATATAACAGGGAAAAGATAATTCTGCTCAAGTCGAAATGAAGAATATCCTTAAAATAGCGGCAGCTGTTTCATTAACCATTTGTATTTCATGTACAGGCAGTAATAAGAAACCGGAATGGAAAATTGCTGACAATCCTATTCTGACGGAATGGGCACTTGAAATTGATCCCTCAGAACCCTGGACCGGATACCCCAGACCGGATGCAGCTAGGGAGGAATGGATCAATCTTAATGGCTTATGGGACTTCTCGGTTACCGGCTCAGTTCAGATCCCGGAAGAATGGGAAGGTAAAATTCTGGTCCCCTACCCGATTGAATCAGCATTGTCAGGCGTAAAAAAAAGAGTAGGTGAAAGTGAGTTTTTATGGTACAGAAGAAATTTCAGCATAACCAGAGCCTGGAGAAAGCAGCAGATCCTTCTGAATTTTGAAGCATCCGACTGGGAAACCACGGTCTGGATAGATGGTAAGATGGCCGGAACCCACCGGGGAGGCTACGATCCGTTCACCTTCAATATAACAGAATTTCTCGACAGGAGGAAAAACCATGAGCTGTTGGTCTGTGTCAGGGATTCCACCGATAAAGGATCACAACCCAGAGGGAAACAGGTATCTGCGCCGGGAGGAATCTGGTATACACCAACAACCGGAATATGGCAAACAGTATGGATCGAACCGGTGAAAGAATCTCATATTTCCTCCTTCAGGACTTATCCTGATATTGAAAAAGGCTCTCTTACATTCACCACTGATGTTGTTAATCCGGAGACAAATAAAATAACCGTTTCCATCCTCAGAGATAACAAAATAGTTGCCAGTGCGACAGGCAATTGTAATGATGCAATTACACTGATGATCCCTGGCCCTAAGTTATGGACTCCGGATAATCCATTCCTGTATGATGTACTTATAGAACTGAAGAATGGAAACAAAACCATAGATAAAATTGCCGGATATGCAGGTTTGAGGAAGATCTCCGTGGAAAGGACATTTGATGGATTTACCAGGCTGCTTCTTAATAATAAGTTCCTGTATCAGAATGGCCCTCTGGATCAGGGTTTCTGGCCTGATGGCATTTATACACCCCCATCGGAGGAGGCTATGGTATATGACCTGGAGATGATTAAGAGAATGGGATTCAATATGTTACGAAAACATGTAAAAATAGAACCCCGGATCTTCTATCATTGGTGCGACAGGCTAGGTATCCTGGTCTGGCAGGATATGCCAAGCGGCGATAAATACATTTTTGGAGACCAACCTGATATTGAGAAAACGGAAGAATCCGTCCGGCAGTTTGAATCAGAACTTAAAAGGATGATAGAAACAAAATTCAATCATCCGTCAATAATTATATGGGTCCCATTTAATGAAGGATGGGGACAGTTCCAGACCGGAAGTATAACACAGCTTATTAAAGACTACGATACGACACGACTGGTAATCAGTGCATCGGGCTGGACAGACAGGGGAACCGGTGATGTGAAAGACATACATCATTATCCTGAACCTGCTATTCCTCCGGCAGAAAATAACAGGGCAACTGTCCTTGGAGAATTCGGAGGACTCGGACTTCCGGTGCAGGGCCATACTTGGGAGCCAAAGAACTGGGGGTACCGGAATATGGAAGATTCACTTCAGTTGCTCGAAAGATATGAATCGTATTATGATCAGGTTCATCGCTTTGTGAGAGAGAACGGACTTAGTGCGACAGTTTACACTCAGACTACAGATGTTGAAACCGAGACAAACGGGCTGATGACTTATGACAGGAAAATAATCAAGATAGGTGCAGAAAATGTTTTTATGGCAAACCATAACATTATTCCACCATCGCTACAATCTTCTGTAAGGATATTTACCAACACATATTCTGTTAAATTATCAAATTACAAGCCTAACGGGAAGATCTATTTCACAACCGATGGAACTGAGCCTTCAGCTATTTCATCAGAATATTCGAACCCTTTCACTATAAATGAAACAACTGAGATAAAAGCTTTTACTCAATGGGAGGAAAAAAGAAGCAGAACTGCTTCAATATTTATTGAGAAGAAGAATCCCATACCTTCAATGGAAGTCGACGATCTTAAACCAGGCCTTATAGCATCTGTCTACTTTGGAGAATTCAACGAATTACCTGATTTCCATAAACTCAGATCTGTTTTTACCAAAACCATAAGTGAAGTATCACATAGCCTGGCAAGAAAAGATTCTTTTTTTGCAATTGATTTTGAGGGGTACCTTCTCATTCCGGCAGATGATATTTACGGCATATCGTTAATCTCCGATGACGGCAGCAGGCTTTTTCTTGACGGCGCCGTGATAATCAGCAACGATGGCATACATGGTCTCAGGGAAGAAGGTGGATACTTCCCTCTGGCTAAAGGTTATCACAAGATCAGGATCGAATATTTCCAGCGCGAGGGAAGTGTTGGTCTCAAACTGCTTCTGGAAGTGCCCGGACATCAAAAATCAAATGTCCCGGAACCATGGTTCTTTCACTAGAAAAGTTGTCTGACAGACAGCAATTTAAATACTGAGTTTGCTTTTGAATGGCAAAAAAGTCATAAAATCAGCATGATGTACAATACAGGCTTCAGTTGTTCTTTTCACCAGATCGCCCTCATGAGCATGTGCAGCAATGATATGGCAAACCTCAGCCGGAACACCACACTCTTCGGCCAGAGAAACGCCTGAGAATGGATGCCTGAGATACTGACCGTATTTCCCCTGAATGGATTTTCCATCCTTATCCATCTCATATTCAAGTAGTTTGCCAACATCTGCAAGAATTGCTCCTGAGATAAGGACATCCATATCTACCGGCAACTCTTTTCCAAAAAACCGATTCATCTTCTCCCCGCTCTCTTTTGCCACATGTACCACACATCTTTTATGAGCCATAAAGCTAACTTTCATATCCGGTCCGCAAAGTAGCGTAAAAGGAATTTTGTCCAGATCATCAGGCTTAAGCACACTCCGGCTAAGAGCAAGATCCCATGTCCTGGCAGTTTTTTCGCGAAGATCTGCATCTTCAATCCAGTCCAGCTCAGGCCATAATTTTTTTACCGCATCAGTCATGATATCATATTATTTTAATATTCGGGAAATAATGGCATCTGTCATCTGAATTGTAGATGCAGCCCCATTCTGAATAACTTCCGGCCTACCGTTCATTCTCATCATGTCATAAGTTCTGACTTTGCCTTCTTCAATCACAGCTGCAACTGCTTTCCGGATCCGTGACGATATCTCCTTCTCTTCCAGGTAATCAAGCATCATACAGGCTGACTCAATCATTGCTACAGGATTTACTATCGGAATGGCATATCCGGCATATTTGGGAGCTGAACCGTGAGTTGGTTCAAATACAGCTATACCATCGGATGAGTACTGGGCACTGCAGGCAAAACCCAGTCCTCCGATCAGACCGGCAAATGCATCAGAAGCTATATCTCCAAACATATTTCCGGCAACTATTACCTCATAATCCTCAGGATTTTTTGTAAGCCACATCATCTGTGCATCAATATTTGTATTCAGGAGCCGGACCTCGGGATAAAGCGTTCTCTGTATCTCCCTGGCCATTTTCCACATCAGGCCTGAGGTTTCCCTGATAACGTTTGGCTTTTCACAAACTGTTACAGATTTATAACCAAACTTCCTGGCATGTTCAAAAGCAGCTGAGAGAATCCTCTCTGTTGCCCTCCTGGTGAAAATTCTGGTTGAGATGGATAATTCTTCAACAGGTACGTTACCAAAATTCTCCATAAACTTCGGATGTGTCATCAAAGCCTTATAGACCTGTTCGGGAGGTGAGGTCCATTCAACACCTGAATAGAGGCATTCTGTATTCTGCCTGAATATAACAACATCGATGAAAGGCTCTTCGAGACTATCGCCTTTTCCTCTTCTGACAAAATTAAGAGGGTTGCTTTTATATGATTTGCATGGTCTTACACAGATATCAAGATTAAATAGCTGCCTGAGTCCCACAATCGGACTGGAATAAGTGTATCCTTTTCCCTGAAGTGGAGGATCGAGTTCAGCCCTTGCTTCATCATTGGGTTTTGAAGTGATAGCTCCAAATAAGGCTACCTTATGCTTTCTTATGAGCTCTATAGTTCTGTCAGGCAAAGGATTCCCTTCTCGGCACCAGAATTCCCATCCAATATCACCATGAACATACCCGGCATCAAAACCTGCAGCAGCAAGCACTCTGAGAACCTGTGTCATTACTACTGAACCAATCCCGTCACCCGGAAGAGTTACTATAATATGCTTCGGCATAGCATTAATTAATTGTTTATCACTTACATAAAGCAAGAGTAAATTTAATCATTTTTTTCAAGCAGATACAGCGATCTGAAATATTTGCCCTCTTATCTTAAAGATCATTTTTTGTATTACATTTGCGCTCAAATTTTGGACTATCCATAAGATCAATGAGGATTTTGAATGAATTGAACCCGGCTCCTCTCTGGAACTATTTTGAGGAGATCTGCAGCATTCCAAGGCTTTCCCGAAATGAGGAAAGTATCAGAAGATATCTCCTCGGTTTTGCAGAAAAAAACAACCTCATTTCAAAAGAAGACCCTGTAGGTAATATACTGATAACCAGAGAAGCTGCTTCTGGATTGGAGAATTTGAAAACTATTGTTCTCCAGAGCCACATGGATATGGTTGGAGAAAAAAATGCAAACCACCCTCACAACTGGAAAACCGATCCGATAAGACCTGTTATCACTAATGGATGGATAACTGCATCAGGAACCACACTTGGTGCGGATGATGGAATTGGTATGGCAGCCCAGATGGCCATACTTACTGACAATACTCTGAAATCAGGAAAGATTGAATGCCTGTTTACTGTTGATGAAGAATCGGGTATGACAGGGGCTGTCAATCTGAATCCTGATTTTTTCACAGGAAGAACACTTCTGAACCTTGACTCCGAGGATGAAGGGATCCTTTATATCGGATGTGCAGGAGGAATGGATACTGTTGGAACTATTCATTATAAGCCTGTTCCTGTCCGGAAGAATACCTGTGCACTGGAACTTGCAGTTACCGGTTTACGCGGCGGACATTCAGGTGATGAGATCCACAAAGGCTATGGCAATGCCGTCAAGATAATCAACAGCCTGCTCATCAGACTTTCAGAACAATTTGAAGTAAATTTAAGTCATCTGGATGCCGGCAACTTAAGAAACGCCATACCAAGAGAAGCTTTTGCTACAATAGTCACAGACATATCTGACAGAGAGACAGTTAAAAAAACAATTTCTTCGTTTTACAATAATATGCGGGAGGTGTTCAGTGATATTGAAAATGATATGAAGATATCAGTAAATAATACAGAGCTCCCTGAATTTACAATTGACATGGATTGTCAGAAGAAACTCACTGATGCAATTGAATTCTGTCCGCATGGTGTAATTGCATGGTCTGAGGATATGGAGGATCTTGTTGAAACATCCACAAACCTTGCTTCTGCAAAATTCAGTGATGATAATACTATTGTAATAGTTACTACGCAGCGCAGTTCAGTCGAATCGGCAAAGCGTGAAACAGCTGCAAATGTGGTAAAGTGTCTCCACAGAGCCAATGCTCAGATAAAACGTTCTGACGGATATCCCGGATGGAAGCCCGATATGACATCTGAAATTCTGGGGATCACAAGGAATTCCTATAAAACCCTGTTTGGCGAAGAACCGATGATAAGGGCAATACATGCCGGATTGGAGTGTGGCCTGATTTATGAAAAGGTAAAAGGAATAGATATGATCTCTTTCGGTCCTACAATAAGGGGCGCTCACACACCTGAGGAGAAGATAGAGATAAGCTCGGTTCAGAAATTCTGGTATCTTCTAACTGATGTGGTCAGGAATATGCCTGTTCTCAATTTCTGATATTCCTGCAATTCTGCAAACATGATTAAGACCAGAATTTTACCAGGATACTCATTGAAGAAGTTTGTTAAAAGTGAGCAGCACCTGAATATAATTTGATTGCATCAGCACGGCAGACTTACAAAGAACGATGAGCCTTTACCAACTTCCGATTTAACCCGGATCTTGCCACCCAGTAATTCAATATATGCTTTTGAAAGAGAGAGGCCCAGTCCGGTTCCTTCATATTCTCTGTTTTCGCTGCTGTCAACCTGATAAAAACGCTCAAACACCTTCATCTGCTGGTCATCAGGAATTCCTATACCCGAATCAGATACATAAAATTCAATATTACCATCCTTCCGCTTATAGCCAAACTTAATATAACCATCCATGGTAAATTTGATTGCGTTGCCCAGAAGATTTGAAAGTACCTGAAAAAGTTTCGTATTATCCGTATAAAAATACTCCTCTTTATCGGACCCTGAAGTTTCATGCTTAAATTCAAGTCCTTTATTAGCCGCTATCGGATTAAACTGTTTATAGAGTCTTTCAAGAGTTGAGTTGATATTAACCTTGCTCATATTTAATTTCATCTTCCCGGCTTCAAGATTCGATATCTCAATGATGTCAGTAACGATGGAGAGAAGATGATTACTGCTCTGGGTAACTATCTCAAGATATGAACGATGATTCTCAGGTGTAATACCGGGTTCACCAAGGAGAGTTGTAAAACCGACTATTGCATTCATGGGAGTTCTTATCTCATGAGATACATTATGAAGAAACGCTGTCTTTAACCTGTCACTTTCTTCGGCTTTTTCTTTGGAACGTATCAGTTCATCTTCAGAATTTTTGTGATCTGTTATATCATGGAATATCTCCAGCATTGCTTTCCTTCCCTGATACTTCATTCCTGTATGATAGATATCAAAAACTCTGTCTCCAAGAACGCCATGCGATTCATATTTTTCAGTTTTCCCATAAACAATACCTTTTGTTAAAGGGCAATTCACGCACTGTTTTTTATCCTCTCTGTAAACATCCCAGCATTTTTTACCAATGGAATCTGTGCCAAAAAGTTCTCTGAAATTGTCGTTCAGGAAAAGAATTGTCCCCTCCTCATCCACAATATCCATTCCAAAGGGGATTGTCTTCAGAAGAGATCTGTTGAATTCTGCATTATCCCTGTGAATTTCTTCAGCCCTTTTTTTGTCAGTAATATCGTGACTAATCGTAATCAGTTGTAATGGTTTTCCCTCAGTATCAGGTATTGGAATCCTGCTTGTCAGATGGTGGTAAGGGAATCCTGTCTCAATGTGGAAAGAGCTCTCAACCCTGTCAAGGATCATCTTCCCTGTACTCATTACATGTTTATCGGCATCATCGCATAATTTTGCTACGTTTCCGGGCAGAAAATCAAATATTGATTTGCCAATAGCCTCCTCCTGGCTCTCGGCTCCAATAACTTCAAGGTGGGCATTGTTAATCAGAAGGAAATGTCCATCGCGGTCCTTAACAGAGACAGGATCAGGCATGTTATCAATGAGGGTTCTGAGCAGGTTGCGTTCATATCTTATGAGCTCATGGTACTTCTGCTGTTCTGTTTCTTTTTCGATATTTGAAAGAAGCCGTTTTTCCTCTTCTGACCTTATGTCTGAAAGAAGATTTTTGCTGTACATTAATACAAGGCTGTAAGTAAGAAGAATTACGAGCATATGATATAATATAACCACAATTGAATCAAACCTGCCTGCATCAAAATAATCAACAGGTATCTCCTTTCCTCCGGGAATAAATTTTAAGATATTTGTCAGACAAACCAGGCAAAAAGCCACAAAAACAAGTCCGATGGGATGAGTCATGCTTATATCTTTACGGGGAACTCTGTAAAGCATTAACCAGGCACACTGAAAGAAAAGTATTAGTGAAGTGACAGAGATATTAAGATTTCTTGCTGAAAGATCGGGGTCAACGAGGGTAAACCAGGTGTGGATTAAGGTAAAAACTGCAAGTAAGATAAAATTGTGTAACTGGTTCGATTTTTTACCTGCATAAGCTTCCAGTCCCATATATCCTGTTATAATTCCGGCAATGATCATTGTATTCGCCAGATCAACCGATATCCAATCCGGAATCCTGCCCCGCAATACAATAAGTAAAAGCCCGAGTGTCTGCAAAGCAAAATTAAGAACCTGATGGGCTGTTCCCTTATACCGGTTATGATATTGCACCCATAATATGAAAATAACAATAGTACATACAAGGTATGTCAGTAAGAAACTTAATATTATCGTCCGCATATCAAATGAAACCATACACTCCCTCCTTATTTTTTTGCTTGTAAAAGGTCTGAAATACCACTCATTAATGCTTTAAGATCAAGTGGTTTCTGGAAAACCATATTTGCTCCCAGATGCTTTGCGCTGCTAAGGTAACCCTCATACTGGAAGCGGCCACCACCTGAAATTGCTATGATCTTAAGTTCCGGATTTTTTCTTCTGAGTTCAAAAATCAGCTCCAATCCTTCCTTTTCAGGCATAACAATATCAGTAATAAGAAGATCAGGGCTAAAGTTATCGAACAGTTGTATACCCTCAACTCCATTAACAGCAATTCTTGTTTCGTGACCTGCCTTCTCAATCATCCTTTTTAACATGACAGATATGGCAGTTTCATCATCAATAATAAGTATTCTGGCCATAGTTCAGATAGTTTGGTTTTCATCGAGAACCTTTCTGATAACTTTACTGAAATCGCTCAGAATAAGCGGTTTCATAATTATCTCAGAGATTCCTGATTCATTTATAATATCTTCCGGCAATTTATCTATATATCCTGTAATTATAATAACCTTTAGATCGGGCCTGATCTCCTTCAATCTGACAGCCAGTTCAGTACCGAACATCCGGGGCATAGTCTGATCAGTAACCAGCAATGAGTATTTATGAGGATCAGATTTAAACTCCTCAAGGGCTGACAATGGATCTGTTTTGATAGTGACCTTGTATCCAAGGTTTTCCAGCATTTTTTTCCCCATATAAGTAATTTCCTGTTCATCATCAACAAACAGAATAAACTCATTTCCTTTTGTGAGAGTCTTATTTAAATCTGCCTGACTGACCGGTCTTGTTCCGTACTGAGGGAGGTAGATGGTAAAAGTCGTACCCGCTCCCAGTGTGCTGTCAACTGTTATGGCCCCTCCATAATTGTTAACTATGCCGTGAACTACAGAAAGACCGAGACCTGATCCCGAACCAACCTCTTTTCTGGTAAAAAACGGCTCAAAAATTCTCTCTTTTGTTTTACTGTCCATTCCGTGACCCGTATCAGACAAAGTAAGCCTTACATATCTAACCTTTTTCAGATTTGGTACCTGTTTGATCAATTTCCTGTCTGCAGTTACAACATCAAGTTTTACATCAAGAATGCCGCCGGTGTTCATCATTGCATAGCTGGCATTTGTGCATAAGTTCATAATAATCTGGTGCATGTGAGTAGCATCTGCCAGTATTGTACCAATGTCCTGATCAAGATCCTGCCGTATTACTATACCTGCAGGGAATGTTCCTTTAAGCAGATTAAGAACCTCGGTAACAACCAGGTCAAGCTGAATCGGCTTTTTACCTGAATTAACCTCGCGGCTGAATGTTAAAATCTGCTGGACCAGATCTTTGCCTCTTATGGCAGCATGATTTATCTGTTCAATATCAAACCGGAGGGTGCTTTCTACCGGAAGCTCCTCAAGTGCCATATCGGTATAACCAAGGATCGGTGTAAGAATATTGTTAAAATCATGTGCAATCCCCCCGGCAAGCGTACCGATAGTCTCCATTTTCTTTAACTGAAACAATTGTGTTTCAAGCTCACCTCTCTCCTTTTCAAATTTTTTCCGGGTCTCTATCTCCTTCTTCAGATTCAGATTTGCATCGGTTAGCTGAGCGGTTCTTTCCTTTACCCGCTTTTCAAGAGCATTGTTTGCAGCCTGTACTTTTTCCTGCTCCTGCTGCAACAGCCTTCTCATATAAAAGTCATTGCGTGAAGAGAGTTCAAGGAAATAACTGATAAACATTCCGATAATATTTGCACTTATAAAGAAGTAATTGTTATTAATAAGTATCTCTATAGGTGTTTGCGAAATCCAGATTGCGGAGATTTCATAAGAAATAACAATCAGCCAGCCTGCCAGTGAAGCATATATGAATCTTGCCTTTATAAATGTGTATCCGAAAATAAAGATCAATATTAGTCCGGCGTAGTAAGAATAATTTGAAACCTTTGCAGCAAAAATGATCATTACAATAATGCCGAATCCGGTAAGGAACATAATAAACGAAATAACCAGCTGCATATACTTCTTAAACACTTCAGAAAAGGAAAATGCAAATACAGCTATAAGTACCGGGAAGACCAAACCGAAACGAATAAACCAGAAAACCTGTTTAAGCGCCGGAACAGAGGTGGCATCGAGAAATGCAAATGCACCGTAAAATATCATTGCAAGGACAAGGGAAAATCTGAATGGGACTAAAGATTTTAAAAAATAGTCCTCAAGATACTCCTTCTCATATGGAGCCATACTTCCTGAAAATGATAATGTTACCGTGTCAAATGTCCATGACCGGTGCAGTGCTGCGGGTAATCCCAGGAGATTGGAAGATATACCTTTAAAAAATTTCATTTTTCAGAATTTATTTTAAAACCAGGTGTCATTTATCAGCATTTCGTATCTTCAGAAAGAGATTAACACCGAGTGGCTCAGTATCAATCTGAACCATCTTTTCATCTATACAGGCCCGTGATGCAATATTGAGAAGGTCTTCCTTACTGCGGTGATTCAGAAACCAGTCCGACAATACTTCCATAAGTTTCCTGGTTGGATTTTCTGTACTGAAATTACTTATTATATACTCACCATCTTCCGCAAGAAAACTGACATATTTTTGTATCAGAAAAATAAAATGTTTGTCCTTAAAATAGTCAAAAAGTCCGGCACTCCATATCAGATCATATAGCTTAAATGGTTTGTAGCGCAGCACATTTATGCGGTTGTACGATACAACCCCATTGAATTTTTCGTTTTTTCTCATCGAAAAATCTATAGCATTCTGATCAAAATCAATAAGATCGAAACTTATTCTGTTTTCGGGATTATTATCCAAAAATTCATAAACATCGGTTGCCGGACCAGAACCAAGTATAAGAACTTTTTTTTCCCCGTTTGTCAGAGCAGCCAGTTTTTTACAATGATTAATAAAATAATCCTTCCTGTTTCTCACTGCTATGGCACCAGGTTGATTCTGAAAAAACAGATCCCATTTCCTGTACTTAATATCTTCATTTATGTAAAAATTATAAATAGAGTTTATTAAGTTAAAATCGCCGGGATACCCATATGGTTTCTTAAACCCGTACCCTATTAATGTATTTTCATTAAGAACCGGCAGTAAAAGTTTCCTGAAATAATCTACCTGGGAAGGACTAATGTTATTTATAACTGAAGTAAATTTATCATAGTCGTTAAGTTCCGGACCACCTGTTTTTACCAGTTCTTTAATATATAGTTTTCTTTCAGTATCAGACATACCGGCAAAGGAGACAGAATTACTGGACATTGATCAGTTACAGGTTGAAGTATATAAACAATAATTTCCCCTTAATGAATCCCAAAAAAGCAAGTAAATGTAGTCCTAACTTTTAATCTGGCAAATATGTTCAGGGGAATATTTGATCACTGAATATCCTTAAAATGATATATACCTGAAATAGAAGTAATTAATAATATTATCGCTATAAATATTTTTTCTAATCTCACATTTCTCACAGGTGTTTCGTATTTGCAGGCATTATCATACAATGTGTCTGTTACTGCTTCTTTAAGATTCATCATTCCCGGTTTACCTTCGTGGACTACCGTCAATATAAATATATTCAATAAATATATTGAATGATTGAATTAATAATTTACATTTGAATCGCGAATGAAAAGAATATCAGATGAACTAATAGTTCACAAATTCATCCTTCGATGCACCGCATATGGGGCATAAATAATCATCGGGAAGATCAATGAACTGCGTACCTGGTTCTATCCCCCCGGCAGGATCGCCCTGTTCAGGATCATAAATATATCCGCAAACAATACATTTATACATTACTATATGTTTTAATCTGTTTTTAATTTCCGTATAACATCTATAATTGTCCCATCGACCCATTTGACCGCAGCAACGATCCTGTCATCGAAAACAGGTTTCTGTGGTTTACCGCATATCCTTTCAGCTTCATCCTTAAGCTCCTTTATCGTTTTAACCGGGAGCCCGCTTCCCTTCACGCTGTCGATCAGATCTTTCCTGAGAGGATTTATTGCAATACCTCTTTCGGTAATTATTACATCGATGAGCTCACCCGGTCCGCAGAGGGTCGTTACCTCATCTACTATTACGGGTATCCTGTCCCGGAACAAAGGAATGGGAAGAATTACATTCCTTGCATGCAGACAATTTTGCCAGCCACCAATCCCATGAAGCAGATATCCATCAGAATGAGTGACAACATTCCCGTTGAAATTAAGGTCAACCTCTGTAGCACCCAGTATCATAATATCCATCATGCTGGTAAGGTTGCCCTTTGAATGATAATTATATGCATTGAACACAGGATAAGGAACATGAGTTACATTAGTTTCAAGTGAACGCACAGAATCAAGGTCAAAAACCTGGGCATCAAGTATATATCCCATCTGCCCATCCTCAAGCATTTTTACCATATATTTAGTACTGCCACCAAAACCAAAACTTGCTTTCCATCCCTTGTCTTTAAGTTTCTCATGAACAAAAACAGCTATGGCGAGGGATGTTCCCCCTGCTCCTGCCTGCATTGTAACTCCATCTTTTAAAATTCCGGATCTATCCAGGAATGAAGCAGTAAGTTCAGCAATAAGCAACCGGTCAGGACTTTTCGTTATCCGGGTAGTGCCTGAAACAATTTTTTCAGGTAGGCCGATTTTGTCAACGACTACTACATAATCAACGTATATACCTTCAATCTCCATAGGAATGCATGGAAAATCAACAAGATTATCTGTAACCACTATCACCTTTGAAGCATACAGGTAATCGGCCTTTGCATAACCAATTACACCGCACGCCGATGAACCTCCGGTCCCTTTTGCATTTCCGAATGTATCTGATGAAGGAGCTGCAAGTACAGCAATATCTATCATTACATCACCATCCTGAATTGCCTGTACCCTTCCGCCGTGCGAGCGAAGTATTGCTGTCCCTTTCATTTTTCCTTCTGACACATACCTGCCAAGCGGACCGTTCATGCTCCCCTCAATTCGGTTTATTGTACCATCATCAAGGTATTTAATTAAAGGATCATTGCATGGGAAAGAAGCAGAAGGGAACCAGACAAGGTCCTTTATTCCCATCGCTGATGCAATTTCAAAAATTTTATTGCTGACCAGGTCTCCGTCTCTCAGATGATGATGTGTTGAGATAGTCATACCATCGGCAAGACCGCATTTTTTCAAAGCTTCCTCAAGTGAAGTTATAAGTTTATTACCATCTTCGGGGTAATCAGAACATGATGGTACAGGAGGTGCAAATTTAGTCCCTTCAGGACGATGTTTACCAACACCCTTGAAAGGGATAACTGCTTGCCCGTTTATTTCAAGTGGCACAGAACGGCCGGCAGCATTGATCACTGTTTTGGTAGCCATATAGCCCTTTTATAACTAAACTCTATTGTCCTCTATCTTCATTTCTCCAGTTACTTTTCAGAAGTCCCAGGCGTTCAGCCAGTTCAAGTGTTTTTTGAGCCCGCGATACAACCGGAGCATCTATCATTTTTGATCCCAGGGCAACAACACCCAGACCATTTGATCTGGCTGATTCGAAAGCCCACACAATATCCTTTGATTTTTCAATTTCAGCAACACCTGGAGCAAATCCCTTCCTTATAACCGAAATCTGCCGTGGATGAATACAACCCATACCTTCAAAACCCATCGCCTTTGAAGCCAGTACTGTCGCCCTCAGTCCATCCATATCACCGATATCAGAAAAAACAGAATCGATAGGCTGAATTCCTGCAGCCTTTGCTGCAACTACAAGTCTTGATCTGGCATAAAATGATTCATTGCCTTCAACGGTTCTTGGCACTCCAATATCGGCAGTAAAATCTTCGAGACCAATAGCCATGCCGACAACTGACCCGCATGATCGTGCAATCTCAAATGCATTCTCAATTCCAAGTGCTGTTTCAATAACCGGCATAAGGAATACCTCGCTTTCAATCTTGTATTGCTTTCTGATCTCTTCTATCCTGTTTTCAACAGCCTTTACTGTTTCAGCAGTCTCGCATTTAGGAATAAGTATAAGGTTTACATTATGAGGGATGATAAAATCAAGATCATCAAGTCCCCGTTCACCCTGGTTTATCCTCACCATTCTTTCAGCACCATAAAAATTAACCTGTCTTAATGCATTTCTTACCAGATACCTCGATTCATCCTTTTTTTCAGGAGCCACTGAATCTTCAAAGTCGAGAATTATTCCATCCGCAGAATAAAGACCTGCATTTATCATAAAGCCGGGTGTGTTACCAGGAAGGTAAAGCCTTGTAAATCTGAATCTTTCACGTGTTGCAGAATAGCTGTTTTGAGAGATCATTTCCGGGATGTACTCTTTTCCGGTCTCTGTTAATTGTTTCACAGCAGCTTCAAGCCTTGCTGATATTACAAAAGGAAGAGCTCCCGAGTCAGTGATTTTCAGATGAACATTCTCAATATTGAAAAACTTCAGTATCGCAAGGCAAAGGGTTTTGATGGACTCACCATATAAGGCCCGTACCCTCGATGTCAGATCAATTTCAATACCACCTGCGGAACGTATCTCAAGGATCATCTCACAGTCTGATCTGACTTTTGGACCAGAATTGCCGGCAACCGCAACAGACTTGTTCATTTCAGCATCGGCTTGGTTTACCAGATAAAAATAATAAATAAACCTGAGATCTTAAAGTTCATATGTATTAATAAGCAGCCTATTTCCTGTGCTCACAGATCTCTATCAGAACCCCCGAAGTTGATTTCGGATGAAGAAACGCTATGTCGAGTCCTTCTGCCCCCTTGCGTGGTTTACTGTCGATAAGCTTAATCCCTGATTTCTCAGCCCGGATAAGCTTTTCCTCAATATTTTCAACGGCAAAAGCAATATGATGTATCCCTTCTCCCTTTTTTTCAATGAATTTTCCGATCGGGCCTTCGGGATCTGTCGATTCGAGAAGTTCAATTTTTGTCTGCCCTACCAGGAAGAATGCTGTGCGGACTTTCTGATCTGCAATTTCCTCAATCTTATAGCATTCCAGACCGAATGTATTCTCATAGAAGCTGATTGCAGCTTCAAGGTTGCTAACAGCAATTCCGATATGCTCAATATGGGTTGGTTTCATTATATAGTGAATTTTAACACAATAATAAGGTAATATGATATATTATGAAGCGACAAATGTCATGTATGGAAAGTTTTTCAATGAAATCAAAGTAAGCTTTTTAGCATCAATAACAAGTAGTATATTAGCACCCGCAAACGGACATTTGAAGTTTGTCCGGTTTACCATGAACCAATAAAATTTTGAATTGTTTAAAAAATAACAACATATTATTACTTAAAAATAATGAAAATCATTTGTTATGACTGTTTCTCCGGCATAAGCGGAGATATGAATCTTGGCGCCATGATCGATCTTGGTGTTGACAAGGATTACCTCATCGGTGAATTAAACAAGCTGAACCTTAAAGGATGGGAACTAATAGTTCAGAAAGATCAACGGCATGGGATTTATGGTACCAGGGCAACTGTAAAGCAGACAAAACATGAGCATGCTCACCGGCACCTTTCCGATATAAAGGAGATCATCTATAATTCAACTCTTGACGATAAAACAAAAGAACTTAGCCTTAAGATATTCATGAAGATTGCCGAAGCTGAAGCAGCTGTGCATGCGATTTCAATAGAACGAGTTCATTTTCATGAAGTTGGGGCAATAGACTCGATTGTGGATATTGTGGGGGCAGCTATCTGCTTCAACGCACTTAAGGCAGATGCTGTTCATGTAGCACCTGTCGAACTGGGGGGAGGTTTTGTCAGATGTGACCACGGCATGCTTCCTGTTCCTGCTCCTGCAACTGCTGAGATAATAAAAGGTCTGCCTGTTAAGAAAGGGGGAGTCGACTTTGAAGCTACAACACCAACCGGTGCAGCTATAGTATCGGCACTTGGAACTCATTTCGGAACTGATACTGTTATCACAATCGGGAAAACAGGTTATGGCGTTGGACAAAAAGAACACCCTGACGTTCCCAACCTTTTGAGAGTATCTTTGGGAGAACTGGAGTCATCGTCAGAAACAGGACATGATGCCTTGCAGATTGAGTGTAACATTGATGACATGAATCCGGAGTTCTTTGACCATATCTCTGATAATCTCTTCAAGGCAGGAGCTTCAGATGTTTTCCTTTCAAATATTATTATGAAGAAAGGCAGACCAGGTATTGTTCTGAATGTTATTTGTGAAAACGAAACTTCTGAACAGGTAAAAAGCATTATCTTTGCTGAATCTACTTCACTGGGAATCAGATCTTTTCCATTCAGAAAAGATACACTGTCAAGAAAGTTTGAAACTATCAGTACCGGATTTGGCGATGTAAACATAAAGCGATCATTTTACAAGGGGAAAGAGGTTTCAGTAAAGCCTGAGTTCGATGACTGCAGGAGAATTGCCACCGAAAAAGGAATTCCTGTAAAAGAAGTCTACAATAAAATTATGGCATTGCTGGTTAATATGTAGAAAGACAAAGACCGGAGAAAGAATATGACAGTCAATAAATCAGAAAAACTAAATAATATACTTACAGAGCTGGATTCTGCTGTTGTGGCATTTTCAGGAGGTGTGGATAGTTCATTACTGCTATACAGAGCTCATAAAATAAACAGGACAGGGGTTATTGCAGTTACTGTTAAAACGCCCTATATTCCTTCCCGTGAAATTGAAGAAGCTTCTGAATTCACGAAGAAATATGGTATAAAACATAAAATTCTCAACATCTCATTCCCCGAAATTATACGCCAAAATCCTATAGAAAGGTGTTACTTATGCAAGAAAACACTCTTCTCCCAGATCGTTGATTTTGCAGTTAAGAATAAATATGAACATATTCTTGATGGCTCAAATGCGAATGATACCAGTGAATTCAGACCCGGAATGAAAGCATTGAAAGAGATGGGGATCAGAAGTCCGCTTCTTGAATCAGGCCTCACCAAAAAAGAGATCAGGGAACTATTGCATACGGAAGGACTGGAGATATGGGATAAACCAGCAATGGCCTGTCTTCTAACAAGAATCCCGTACAATACTGAGATTAAGCCTGAGATGCTCAAAATGGTTGAGGAAGCAGAGAATATTCTTTTTGAGCAGGGATATCCCGGAACAAGGGTAAGAGTTCATGAAGATGTAGCCCGTATTGAATGTTTACCGGGTTATATTGATAAAATCATTCACGACCCTAAAAGAGAACATATTGTGGCTAATCTTAAAAAGATAGGATTCAGATATGTATCTTTGGATATGGAGGGATACAGAACAGGCAGCTTAAATCCTGAAAATTTGCAGATATGAATATTAAGGAAATTGAGAAGTTATTAAATGACGTTAAGAGCGGAAATACCAGCGTAGATGATGCACTGGATGTACTTAGAAACTTCTCCTACACAGACCTGGGGTTTGCCAGAATAGATCATCACCGTGAATTAAGGACCGGATATCCGGAAATAGTCTATTGCGCAGGTAAAACCGTTGAACAGGTGAGAGAGATCTTCAGAGTTATGGCTGAAAGAGAAAACAATGTTATTGGAACAAGAGCAAATCAGGAGATGTTTGACTCGGTTAAATCAATTTTAAGGGATGCAGTATATTATCCGATAGCAAGGATAATCTCAATTCAGAAAAAGAGGCCACCCGCTCTTGTAAGTATGATAGCTGTAATCACAGCCGGAACCTCTGACATGCCTGTTGCAGAAGAAGCTGCTGTGACAGCGGAGCTTCTCGGTAATAGTGTTTTGAGAATCTACGATGCCGGTGTTGCCGGTATTCACCGGCTGGTTGATAAGCTTCCGGAAATAAGAAAGTGCAAGGTGGTTGTAGTAATAGCCGGGATGGAGGGTGCTCTTGCAAGCGTAGTAGGAGGTCTTGTTGATAAGCCTGTTATTGCAGTCCCTACAAGTGTAGGGTATGGCGCTAACTTTGGAGGTATTTCAGCTCTTCTTGCAATGCTCACCAGTTGTTCAACCGGAGTTACTGTTGTCAATATTGATAATGGATTCGGAGCGGGATTCTCTGCCAGCATGATCAACAAATGTGAATGATCCCCGCAAAATGGCAGGTAAAATCCTTGTCTCCACAGCATATATACCCCCTGTCGCATACTTCTCTCTGCTATCTTCAGCAGATGAGGTATTAATCGAAAGAGAGGAAAACTATGTTAAGCAGACATACAGAAACAGATGCTATATTTTGTCTGCTAATGGTCCTCATATCCTGTCAGTCCCTGTACTTATCGGAAGCTTCCATAAAACTGCAGTAAAGGATATACGTATAGATTTTTCAAAACGCTGGCAACAGGTTCACCTGAGAGCAATGATTGCAGCCTACAGATCATCACCTTATTTTGAGTATTATTTCGACAAATTTGAGCAAATAATCGCAGTTGATCATGAGTTTCTTCTTGACCTGAATATGGAATTTATATTGCTTATCAGCAATATATTGAGAATAGATACTCCGATTACATATACAACTCATTTCGAGCCTGTAACAGCCAAACCTGCCGACTTCAGGTATACTTATACACCAAAAAAGCCGGAGCAGGTGGAATACCGCGAATACATGCAGGTCTTTCAGTATGGAAAGGGATTTGTTCCGGGATTAAGTATTGCTGATCTCATCTTCAATATGGGACCAGACTCTTATCAGTACCTTTGAAAGAAAGAGGCTGCCCAATTGTTGAACAGCCTCTTTCAAAGGAAGTTATCAAAGAATCAAAGACCAAATTTGTAGCTGAGTGTAAGGGAGAATATATCCTTCAGTGTGGTTGTGTTATAATCTGCCGGATCAAAACCAGAGTCAAGCTGATAGAGGTAGTTTTTCTGTGAAGATTTATAATTTACATAGCCAAAGTCGAGTGCAACAGCTTTTTCCCTGAATCCCAATCCTCCGGAAATAGTCCTGTAGTCAAGATCTGCATTTTCCTCTGCAGGTTTGAATGCCTTGCCGTAATATCCGTATCCCGATCTCAGGTAAAATTTGTTATATCTGAATTCCCCTCCAACCCTGAAATTGCTGGTAGCTTTATAAGCCTCCCGGATATCATTGTTTTTATCACTGTAGTTATACCCGTCACCTGTCTGGAAAAAGTATGCAGCACTGTAATCAACATATTCATAATCAGCACTTATAACCCCAAATTTCTGGATCTGAAGTGCAACACCGGATAAAAACCTGAATGGAGTGTTCAGTGCATAGTTAAATCTTAAAGGTTCATTGTGAGCCTGGTAACTGCCTCCATCTGTGAACTTTGATGAAATATCCTCATAAAAGTATTCATCAATTTTATAGTATGTTGGCGTATGGAAAGCGACACCTATCCTCAGCATTTCAACAGGTCTGGCTATAAGTCCGAATTTAAAAGTAAATCCCGTTCCCCTGTCCTCAAAATAATCAATATAATCCATGCTTTTAAATTCTGATGGCATCGATGAATTTGCTGTTTCAACATGTTCAAAGTAGCTGCTGTAACGGAGGGTATTGATCCCAAAAGTAGCTCCGAAATAAATTTTATTGGAATAGTTACCTCCAAAGGACATAGCATGTTCACCAAGATAACCGTCATAAATTGTACTTCGCCTTACATCATGCCCATACCTTGAGGGAGGATTATCCCCATAGTTTGAAAAGACTGTACCATAGGAATTTCCTCCTGATCCTGTTATTGTATCAATGATCCAGGCATCATAGGCAATACCTTCTGCGCCTTCAAGATCACTGTAAAAAGTTCCCTCACTATATCCTGCCCACGAATCCGCTATTGAACTTGAATTATTTATTCCGGAGACCATAACATTCTGATTCAGATTATTGGTCTTATTAAATGAGTATCCGAAATTTAATGATATCAGTCCTGTAGTACCTTCTTTAGAGATGATATTGCTTACAAACCCTCCCTGGTTAAGACTGAAGTTATAAAGATAATCGGTAGTAATTCCACTGAAATCAGTTGTTGATCTGATATAATTCAGCTGCGGAGTCAGACTTAACTCTGAGGATCTGAAGACACCTAAACCGGCAGGATTCTGACTCAGTGATGACAAATCGGCTCCAAGGGCGGTGAAGGCACCTCCCATTGAATTGAACCTGGCTGTACCTGAATAAAATACCTGTGAATATCTTAATGCATCATCTAAATTTTGTGCTCTGATAATGCCTGATAGAAAAAGCACGGATACTATTATTAAATATGTTTTTTTCATATAATATCTGTTTCTTTTGAAAAACAATAGTTTTATTCCGGGTATAGAATGATCTGATTGCAGAACATTTTCCGGGTGCTATCTATCTTCTGCCAGAAGAACCTGATGAACCATGAGAAGACGATCCGGAAGATGATCCCGATGAGTATGAGGATGATCCCGAGGAATAGGAAGATGATCCGGATGAATATGAGCTCCTGCCTCCGGAACCTGAATAACCTGAAGACCCTGATGAGGATCTGCTATATGATCCTGAAGAGCTGCTTCCGCCGCCATCGGAACTTCGCCGTGCGGGAACTGAATAGGTACCTGAGCCTGAACCGGTACTACCTGAGCGGTATGCCGGCAGCCTCTGGCCTCCGCTTGTTGAAGGAACGCTCTTAATAGTGCTGCTGCTCCTTTCGATGCTGTTGTTTACCCTGCTACCAGGCTCAGATCCGAGAGTCCTGCTATTATTGTATGAAGGCCTTGTACTCATCCTTGGATTATTATAGCTGGGTGTATAGGTTCTGTTGGAGTTCTTATACTCCGGACGTGCACCCGATGAGCCCTGTTGTGAACCATTGCCGGTACGCGCATTGGTTCCTTTTACAGCTTCCTGTGAACCTGAACTGCTCCGCCCTGATACAGCAGATTTGGAAACACCGGCGGTGCCTGTAGAAGGATCGGTTCTTCTGGTATTGGTCGAAGCTGCCGGGGTTCCTGAATAAGATCTGGATCCTCCTCCTGATGAACTTGCTCTTGAAGTAAGGGAAGCATCTCTCCGAGAGTAACCTCCACCGGCTGACATACTGTTACCGGAACGGGAAGACATTGTGCTGGCTCTTTCTCTCCTGCCGTAGTTAACATAGCTATCGTCGTACCCATGGCCGCGATAATATCCGCCGTAATAATAAGGGGGGTAGTAGCCTCCAAAGTAGGATGGATAATAGCCTCCATAGTAACCACCATAACCAAAACCATAGCCATACCCGTAATAAGGAAAACCATAGTTGAATCCAAGACCAAAGTATGGATATCCAAACCCAAATCCATAACCCCAGCCAGAATAAGGGTATCCGTATCCCATACTGAAATAGAAAGGATCCTGCCAGTAAGGGTTGAAATAATTTCCATAGAACATATTCAGCCTGCCGGAATAAGAATTATCGTAATAATCATAACCTCCGCCATAATTATTTATGATAATCTGATCGTCGATTTGTGCTGCATCATTAAACTGGTCTGAAACGAGAGTATCAACTGCATACATGTTATCGTAATAGTCATTAACACTCAGATTCTGCTCTGCAATCTGCTGGTTACCAGAAGGCTGAGCTATGGCTGCAGGTTTATCTGACGATGAATAATAAAGGTCATCGTACTCACTTGCTGAATACCGGGTTGAAGTACATGAACCCAGAATCAGAAGAAAAATGCCTGATATGTATGTTAATACTTTCATTTTTGAATTGCATTTTAGTTATACTGAGTAATACGCAAATATTATACCAAAAGAACCAAATTAATAGGCAATTTTACA
This sequence comes from Bacteroidetes bacterium GWA2_40_15, assembly GCA_001768195.1. Taxonomy (GTDB): domain Bacteria; phylum Bacteroidota; class Bacteroidia; order Bacteroidales; family VadinHA17; genus LD21. The sequence continues at coordinate 28,374 of MENI01000076.1, read as the reverse complement.
ATGTTTCAACTTTATTGTCGCGGTTACACCTGGATTAACATAAAAAATAGCCACTCCGGGTGGCTATTTGTTTTTATCTCCTTTGTGTTGATTTCTCCTTTGAAGATGATGACTCTGAGGATTTTGTCTTACTATCTGAGGTGCTGCTTTTCCGGCTTTGGGTATTCCCTGATTTGCCGGACGTAGTTGCTTTTGAGGAAGATCCTCCGGACCTTGTTGAAACTGATCCAGAACCTTTAGATCCCGGGTTGCTTCTTCCTGATGAATACTCAGTACCGCTTCGTTCTCTTCCGGAACTGTTTGCGGGAAAGCTTATCTTCTTATCAGAGTTCGAAATAGTCCGTGTATCGGCACCTTTACCTCCGCTATTCCTGTTATTGTTATTACTGTTATTGTTATTACTGTTATTGTTATTCCCGTTATTGGAATTATTGCTTCTGTTACCGTTATCAACGCTGTTATTATTGTTTCCATTATTGGTATTGTTACTGTTATTCCCGTTATCAACGCTGTTGTTGTTGTTACCGTTATTGGTATTATTTCCGTTGTTTCCGTCGTTTCTGTTATTTCCGTTGTTCCCGTTATTTGCGTTATTTCCGTTATTATCGCCTGGACCATCAGCTATAACCCTTCTATCCACTGGATTCAGATATCTGCGTGTATCACCACCGGTATTCCCTGAATTTGAACCACCACTGCTGGCAGACGATCCTCTTCTGGAAGTATTTTCTGTATTACCGGCATTTGAGTAGCTTTTGGATGAGTAATTATAGTTGTAGTTCTTATTTACCGGATGGTAATAATAATTATAATGGTGATGGTTACCAACATAGATCGGCCGGTTGTATCCAATCCGTACATTTGTCACTACCGGAGAATACCAGTTATTGTAGTAGTAAGGATCATATCCATAGTAATATGAGTTTGCGAAATATGATTGGTTCCAGCCTCCGTAATATCTGTAGTTATATACCGGGTAAGCCGTGTATACAGGGTAAGCCGGGGCATATCCGAATCCAAATCCGGATCCACCTCCGCTGTAGATACTCATACCCCATGTATATGGCTGGTAATTGTACCAGTAAGATTCAGTAAAAACAGGAGCATAATAGTTGAACGAAGTGTAAGATCTGTGAAATCTGTTTATCCGGGATGAATAGTAATAGTCGTAATCACCGCGATAATTATTTACTACCACCGTTGTAACTTCATTCTGGTAGTTACCTCTGTCATAGACCTGAGCCTTCATTGATGAAGCAGATATCAGAAGGATTAATATTAGTCCGATGTGGTATTTTGCTTTCATGATGAACCTGCCTTTCTTTTTTGAGTATTAAGTGAAGTTTTTATTTAATTTTGCGCAATCTGTTAACAAAGTTAAAACAAATAGTATACCAAAAAAATGGCAAAATTTTTAACCAACCGGGAAGAGAACTATTCACAATGGTATAATGACCTGGTTATAAAAGCCGATCTGGCTGAAAACTCAGCTGTAAGAGGATGTATGGTGATCAAACCTTATGGTTATGCAATCTGGGAAAAAATACAGGCTGAACTGGACAGACTCTTCAAGGCAACCGGACATGTTAATGCATATTTTCCCTTATTTATTCCAAAGTCTTTTTTTAGTAAGGAGGCGGCTCATGTAGAGGGATTTGCAAAAGAGTGTGCAGTGGTAACTCATTACAGGCTTAAAATGGATGAATCGGGTAAAGGAATTGTTGTCGATCCCACTTCGAAACTGGAAGAGGAGCTAATCATCAGGCCCACATCAGAAACAATTATCTGGAATTCATACAAAAACTGGATTCAATCATATCGTGATCTGCCGATACTTATAAACCAATGGGCAAATGTTGTAAGATGGGAGATGCGTACCAGGCTTTTTCTGAGAACAACTGAGTTTCTTTGGCAGGAGGGGCATACAGCACATGCCACCCGTGAGGAAGCTGTTGAAGAAACGGAAAAGATGATAAATGTTTATGCGAGCTTTGCGGAGAATAGTATGGCGCTTCCGGTCATTAAAGGCTACAAAAGTGAAAATGAGCGTTTTGCAGGCGCGCTTGATACTTTTGCCATTGAAGCCCTTATGCAGGATGGAAAAGCTCTGCAGGCAGGTACAAGTCATTTTCTGGGTCAGAATTTTGCTAAAGCCTTTGATGTCCAGTTTACGGACAGATCAGGCAAACTCGACTATGTATGGGCTACATCCTGGGGCGTCTCTACCAGGTTAATGGGTGCTATAATTATGGGGCATGCGGATAATCACGGACTCGTGCTTCCTCCTCGTCTGGCTCCTATACAGGTTGTGATAATTCCTATCTTTAAGAATGCTGATCAGCTGGCACTTATTTCAGAAACTGCGAAAAGGATAAAAGCTGATCTTGAGTTAAAAGGGATTTCAGTAAAATATGATGACAGGGATAACAATACTCCGGGATGGAAATTTGCTGATTATGAACTCAAAGGGGTTCCTGTCCGATTGGCAATAGGCCCACGCGACCTTCAGAACAAAACTATTGAGGTCGCCAGAAGAGATACTCTTACAAAAGAGACCATTCCTGTTGATAGGGTAAATGACTTTATTCCGGGTTTACTCGAAGAAATCCAGTCCGGGATTTACCAGAAAGCTCTTAATTTCAGAAAAGAGAATACATTTTATATAGACAACTGGGAAGAGTTTAACAGGGTACTCGATGACACAGGCGGTTTTATTATGGCCCACTGGGATGGAACAGCAGAAACAGAAGAAAAAATCAAGGAAGAGACAAAAGCTACTATAAGATGTATTCCCTTCGATAGTCCTGAAGAGGAAGGTAGGTGTATTTATTCAGGCAGACCTTCTGTAAGAAGGGTCCTTTTTGCCAGATCATACTGATTTCAAAACAGCATACAGGGACAATCAAAAGACTGTCCCTGTTTTATTTATACTTAATTTTTACTATTTTAGATGTTTTTAAAATCATTTTAAATTAACCGCCTGACATGACAGATCAGAATGATAAGAAACTGGAAATAATCCACACACTTAAGGAGAAATCGCAACTGAAACAAATAGTTTATGACAATACATTTCAGGCATTCTCTGCTGCAAAGGATGTTTTGAAAGGTATGGCAAAAGAGATCAATTCAAACCTTGCAGGAACAGACTCGAGGATAAGGCTTGAATATGCTGACAGGAGTAATTTTGATGCACAGTTAAAGGTTGCAGGAGATGTACTTCTTTTCAGCATGCACTCTAATATTTTCCAGTTCGACAGGGAACATCCGGCATGGAAAACAGCATATATCCAGAAAAACAAATTTAATGCCTATTCAGGGATTATCAATATTTACAACTTTCTTGCTGATTCTTTCAGATACTCACGACTTGATGATCTTGGCTACCTCATAGCCAGGATATTCATCAATCATGAAAAGCAATACTTTGTCGAAGGTAAAAGACAGATGGGAATGCTTTTTACAAACTACGGAAGCGAAGAAATCAGTAAACAATCCCTGGAAATTATAATTTCAACGGCAGTTAATTATGCCCTGGATTTTGATCTTCTGGTGCCTCCTTATGACACTGTTAAAATCGCAACAGTAGGTCAGGCTGAGGCAAAAATCCAGCACTCCAGAGTGATCACAGGTAAAAGGCTGGGGTTTCAGTTTAATTCTGATGATGTGCTTATCAGCAACTCTCATGAAACCTGATGTGTGTTTTAAAATGGAAATATGAAATAGTAACCAGGCCATTATTAATACTGGCCCTACTATTATTATTTTCCCTCAAAAGCTATTCCCAGCTCCGGGCCATCGGTGATACAGTCATAATGATCCCATCTGGTTCATTTATTCATATCGGAGACAGTGTTTCTTATTTTTCAACTGATACAGTTATATGGATACCCTCAGGAACAGATCCTTTAGTCATTTATGAAAGAGACAGAAATCAGGTATTCTACGATTCTCTCAAAGCAAGAGCCGCCAGAAAACAGCTTACGAAAAAACTATATGATTTCGTAATTGTTACACCGGACAGAACAAATACAAAAGAAATTGACAAGAAAAGTGATGAGAATTATGTGAACTATACCGGCAGAAAGATCAGAAAAATAGAGATCCAGCGACTTGATGTTTTCGGCACCAGCATAAATAATCCTGCTGTAAAAAGCACCAGGAACACATATAATATGCTGAATAAAACCCACATAAATACACTGGAGAGCATCATTAGAAAAAATCTCCTTTTTAAATCCGGAGATGGTATTTCACCTCTGATTTTAAGTGATAATGAGAGGATACTCAGGCAACTACCCTACATTCATGATGCAAGAATACTGGTTGTTCCGGTATCAGACGAGGAGGTCGACATTGTTGTAGTTACAAAGGATGTATATTCATTGGGAGCCAGTTATAGCTACAGGGGATTTAAAAGAGGCGCTTTGTCAGTTTTCGACAGAAATATTTTCGGTATCGGACACGAACTTGAATTTCGATTCCCATTCGATACAGAAAAACCTGATTCCCCTGGTTTTGGAATCAGCTATTCTATTGATAATATAGCCAGGTCATTTATTAACCTGCGGACTTTTTATGTTAAAGGCTTAGGGGACAAAAGTTATGGATTCAGCCTGGACCGCCAGCTGGTCAGCTCCACAACAAAATATGCAGGAGGTATTTCGGTTCTTCAGATGTACACCGGAGAAGATTTCGATACAATGAAAGTACCCTTACCTTTAAGTTATAATTTGCAGGACTACTGGGTGTCAAGATCATTTCTTCTTAATACCCAGACAGTCAAAAGAGTTATTATAGGTGCCAGGTATATAAACAATAATGTATTTGAACATCCGCAGATTGAGCCTGATTCATATCACAGACTGCAGAAATACCAGGATTATCTTGGCTCCGTAGCGTTCTCAGCCCAGAAATACTACAAAACAAACCTGATTTATGGATATGGAAGAACAGAGGACATGCCTTACGGTGCTTTGTTAAGGATCACAGCAGGTAAAGAGTACAACGAATTTAAAACAAGGACTTATCTTGGTACCGATCTGTCTTTGGGTCAATCCATAAGCAAAATAGGCTATTTCTATACTTTTATAGGAGTCGGAGGTTTTTTAAATGATGCTGATAATGAGATCGAGCAAGGGATGCTTGCACTCCGGCTGAACTATTTCTCCAACCTTCTTACGGCAGGAAGATACAGGATAAGGAATTTTGTCAACTTTGACTATTCCAGGGGAACAGCCAGATATTCAGATGAATATCTTAAATTTCTCAGGGAGAATGGCTTCAGTGGTTTCAGAAACGATTCTATTAAGGGTACCCAGCGCTTTTATGCAGGACTTGAATCTGTATTTTTCAGCCCAACAGATCTACTGGGATTCAGATTCGCATTTTATGGTTTTTCTGACATCGGGTACCTGTTTAAATCAGATGAGTTTATAAGGGAAGGATTTCAGCTGTTGTCTATAGGTCTCGGAGTAAGAATAAGAAATGATAATCTTCTGTTCAATACATTGCAGATAAGATTCGCCTTCTACCCGGTTAAGCCCGATTTCTCAAGAGTCACAAATGTGGTTGTCTCTGGAGAACAATTGCTGAAACCATATAATTTTGATCCCGGACCACCCTCCATAATACCCTACAGGTAATTAACATTCACAGTGAATGCAAAAAGAATTTGAGAGATATATTGCAGATAATAATATGCTGGACAAAAACAGTCTGGTATTGATGGCCGTAAGCGGAGGCATAGATTCCATGGTAATGGCATATCTCTTTAAATCAGCAGGTATCAGGTCCGGAATAGCCCATTGTAACTTCAGCCTCAGAGGAAAAGAATCTGACCTCGATGAAGATTTGGTCAGGCGATTTGCTGACGAAAATAATATACCTTTCTTTTCAACCAGGTTCAAAACAAAGGATTATGCATCTGCAAACGGATTATCTGTTCAGATGGCAGCCAGGGAATTAAGATACCAGTGGTTCGAGGAGACGAGGCTCCGTAATGGCTATGATCTTATAGCTGTTGCACATAATCTTAATGATAATATTGAGACTCTTCTTATTAATCTCACCCGTGGCACCGGTATTTCAGGGTTAACCGGAATCCGTCCGGTAAGTAATAGTATAATAAGGCCTTTGCTGTTTGCTACACGATCCGAAATTGAGATCTGCAGCAAAAAACACAATATCCCCTTTCGCGAGGACAGATCAAATGCCGACACAAAATATACAAGGAATAAGATCAGGCACCTGGTAATCCCCGTTCTGAAGGAAATCAATCCGGCAATAGAAAGAACTTTAAGTGAAACCATCGGGAGGCTGAGTGGTACCGGTGAACTTGTTGAAAGATATATCTCAAATCTAAGAGACAGTATATCAATAACTAAAAAAAACATTTGCAGCTTTGATCTGAACAAGCTGAATAGTTATCTTACTGACAAAACAGTCCTGTTTGAACTGTTCAGACCATATGGACTTTCAGGGTCACAGTTAAATGATCTGTCCGATGTGATTCACGGAAAAACAGGAGGTCAGCTCTTTACAGTTAGTCACAGGATAATAAAGAACAGGAATAAGATTATCATCTCACCTAATGAACAGATAAGCGAGTATTCCTGCCATATCAATAAAGCAAAGGAGCTGAAAAATGTTCCGGGGATTGAATCAGTGAAATTCAAAAAATTAACAGGCAATTTCGTTATACCAGATGATAAACTGATCGCTTGCCTGGATGCTGAAGAGACAGGCTTCCCTGTGATAGTCAGAAGATGGGAAAAAGGTGATTTTTTCTACCCGCTGGGAATGAGGCACAAGAAAAAGCTAAGTGATTTTCTTACTGATAAAAAACTCTCCCTGCTTGAGAAAGAAAAAATACTGGTTCTTGAATCAGGAGGCAGGATTGCCTGGGTTATTGGTGAAAGGATTGACGCCAGATTCAGGATCAAACCGTCAACGACCAGGGCTATTATAATAAAATCAGCCGGTCGTTAAACCTTCCTGACTCCATGAATGCCCCTGTCCACGAGGATAAGGTCAGCCATGGCTACTGCTGCAGCTGCCTCAACTATTACAGGGATCCTTAAGGCGATACAGGTATCATGCCTTCCTTTTACTTTAAGGGTAGTCATTTTCCCCTCTTTGAAATTGTATGTTGTCTGATCTGTTCCTGTAGAAGAGGTTGGTTTAACCACTACCCTGAAAATAATCTCATTTCCATTTGTTATACCTCCGTTAATTCCTCCCGCGTTATTTGTGGCTGTTCTTCCACTGCTATCCACAAAAGGATCATTATGAGCAGATCCTCTCATCGCTGCGGCAGCAAATCCTGCTCCGAATTCTATTCCTTTAATGGCCGGAATTGAGAAGATCATATGGCTAATGGCAGATTCAAAAGAATAAAAGAATGGTTCCCCCAGTGCACATGGCGGATTTTTTACCCTGCATTCTATTATTCCGCCAATAGTATCATTTGATGCTATGGCCTTATCAAGAGCCTCTTCAATATTAACCGATCCTCCTGCTGAAATAAGCTTTGCGGAAATATCCGATAATGCGGCAATCTTCTTTGCTACCACACCGGCTGCAACCAATCCCCAGGTTATCCTTCCCGAGAAATGGCCACTTCCACGCATATCCGAAAAACCCGAATACTTAACACCAGATACAAAATCGGCATGTCCCGGACGTGGTATATTTTTAAACTCATCATAATCGGAAGAGATCTTATCACTGTTCCTGGTAATAAGTGTAATTGGCGCTCCGGTAGTTTTGTCCCTGAAAACGCCGCTGAGAATTTCAGGAAGATCGGGCTCACGCCTCGGCGTAGTACCCCTGCTTCCGCTTTGTCTTCTTTTAAGATCTTCCATAAAATCCTCCGTCCGGAGTGATAATCCTGGAGGACAGCCATCTATCACCACCCCTATTGCTGGTCCGTGTGATTCTCCAAACAGAGAAATTCTGAAAACAACACCGAAGGAATTCATATATCTAACTTTTATCCCTGAATTTCTTGTAGAAAGAGAGAATCTCGCTTACACTGATCTTCTTTACTGATGATTGTCCGATACCCTCTGTGAAAACAAAATGAATGAATGAACCCGCTTTCTTTTTATCATGTGTGATGATCTCTTCCATCTCATTATCTGAAATATAATGCCTGTCAAGAAGTTGAAACCTGTTCAAAAGTTTTATTATCCTCTCCTTTTCCGCGGCAGAAACAAATCCCTTTTCACATGAAAATTCAGTAGCCAGTTCCATCCCGGAGGCAACTGCAAAACCGTGTTTTACAGCTCTCTGCAGTTCAATGGCATGCCCGTATGTATGTCCGAAATTAAGTATCCTCCTCAGGCCGTTCTCTTTTTCATCTTCTGAAACTACCATTGACTTGAAGCTGACTGCTTTTGTTACAAGCATTGTCAGCAAATCACAGTCACGATCAAGTATCTGTTTAATGCTGTTCTCAATTATTTCAAAAAGACCTTTATCTCCGATCACAGCTGTTTTAATTAATTCTGACAGACCAGAGAGATACTCATCTTCCGGGAGAGTCAGCAGCATGGCAGGATCGCAGATCACAAACTCGGGCTGGCGGATAGTTCCTATCATATTCTTGGTTGTACCCAGATTGACCCCGTTCTTTCCGCCTGTGCTGGCATCAACCTGTGAAAGAAGGCTTGTAGATACAAATCCGCATTTTATCCCTCTCATATAGACAGAAGCAAGAAATCCTGCAAGGTCACAAACCACTCCCCCTCCTACGGCAAGGATAAACCCTGACCTGTCAATACCTGAGTCAAGCAATCTCCCGGCCAGATATTCGATAACAGAAAGTTTTTTACTCTCTTCGCCCGCTGTAACTGAAAAAACAGGCAGATCCGGAAATTTATCGCCATATAATCGCAGGATATTATCATCAGTAATTATAACAACACCACTCTCGGGCAGGAGCTCCTTAACCGACTCCCAGGTCTGTCCTACGATGATCTCCGATTTTGCGGCCGGGGTATTTACGAATATTTTTTCCAAGCAATATAATTATTGAATGCTAAAGTAATCAATTCATCCGGCAATTGAGTAATATTACAGCAAAAACGAGGATCAGTCATTTTTTTCATTGAGTTCCAGCCATCTCAATTCCTTAACATCCAGCACTTTCATAATATCTCCATGCCTTTTTGATTTAGTAAGCAGATCATCAGAACTTAATGTTCCCTTGCTCAGGTCTGACTCAATCTGACTCTTCTCTTTCTCCAGGCCTTCTATCTCAGCTAACAACTTGTTAAACTCCTGTTTCTCTGTGAAAGTGAGACCACTCTTTTTTGCCCTTTTTTCATCAATTTCATCTTTAGGTTTTACCTCCTGCCGTGACTTATTTCTGATCTGAATAATCTCCTGTTCCTGCAGCATATCCTCTCTCTCCCTTAACTGAGTATAATTGCCAGGAAAATCCTTGATAAATCCATCTCCCTTGTATTCAAATATATGATCAACTACTTTATCCATAAAATACCTGTCATGAGATACAATAATTACACACCCTCTGAATCCTGCCAGATATTCTTCCAGTACGTTGAGCGTGAGAATATCCAGGTCATTTGTAGGTTCGTCAAGAATAAGAAAATTAGGGTTTTTCATAAGAACCGTCAGCAGATACAGACGCCTCTTCTCTCCACCGGACAGCTTTCTGATCAGCGTATATTGTTTATCTGGTGGAAAAAGAAAATAATTCATGAACTGCGTTACTGACAGAACACTCCCGTCACCCAGGGTAACAGTTTCGGCAATACTTTTTACCGCATCAATAACTGACATTTCATCATCAAATTCAATTCCTTCCTGCCTGTAATAGCCAAATACAACAGTTTCTCCCTTGTCAACTGTTCCTTTATCGGGAGAAATCAATCCGGTAATAATATTCAGAAGAGTTGTTTTTCCTGTTCCGTTCCTGCCAATGAGCCCTGCTTTCTCAAATCTGTTAAAGGAGTAGTTGAAATCCTTTAGTAAAACCTTATCGTTGTATGATTTGCTGATATTCTTCAATTCAAGGATCTTCTTACCCATCCTTGAGATATTTACATTTATATTAATAGCCTGTTCCCCCTGTTTGTAAACTGCTCTCTCTTTCAGATCAAAAAATGAATCGATGCGCGATTTGGCTTTATGTCGCCTTGCTTTTGGCATTCGTCGCATCCAGTCGAGCTCTGTCCGTAAAAGATTCCTGGCCTTTTCAACATTCATCTTTTCAGCGAATTCCCTGCTCTGCTTCTTTTCCAGGAAATATTCATAGTTACCATTATATCTGAAAATCTCATTCCCTGATAGTTCCAGTATGACATTGCAGACTCTGTCAAGAAAATACCTGTCATGAGTAACCATCAATATCGTTTTATTCGACCGTATCAGATAATCCTCGAGCCATTCTATCATATCAAGATCGAGGTGGTTGGTGGGTTCATCAAGAATTAGAAGGTCCGCTTCCTCCACAAGAACTTTTGCCAGGGCAACTCTCTTCTTCTGACCACCTGAAAGTGTAGCAATTATAACATTCAGGTCAGTCAGATTCAACTTGAAAAGTATTTGTTTTACAGCTACCTCATAATCCCATGCCTTAAGATCATCCATAAGCTGTAAAACAGATTGCATATCGTCAGAATGCCCTGACATTATACACTTTTCATACGTCTTGATTGTTCGGACAAGTTCACTGTCTGTACTGAATAGCTCATCGATTATGCTATTTGACTCATTAAGTGCAGGATATTGTCTCAGATATGCTGTCTTCAGTCCTCGCCTTATACTCAGAGTACCATTATCAGGTGTTTCAATTCCTGCTATTATATCGAGTAGCGAAGATTTTCCTGCCCCATTTACGGCAATAAGCGCAATTTTATCATTTTTGTTAACATTAAGTATTATGTTTTCGAAAAGGATCTTATCACCGATTCTCCGGGAGATATTCTCAGCCTGTAAGTAACTAAACATTTATTTCCAATATTGTGCAAAGATAAAAAGTGTTACCTTACCCACACTATCATAATTAAACCGAATGACTATCAGGGAAAGGTATAAAAGGACCATCGGATATTTCCGGAATAATAATCCGGACCCTGATACAGAACTTGATTACAAAAATCCTTTTGAACTTATTGTTGCTGTGATCCTGTCGGCTCAGTGCACTGACAAGAGAGTTAATATGATTATGCCTCCGCTTATGGAGAAATTTCCTGATGCAGCCTCAATGGCCGGCGCAAAACCTGAAGAATTATTTGAGTATATCAGATCATGTTCATATCCAAATAACAAGGCCAGACATCTTTCAGGGATGTCAAAGCTCTTAACTGAAGAATTTGGAGGGAAAGTACCTTCAGAGCCGTCGTTGCTGCAGAAGCTGCCAGGTGTTGGAAGGAAAACAGCCAATGTTGTGGCATCTGTATTATTTAAAAAACCTGTTATGGCAGTTGACACTCACGTCTTCAGGGTTGCTAACCGGATCGGACTTACTGTTGCAAAAAATCCGATCAGCTCTGAGATACAGCTGACCAGGCATATCCCTGCAGATCTTGTACATAAGGCACATCACTGGCTCCTACTGCACGGGAGGTATATCTGTAAATCGAGGAAGCCTTTGTGCAGTATGTGTGGTCTTTCTGATTTCTGCAAGTACTATATTAAGAACTCCGGTTTAAAAGCAAAATAAAAATTATCAAAGATTTTAAAGACAAATCATGTTGAGGCCAATATTTATTATTTTTAGCTTTTCATGGTTATACTGAGAGATGGATTATAAAGAGAGATACGAGGAGCTGCTTAAAGAGCATGAACTGGTTGTAAGAGAACTTGAATCTTCCCGCAGAGGAGCGCAAGATACAGGAAATCATAAGGATCATGAAAATCAGAATATCAGAGATCAGGTACTGCTCGAAATCCTCTATAATTCAATTCCTTCTGCAATTGCGATAACAAATCCCTCAGGTGTTGTCACAATGGTAAACAGCGAATTCACAAATCTTTTCGGATATTCACAGGAAGAGGTTACAGGTAAAAGTTTAAATGATCTTATCGTTCCTGATGATTTAAGGGAAGAGGCTGCTGAGATTGACAGACTTTCTTTTTTGAACATGAAGGATATAAGACAAACAATAAGGAAAGATAAGCACGGGAGCAACATTTATGTTTCCCTTGTCGCCAGCGGAATAGTCATTAACAATGAGATTGTAGCACAACTTGTCATCTATAGCGACATTTCAGCTGAAAGAAAAAAACAACTTCTTCAGGAGATATTATTCAATATTTCAACCGCAGCAATTAAACAGTATGATTTAAAGGATATTTATCCTTCAATTGTACATGAATTAAGCAAGATATGGGATACAAACAACTTTTTTATTGCACTTTATGATAAGGAGGCTGAAAAGCTGTCATTTCCATTCTTTTCTGATGAAAAAGATAGTTTTGATGATATCCCTTCTGAAAAAACAATTACAGAATATGTTATAAAACAGAATAAGTCAGTACTTCTGAAAGTGAATGATCTCAAAATACTTGAGGAATCAGGTGAGATTGACCTTATCGGAACACCCTGCAAAGTATGGATGGGTGTTCCTTTAAGGGTTGAAGGAAATATCATTGGCGTAATGTGTCTCCAGGACTATAATGATGAAAACAAGTTCTCAGCTGATGACCTTTATGTACTCGACTTTATTGCTAACCAGATCGCTCTTTCGATTCAGAGGAGGATAATCCTCGACAACCTTATTATTGCCAGACAGAAGGCAGAATATGCTGCCAAGTCGAAACAAATCTTCATGTCGACTATGAGCCATGAGATAAGAACACCCCTCAATGAAGTGATTGGAATTACAAACCTCCTTATGCAGGGACATCCGCGTGAGGATCAGATGGATTTCATTAAAACACTGAAGTTTTCGGGTAATCATTTACTTACCCTTGTTAACGATGTTCTCGATTACAATAAGATGGAATCTGGCAAGATAGTATTTGAACAGACTCAGTTTAATCTCAGTGATTTCCTGGATGGAATTATGAGGTCATATTCATTCAGGTCAAAGGCAAAGAATCTAAGCTTCGAACTGACGAAGGATCAAAACCTGCCACATGAGGTTATTGGCGATCCCATAAGGCTGAATCAGATTCTATCCAATCTTTTGTCAAATGCACTTAAGTTTACCAACCATGGAGGTATCAGCGTTTTAGCAAAAGAGATTGCACGTAACGGAACCCAGTCAAAGATTGAATTCTCTGTTTCCGATACAGGTATAGGAATCTCCAAAGAAAAACATTCTGTTATTTTTGACGGATTCACTCAGGCGTCACCGGATACAACCAGACAGTATGGAGGAACCGGCCTTGGGCTTGCAATATGCAAAAAACTAATTGAGCTTCAGGGAGGAAACATTCAGATTGAGAGCGAACCTGAAAAGGGTTCGACATTCAGATTTGCAGTCACTCTGGGTATCTCCGATATTGCAGATGGCGGTTCAAAAGCTGAGGCCCCGGAGTCCTATACAGGATTGGAAGGCAAAAAGATTCTGGTTGCAGAGGACAATAAAATAAACTTCTTTGTTGCCAATAAATTTCTGACCGGCTGGGGCGTCAAGGTAACTCATGCTGAAAACGGACAGATTGCTCTTGAAAAGACCAGAACAGAGGATTTTGATCTGATTCTTATGGACCTGCAAATGCCGATAATGGATGGTATTGAAGCTTCCAGATTGATAAGAAAATCAGATAATCCGAGAATTAAAAATATTCCCATAGTTGCCCTCACTGCCGCCATTATGTCGGAAAGTCATGATAAAATTGAAGACCTTCACATAGATGATTATGTGCTTAAACCTTTTAAACCACATGATCTGTTTGAAAGGATACTGAAGCATATAAGGTAAGGCGTAAAGGCGTAAAGGCGTAAAGGCGTAAAGGCGCAAGGGCGTAAAGGCGCAAGGGCGTAAAGGCATAAAGGCGGATGGGCCTGGACAGTTTTGAATAAAAGAAGAATTCCTACTTATTCAGGCAATGCCTGGCAATATAAGCTGAGGCCTTCTGATTTCCAAGTGAGTATGATCTTTTAAAATCGTGACATGCATTATCGGTCTTCCCCAGGCTTAGTTGCGCAATTCCTTTGTTCAGCCATGCTTCCGCATTCCCGGGCTTGAGATCGAGCGACATACTGTAATCCCTGGCTGCCCAATCCCACGACTTCGATGCAAAATATGAATTAGCCCTGTCTACATAACAGTCAGGGTCATTAGGATGCAGTTTGAGATTTTTTGAAAAATACTCCAGCGCTTTTAAATTATCTCCCGACTCAGCCTCAACTTTTCCTGCCAGGCTTAAAGCTTTTTTATCATCCCGATATAACTCAAGGTACTTCTCTAGGTCCCGTATGGCCTTATCACTTTCCTTTGTTTTCCTGTAACATTCAGCACGTTGAATAAACAGTTCAGCATCTGCGACACCTGACTCCAGAAGCTTTGAGTAGGTAACGGAAGCTCCGGCCGGATTTGACTGACCCGTTTGCGCCTTTGCAAGGACTCTGAGATACTTTTCATTATATGGATCAGAACCGACCAATCCGGAGAGAAAAGTAACCGATTCGGAATATTTACCTGAACCCAGGCTGATCAAAGATTCGGCATATATAACATCTTCACTTTCAGGATAGTTTTTCCTCAATTCATTCAGAACACTCCTGGATTCTTCAATTTTACCTTTTGATGTCAGAAATTCTATCTCAGATATGCTTTTCTCTTTATTACTATACCACTCCTTCTTCCAGAATTGTCTCCATTCCGGCCTGTTCTCAACTGACTGAAAAGCCGGTTCAAGCATAATCTCCTTTTCGCTTATTTTGAATTTTGACCCAAGATGCATTCCCAGATGATGCATGGATGTAGCAGCGTCTCGTTTCAAAGCGTAGACTTTTGCAAGTCCATAATCTCCTGAATGTTCTTCAATACTGTTTGCCTTGTTAAGATCCCTTATTGCTCCTGAAAGATCATTCTCAATAATAAAGATTTCTGCTCTTTCAGTATAAAGCCGGATTCCTCCCTCATCACCAATGGCGTTCGACAAATGGTTTATTGCTTCTCCTGATTTGCCTGACTGTGAGAGAGCCCTGGCTTTAAGTATTATATCAATATCCTTTTGTCCGAAAATCTTAAAACTAAACAGGCAGATTGACAGCAGAACCATTACTCTGTATATACGGGTCCTTGGGCTCATTTTGTCTCTTGTTTTTTTACCTTCGCATCCAATTCAGTTATTACATGCACAAAACCCGACAAATGAAATATTTCGGTGCCCGATATGCGATTCTCATAAACATCACATTCATAAAAGTATACACCGGGGGAAACAATTCTTCCGTTATAAGTACCATCCCAATCTATACGGGGTTTCGCTGTGCTGAATATTAAAAGTCCGTTCCTGTTGAAAAGCCGGAAGTTCACTTTCTCAATCAGACCTGTTGTTTTTGCCACAAGCCTGTCATTTATATCGTCCCCATTTGGAGTAAATACATTCGGGATCTCATAAAAGTTGCATGAATCGATACAGACCATAACTGATTTTTCACTTTCGTTGCCTTTCAGGTCAATTGACGATACAGCGTAACATCCTGATATTATATCACCGGGGAAATGTTTGTAGGAAAAAACTCCGGGATCAGCGATTTCAGTTATCAGAGCCAGGCTTTCCTCTGTCGTAAGTTTATAATAGATCCTGTAACCCGCAATATCATTCAGACAAACAGGATCATTAATTGTCCACCGAACGGTATTGTAAAGACTGTCACACTGACTTGTTACACTAATCTCAGGAGGACAAGGCGGCTCATTGTCAAGAGGTATTACACATTGTTTTTCTGAGAAATTGAGAAGGTCTTTGGGTAAATCATCGCTCAGGTAACCTCCATATGATCTGATCAGATAACAATATTCCCTGCCATTCTCCAATTGCTGATCGGTATAGCTCAGCTGGTTTGTAGAACCTATTGAGTCATACGCAGATGTTGATTCATTCAACCTGTAAATATCGTATCTTGTATTGATCCATGGGACATTACGGGCAAAAGATAATCTCGCTTTTCTGTCACCTGCAGAGGCTTTCAGATATAGCGAGGAAGCATAGGCCGGCTCACCTATAAGAAACCTGTTACCGGCTTCATTGTTCCACAATTCAAGCCTGTACACATAACCTGTAGTCGTTGTATTGATGAGCGTATCAACTATAATGGTATCGTTCAGGTCGGTAGTGATCAGTGATTTAACCTGCACATAATCTTTGCCTCCGGTTCCCACCGCCCTGTATAACAAATACCCATACGGACCATTCGCAGGGATCGTATCAAGCTGCGATGGCTTCATCCAGGAGATAAAAATGGAACCATTAACAGGATCAGTGTTTCTGACACTGACATTTTTAATAACAGGCACACCGGAAACCAGTGAGGATGTTATCTCATTTGATGCTTTGCTTTCTATTCCATTCGGGAATACAGCAACAATCCTGTAAGTATATTCAGTCCCATACTGGAGGCCCTGTCCGTTATCACTATCTGAGAATGAAGTTGTTGCACTTCCTGTTATGTATCCTGCCTTTGCAAATCCGAATGAAAGTGGAACACCTGCAGTACATGAATCTGGATTGAATGTTGAAGCACCTTCCCTCCTGTAAATACTGAAACCTGCAATGACATTAGTGCCATAATCAGACCATACAAGCCTTATCTGTTTACCTTCAGGCAATGCATTGACAATTTCCGGTGCCGGGCCCAGAACCTTAATCTTCATGTTATCAATATCCGATAGCTTGACATCACTGTTATAGTCATCCGACTTAAAGATAATATCGTATGGCTGGCTCCTTACAGCCTCATAGCATGGTATCCACAGGAACCTTGAAGAAGCATATCCGGCAACTGAATCTATCCTGGTAAAAGTGGCAGGACATGACTTAAGTGTAAAAATACCGGAAGTCGACTTCAGAGAAAGAAAATCATTATTGGCATCAGTAGCCGAGAAAATGAAATCAACTGTATCTCCGGCCTCAACACAATAATCCCTTAACGGGCTGTTTACAGGAGGTTTATTGTCTGTGCTGTAAACTTCAATCTGCATATCTCTCACCACAATACCTATCTTCTTACCATTTCTCCATTCCTGTATCTCCATAGCTACATTGAAGATACCGGTATCAGCTGGTGTATCCCAAATGAGGTCACCGCTAATTGAATCAACTCTCAATGAATTTGTTGCAGGAGGGAAAGTGTAATTTTCTATAGGTTTGCCATCTTCGCGGGTGCAGATTGTAAGTTTATATGAGAGGCTGTCACCGTCAGGATCGAAGGCGGCAGGATTATGAATAAAAACATAACCATAGGCAGCTTTATCATAGGGTGGATTAAGCAATACCGGTGTGCTGTTAAAACCCATTGAGGGATTAACTGTAAGAATTGTTGACATTGAGAATACAACATTAACTGAATTTGGAATATTCTTTACTCCTGCATTCCTGTTAGGATCCTGAACAACTATCTTATAAATACCCGGTCCGGGATAGGTATGGATTATCGTGTAAATATTTCTCTTATAGAAGTTGGGAAGAATCAATTCGCTTACCCTCTTTGCTGTGGAAGTTGTATTGTCACCCCATTCCACATCGAGGGACGGGCGGTCAGCAAAACTCAGTGTATATGTAAAGGTGGTTATGGTAATTTCATAGGTAAGATCAGATAATTGTACATAAGTGATCTCCCCTGCCCTGTTATGAGTTGCATTAATATCTGCAAAACATAATGTAAGAATGGATAGAATTACAAGTTTCTTAAACAATAAGTTCTTCACCCGGACTATTTTATTTTCAAAATCTGTTCAGTATTATCTGAAGTCAGTTTTATTCCTTCTTCAAACTCATTTATCTTAATTATTATCAGGTTCGACTGATCCGGATACAATTCTGTCATAATCAGGTTCTTCACTGATATTATCTCGGGTTTACGCACCTCACTGTATCCAAAATTAAGTTTAACCTCATTATCAACAATTACAAAATCATTAAGTTTTCCTGTTATCAGTTTTTTGTTAACCCTGAGGAGGAGTTTACTATTCAGGTAATTCTCAATGATATCCCTTGACTTTTGATCTTCCGTAGAAATATCTTTACCGGAGGTGTCATTCATCAGCATGTTCATATCCAGCAGGAAATCATCGAAGTACATCTTTACAAACACATTCAAAGAATTACTATCCGCTATGTAATCAATACTTGTAAGAGTAACATGCACCGGATGAAAAATAAACCATAAAGAAAAAAACAGAGCTTTAATCATTTCCTTCTGTTGTGGAATAATTAATGCCGCAAAAATCAGACCATTTATTGCTCCTCATCAATATTAACCCGGTCTTTGAGATAATTTACAGAACCAACCTCAATGAACGAGAAACCAGCTCCGGCAGCAAAATTTCCTGCCAGTACTACAACGATATCATCACCCTCTAAATTGTGAGTTACCAGAAGATTTTTAAGGGCATTATGAATAAAATCATCAACTGATTTTTTACTCTCCTGATATCCTGCATATATGCCATATGACAGTGCTAATTCACGCATTGTCCTTTCTGAATAGCACTGAGCCAGTATAAGGTTAATGCCTCTGTAGGCGGCCATATCCCTGATTGTCCTTCCCATAGCAGTATCGGCAATAATGCCTCGTGCCCCGATCCTGAAAGCAGTTTTAACAGCTACCTTGGCCAGATACGCTGATATCTCTCCGGTAGAATTAATATATGGTATATCTAAAAATTTCTCTTTATTTTTTTCAACTTCGAGAGCTACCTTGGTCATTGTCCTGACCGATTCAACAGGATATCTGCCATTAGCAGTTTCGCCGCTCAGCATTATGGCATCCGTCTGAGAATAAATAGCATTGGCGATATCACTGACTTCTGCCCGTGTCGGCCTTGGATTCGTTATCATCGAATGAAGCATCTGTGTTGCAACGATAACCGGCTTCCTGTTAATGATACACTTGTTAATAAGCATTTTCTGAATGCTTGGGATCCTTTCATAGGGTACTTCTATAGCCAGGTCTCCTCTGGCTACCATTACTCCGTAAACATGATCAAGGATATCATCAATATTGTCAACACCTTCCTGGTTTTCAATTTTAGCAATAATTTTGATCTGACTTTTATAAATGTCAATCTCAGACTGTACATCCAGAACATCCTGCCTTGACCTGACAAATGAATGTGCAATGAAATCAACTTCGTTTTCAGCTGCCATTTTAATGAAAGTCCTGTCTTTTTCAGTTAGTGAAGGGAGATTTATCCTTGCTCCGGGAACATTTACACTTTTCCTTGCCCCAAGAATGCCATCATTTTCAATCGAGCATTCCAGAGTATTACCATTTTTCCTCAATGCTTTCAGCTCAATTTCCCCATCGTCTATAAGAATAAGGGAACCCTGAGGTACATCCGAAGAGAATAAAGGATGGCTCACATAAATGGTTTCAGATGAGGTCTTTTTAGTCGGATCCCCGGTAACATTTATCTTTTCACCCTTTTTCAGATGAACCGGCTCATCACAAACCGTGGTCCTTATTTCCGGTCCCTTAGTGTCGATAAGGACCGCAATCCTGGAAGAAACTTCGCGTACATTCCTGATAATCTTAAGTGCAGCATCTAAACTGGCATGAGCCGAGTTGATTCTTACAACATCCATCCCCTCTTCAAAAAGTTTCTTCAGAAATTCCGGTTCACAGTTCTTGTCTGAGATAGTTGCAACAATCTTTGTCCTCTTCCTGTACATTATTTAAATTATTTTAGTTTTTGAATTTCCTTAAGCGCTTCAACTGCCAGTCTGTAACTGTCGAGGCCAAATCCGGCAATGCTGCCCCTGCAACTTCCTGCAATGAGGCTTCTGTGCCTGAATTCCTCGCGGGCGTGTATGTTTGTAATATGAACCTCGATCACAGGAACCTTAATGGAGGTAATGGCATCGTGTATAGCAACGGAAGTATGAGTATATCCTCCTGCATTCAGAATAACACCCTCTGATGATATTCCTGATCTCTGAATTTCATTGATTATCTCACCTTCAACATTGGACTGGAAGTAACCAAGTACTATCTCAGGAAATTGCCCCCGGAGTACTTCCAGATAACTTTCGAATGAAGAATGACCATACTTCTCAGGTTCACGTACCCCAAGAAGGTTAAGGTTTGGACCATTGATAATATTAATATTCATCAGTAATTGAGTTTACAGAAACATGACAGGCATGAAAGAATGAGTTTAAAATGGTAAAAATAGCTAAAAAATAATTACCGTGAGGTATAAACAGATTTCAGTATTTACCAGAACATGCGGCAGACAAGACATTTAAATAAAATCAGCATTATAAAACAAACAGTTTTCAGCAATAATTATACTTTTATGAAAGAATAAACAGAATAGTCATCAGATTTAAATGAGTCTTACCTGGCAACAATCATTCAGAAATTTTGAAACGTATCTCAGGCTCGAGAAGTCTCTTTCTGAGAACAGTGTTGAAGCTTATCTCAATGATGTAAAAAAGCTCGAAAGATTCTTTGCTGAATCAAAAAAAGATGTATCTCCGGCAAGTGTGTCCTACCCCGATCTTAAGGAATTTCTCGGCTGGTATGGCTCAGAAAGCAGCAATACACGAACCCAATCCAGGGTACTCTCGGGGATAAGGGCATTTTATAAGTTTCTTCTTATCGAGGGTGAGACAGATGACAATCCTGCATCTCTTCTTGAGTCACCCAGGATCGGGTTTAAACTGCCACAGGTACTATCTGTTTCAGAGATCGACAGGATTATTGCTGTAATTGATCTGAGCAAGGCTGAGGGACACAGGAACAAAGCAATAATAGAAACATTATACGGATGCGGACTTCGCGTATCGGAACTTGTTAATCTTCATATTACTGATATTCATTATGGTGAAGGCTTTGTAGTGGTTACAGGGAAAGGAAACAAGCAGAGACTCGTACCTATAAGTGGTAAAGCACTGAAGGAGATTGATATCTACAAAACCGACAGGAACAGGCTGACAAAAATCCATGATGAGAATATTATGTTTCTGAACCGCCGTGGCCGAAAACTAACAAGGGCAATGATCTTCACCATCATAAAGGACCTGGCTGCCAGAGCCGGAATTAATAAAACAATAAGTCCTCATACATTCAGACATTCATTTGCAACTCACATGGTAGAAGCAGGAGCCGACCTGAGGGCAGTTCAGGAAATGCTGGGGCATGAATCTATCCTTACAACAGAGATTTATACGCACATTGACAGAAGCTATCTGAGGGATACCCTTATAATGTTCCATCCAAGATCCTGAAAGCAGAAAGCCTGTTTTAAAAATTCGATTTTTCTATTAACTTTGCGCCTGATTTTAAAAAAACAATAATTTATTTATCTCAAATCAATAAAATTATGTCACAAGTTAAACGAGTCTACTCCTTTGGAAAGAAATCTGCAGAGGGTAAAGCGGACATGAAAAACCTTCTCGGAGGAAAAGGCGCTAACCTTGCAGAAATGTGTCTTTTAGGTCTGCCGGTACCTGCCGGGTTTACAATCACCACCGAAGCCTGTAATGAGTACTACAAGAATGACTGTACTCTTCCTGAAGAACTGTTGCCTGAAGTATGGGCAGCCATGAAAAAAACTGAAGAAGCTATGAACATGAAGTACGGTGATGCAGAGAATGCATTACTTGTATCATGCCGCTCAGGTGCACGCAGCTCTATGCCAGGGATGATGGACACTGTTCTGAATATAGGACTTTGTTCAGCAACCATTCCCGGCTTCCTTAAGAAAACAAATAATCCCCGCTTCGTTTATGACTCATATCGTCGTCTGATTATGATGTACGCTGACGTCGTAATGGAAAAAGCTGAAGGCATTGACCTTGGAGAAGGTAAAGGAATACGTAAGCAACTGGATGAGAAACTTGACGAATTTAAAAAACAGAAAGGATATAAATCAGATACTGAAATTTCAGCTGATGAGCTGAAGACTCTTGCTGAAGATTTCAAGGCTATTGTTAAGAAAGCTCTCGGAAAACCTTTCCCCGACGATGCTAAAGAGCAGCTTGAAGGCAGTATTAAAGCTGTATTCAAGAGCTGGAACGGAAAAAAAGCTGTATCATACCGACGTATAGAAGGTATTCCTGATGACTGGGGTACTGCTGTAAACGTTCAGGCTATGGTATTTGGAAATATGGGCGATTCATCAGCTACAGGTGTTGCATTTACACGTAACCCTGCAACCGGAGATAACCTTTTCTATGGCGAATGGCTTGTAAATGCACAGGGAGAAGATGTGGTAGCAGGTATCCGCACACCCAGCCCTCTTAATGATGATACCAAAAATGATCAGAACAGACATCTTCACAGTATGCAGGAAGCAATGCCTGGTACTTATAAGGAACTCTGGGATATCCGCAATATACTTGAGAAGTCGTTCCGCGATATGCTCGATATAGAATTCACAATTCAGGAAGGTGTTCTTTACATGTTACAGTGTCGTGCAGGGAAGAGAACTGGTACCGCAGCCCTTAACATGGCTATGGACATGCTTCATGAAAAACTTATTGAAGAAAAAACCGCAGTTATGCGTGTTGATCCTGCACAGCTTGATGAGTTGCTGCATCCTATATGCGACCCTGCAGTTGAGAAGAAGCATACACCGGCAGTAAAAGGTCTTCCTGCAGGACCGGGTGCTGCAGTCGGAAGAGTTGTTTTCAATGCTGAAGATGCAGTAGCATGGTTCCGTAAAGGCGAAAAAGTTATTCTTCTTCGCGAAGAGACCAACCCGGAAGATGTTGAAGGTATGCGTGCTGCCGAAGGTATCCTTACCGCACGTGGTGGGATGACCTCACATGCTGCACTTGTTGCCCGCGGATGGGGTAAATGCTGTATTGTAGGAGCAGGCGCACTTCATGTTGATTCTGCTAAGAAAATTTGTAAAATCACAGGTTCTGATGAAGTTATCAAAGAAGGTGATTTCCTTACACTTAACGGAACAAAAGGTTTTGTTTACATCGGTGCTCTTACCCTTATGGATGCATCTGAGAACCCACGTTTTAAGGAATTTATGTCAATCGTTGACAAATATCGTAAGATGGGTGTCCGTACAAATGCTGAAACCCCTGAGGATGCTATTATAGCACGTAACTACGGTGCAGAAGGTATCGGCCTGTTCCGTACAGAGCATATGTTCTACGGAAAAGGTTCAGAAGAGCCTTTGTTCCTTCTCCGTAAAATGATCCTGAGTGCAAATGAGACTGAGCGCCGCAAAGCCCTTGACCAATTGTTTGCATTTGTGAAAAAAGATATGAAAGCAACTATGGCTGCAATGGACGGACTGCCTGTAACATTCAGGCTTCTTGATCCGCCTCTTCATGAATTTGTTCCGCAGGGAGCCGAAAAACAGGAAGAACTGGCCAAAGCACTTGGAATTAAAAAAGAAGACGTTGCAAAACGTGGTGAGGCACTGCATGAGTCAAACCCGATGATGGGACACCGTGGCGTGCGACTCGGAATAACATTCCCTGAGATCACTGAGATGCAGATAAGGGCAATGCTTGAGGCTTCTGTTGAACTCAATAAAGAAGGAAAGAAACCTTATCCTGAATTGATGGTTCCCGTTACATGCGAAGTAGCAGAACTTGATTCCACCAAAAAAGTTTATGACAAGGTATATGACGAAATCTGTAAGAAATTCAGCGTTAAAGAGATCGGATGTAAATATGGTACTATGATTGAAATCCCTCGCGCATGTCTCCTGGCCGACCGTATGGCTAAAACAGCTGAGTTCTTCTCATTCGGCACAAATGACCTTACACAGATGACCTTTGGTTTCAGCCGTGATGATACCGGTGGATTCCTTCATGATTATCTTGACAAAAAGATCCTGGCTGCCGATCCGTTCCAGACTATCGATCAGGATGGTGTTGGCCAGCTGATTAAAATGGCGGTTGAAAAAGGACGTGCTACCAGACCGGAACTTAAGGTTGGTATTTGCGGTGAACAGGGTGGTGATCCTGCTTCGGTGGAATTCTGTTTCAAGGCCGGCTTAACTTATGTAAGCTGCTCGCCTTTCAGAGTTCCTATTGCAAGACTTGCTGCTGCACAGGCTTCAATTAAATTCGGTAAATAATCAGCCTGTAATAGCAAAATGTAGGGACATGCCATGGCATGTCCCTACTATTTTTTACCCCGGACTGAATGAGCAAAACTTTGATCTCCGTTAATTGTTATAACTTTGAACTCATACCTGAAATCAACTACTTGAAAAATGGTTACTTCCGAAGATCTTGAAAAATATGGCATAACTGATGTAAAAGAGATCATCTATAATCCATCTTTTAACACACTTTTTGCTGAGGAAACAAAACCTGGTTTAAGCAATCTTGAGAAGGGGATAATCACCAAATGCGGAGCTGTTGCTGTCGATACCGGAGTTTTTACAGGACGTTCACCAAAAGATAAATATGTTGTATACGATGATAAGACAAGAGATACTGTATGGTGGAGATCGGAAAAGGCAAAATTATCAGACAACAAACCAGTATCACAGGATATCTGGAATCACTGCAAAAGCATAGCAGGCAGTCAGCTTTCAGGTAAGAGGCTTTTCATTGTTGACGGGATATGCGGTGCTAATGAAAACTCCAGGCTGCACGTGAGATTCGTATTGGAAGTGGCATGGCAGGCCCATTTCGTTAAAAACATGTTCATAAGACCTGAACCCTCAGAACTTGAAAATTTCAGACCCGATTTTGTAGTTCTCAATGCATCAAAGGCAACCAATCCCAACTGGCAGGAACAGGGTCTGAATTCAGAAAATTTCATATTCTTCAATCTGAATGAAGGCATGCAGGTTATTGGAGGTACATGGTATGGAGGGGAGATGAAAAAAGGAATCTTTTCCGTGATGAATTATTACCTGCCTCTGAAAGGTATCGCATCCATGCACTGCTCGGCCAATGTAGGAAAGAATGGAGATACTGCGATATTCTTTGGTCTGTCAGGAACAGGTAAAACCACTCTTTCAACCGATCCCGAAAGGGCACTCATAGGAGATGATGAGCACGGATGGGACGATGAAGGTGTATTTAATTTTGAAGGAGGTTGTTATGCCAAATGCATCAAATTAAACAAAAAAAACGAACCCGGGATTTTCAATGCCATCAGAAGGGATGCACTCCTTGAAAACCTTGTGATTCTTGATGATGGTACAATAGATTTTAATAATACTTCGAAGACGGAAAACACAAGGGTATCATATCCCATTTATCATATTGATAATATTGTTAAGCCTGTTTCAAAGGCAGGACCTGCAAAGAAGGTGATATTCCTTACTGCGGATGCATTCGGGGTGCTTCCTCCGGTCAGCAGGCTCACAGAAGAGCAGACGAAATACTACTTCCTCAGTGGTTATACAGCCAAAGTTGCCGGAACTGAAAGAGGCATTATAGAACCTGTACCTTCATTTTCAAACTGTTTCGGAGGACCATTCCTGATGCTCGATCCAATGATCTATGCCAACGAACTTACCAAAAAAATGATGTTAAGTAATGCCGAAGCCTGGCTTGTCAACACCGGCTGGATGGGTGGCCCTTACGGTATTGGAAACAGGATTGATCTGCCTGTTACAAGAAAAATTGTGAATGCAATACTCGATGAATCTATCAGTAATTGTGAATTTCAGCAGATCCCGATCTTCAGATTAAGCATTCCTGCTCACATCGATGGTATTGAAGATGATATACTTAATCCCGGAAAAACATGGGAGTCATTTATAAAATGGCGTATCGCAGCCACTGATCTCGGAATGAAGTTTATAAACAACTTCACCAAGTTCTCAGCAAACAGGGAAGCTGCCATGCTTGTCGACTACGGCCCGATAATCGAATAAGATGATTTAGACCATTCTCCGCAATAATGAATATTTTCAGTTCAGCCGCAGCATTCATCCTGGCTTACCTCCTTGGGTCTATCCCTACAGCAGTATGGACAGGAAGATGGCTTCATAATATTGATGTTCGTGAGCACGGAAGCGGAAATGCAGGAGCGACAAATGTCATTAGAGTTCTCGGCTGGAAGACCGGATTGCCTGTATTAATGATCGACCTGGCAAAAGGATGGCTGGCAACCATGATGCCCATAATCCTCAATTCTGCAGAATCCGGAACAGGTGCATTAACCAATCTGCAGATCTTAGCCGGGCTGATAGCGATCACCGGACATATTTTACCGGTGTTTGCAGGTTTCAGAGGAGGAAAAGGAGTTGCAACTATGTTCGGAGTTCTGCTGGCTTTACAGCCTTTACTGACAGTAAGTTGTATGAGTGTCTTCCTGGTCGTTTTATTACTTACCGGAATAGTATCCATATCGTCAATGACTGCAGGAATAGCTTTCCCTCTTATGCTTTTACTTTTCTTCGATACTCCATCACTGGTCTTTAAAATCTTTTCTGTTATTGTGGCAATTGCACTTATTTTAACGCACAGGAAGAACATAGGAAGGCTGATCAGGGGAGAGGAAAAAAAGCTTAATATTTTTGGAAAAAAGGATAAACCCACCGTTTAATACCCGATTTCTGTCCTATTTATACCTTAATGGATATTTTTATTATATTTATCTCCTTAAGACTATAATTACAATGATTTACCTGATACACTAACCCTTAAACCAATAAGATATGGAAAAGAGCATAAAAGGAACCAAAACAGAAATAAACCTGCTGAAGGCTTTCGCAGGTGAATCGCAGGCAAAGAACAGGTATGAATTTGCAGCTAAAGTGGCAAAGGAAGAGGGCTATGAACAGATTGCCGGCATCTTTCTTGAAACTGCGCTGCATGAGCAGCAGCACGCAAAAAGATTTTTCAAGTTCCTTGAAGGCGGCATGCTTGAGATAACCGCAGCTTATCCTGCAGGCAAAATAGATACTACAAAAGGAAATCTCCTTGCAGCTGCCGAAGGTGAGCACGAAGAATGGAGTGATCTTTATCCCGCTTTTGCACAAGTTGCAGAGGAAGAGGGCTTTAAAGCCGTTGCAACAGCATTCATAGCAATATCTGCGGCTGAAAAAGGACATGAAGAGAGGTATAGAAAACTTCTTGAGAATGTAATGAAAGATAAAGTTTTTGAAAGAGAGGACAAAGTTTTCTGGTATTGCAGAAAATGTGGATATATTCACTTTGGCACAAAACCACTCAAGAACTGCCCTGCATGTCTGCACCCGGAAAGCTATTTTGAATTACTTGCAACAAATTATTAGACAATGACTGATGGGAATATAATGCTGGATATTATCAGGAGACGACAGAGCGACAGAAAGTACAGTGATAAACCCATAGAAAAAGAAAAACTTGACAGGATAATCGAAGCAGGAAGGCTGTCTCCATCCGCATGCAACGCACAGCCATGGAAATTCATAATCGTTACTGAAGCCGGACTGGTGGCAAAAGTTGCTGAGGCAGCCTCGGCTCCGCTACTGGGAATGAATATGTTTGTAATTCAGGCACCTGTTCAGATAGTTATTGTCAGAGAAAAGCCAAACCTGACATCCAAATTAGGAGCCAGTATCAAGGACAAGGATTACTCGCTTATTGATATTGGAATAGCATCGGAGAATATTTGTCTTCAGGCTGAAGCTGAAGGTATCGGATCGTGCATAATAGGCTGGTTTGATGAAAATGCGGTAAGAAAAATTCTTGGAATACCCGGATCAAAACGGGTGGAATTGATCATCACCCTTGGATATTCACTCAGCGAAAAAAGAGAAAAAAGGCGTAAACCTGTTGAGGTTACTGTTTCGTATAACAAGTATTGATTTTTTACCCCCCATCCCCCCTGGAGGGCATAGCCGTCAAGCTAAGAATTGTGTTTTTAAAGGAATGTGTTACAAAAGTTTCCCCTCCTTTTGAAGGAGGGGTGGCCGGGATCACTGACTATCTGATTTTTACAAGGTTCATTTCCCGGCCGGGGTGGTTGATTTACTGATTCTTTTTACCTTTATTTCTATGAAAAACAAAAACCTCTTCAACAAAAAAGGCCTTAAATCTGTCAGATCATCTCTCAGGAACAGGTCCACTTCAGCTGAGGCAGCATTATGGGAGATGTTAAAATCAAAAAAAAGTATCGACCTGATAAGCAAATCAACCACCCCGGCCGCAACCAGTCTTTGCAATACATTAACTATCAATGTGCTGCGGCCACCCCTCCTTCAAAAGGAGGGGAAACTTCATCCAATCAACCACCCCGTCACCGCTTCGCGTTGACACCCCTTCTTCAAAAGGAGAGCCTGTCACGACCGC
>MENI01000075.1 GCA_001768195.1 Bacteroidetes bacterium GWA2_40_15 | reverse complement strand
CCGGAAGTTCCTTTTCAAAACCGGTCAGTATTTCAGCCAGCTTTGCTTCGAAAGTGCCATAAGTCATTATATTTCTGTGCATTATAACCTGAGATGTAAAGCGTTTATTAAGTTCAGGGATAACATGTTCTGTCATAATATACTTCATCTCGACAGGTACTCCGGGCATTGAAATAAAAATTGTTCCATCCTTTTCAAACCACATTCCGGGAGCTGTTCCCTTTGCATTTTTCAGAACCCTGCATGACTGAGGAACGAAAGCCTGTCTTCGGTTATTCTCATTCATCGGATTTTTCCTTCGGGCCATCATTTCCTCTATCATCTTAAATACTTCCTCATTCAATACCAGCTGAGTGTTAAAGAATTCACACAAAACCGGTTTGGTTATATCGTCACTTGTCGGTCCAAGTCCGCCTGTTATAAGCACAACATCTGCTTTACCAGACACTTCACATAGAGCATACAGAATATCTTCCCTCCCGTCATGAACTGTTGTAATACGAAATATATCAAAGCCTGATTTGCTTAGTTCAGAACCTATCCAGGCGGAGTTGGTATCTGCAGTCTGTCCGATCAGGATTTCATCACCTATTGTAATTATTGCTGCCCTCATTCTTTGGGATTATGTGAATTGCAAAAATAAATTTTGTAAGTTCAACAACCAATTATTAATGAATAAATGAATAAAGATACTTTAATAAAAGAAGCTGAAAAGTTTGTCAGGCTAAGTGTAAGCAGATATGACAGCGGACATGACTGGTGGCATATAACGAGAGTAAGGAAGCTTGCCGGAAGGATTAATGAAACCGAAAAGCTTGAGGATCCGTTCATTGTCGATATAGCAGCTCTTATGCATGATGCTGTTGATTCAAAATTTTATGGTGAGAATTCTGAACATAGATATAAAAATGTCAGGGATTTCCTTGGCAAGAATAGTTTAGGGGAGATAGAAGAACGCATAATCCACATAATTAAGAATGTGTCCTTTAGCAACAAACTGAAAACAGGTGATTTGAGAGATCCTCTTCTGTTTATAATCCAGGATGCAGACAGGCTTGATGCAATGGGTGCAATAGGTATTGCAAGGGCATTCAACTATGGAGGATTCAGGAATAATATTATTTACAGTCCTGTTGAAGCGGAGAACAAACATTCAACTATTAATCATTTTTATGAAAAGCTGTTGCTGCTCAGATCAATGATGAATACATTGACAGGTAAGGAGATGGCTGCAGAAAGACATTTATTCATGGAAGCCTTCCTGAAGCAATTCTACAGTGAAATCAGATTATCAGAATAGTTACCTGGCAATCTTGGTGAACAGATCCCTGAAAATTGCATCCCTGTTGAGCGAAGTCGCCATTCTGATGAAATGACGTGAATGGTCAGAGCTGTATGTTACCTGATCAGTCAGTATAGGGCTGTGCTCGATGTTCGTTGGTATCCATGAGGGATTTACAAGCCAGGCCACGGCAGTAACATCCCAGATAACTTTCGACCAGGTATCTCGGCCTCCGCTGTATTCTACCGTGGAATTCAGAAGATAATCAGATAACTTGTTTTTCCCTTTAAGGTACAACTCCAGTTCGGGTATCGTTGTATGAAAATTTGCAACAACCGGCTGGCAGGGCATTATGACTATTGGTACTCCTGAATTAAGGACCACCTGCGCTGCCTTAACATCCTGCATAAGGTTAAATTCCTTTTGGGTAGGCCAGTATAAGCTGTTACCTCCAAGCCATACAATTACAATCTTCTCGATTATTTTTGGTTCGATGAGGATGGCAGAAGCAATATTTGTAATACAGCCAACAGTTACAACATAGAGAGGATTATCCGGCGTAGCAGTCTGTGCTTTTTTAATAAGATCAAGCGCTGCCTCGCTTCTGATTGGCCGTGCTGCATCTTCAAGATACCTGTCAGATCCGCGGAATGCAAATCCTTCCGGAGATTTCCCAAGCATTCCAAGAAGCCTGAGTATCTCCTGGTAACTCTTCTCCATCCCATCTCCAGCACTTGTTGAACGGTTATTAAAATAAGGCGCTGCATAAACGGCTTCCAGCTCTAATTTATCCTTCGACAGATATGCATAAGCCAGGGCGAACTGGTCGTCTATCTCATTATAGGTGTCAGTGTCCAGAACCATTCTTACCTTGCCCTTTGGAGGTTCCAGTTTTTTCAGCCTTAAGGTTTCATCCATTTTCGGGAAGTTCTGTGCTATTGAAGCAGTCATAAACAGAAGGGAGATGATTATTGATACAAGGATTTTTGCTTTCATAATTGAGTGGATTAAATTATATTATATTATATTATATTAGTGTTAACTATGTTTAACATTGCCAGATCAGTTGCTTTTAGCCGAATAAATTCTCAATGCGGTATACGGTAAAACAGTAGTGTATTTAAATATTCCGGGTTTGACGATACCCTGGTTAACTACTTTCATATTCCAGGTATCTTTAATTTCAGGAACATCCCACTCATTTGCAAGAGACCACCAGACATTCCTGTATGCTGATATACGGGCTATCATGTACCGCACATATTTTTTATTCATCTCCTCCCCCATTTTGCTGTATCCCCAGGCATCGTAAGGATGAAATAGTATCACATCAGCCTCAATACCCATTTCCATAAGCTGCTCAACTCTCCTGTCAAAATTCTGAAAGAATTCATAATTGGGTTGTGAAAAATCATTTATCTCCCCTTCCCTTTTGAATGGATACATCCATGGCTCGGTTTCATTACCATAAATATAGCGTTTTGGAAAAACGCACATCCTGATTTTATTAAATGGAGCCGTTGCCATCATAGAATCCAGGTACAGTTATGCTCTCGACCCCGTTTGAGAAAACAGCGTTCAGATCTGCTTCCATATAAGGATTTCCGGAAGCAGGTCCTTTAAGAATGAGTTCAAAAATACTCCACTGTTCTGTCTTTGTTTCACTTTTTTCCTGAATGCATCCTGAGAAAAGAACAATAATCATAAATATTCCGGAGAGTAGTCTGTTCATCTCTTTAAAATTTTATATTTAAGATTTCAATTTTATTTTTAATTATTTTGCAACAGAATGTTAATTTAACAATTTTAATACAATTCCAAAATAAGATGAATAACAAAAGGAAGTCAAATTTATTAAAACTTCAGATAATGCTTATCAAATTATGGGAATGGCTTCGAAAAAAACATTTTTGCGACAGGGTGATACTCATAACCATCGGAATTGCTTCTACGGGATGGTTCCTGTTGAGGGTTATACCAAAACCATCAAGAGCATCTTATCCCTGTATGAGGGCTGTATCTCCCTTTATGTCGGGCTTTGTTCTATACCTCCTGTCACTTGGAGGAATATCGATTATACTTAAGCGTCTGGGGAAGAGTTTAATCCGGTACAATTTTCTGTCATCGTTGTTCCTTGTTGTTTTACTTTTTCTTTTCACTGGTATAAATATTACCAGCGATACCTCTGTAATATCAGCACAAACTGCGCAACTGACAGGCCCGCAGGATGGACCGAATGTGCCGGTTGGTACAGGAAGAGGAGTTAAACCCGGACTTGTAATATGGGCATGGAATCCTGAAGCTACAAACGAAAACTGCAGAAATGTGGTGGATAACAACGACTGGTTCTTCACACCGGAAAATACTGACACTGAGATTGTAAGCAAGATGGTTTCAGATGCAGTTAAAAAACTTGGAGGATCATCAGACCTTAAAAAATCATGGAATGAACTCTTCAGGCAACATAATAAAACCATTCACGGTAAGAAAAAAGGATATACTGCAGGAGAAAAGATATTTATCAAAATAAATCAGGGGACTTCATCATGGGCACTTTCTAAAGAGGAGCAGGATAATGGTTATACTGTACCAAAAGAGATTAAGCCAGGACAGCGGAGATTAAGGTTTAACGGGGCAACGGAGACTTCACCATATGTAGTCCTGGAATTGCTCCGGGAGCTTGTTAATTATGCTGGAGTGAAACAGGAAGATATCTTTGTGGGTGATCCTATTGCGCACATATTCGGACATAATTATTCTGTGTGGCACGCAGAATTTCCTGATGTAAAGTATGTCGATAAGTTTTCAGGGCAATTTG
Source organism: Bacteroidetes bacterium GWA2_40_15 (assembly GCA_001768195.1). Classification (GTDB taxonomy): domain Bacteria; phylum Bacteroidota; class Bacteroidia; order Bacteroidales; family VadinHA17; genus LD21. The sequence continues at coordinate 912 of MENI01000075.1, read as the reverse complement.
ACAGAACTCTTATCAAACCATCGGAGATTGACCTCCTGTATTATTCAGATAAAAAACTGACTGATAAGCTATTTGATTGTATTGAACAGGCAGATTACATGATCAATGTCGCCAGTCTGAAACCTCATGGATCAGCAGGGATAAGCCTTACATCGAAGAATCATTTTGGCACTCATGCCAGAAGAAGTGCCAGTCATCTTCATTATTCTCTTATTGCGCCTATGTGGGAGGAATCACCCCGGCAGGTTGGTAAGGCATCTAACGGAGGCTATAAAAAGTACCGCGTACTGGTTGATCTGATGGGCAGCAGGTACCTTGGACAAAATACCATGCTGTTTGTTGTTGACGGCCTTTACGGAGGAGGTGCAGATGAGACAAAGGGACCTGTAAAATATTTCATGGCACCATTCAATGATGACTGGAGCAGTTCAATCTTTATATCACAGGATCAGGTGGCTCTTGAATCGGTTTGCTATGATTTTCTCAGAAATGAATGGAATGGCAAGAATAAACACAATGCTGCAAACAGTGTTTTTGAAGAGAGTCCGAATATGTATGGTGTTGATGATCATCTTCACCAGGCAGCAGATTCGAAAAACTGGCCCGATGGCATTATCTATGATCCGGATAACAGCGGAAATCCTATTCCCAGTCTGGGTGTTCATGAACACTGGAATAATCCTGTAATGAAGCAATACTCAGGTAACCTTGGTTTTAAGAATGGGATTACCCTGGTTTCGATACCTTATACACTGGTAAAAGGAAAAAACTGAATTAAAATGACAGAGCATACCAGATGTTTTTTAAGCCGGTAATTTACCCAGGGGCAACGCACGAAGAAATATAAAACTGACAGCCTATTAACAAATTAGTAAGGATTATTAACGGCCTTTCGAAATAGAAATAGTTTTT
>MENI01000074.1 GCA_001768195.1 Bacteroidetes bacterium GWA2_40_15 | reverse complement strand
TAATTCTCTTATTTGCTACTTATCAAATAGTTATGTTTTCATGGGACTATAAACCGCTCAAAACAGGAAAGAGGGTGCCCTTTTGAGACACCCTCTATAATATTAAGGTTATTAAAGATAAACCTATTTCTTATCCCACCACAGTTTGGTTGTAGCCTTGTCTCCGTTAGGAGTTGAGCTCTCACCATTAAGTGTTTGGATTGCCGTTTCAACTGCAGCCTTGTTGTTGGTATACTCACTTGTCCAGTAAGTTAATCTAACCGGAAGTGAAGTGGCAGCAACATCAGTATTCTCACTCTCAAGACGAGGATAGAGTTTCGGATAACCTGTCCTTCTTCTTTCAGCATAAGCCTCCTGGCTGTCAGGAAGAAGACCAATCCATTTCTGGGTTATGATCTGCTCAAGCTGCTGTTCCTTGGTGCCACCTGAAAGGAAAGCGATAGGAGCAGTACTTGCAGGAGCAGGAGCAACCTGTGGAATAACAGTGTTCTTATCTATACCAGGGCTGGCCGGAACCAGTGCACTGGTTGTATAAGGATCACCTTTTAGGTTTGCATCTGCATAGCCGTTTTCAGCAAGTGACATCAGAATTCCTTCATTATAGAGCGACTGAACAGTTCCGCCACCCATGTTCCAGCCTTCAAGAACACCTTCTGCCCTGAGGAGGTATCCTTCAAATGCTCTCATAACAAACCATTTCGGACCTGCAGCGCCAACAATAGTGTAGGGTAGTGCATGGTCTGATCCGAGTTCATCAAATTTAACAGCGCTCCTGTCGTTCTTGGTCTGGCCATTCCTTACACCTTCGTATGGGAATGAAACACCGGCAGGATCATCAGTTGGATCGGGAGTTTTGGCTGCTTTGAAATATGATGCAACCCTCGGGTCGAGATAACCTTTCAGTATACTTTCCATATCAGCACTCATCCTGTACTCAGCCCATGGGCTGATAATGTTATAAGGATTCTGGAAATCGGAGGATGTTGTGATCCATCCGTTGTCGGCATTATCAGAAATGATACCATTGGCAACTGCTTTTTCACACTCTGCTTTTGCAACAGTTGGTGCAGCATACTTAAGCCTCATACCAAGCCTCAGGTGAAGTGAATTTCCAAATTTTCTCCATTTGTCAAGTTTCCCGCCGTAGATCATGTCATATTTTGAGAGAATCCCGGAGGTTTGTCCTGTTAAGCCTTTCAGGATATTCTCAGCTGAATCAAGTTCAGCGAAGAATGCTGTATAAATATTCTGCTGCTTGTCATAAGGAACAGTCTTCTCAAAGTTACCATATTTTGAGTAAGGTATTGGTCCGAGAGCATCAGTATATCTGTGGTAGCACCATACTTTCCAGATTTTTGCCATGGCCAGTTCTCCCTTCAGATCATTCGTCCTGGTAAAATCTTCTGAATATTTTATCTGGGCAGCTTCACTTGCATAGAATGAGTTGAATGCTCCATTAAGCCAGCTTCCAACCATTACATACCTGTCGGAAAGGAAGTTAGGAGTAGTAGTTGCCCAGTAGTTTGCATAAATATCGAAATACAGTGAGTGTATCAACTGCATTCCGTTTCCTGCTCCCTGAAGGTACGAGGGCCCCATAATAGACTTCTTAAACACGAACCCGTAAGATGCTGCGTCGAGACTGGCAAGTGTCAGCGCCTTTGGATTTTTGTTTATTTCATCGAATTCATCTGTACAACTGCTGAAATTAACAGCAATCAACAAAACAATAAACAACTTTAGTAAATTTTTCATAATATATTGCTTTACTTATTATTATAATTAAAAGCCAAAATTAAGTGAGAATCCATATGTTCTTGATGTTGGCAACGGGAATGCATTTATACCTTCATAAGTGTTATGAGTGCCTACCATGATCTCAGGATCGACATATTCAGCCTTGTTCGATAAGAAGAAGAGGTTACGGCCAACAAGAGATATTCTTGCTGATCTGAAGAATGTCTTACTTATGATTTCTTTTGGCAGATCGTATCCAAGAACCATTTCACGCATACGGATGTTTGAAGCATCTCTTACGAAAGGTTCAGCTGTAGGGTTGTTCCTTCCACCAACGTTGTTCCAGAAGAGTTCAGCTGAGCACTTTGTGGTATTTGGGACATATGTTACATTACCACCAGCGTCGGTTACAGCATTTACGCCAACTTCGCCAACCAGAACGTTCTCCCCAACAAGCAAAGAACCATCCCTTCCAATAGCAGTATAATCCTGGATACCGCTACCTGCTGAGATAGCTTCTCCTTGTGCGACGAATGAACCACCCTGCCTTATATCAATAAGAAAGCTCATGTTAATATTCTTATATCTGAAAGTGTTGTTAATACCTCCTAACCAGTCGGGGTTAAAGTTGGCTACCCTTACAGAAAAACCAGGAGTGATTAAAGGAACACCGTTAGCGGCATTAACAATAACCTCACCCTTGTCATTTCTCTGCCATCCTTTGCCATAAATTTCACCGTAAGGTTTTCCTGCTACAAGCTTATAGTCATATATAAAACCGCTTCCACCGGTTCTTAATTCATTGAATCCTTCAGCAATCTCAAGAACCTCGCTGGTATTCTTTGCCCAGTTGAGGTCGAGATCCCATGAAAAATCGCCATTGTCAATAATTGCAACACCTAATGTTATTTCAGCTCCTCTGTTCTGAACGTCTGCACCGTTCTGGAATATGCTGGCAACACCTGATGTTGCAGGAACCGGTGTAGCAAACAGCTGATCGTAAGTGTTTGTCTGGTACCATGTGAAACCGAGCCTTACCCTGTCTTCAATAACTCTAAGGTCGAAACCTGTTTCAAGCGACTTTGTTGTTTCAGGTTTCAGGTTGGCATTTGGCAATGTGCTGCTAATTGAAACTACTCCACCTGTACCAACGCTTGCAGTTCTGAAAAGTTGATATGGAGAGGTATCATTACCCACAATAGCATATGATCCTCTGAGTTTGAAGTAAGTCAGTAAATCCGGCATGGTTATCAGGTCGCTAAGTACAGCCGTTAAACCAATTGATGGATAGAAATATGATCTGTTCGCTGCAGGCAGAGTTGAGCTCCAGTCATTTCTTCCGGTTATGTTCAGGAATATTGCATTCTTCCAGGCGATTTCACCGAAACCATAGGCAGAGTTCACTACTTTATTACTGTAACCCTCTGAAGGCCTGGGGTTAGCTGTATTTGCAAGTGCAAAAAGATTTTCAATATTGAATACTACTCCATATCCGCTTACTGCCTGATATTCAGTCTGGTAACTGTTAGCTCCTGCATTAAGATCGATTGCGATATCACCCCATGCTTTCTTGTAGTTGAGGAGAACATCACTGTTCCATCCGTAAGATGAAGAATTGTATTTACCATAACCTCCGTTTATAGCCACTGTATAGGAATCATTGTAATACTTCAGTTCCGAATCATTGTTGGAAAAGTCAATTGCAGATCTACCCATAAGAGACAAACCGGTAACTATCTCATATTTCAGGCTCACCATACCAACCGTTCTCCAATTGTTAAAAGGTTGAAGTACGCGGTTCCTGGTCCAGTAAGCGTTACCTGTACCGTTGTCGTTCCATCTCCAGTAGTGCTGTCTCATCTGTCCGGAGGCATTCTTGTATTCAAACTTCTGAATGTCTACTGAACGGATGTTCCTTGGAAGAACATAGATATATCTCATCGGGTTATTGAAACCTTCCCCGGTTGAGAAAGAATTCTCATTTTCGGTCTTGATAAAAGTAATCTTAGAGTCGAAAGTAAGTTTTTCCTTGAATTTTCCACCAAACCTGAGGTTCAGGTTATTCTGATGAAGATTATTGGTTTCAACAATACCCCTGGCCTGTGTATTTGTATATGATAATGCTGTGTTGGTATTTTTTGTATTCATTACCACCTGGAGATTTGTTGCAAGTTCCAGTCCCTGCTGGAAATAATCCTTAAAGTTATCAGGCTGAGCCTCATAAGCATAAGTTTTTCCAAAAAGAGGGTCATTCGGGTCCGGGGTCCAGTGTGCAACCTGTGAACCATCCATTTTTGATCCCCAGGATACAATTGCAGCGGGGGAGTAAACCCCATTTCCTCCCTGACCATATTCATTCTGCATTCTGTCAAGGAAAATTGCAGATGTTCCCTGGAAAGTAAAGCCAAGATCAACCAGTACACCTTCTGCCTGGCCGGCGCCTGATTTGGTTGTAACGATAATAGCACCGTTGTTTGCGCGGCTTCCATAAAGAGCAGCAGCGTTAGCACCTTTCATGATCGATATTGATTGTATGTCATCCGGAGAAAGGTTTGAGATACCACCCATCGGAATACCATCAATAACATACAGTGGTTCACTGCTACCGGCTATTGAACGATTACCCCTGAGGAGAACCTTTGAAGCAGCACCCACCCCGGTACTTGCTGTTGTAATTGAAAGCCCGGCAACCCTGCCACTAAGACTGTTAACCGGGTTGATTGACCTGGCTTCAGCAAGAACTTCTGCATTTACGTTCTGAGTTGCATAGGTAAGAGCTTTTGCCTGCCTTGAGATACCGAAGGCAGTTACAACAACATCTTCGAGTGCAAGAATATCGGGCAATAATTCCACGGTAAAAACTGTCTGTGTTCCGATAGGAAGCTCAACAGTTTTCATACCGATAAATGAAACTACCAGTGTTTGTGCATTATTAGGAACACTTAAAGTGAATGCACCATCAACGTCGGTGGCAGTTCCTATTGTTGTGCCTTTGACCACAACAGGAACCCCGGCCATACCAAGTCCATCCTCGGAGCTGGTAACCTTACCCGTAATGGTTTTCTGCGCGAACGCACCCTGCGATACTGCAAATAGCAGAAAAGCAAGTAGAATTGTGATTTTTCTCATGGTTAATGATTAGGTTAATAAATGTTAGTTAAAATTTGAAGCTTAATAAAATGTTAATACCAATTTTTTACTTCGAAAATGATAGTTTTTAGAGTTAATAGATTAATAATAAGTATTTTACCATAAATAAA
>MENI01000073.1 GCA_001768195.1 Bacteroidetes bacterium GWA2_40_15 | reverse complement strand
CTCCTTGAAAAGGAGGGGAAACTTCTTCTACATTTTCTTGCAACAAAACTATGCTTAGCTTGACGGCTATGCCTTCAAAGGGGGAATTGGAACCAGGAACCAGAATTACTCCTCATACTCCGCCGCCCCTCGGCCAAGTAACTGCCCGAAGAATATGGCATTCATAAATATCTTGTTTGTTCCATACCATGTAGCCCTGAAATTTGTATTGTCATAAATTGAGATGATCCGGTTCCCGTGAACACTTGCAAATGCAGTCCCCTTTATCCTGTTTATATTTTCGGTTGAGGAATAACCGCTTAACAAAGGATTTTCAGTATATACCACCGGATTATTATATATGACTGTATCTTTCTTTACAGCCGTAATGCCTGACTTAAAGACAGGCAGCAGGTTTTTTGTATAACCAAAGCACAGAGGATGGCTCAGATCGAGCCTCGTCTCAAATATCGAACCTGGTATTTGCTGTATCTGTCTGTCGGTCTGTTGATTGGCGTATACTCCTTCATTTTTCTTTACCTTTACCTCATCAACATATTTTATTTGTGAAATCTTATTATTTAATATCCAGCGGTTTCCTGCCTTATAACCGATAATTGTTCCTCCTGTTCTGTTCCATGCTTTTACTTTTTCAATAAAAACAGATGAAACAATTGGATTACCAGTTACAATGATTACGTTATATTTCTCCAGCTTGATATTGTTCGCTCTTGCAGGAGTTACCATTGTAACAGGAATGTTAAACCTTGTGTCGAGCATATGCCATATCTCACCTGCATCACCGCCGCTTGATCCATCGCCGGTGAACATCATTACTGACGGTTTCTGAAGAGTTATGAACAGATTACTGCCAAGATCCATGCCGGAGGGGGTCAGCCCTGTACTGACTCCATAAATTGTTATCCCGCAGCTTTTTGCGATTGATTCCATCTTTCTGTAAAGCTCAGTATTACTCAGATCTTGTATGGAGGCGTTAATCATTATTGTTCCATATGAAAATTCTTTTTTCAGAGTTCCGTCATCACAGGTAAATCTGTCAGTTGATACCTTCACTTTGATCCCGGCATTCTGCAGCTCGTATAATGCCTTTGGGGTCATGTATTCATTCCATTCAAACAGGTAAGCATATGGATTTCTGCTGCCGGTTATTCCACCGGATGTTGCAGCTGGCAGTATAACTTCATCGCTTCCAAGGCCTTCAATCTCTTTTGAAATATTTATCCCTGTATAAGTTAAATTGAATGCCATCGGCAGTACCCATGTGGAAATATCGTAAAAAACACTGTCAGAGAAACTCTTTACAGGTTCAAAAAGACTCCGTATGAACCTGTGTTCATCTTGTTTTAATGGAATTATATAGCTGTCAGCTGCTTTGTAACTGACACCATCTTTGCTGTAATCCTTCGCCAGCTTATACACTCTGATATGATGTTGTCGGAGGATACTGATGAATTCGCTGAGCCTTCCTCTGTCAGCCGATTCAGTAATTACATAAGCTTTTACCTGATGTTTATCTGCCTGAGCGGCAGCATCTTTGTAAAAATCCCTCTGACATTCCAATAGCTTTTTTCTCAAAGAAAGTCCTGCTTCGAGTGTTGACATCGAAACAGTGACCTGGTTTCTTATTGCAAAAGGGAATGAGATCTGGCCGCCTGATGTATTTCTCAAATGTCCTTTGATTCCTGCCTGTTCAAACAAAATACCTATTGAACCATGTATGTCGGGGTAGGATGATCCTTTGCCAACATAAAAATCATCAAAGCTTTCCTCAGTATAATAAAGACTGCCAATGGAATTCAGGTATTTTTCATGGTATTTTCCTATCTCTGCCGTCAGGGTATGAATATTTGCAGGTGTAAGGGGGTTATTCCGTTTCTGTACTCCGGGCTGGAAGAAAAAAGTGGAGCCGGCATCCATTTCATGGTGATCGGTGACAATATTGGGTCTCCACCTGTAAAAGGCTGCCATTCGCCCTTTTGTTTCAGGATGCTGAAGAAACAGGTAGTCGCGGTTAAGGTCAAACCAGTAATGGTTTGTTCTTCCTCCAGGCCAGGTCTCGGAGAATTCCCATGAGTCAGAATCAGGATTATTATTCATGCTTTTTGTAAAGTTGACCCAGGATGAATGTCTCTGCATACCATCGGGATTTAGCGAAGGATCAATCAGTATTACTGTGTTCCTGAGAATCTCGTTTATCTTGTCACTCTCACCAGCAATCAGATAATATGCAACAAGTACTGATGAATTCTGTGCACTTGATTCATTGCCGTGAATCCCATAACCCAACTTAACAAAAAGTGGCATTTTTTCAATATCAGAATTGCCGGAGGATGAAGGGTCGCATAATCTTAAATGCTCCTGCCTTAATTGTTCTATGTTTTTAATGTTTTCAGGTGAACTTATGATAAGCTGACCAAGGGGGCGGTTTTCATAGCTTTTTCCGTATTCTTCCCATATTGCCCTGTCAGATATTCTGGCCAGTTCCAGCATGAAGTAATACAGTTTGTCGTGAGTCAGATGCCATTCGCCGATCTCATGTCCGGCAAGCTGTCCCGGAGTGGGAACTGCGCTGTTATATTTTATGTCTGTGGGGAGATAATAGTCAGGCTTTACCTGTCCTCTGACAAAACATGCCAAAAACAGTGCAGTAACCAGGAAGAGTAGCTTTTTCATTCGCTTTTTTTTGATCGAAGAAACAATATTAAAGAATTTAAATTAAACTGTTTAGTGCTGTTTTATTATTATTATAGGTTATATGAAGTTTTTACCACTGATTGCACGGATTATCACGGAAAAAGCATAAATGATATCTGTGTTCTTAATCTGCTTTAAAATGAGTTCTCAGTTGTCAGGTATCCTTGAAATATTAACCTTCAAGTCGCTTCTTATAGTGAATGGCGTCTCCCCATTCTCCGTAAATGACTTCAGCATCCGCAAGGCTTATCCTTGCTTCAAGGCAACTCTGACAGTCTTCTGCGGAATCATCTGTACATGGCTTATTATCATAGAGCTTATAGCTGTCGCGGTACTTACCTGGTGTGATATTAGGCATAACAATATTTGCCCCTATCTTAACAGCTTTTTCCCTGCCTATCGGGTCAATGGCCTGAAGCGCTGTTGCGGCTACGATATTTATGTCTTTCATCATGATCCGGATGATAGCGATCATTTTCAGTGTTAGGTCGAACCTTTCTTTCAGAGGCAGCAGGCTTCCTGAATGCTTAATTAAAGGAGTATCGGCATGTTCTATATAAGGACCCATTCCGCACATGTCAATGTCGAATTCTTCCATGAAAAGCAGGTCTCCGGCAAGATCTTCCAACGTCTGGAATGGCAGACCTATCATTACACCTGTACCTGTCTGATATCCGATATCCTGCAGATATTTCAGACATGCCATCCTTCTGCTGAAGCTATGTTTGATGTCGCCGGGATGTATCTTCCTGTACAGGGTTTCATTTGTTGATTCAACCCGTAACAGATAGCGGTGTGCACCGGCATCAAACCACCTTTTATATACTTCCGGTGTCTGCTCTCCGACGGATAAGGTTATTCCCAGTTCGCCATTTGATAGCTCCTTTATCTTATGAAGCAGATTTTCAATTCTTCCGGTTACAGACGGGCTCTCAAGTTCACCCGATTGAAGAGCGATTGATCCATACCTGTTGACGTATGCAAACCTGGCCGCTTCAAGAACTTCGTCGTCTGTCAGGTTATATCGTACAAGGTTCCTGTTCCCCTTCCTGATTCCACAATAAAGACAATCTTTACCACATACATTCGAGAACTCAATAAGTCCTCTGAACCATACTTTTCTGCCGATATACTTCTCTTTTACTTCTGCCGATTTCCTGAAAAGAAGAGTTCTGGCTTCTCCATCTGAAGAGAGAAGTTTAACAATATCGGAACTTGAGAAATTATCCTGTTTTAGTATTCCTTCAAGTGTGTTTAACATTTCCTGCGATCATAGGAATGCAAATTTAGTAAAAGAAAAGGTATGGCTCATAATATCAACTGTTATTGATCATTAAACAGGTTGGTCCGCTAATGATCTTTAACATGTTTTTCAGCCGGTATTTTTTATTATCTTGCCTATTGATTGCAGGTTACTTGTATGCTGCGCTATATTAACTTGTTATGATAAACGAAAAGCTGATTTGTCCCGACAGTATTGTTGTAGTAGGAGGGTCAGACGATCTCTTTAAACCGGGAGGAAAAGTACTCAGGAATATTATCGAAGGGGGTTTTGAAGGCAAACTGTATGTTGTAAATCCCAATAATGATAAGGTTCAGGGCATAAAATCGTTCAGAAGCATTAATGATATACCTAAGGTTGACCTTGCCATACTGGCAATATCTTCACTTTATTGTAAGCAGGCAGTGGAGATATTGCTTAAAGAAAAAGGCACCAGAGCTTTCATAATAATATCAGCCGGATTCAGCGAAGCAGGGGAAGAAGGAAGGAAACTCGAGACTGATATTGCATCAGCTATTGATGGGGCAGGAGGGTGCCTGATAGGTACTAACTGCATCGGTGTGGTAACACAGGCATACCAGGGTGTATTTACATCTCCCGTACCAAAACTTGACCCTAAAGGATGCGATTTTGTTTCAGGTTCGGGAGCGACTGCAGTTTTTATCTTTGAATCTGCCATGCCCAAGGGGCTTAAATTCGCAAGCGTCTTTTCAGTAGGAAACAGCGCTCAGACAGGGGTGGAGGAGGTATTGGAATTCTGGGATAAAACCTTTGACCCAGATTCAAGTTCTCATATTAAACTTATCTATGTTGAAAGCATCAGGAATCCTGATAAACTACTGCATCATTCTTCATCTTTAATCAGGAGGGGATGCAGGATAGCCGCAATAAAAGCAGGTACCACAGAGGCTGGCAGCAGAGCAGCGTCATCGCATACGGGGGCAATGGCATCATCAGATTCTGCTGTGGAAGCATTATTCCGGAAAGCAGGTATAGTGAGGTGTTCAGGACGTGAAGAGCTTGCTACGGTAGCATCAGTCTTTTTTCATAAACCGCTGAAAGGGAAGAATATCGCCATTATAACTCATGCCGGGGGGCCCGCTGTAATGCTCACCGATGCCCTGTCGTCCGGTGGAATTAATATTCCCAGGATCACCGGCAAACATCACGATAAGTTGCTTGAGATGATGAATCCAGGGGCTTCAGCTGACAATCCTATAGATATGATAGCCACAGCTACCACTGATCAGCTTGATAAAGTAATAGAATATGTCGACAAAAAAATTCCTGCTTTAGACGGTATGAGCGTCATCTTCGGTAGTAACGGGCTGAATGACATGACTGAAATTTATGACCTTCTGCACAAAAAAATTAATGATTGTAATAAACCTCTTTATCCTATACTTCCATCAATAACCAGCTCCTCAAAGGAACTTGGGTATTTCCTCGATAAGGGACATGTCAATTTTCCTGATGAAGTTGTCCTTGGAAGAGCGCTCACAAAAATCTTCAACACTCCGTACCCTGCTGATGAAAAGATATTTCTTGAAAAAGTTGATGTTCCGCAGATCAGGCAGATAATAGACAAGGCACATGATGGATATCTTGAGCCTGCTGTAATACAGGAATTGTTGAACGCTGCACATATTTCTGTCGTTAAAGAAGCCGTGGCAAAAACAAAGAAAGAGTTGTTGTCGGTAGCTAAGAAAACAGGTTATCCGCTTGCACTGAAAGTCGTAGGACCAGTGCATAAATCAGATATTGGAGGAGTTACTCTGAATATCAAGTCGGAAAAGCACCTTCTGGCGGAATTCAGCAGGATGATGAAGATTAAAGATGTTAAGGCTGTGCTTATGCAGCAAATGTTATCAGGGACAGAACTTTTTATTGGTGCAAAATATGAGCCGAGGTTCGGGCATGTGATACTCTGCGGATTAGGAGGTATTTTTGTGGAGGTACTTAAGGATGTATCCTCCGGCCTTGCCCCTCTTACATTCAATGAGGCCGAATCGATGATCAGGAGCATAAGAAGTTATAGGATCATCCATGGAACCCGTGGCAAGCCGGGAATCAATGAATCAAAGTTTGCTGAAATAATTGTCAGGCTTTCTACTCTTTTGCGTTTTGCAACAGAGATCAAGGAAATGGATCTTAATCCTCTTCTCGGGAATCCTGAGAATATTACAGTGGTCGATGCCAGGATAAGGATTGAGAAATGATGTTATATGAATATAATCAGATTATTTCCACTATAAGATAGAGAACCTTAATAATATTGATCAGGAATGAATGGTATTAATATTATTATATTTGGGGTCTTAAAAAGGACCGGGAACCGGTATTAATTTATGAGATGGAACATAAATCGCTTGATAATAAGATAGTCAGTAGAGTAATAGAAGAAAGTGGCATAAAATCCTTCGCTACTGCATCCATAAGGGAAATAGTCAGACTTGTCAATCAGCTTGAGGAGGCTACGGGGATCAGATATGTAAGGATGGAGATGGGATCTCCCGGTCTTCCTGCCCCCCCTGCAGGCATAGAAGCTGAAATAGAATCCCTGAAGAGGGGAGTCGCTTCGGTTTATCCCAATATAGAAGGTGTTAAGCTGCTTAAAGATGAGACCTCAAGGTTCATAAAGCTTTTCCTCGATCTGGAAATCAATCCTCAGGGATGTTTCCCTACTGTCGGTTCAATGATGGGTTCAATGGCTGCTTTCCTTGTCGCAAACAGGAATGATAAATCAAAAGAAGGTTCGCTGTTCCTTGATCCGGGATTCCCTGTACAAAAAACACAGGTCAGGATGCTGGGGCATGATTATGCCTCTTTTGATATTTTTAAATACAGGGGAAAGAAACTGAAAGAGAAGATCGAATCATTTCTTGCAGGTGGCAAGGTATCTTCAATAGTATATTCAAATCCGAATAATCCTTCCTGGATGTGCCTCAATGAGGAGGAGCTTTCCATTATAGGGGAACTTTCACGGAAATATGATGTTATCGTAATAGAAGACCTTGCATATTTTGGTATGGATTTCAGAACCGATTATTCAGTTCCGGGTGCTCCTCCTTATCAGCCATCAATCGGCAGATATACAGACGATTATATTATTCTTATTTCAAGTTCAAAAGTATTCAGTTATGCCGGACAAAGGATCGGAATAATGGCTGTTTCAGATCATCTTTTTAACCGGCGCTATCCTGATCTTCTGAGGTATTATACTTCAGATAAATTCGGACATTCAATTGTTTTTGGCGTGCTATACGCGTTATCAGCAGGCGTTGCTCACTCGGCACAGTATGGACTGGCTGCAATTCTGAAGTCAGTAAATGATGGTAAATACAGGTTCATAGATGTTGTTAAGGAGTATGGTGAGAAAGCTAAAATCATGAAATCCCTTTTCACCGGGAACGGATTCAGAATAACTTATGATACAGATATTGACAAGCCTATTGCTGATGGTTTTTATTTCACAATTTCATATCCGGGAATGACAGGAGGTGAATTGCTGGAGAAACTGCTTTATTATGGGATTTCAGCTATTTCTCTGGATATCACGGGCGCCAACAGGAACGATGGACTAAGAGCTTGTGTATCTCATGTTTCAAGGGATCAGTTTAAAGATATGGAATCGCGTCTGAAAAGTTTTAACTGTAATTATCCCGTATAAGAAAGCCTGTAAAAGAAAAATAGAATTATCGATATGGCAAAGATCAGAGGTAGTATTGTTGTGGATGTTGAGAAATGTAAGGGATGCGAAGTATGTATGGTCTCATGTCCTACGGGTACCATCGCAATGGCGAAAGAGGTAAACAGCAAAGGCTATTTTTACGCCTATCCTGCCAATCCTGAGCTCTGTATCGGATGTGCAAGCTGTGCTATTGTTTGCCCCGATGGAGTAATAACCGTTTATAAAACAAAAATATAGGCGCTGATGGAAAGAGAATTGAGGTTAATGAAAGGCAACGAGGCAATTGCTGAAGCTGCCATACGGGCCGGTGTTGACGGATACTTTGGCTATCCGATAACTCCCCAGAGTGAGATACTGGAATACCTTATGGAAGCAAATCCGGCAGAGACAACAGGTATGATTGTTCTTCAGGCCGAAAGCGAAATTGCTGCAATAAATATGGTATATGGTGGAGCCGGATGCGGAAAAAAAGTTATGACATCTTCATCTTCCCCCGGAATTAGCCTTAAGCAGGAGGGCATTTCATATATTGCAGGCGCCGAACTTCCATGTCTGATAGTTAATGTTGTAAGGGGAGGCCCCGGTCTTGGTACCATTCAGCCTGCCCAGTCGGATTACTTCCAGTCAGTAAAAGGCGGAGGACATGGGGATTACCATCTGATTGTTCTTGCACCGGCTTCTGTGCAGGAGATGGCTGACTTTGTTGAACTCAGTTTCGACCTTGCATTTAAATACAGGAATCCGGTACTGATTCTTTCGGATGGCGCTATCGGACAGATGATGGAGAAAGTGTATCTCAAACCACAGAAGCCGCGTGCGACAGAATTTCCGGATTGGGCTACAACCGGAAAATCCGCATCAAGAGAACGTAATATTATAACATCGCTTGACCTTGATCCCGAAGGACAGGAGGAATTCAACCACAAGCTTCAGGCGAAGTACGCTGAGATATCAAAGAATGAAGTTCGCTTTGAAGAGTTTCAGTGTGAAGATGCTGAATATCTTTTTGTAGCATATGGAACAAGTGCAAGGGTCTGCCAGAAATCGGTCCAGATTGCACGGGAACAGGGTATTACAGCTGGTCTTTTAAGGCCCGTCACATTGTTCCCGTTCCCGTCTGTTCGTATTAATGAACTTGCTGGAAAGATAAAGGGAATCCTGTCAGTGGAGATGAGCTCGGGCCAGATGGTTGAGGATGTCTTACTTGCAGTAAACGGGAAAGTCCAGGTAAAGCATTTTGGCAGAATGGGCGGAATTGTAACAACACCTGAAGAGGTGGTTGAAAAATTAAAATCATTTTTTATAGGAGGATAAGCAATGTTAGAAGCAACCGGTTTGAAGGAAATCATAAAACCCGAAAACCTGACCTATCGTCGGTCGGAGGTTCTCGTGGATAACACCCTTTCTTATTGTCCAGGCTGCGGACATGGAACCACCCATAGGATTCTTGCTGAATTAATTGAGGAACTGGGACTGCAGTCACAGACAATCGGGATATCCCCTGTCGGGTGTTCTGTACTGCTTTACCATTACCTGGATGTGGATATTCAGCAGGCAGCACATGGAAGAGCCCCGGCTTTAGCAACAGCAATAAAAAGACTCCTGCCGGATAAATTCGTATTTACCTATCAGGGCGACGGGGACCTTGCTGCCATAGGTACAGCCGAAACAATACATGCCTGTAACAGAGGAGAGAACATACTTATCATTTTTGTCAATAATGGAATATATGGTATGACGGGAGGGCAGATGGCTCCTACAACCTTAATTGGTATGAAATCATCTACCTCACCTCGTGGACGTGATGTTAAAACGATGGGCAATCCATTGAAAATGACAGATATTGTAGCAACTCTTCCGGGCACTTACTATGTTACCCGGCAGAGTGTTCATACTCCTGCCAATGTGCGGAAGACAAAGAAAGCTATGCGAAAAGCAATTGAATATCAAAAGCTTAATAAAGGAACTTGTTTTGTTGAAATTGTCTCCAACTGCCCTTCAGGATGGAGGATGACTCCTGTTGAATCAAACAAATGGATGGAAGCCAATATGATTCCGTTTTACCCTCTTGGAGATCTGAAAACACCTGCAGAATGATTTGGGATAATAACGAAAAATCGAAAAAAAGATGACAGAAGAGATTATAATTGCAGGTTTTGGAGGACAGGGCGTTCTGTCGATGGGTAAGATAATGGCTTATTCAGCTGTGATGCAGGATATGGAGGTTAGCTGGATGCCTTCGTATGGTCCTGAAATGAGAGGCGGAACTGCAAACGTGACTGTAATAATTAGCAGTGAACGTATCAGTTCACCGATTATAAGGCATTTTGACACAGGAATTATATTGAACCAGCAATCGCTCGATAAGTTTGAAAACGCAATTAAACCGGGTGGTGTGCTGATATATGACGGTAATGGAATTACAAGGCATCCGGAAAGAAAAGATATTTCTATCTACAGAGTCGATGCTGCCGAGGAAGCTGCAAGAATGAACAGCTCCAAGACATTCAATATGGTCGTTCTCGGAGGATTTATAAAGGTAAGACCGATCATTAAACTTGAGAATGTCATAAAAGGTCTTAAGAAATCACTTCCTGAAAGATATCACAGTCTTATTCCTATGAATGAGAAAGCTTTGATACGGGGGGAGGAGATAATCACCGTAGTACATAAAGCCTGATCCTGAAAGAAGAGTAGGAATTTTACCCCCTTCAGGCATAGCCGTCAAGCTAAGAGTAGTAATATTAATACAGAGATCAGATGAAGTCAGATGAAGTTTCCCCTCCTTTTCAAGGAGGGGTGGCCGCAGTATGCAGATAATTAATATGTTACAATGAATATATGCGGCCGGGGTGGTTGATTTATTAGTCTCTTACTACATTTATTTCTATGTTGAATAAAATAGATGAAAACAGGAATTGCTACCTGTCGAGCTTAGGATTCGCTGTGTTAAGGTTTGAAACCAGATTTGTGTTCCGGTATCCTGAATATTTGAAAAGTGAGATAAGGAAAGTCTTAAATAAAAGAAATGAATCGACCGGATAGATAAATCAACCACCCCGGCCGGGGAATGAACCCTGTAAACATCAGATAATCACGTATCCCGGCCACACCTCCTTCAAAAGGAGGGGAAACTTTGTTTATTTCATAAAATCAACCACCCCGGCCGGGAAATGAACCCTGTAAAGATCAGATAATCAGTGGTCCCGGCCACCCCTCCTTCAAAAGGAGGGGAAACTTTTTCTAGTCTCCTTATTTACAATACTACTCTTAAGTTAACGCCTATGCCCTTTAGGGGGTGGCCATCCGCCAGCTGGCGGTTGGCCGGGGGCTTTTCATCCGTGCAGGATGCTGATATAAATTCCACGTCAGCAAACCTGCGCCTATTTCTCATAGAAATGCATCTCCCTTATATATTTCCACACAGTGGGGGAGAGGTAATATGACATATCCTTTCCGTGTTTTATCTCATTGCGAATAAAAGTTCCGGATATATCCATAATTGGTGCATTTACAAAATGGATCTCTGCTGATTTGATGATCTGTTCAAGTATGGCGGACGATGGTTTAACTGAATCAGGCCTGGGGTAGACATAAACCGGATGCTCCTTTAATAGCTCTACTGCATTTTTCCATTTATGAAGAGTGTACAGATTATCTTCACCCATCACCAGGCAAAATTTATGTTTTGGATATTTTTCTTTCAGATATGTAAGGGTGTCAATCGTATATGATGGGACAGGCAGTCTGAATTCGATATCTGAAGCCTTTAACCTGTCATTGTCTCCGATTGCAAGCTGCGTCATATACAAACGGTGATGGTCTTCAAGCAGTGTCTCCTTTTTTTTCAATGGATTATGAGGACTGACAACGAACCAAACCTGCTCCAGTCCGGTAAATTCGGTCATATAGCCTGCAATTGCCAGGTGCCCGATATGTACCGGGTTGAATGATCCGAAATATAACCCTATTCTTGCCATCATGAATAAACTTATTACCTGCTGAGGAATGAAGATACTGTTTTCGTAGTCTCTTCCTTTGCTGTATCTAAATGGTGATTAACAATAACAGTATCGAATTGATTGGCAAGCTTCATCTCCTCTCTGGCCTTTTCAACCCGGATTCTGATTTTTTCCGGTGTGTCTGTTGAACGTCTGATAAGCCTGTTCTCAAGTTCTTCAACTGAAGGGGGCATAATAAATATTGCGATTGCCCGGATACCAAATTTTTTCTTCAGGTTTATCCCCCCCTGTGCATCCACATCAAACAGAACATGTTTATCATCATTCCTGATTCTCTCCAGCTCGCATTTAAGAGTGCCATAGTACATATCTTTATAAACCTCCTCCCACTCAACGAATTCATCATTTTCAATTCTTCTCTTAAACTCGGGGACTGAAAGAAAGAAATAGTCTTCTCCATCTTTTTCTGAACCTCTGGGAGACCTGGTGGTTGCTGATACAGAGAATGATAAATTCAATCCGCTCTCCAGCAGATGTTTAACTATTGTGGTCTTTCCTGCACCGGAGGGTGCTGATATTATTACAAGTTTTCCTTTCATTGATTTATGCCCTTGGGACCTTGTGCCGTTATGTTGTTATGTTGTTATGTTGTTATGTTGTTATGTTGTTATGTTGTTATGTTGTTATGTTGTTGTGCCGTTGCGCCCTTGTGCCCTTTATAATACATTCAGAGTCTGCTCCTTAATCTTCTCCAGCTCATCCTTCATCATCACCACCAGCTTCTGAATCGAAGCATCATTTGCTTTTGAGCCAATGGTATTGATCTCCCTGCCAATCTCCTGGCAGATAAAGCTCAGAAGTTTTCCATTGGGGGCTTCTGTCTTCATTGTATCAATTAAATAGTCGCAGTGAGTACCGAGTCTCACTTTCTCTTCATTAATATCAAATTTCTCAATAAAATAAATAAGCTCCTGTTCAAACCTGTTCTTATCAATATTCTCGACCCCTATATTTTCTTCCAGCATTGAGTTCAGCTTTTCCCTGATCTTTTTAAGCCTTCCCTCTTCACATGTCCCTATTTTTTCAAGTAGTGCCAGTATCTTTCCTACGCACTTTTCCATATCTGACATTATGGAGTTTCCCTCTTCAATCCTGTATAAGTCAAGTATTCTTACAGATTCCAGAATCTGATTCCTGATAAGATTCCATTCCTCCTCAGGTATTTCATTTTTTTCAGTTTTAAGAGTTTCAGGAAGCTTCATTATGGCAGAGAATATCTGATCATCCAGTTTTATATCAAGTTCTGCAGCAATTTCTTTGAACTGGGTGTAGTAATTTCTTACTGCAGCTTTATTGATGACAGTCGCAACTTCCTGATCTACTGAGTCAATAAATATAGAAAAGTCAATTTTTCCCCTGTCGAGTTTCTGGCTTATTATACTCCTTATCTCGGGTTCTTTTTCCTTATACACCCATGGGATCTTGGTGTTAAGATCAAACTGCTTGGAATTCAGTGATTTTATTTCAATAGTGATCTTTTTCTGAGGAGTTTCTGCAATGGCCTTTCCAAAGCCCGTCATCGATTTTATCATTTTACCTTGTTGAATTAGGTTGCTTAATTTGATTAATGAAAGTTACTAATTACTGACATATTTTACAACGGCTTTGTTCTTCCAACGTCCTGATTTATAATAAAAATACGAAAGCGCTAATCCGACTGCCCAGCCGGCAGGGATAGACCACCAGATGCCTATTACTCCAATTTTTCCCGAAAAGTACCATGCAAACGGGATTCGAATTATCCAGAGCGACAGTATTGAGAACAGCATAGGGAAAAGAGTATCTCCGGCACCTCTTGTTACTCCATTGTATATGAACATCATTGTGAAAGTGATGTAGAATAAACTGACAATTGTCAGATACTGGTCGCCAAACCGGATTACCTCAGTATCGTTGGTAAACATTTTCATGACAACATGGCCCCAGATTACAATGAATATTGTTGTAACAATTGTTACAATTCCTGACATTTTAATTGTAGCTATCAGCCCCGCTTTTATACGTTCAGGTTTATTGGCGCCGATATTCTGTCCGACAAATGTTGAAAGAGCCTGTGAGAAAGACATGGCCGGAATAAGAGCAAGCATATCAAGCCTGCTGGCAACCGAGTATCCTGCTATAACATCTGTTCCAAATTTGTATACAATATCCATCAAAGCGAGTCCTCCCATTGCCACAAGTGTCTGCTGGACCCCGGTAGGTAATCCGATCCTGAGGCTTTGCTGAAAAGTTTCCCTGTCGAAATGGAGCCCCTTAATGGCAATTCTTATCAGTTTGTGAGTCTTGTTGAGCCACCATATTGCGAGCCCGAAAGCGATTGCATTGGCAAGGAGTGTTGAATATGCAGCACCTGCAACTCCCCACTTGAAGACACCTACAAAGAGAAGGACAAGGATTATATTTGCAATGCTTGCAATAATCAGGAAGTAGAGAGGTGTTTTTGAGTCACCTAACCCCCTTAATACTGCGCTGGTTCCGTTGAAACCAAAGAAAATTACAATTCCTGATAAATAGATCTTCAGATAGAGGAGTGCCTGCGGCATTATTTCTTCCGGCAATTCCATAAGCCGCAGAAGAGGTTCACTTATCAAAATTCCGATTATCGTTGTAACAATACCGATAACTGAGCTGTATATATACATTGTATCGATGGCTCTCTTAACTTTTACGAAGTCTTTGGCTCCGAAGTATTGTGATATCACCACAGTCGTTCCCATAACCAGGCCTATTATCATTGAAACCATCACGAATATTACAGGGAATGAAGCTCCGACAGCAGCAAGAGCCTCCTTGCCGATAAATTTTCCTACAACTATGCTGTCAACTACGCTGAAGAGTTGCTGAAAGACATTCCCTATAAGCATTGGAGCAGCAAACCTGAAAATCAGCTTCCCTTCATGCCCTGTAGTGAAATCCTTCATTTTAAAACTTTAGCCTGCAAAGGAAATCAATAATAGGAACTTATCAAAACATGGACTATAACCTCTCAAGTTCCACTGTAAAATGCCTCAGTATGTTGGCTTCTCGTCTGATCCTGACTCCCCGTGTTATTTTATCACGTTTTTGGAATCTCTCTGATGTTTTCCAGATTGAAAAGGTTTTACGAAGTATCCCTGATCCATCTCAGTCTCTCTTCAGGTGTACTCCTGTAAATATTTTCAACCATTTTTATATTAAATGGTTCTGCGAATGGTAAGTTCAT
Organism: Bacteroidetes bacterium GWA2_40_15; assembly: GCA_001768195.1. Lineage (GTDB taxonomy): Bacteria > Bacteroidota > Bacteroidia > Bacteroidales > VadinHA17 > LD21. Next base: position 58,154 of record MENI01000073.1, on the reverse strand, counting down.
TGTGATTACATGTTATTGTTGAAATTAATGATATTTACTTGTAAATCAATAAAATATATCTATTGTATTTCATGTACTCACCCCCCTTTCCCCCCTCTCTGTTGCACAAAGAGGGGGGTAATGCACTGTGTCTTAGTTATATTCCCCCTCTTTACGGAGTAGAGAGGGGGATAAAAGGGGTGAGTTCATGGGAGTCAGGCAGAAAAGATAAAACAGATTTACAGGTAATGAAAATTACCTTCTCCCTGAAAAATAATCCCTGTTTTTAATATTTCTGTATATATCAAGCATTGGAATCTGCGTTATAAAAGGCACAGACATCAATTTTGAGATTGGATATGTAAGATTAATAGTTATTTGTGATATATTCAACCGGGAATTAGGATGAAAAAATTTAACCAGATGAGAAAAATATTTTTACAGTTGCTGATTTCAGCAGCCATCATATGTAGCGGAATATCTGCTTATTCACAGGAGGCAAATGACAGTCTGAGATCTGCAGGTGCAATAATTGATTCTCTTAAGAGGAGCGGAGTTATATTCAGTGATGCCTATATAAAACCTGAAATAGTACTCTCTCCGGAGCAGGCAGTTAAATTTCTCGAGCAGAGAATTCATCCGCAGTTATGGAATGATACCAATGATCCGCTTCGAAAAGCGATAGGACAGCTTATCTTTGAAGCATCCCATCCTCCCTATGATTCTTCCAAAGTGTTCTTATCGAAATATCCTTATGATTCCCTCAGAATATCGTGGGATAAATTTTATATATGGGAACCTTTGAGGTTCAAGATACCTTATGTGGCGCCTGCAAGATACGGAGTTGTAATTGACACAATGGCAGCTGTCAGAGATACTATTTCATCAGGAGTGGTTATTGATTCAGCAGCAGTCTTTGTTGCCGTCTTTCAGGATACTGTTCCTATTCTGATTCCGGAAACCCGAATGAAAGATACTACCATCCTGGTGATAATTGATACTCTTAATGAAGTTACTTCCACAAGACCTTCATTTCCGTTCAGATATCTTAATTATCCTTTTCAGGGCGACTCAATTGAGGTAGCTGTCAATTCCTTATTGAAATATCTTGAGGAGCGCGACTCATCAATGGTATTTTTTACCGGGAGAGGAGGGAGTGTTACACCGGTATGGCTAAATTCGAAAACAGACAATATGATGAGGTACTGGCTTAAAAATGAGTTTTCTGATTCCGTAACGGTATGGATAGGAAATACTGACAGGAATACAATAGGGTTGTACCTTGAACAAGGAGTAAACTTCCGCCGTCCTCCAAAACAGGAGACTTACACCGAGGCAAGAATAAATGTTGAAAAGCAGGATAAGTCAAAACTGCTTGAAGTTCAGAGAATTGTTGTTAAACAGAAGTACTGGAAATACAGGACCGAAGCTAACCTTGCATTCACCCAGACAGCGCTGTTCAACTGGGTGAAGGGAGGGGAAAAGAGTCTTGCTTCTCTCCTGGATGTAACAGGATATGCTGATTATAACAATAAGCAGACAAAGCTCTCTTCAAATAATTTCGCACGAATCAAATTAGGATTTCTTGCCTCCGGGGAGAATCCGATAAGAAAAAACACTGACCTTATTGAGACCAACTCAAAGCTTAATCATAAGGCTTTCGGCAAGTTCGATTTCAGTGCAATTATGCTGTTCAAGACCCAGTTATTGAAAGGCTATAATTATCCGAATGATTCAGTACCGGTATCGAAGTTAATTAACCCTGCAATTCTGACACTTGGTATCGGACTTGATTATAAACCTAATGCCAATACCTCAATCAATTTTTCACCATTGTCGTACAAAGGAACTTACATGACGGATACCCTTCATATTGATCAGACAAAGTATGGTATTGCTGCTGACAGGAAATCAAAACATGAACCGGGGGTAAGCTTAATGGTATCACACGTATGGAAGCCCTATAAAACATTAGGAGTTACAAACAGGATTCAGTTGTTTACCAACTATATCAATAATCCACAGAACATCGATATAGACTGGGAAATGATACTTGTAGCAAATCTTAACTGGTTTACAGATCTCAGGATCAACATCCATTTTATCTTTGATGATGACACAAAGACGCCGGTTCTTGACGAAAATAATAAGCCTCTTCTGAATCCTGACGGAACTACAAAGAAAACTGCCCGCGTTCAGTTTAAGGAGATGATAGGGATTTCAATGGCGTTCAGGTTTTAATCAGGCGCCCGTTGTGCCCTTGCACCGTTCTACAGATCCTTTTCGTATATCCGGAATTTCTTGACAACTTTGCAGCCGACTCTCTCATACTCTCCTCTCATTTTCGTATTGTCTTCCAGTACGAGATGGCTGTCGAGAGTGTCCATTTTATGTTTTATGCCTGATTGCAGAATCTTTACCCCCATAAGTACATCAAGTCCCTTGCCTCTATACTCTTTTTTTACACCACCCAGCATCATAAGTAGTTTCCTTGACCTTTTAGAATCAATGAGTATCCTGATAATTCCAAAAGGGAAAATCCTGCCTCGTGCCTGCCTGATGCCCTTGCTGAAATCAGGCATTCCTATTGCAAATCCCACAAGTGTTCCGTTTGTTTGAATCAATTTTATGAATTTGGGATCAAGAACCGGCAGGTATCTGTTCGCAAACTCCATCTTCTCCTTGTCATCAAGTGGAACAAAACCATATATTTCAGCAAAGGTTTCATTCATGAGCTCAAGAACTTCAAGGATGTAGGGTTTGAGTTCTTTGATCGACTTAAATTCAATTATCCTGTATTCCTTCATGCTCTCCATTCGCGAAAGGACTTTTTCATAAACAAGGGGAAATTGTTCAGGTATCTTTCCCAGGTAGTTGACAAGGTCAATTTTTTTATTGTATCCCTCACCTTCAAGGTATTGAGGCATATAAGGTGAATTATTGGCACTTGTCATAAACTGAGGGTACTCAAATCCTTCAACCTGGAAGCCTTGCGGATCCTTATCTGAAAAACCAAGTGGTCCGATAATCTTTTTCATCCCTCTCTCTCTGAGCCAATTCTCAACTTCAGTTATAAGTGCATGAAACACCTCGCTGTCGTCATAACATTCCATAAAGCAGAATCTGCCATTCTGTTCATTATGTATGGCATTGTACCTGTTATTAATAATACCCATAATTCTGCCGACTGGTTTATTCTCCCTGTAGGCCAGCAGCAGGATTGCATCAGCATATTTGTATGATTTATTTTTGTCTCTGTCGAACAGAAGCCATTCATCCATATAAATGGGATGAAGCCATTCGGGCTCATTTTTGTGCACTTTTTCAGGCAGGTATATAAAAACCCGGCGATCTTTTTTTGTCAGAACTTCTTTAATGACTATTTGCCCCATACTTATAACTTAATTTTTTGTAGAAAGAAACAATAAAACACGAAATCATCAAAATCGTGTGAAATATAATACATATTATGCGGATTCTAAAAAAGGTCAATTATTACAAATAATGCGAAAATAATGCTGGCAATTCCATTTGTGGTGCCAAAAGCCAGATTTACCTTGCTCAGGTCATCATATTTTACGATTAAATGCTGGTAAAGCAATAGTATTGAAAAAATAAGGGCGCCTGCCCAGAATATATATCCCGACCCTCCGGTGATACCGGCTGTAATTACCAGCATGAATGTGACTGAATGAAGAATTGAAGAAACAATTAGAGCGTTTTTCCTTCCTATCAGAGATGGTATAGAGTAAAGATTTGCCGATCTGTCAAAATCATCATCCTGGAGTGCATAGATTATATCAAATCCGCCTGACCAGGTAAAAACAATAAATGAATATATTACAGGAAGAAGGTTAAACGATCCGGTTACAGATAAATATGCACCAATCGGTGCAAGGCTCAGACCCAGCCCCAGAATAAGATGGCATAGTGCTGTTATCCTTTTTGTGAGGCTGTAACCCAGTATCACGAGTAAGGCAACCGGTGAAAGCCAGAAGACCAGACGATTAATGAAATATGTAGTTGCTATGAATAGTGCTGCATTGATAATAATAAATAATGTTGCAGCTCCGGGAGAGATGATACCCGAAGGAATCTCCCGGTTTTTTGTTCTTGGATTTTTTTCATCGAATTTCCTGTCGACAAGCCGGTTGAATCCCATTGCTGAATTTCTGGCGAATACCATGCACAGGATAATCAGAAGGAGAAGTTTGAGACTGAACCGGAGATCACCATCTGAAATGCCAAGGGAAAAACCAATAAGGGCAAATGGCATGGCAAATACCGTGTGGCTGAACTTAACCAGTGAGAAGTATTTTCTGATCGGTCTGAATAATTTCATCACTGGTTGAGAAGCCTCCGGTAGGTTTCATAATTATCGTCAGTGAATGTAACAAATGTTACTTTCTCAGGATATTTATTTTTCATAAGGAATCTTCTGGTTTCACTTACTGCAATCAATGCAGCCATCTCCCGGGGGAATCCATAGATTCCTGTTGAAATGCCAGGGAATGCTATCGTCCTGATTTTCTGTTCCCTGGCAATTTCAAGGGATGACTGATAACATGAAGCCAGCAGTTCATGCTCATCTCGATATCCTCCATACCAGACAGGTCCGACGGTATGTATAATGTGCTTTGCTTTCAGCCTGTAACCTTTAGTGATCTTGGATTTTCCCGTTTCGCATCCGTTGAGGGATTTACATTCATCAATCAGGTCAGGTCCTGCAGCAATATGAATAGCGCCGTCGACACCTCCACCGCCCAGAAGCGATTTATTCGCTGCATTGACTATGGCATCTACCTCTAGAGTGGTAATATCACCTTTTATAAGATCAATCCTGTTTTTCATCACCTGATATGAGCATTTAGTTCTTTCTCAAATGCGCTGACCAGATTATTCATGACCTTATCAATATTCTTGTCTGTCAATGTCTTCAAATCATCACGGAGGATAAAGCTTACAGCATACGATTTCTTGTTTTTTCCCAGGCTGTCGCTCTCATAGACATCGAAAAGTGAAATGTCCTGTAAAATATTTCTCTCTGTTTTTAGAGCTATCTGCCTTATCTGGCTGAACTTTATACCACGGTCAAGCAGAAGTGCCAGATCTCTTCTCACTGAGGGGTACTTTGGAAGTTCATGAAAAGAAATAGTATTATTTCTGGCAATCTTAAGCATCAGATCCCATTCTATATTTCCATAATAAACATCCTGCCCTATATCGAACTGCGAAAGGTATTTCCTTGAAATCCGGCCTGCTTCTGCCACAATCTTATTATTATGAATATACGCAACTGATTCGGAGAAGTATTTTTTATCACTCTCCCTTTCAACAAGAGTTTCCGGTTTTAGTCCCATTCGAGTAAAAACCATTTCCACAAATGATTTGATGTGGAAGAAATCGGTGGGATTGGTTTTGCTGTTCCAGCTCTGTTTCCCGGCACTGCCGGTAATAAACAGATCAAGGTGTTCCTGTTCGAAGTAATGACCAGGTGTGGGATGGGTGTCCACGGGGTTTTTACAGAAATAGCAATGTCCGAATTCGAATAATCTCAGATCAGGATTTTGCCTGTTTATATTCCAGATAACTGAACTTAGTCCGCCGTACAGCAGGCTCTGTCTCATCACGTTCAGATCAGAACTGAGCGGGTTTGCAAGATGAACCAGATGGCTTTTGTCAAAATCTTCATTCTGCTCATACCACGCTGCAGGGCTAAGGGAATTGCACATTATCTCTGCAAATCCGTTTGCTGCAAGCATATCTGAAATAATGTTGACCAATTTCTCCTTGTCAGGTTTTTCTGAATATGTAATTGTAGAGTTTACATGATTGCTGATTTCAACATTATTATAGCCATATATCCTTAGTATCTCTTCAATTACATCTGCTTCCTTCTTAACATCAACTCTGCGGGTCGGAATTTCAACAACCAGGTCATCTCTGTTTTCCTCTTTGATATTGATATCCAGCAGGGATAATATTTCTTTTATAACCGGCTGTTCAATTTTTTTTCCGATAAGTCTTGTTATGTTATTATAGTTAATTTTCACTTCTGCTTTTTTCAGAGGAACAGGGTAAATATCAACAATATCAGATGTTATCTCTCCTCCGGCAATCTCTTTTATCAGTATGGCGGCTCTCTTAAGAGCCCATGTAGTTATTTCAGGATCAGCACCTCTTTCAAACCTGTATGATGCATCAGTCTTGAGTCCATGGCGCCTGGATGTTTTTCGTATCGAAACCGGATTAAAATATGCGCTCTCAAGAAAGATGTTTATTGTTGAAGCGGAAACCCCGGATTTAATTCCTCCGAATACACCCGCAATACACATTCCTTCATTTGTGTTGCATATCATAAGATCCCTTGAGGAGAGATTTCTATCAACCGAATCAAGTGTGATGAATTTACTTTTGTCCGGCAGATTCCTGATTATGACTTTCTTACCATCAATTTTATCTGCATCAAACGCATGAAGCGGCTGACCTATCTCATGCTGAACAAAATTTGTTATATCAACCACATTATTTATCGGGTTAAGTCCAACTGCCCTTAATTTGTCCTTTAGCCACTGAGGCGATTCACCCACTGTAATTCCGCTTATGGTGATTCCCGAGTACCTTGGACAGTCCGCAGGATTTTCTATAATTACCTCGTATACATTGTTTTTATTGTCATATTTGAAACCCGAAATATCCGGAAGAATGGCCTTTTCTTTCAGACCTTCGTTAAGATTAAGATATGCTGCAAGGTCCCTGGCAACGCCGAAATGGGAACCGCTGTCGATCCTGTTGGGTGTAAGACCTATTTCAAATACCGTGTCTCTTGTAATTTTAAAGTAGCTGCCTGCCGGGGTGCCTGGTTTAGCATCCCGACTGAGTACCATGATTCCTTCATGATCATCTCCAAGTCCGAGTTCATCCTCAGCACATATCATCCCTTCAGAGAGTTCGCCTCTGATTTTGGATTTTTTAATCTCAAGGCTGTCATTACCCCTGAATACTGTGGTACCGACAGTGGCTACAGGAACTTTCTGGCCTGCAGCTACATTAGGAGCACCACATACAATCTGTAAAGGCCGGGGACCACCCACATCAACTGTTGTTACTGATAGTTGATCGGCATCGGGATGCTTCCTGCAAGTAATGACTTCACCGATCACAACGCCTTCCAGTCCTCCCTTTACAGAAATCCATTCTTCCATTCCCTCTATCTCGAGGCCTATTCCTGTAAGTATCCGGGCTACCCTGGAGGCTTCTATATTAATTTTCAGATAATCTTTTACCCAGTTGTAGGATATCTTCATTTCAGGGATGATTAAAATTTGCAATTAAAAATGCAAAAGTAAGGAATTTTAAAATATGACTCCTTTATGTCATCGAATAAAAGGATTGAAACAAAAAAAGCTTTAGTTATTCACTACTATTTATATAAGTCCAACCGTTTTAATTGATACAGTATCTCCGGTGAGTTGAACATACTTCATTCCCATGACCTTAGGAGGTTGCAGCCAGGTGGAAGTCATATTATTCTAAAAAATCTGTAAATTAAATAGCAGATTGATGAAGTTTTGACTTATATACATCAATAGTGTAATTTTGTATATTATTCTTGTTATAACCAGTTACGGGAGCATGAAAACAATGTCTCTGAACTCAGTTGAATTTACAGGTAAACTCAGACCCGGAATGACATATACTGAGGTGGAATCTGTTCTGGGCAAACCTAAATCAACAAGGATTGGAAATGATAAATGGATCGCAGGGTGGAACCTGCAGGAGATGTGTAAAGGCTATATTCCTTACGATATGGTTTTTAATTCAAATGATCAGACAATTATTTCATGGTTTGAGAATACTAAAGCCTACGAAGCTCAACAGGAACAGTTGAAGATGGTTGGTGACGGGTGCATTTATCTTGGAAATTACAAATACGCATTTGCCGGAGCCCCTGAGTGAAGATGATAGCATTATTTAGATTACCTGCTCGTGATATTTCATGGGATTTTTACTGGCCTGGAATTATGAATTTTATGCGGCCATTTTCTTTCTTCTCTGGTACGGTTTAACACTCTACGGCCAGCTCCGCTATCCTCAGTTATTGGACAGAGGGCCTTATATATTAATCGGCCTTACCATTCTTGTACATGGAATCCTCTTTATAGTTTACCATTTTAAGATCAGACCTCAAAGTTGATAAACAAGGCAAGAGGTAAATATTCGGGAATCAAAAAAAACCGGCAAACAATTTCAGTTTAAAATCATTGACTATTTCCTCTCCCTGCAATTAAGATACGGTGAAGTATTAACAGCATTCCAACCAGCAAAAATGGAGCTATTAAGATCAGGGAACCACTGTTGCCTTTGAAGGATCCCCAGAAGATGCCAAGAGCTATAAATAATAATATAAAAATTGCACCCCCGGCTATCTCATATCTCCATGAAACGACCAGTGCAATAATCAGGGCAAATGCCGGAATGTTATGTATAAGAAATGCCAGCATTTGCTTTGTCAGTGGATCTCCTCCACCGAATACATCAAGAGAGAACATCATGATGAAGAGAATCGCAAGGATTGCAAGAATCCGGGAAAGCCAAAGCATAATTTTTAATATCATTTTATTAGGGAATTAATTGTATTTTAAATCTAAATATTGGATTTCTAGTCACTTGTAGTGAAATTAAGCCATTTCTCCGTGTTAATGTGGTAATTCTTTTGTAAATTAGTTGTATCGTATTTTACAAGGATTTTGCATACCTCCCATTTAATCCTTATCCAATTTTGCATCAGGAAGATAAAATACTCTTCAGCCTTCTCAAAAAGGAAATAGCAGACACAATGATGCGATCATACCCGGGTCTTGATCCTGAAATATCAAACTGGAAAGGTCAGGAAATAACTGACTTTCAGGAAGATTTACTTGAAAAGGTTAATGGACAACTCAGCGAGAAGTGGTTTTATAATCACATGAAAACTGATAGTCATTCTTTACCAAGGGTTGATGTACTTAATATACTCAGTAAATATACGGGTTACAAAAACTGGCATGACTTCAGATACAAAAATGCGGGGAAGCCCGCTGTGGCAGATAAGCCAGGCCGGTTTATAAATAATCTGATAAGAATCCCACTTTTATTCTTATCTGTTATAATTCTGATATTTATTATTATAAAAATAATCAATACTCAGAACTACCGGTTCACTTTCATTGATTCTGATACAAGGGAGCCTGTTACCGACAGCAATCTAAGGGTGGAATTACTCAATGAAAATGAATCTCCTTTGAGTATACCAGCTTCCAGTGGCGGAAGCATAACTGTAAGAACAAGCAAAAGCAGTGTAACTATGATTGTTAAGGCACCTTATTACAAAACGGATACTATAAAAAGAGTGCTGAGAAAAATTGGCCATGATGAGCAGGTTAATCTGAATGCAGATTATTATGCGCTTATGATAAGTTACTTTTCACAGTCGGATGTAATAGGATGGGAGAACAGAAGGCAGAAACTAACCATGATAATCAGTGACGATGCGATAATTTACATGCTGCCTGATAAAAGTGCCGGTAGCGGAATTGCTCTCTACAATAAATGGGAGTTTATCGACAAGATTACAATGCCTTCATCAGGTCTGAGGAAAATCGAGATTCTCGATTGCCGCTATCTTGATGGGAAAATATCTGTCCTGCGTTTCAGAATAAAACGGAATAAGGAATGAAAGGCCTGAATTATAAATTGATCCTGATTATAATCTATCTGGCCTGTTCAGCAAGAACCTGCACAGAAGATGAAGAGAGTAATGCCCGGAAGGAAGAGAATTATATCTCAAATCTGAAGAACGATCTTAAGGAGGTTTTTACGTCCGACTCTTTATCTGAACAATTCCTCAGGGCTTATGAGATTACTGCTTCGGATATGTTAAACGATTTTGCCGACTATCTTAAAATTATCTCAGATACTAATCTCGATCCTGAATTCAGACAGCATTCAGCAGTGATGGTCAGGAATCTGTTTATTTCTGATAAGATCAAATTATCAGGCTTGAGCAATAATTATCCGGAATCAGCTCTTTATACTTTGGATAGATTATTGGACCATATTCTTTCAGAAGGTATGCCAGTCTGGTTTAAACCTGTACAGATAATTGTAACTGCCCCATTTGCAGCTGAGAATGATTCCACTTTCATAGGTAATCTCTCTTGTAAGCTTGAATGTCAGGCCCTGAGCAGTAAGGGTACATCAGAAATCTTACCTGATATTATAACTGTTGATATTTATCTGGTTAAACGATATCAGTATTTTGGAGACAACCATATAAAAATATGGGAGGCATATCTCGGAGATATTAACTAAAGGCATTAAATTAAATGAAATCAAAATCAACTAAAATTCTGAGGATTTTAATTATTGTTTATGCTATATTATATTTCACAGGTATAGGTATCATATTATATAAAGGGGAGTTATCCCTGAAAAATCTGAATGATATTTTATTCCTGTTACTCTCTGTTATATTCTTATCTGCCTTTTGTTTGCTATGGGTAAATGAGAAAATGGCTGGTATTATCTTTATGGGCTGGAACGCAGGTGTTTGGATCCATGATCTTTGTCTTGAAGGGGGCCGGGACAGGGGTATGATCAGTATCATGGCCGTTCCCGTAATGGTCATTGGTGCTTTATCTTGTTTAGAATGGTACAAATCCTCTGTAAATCCTCAGCTATCGGTTCCATTTCACTGGAAATATATACTTCGGGTTCTTCTGTTAAACTATTCTGTATTATATATAATTGTGGTGATTTCGGAACAATTTTCCGATAAGCCATATGATTATTTCAGCCTGCCTTTTATTCTGTTCCCAATATTATTTCTGGTATTTATTATTGGTTTTGCATTTTCATGGAAACATGAACTACTGGCTGGTTTAATATTTGTGCTATGGTACATTATTATGCTTGCCGGGTCTGTTGGTTATTTTGAATTTCGCGATTCGGGTCCATGGATCATGTTTGGAGTTCCATTATTTCTCCAGGGGTTATTTTATATAAAAAATTATCTCTGGTTTAAATCCGGATAGAATCAGGATGAAAATTTTTTCAATTGTATTTATTTAAGTCTTGGATTCGCTTTATGAGCTTATTTCAATTTAACAGGTGAACAAATAAATTTTGAAAGTATGAAAACGGCAGATTACATGATAAGAAGACTTGACTCATTGTTAAGAATGATTGCCATAGTATTATTTGTTATTTGCGCAAGTGGTTGTTCTTCAGGAATGAGTGAATATATAACTGATGAAAATGCAGGAAAAAATGGCAGCTTTGAAATTACAAAATCCGGATTGCCGGTTAACTGGATCTTGTATACTCCAAAAACAATCCCAACCGGGGATTATGATTTAATTATTGATACAACAGAATATAAGGATGGGAAACAATCACTGAAGTTATTGGTCAGAGAATGCTCTCCCGATGGTGGGTGGCATTCTCCCGGATTTTGCATGCAGTACAAGGCGGAGCCGGAAGAATCATACCATGTCAGTTTCTGGGTCAAAAATGAATTAAGCGAGTTTATTGCCAGAATAGGGGGGGTCAGTGCAACTAAAGGCCGGTACGATACGATTGTCAAATCAAATGAAACAATAACCAGCTGGCAGATATTTGAATATACTTATATAATTCCACCTGGCATGAATAATATAAGGTTTGAGATGAACATACTTCAGCCAGGAAGTTTTTGGATTGATGATCTTAAAATTGAAAGGATGAGTCCTGATAATCGATGATGAAAGTAATTTCAATCTTTTTAATGAGTCACATTTTAATCTGTGCTTCACTAAATGCTCAGATTGCTAATCTCAAAGAATCAGGCATGGAAAGCTTAAAAAAAAATTCTATCTATTTTGAGATTTTAGGAAACGCTGCAGTATGGTCCTTAAATTATGATCGAATTGTACCTTTAAAAAATGAGCTAGCAGTGCTTATAAGAATTGGGGGAAATGAATATCATGGTTATGATACAAACAAATTGAGTTTCAATTTTCTGGGAACAGCAGGTATTCTATATGGTGACCATATACACTTTTTTGAAACTAGTATAGGATATACTCATTTTACAGGCGATCCTGACCGGCTTATTGTTCTAACTGGGGGGTACCGACGCCAGGGACAGAAAGGCCTGGTCATCAGAGCGACACCTATGTATATTTATAATACTGAAAAAGGAGATACTTTCGGTAATTCTTTATGGTTCGGATTATCTTTTGGTTATTCATTTTAAACATGTATTAAGAAATCATTTTTTAAAAAGGAGGCATTGCTATGAAAAATGATACTATTTTGCGCCGCATTCTGTATGTGGGGACAGGACTCGTTATAGTTGTCACCCTGATTCTTGCTTTTCTGGTAATTCCGTCTGTTATAATAGACACATCCCCCCAGGCTGATCCTGAAAGGGCAGTACCTGGTATTTTATTCGTTATTATTATCCACCTGGTTATTATTGCAGCACTGGTACGGACAATTCTTGTTAATCAACGGGGTGGTCGTATTAATAAAGGACTGCTTATTGGCCTGGGAGTGTTGCTGGTATTATTGAGTCTCATGGTATCAGATGGTGCCTCAGCTTTTTTAAATCATACAGATCCTATTATGCATAGAGTTGCTATTTCAATGTTTATCTGCACCGGGTGCAACTTTATTGCCAGTGTGCTGGCCTTATCAGCTGTATGGTATTCAAGGCGACTTAAGCCATCTTCTAAATAAGTTATATCTGATGATTCAATCAAAAACACTCTCAATAATAAAGTACAATTTATCATGTGACTGGAATTAATACTCTTGAACTTATGCTTGAATACAGCCTCTCTGAAGGTATATCATGCTGGATTCAGCCTTCGCAGGTAAATATCATAAATCCTTTTACACAGGTGAATGGCTCCACTGCAACCGGTGGCCTTTCATTTATTAAGAATTGTATTCCTTTCAATGCTACCTCACAGTCAGAATTATTCCCTGGTGAGGCTACCATCGACAATTATATAATTAAGAAGATTAAATCTTCCGGTAACAAGCGGCTCAGGGTATGGCAGGTTTCCTTGGTGCTATCGAATAAGATCAGGAATTATTTAATATCTCCTGCACAATCCTTGTAACACTCCTGAAATCAATCTTTCCTGTGCCCATCATGGGTAACTCCTTAATAACAACAAACTGTTTTGGAAGTGCAATATTTGGCAACTCACCACCCATCTTCTTAAGTATCTCAGTCTTATTTACTTCTATAGTAACTGTTGCTATTATTGCTGCCCCCTTTTTTTCATCTGACACTTCAACAACACAACATGATACTCCAACAGGAAGAAATTTCTCCAGAGTATTCTCTACCTTAACCAGAGAGACCATTTCCCCCCCTATCTTAACAAACCTCTTAAACCGGCCTGCATGCCACAGATAGCCATCTTCATCGAAATACCCCATATCACCTGTATTATACCAACCATCAACCAGGGCATCAGCAGTAAGCTCAGGATCATCATAATAGCCTTTCATTACAGAGTCTCCTTTTACCAGAATCTTTCCTACTTCCCTGGTTTTACACGTTTCCCCAGTCTCAAAACTCTCAATGCTGACCTGAACGCCAGGAATAACTTTTCCTGTGCTTCCAGGCCTGTTAAACTCAAGTGAGTTTACTGATATGACAGGAGATGTCTCAGTAGCTCCATACCCCTCAAGCAGAGTTACCCCATGCTTGTTCATGTATCCTTCCCTTAGCGCATCCGGACATTTATCTGCCCCGGCTACCATTAGCCTGAGGGTTTTAAAATCACCGGGATCAGACTTATTGAGATATCCCCAGAAGAAACTTGGGGTACCAACCATAATAGTAGGCTTTTCTTCACGTGCTATAGTGCTGATAGTCTGGAAATCAAGCGGATTAGCATATGTTACCATTGTCATCCCGCAATAAAATGCCACCCAAAGATTTACTGTTAATCCAAAAACATGAAAGAAAACAAGGTTTGCCAATATAATATCAGATTCAGATATTTTCACATAAGCACCAAAATTTTCAATGTTCGAAGCAATATTCCTGTGGGTAAGCTGGACAGCCTTAGGGTCTTTTTCACTTCCGCTGGTAAATAAAATTGCAGCAGTGTCATGTTCATCTCCTTTATGAATAGTGTTAAGGATCATATTAACAGGAAGCTTCGTTTTCAGGGCAGCCTTCAGTTTATCAACGGTAGTGATACCTTCCATGATATCTTCAATCAGGACCATACCTTCAATAGCCGGGCAATTAATTTTTTCAAGTAAAGCTCTGGATGTTATAATAGTTTTAAATTTGCATTTTTTCTGAGCATACTTTGCGTTGTCCTCAGCACCTGTTGAATAGTTTATCATTACAGGTTTTCTGCCGCTCATTAATGCGCCAACAGTAGCAAGTGCACAACCTGCCGATGTTGGGATCATAATACCAATGAAGCCCTTATCATACTTTTTAAATTTAGAACAAAGGATTAGAGTACCGATCAAAGCCCTGGAATAAGTAACATTTTTACCAGTGGTTTTGTCAATAATTGCAAACTTTTTGGCATGTTTCTTTGCCATTCGAACGAACTGCTGATGAAGTAACATGTTAGAAAGCATTAGTTATAGTTTAACTGAGGGTTAAGAGACGAAATATAATGAAATATTTATTAATTCCAATAGTATTGATAGATGCGTTCTAAAAAATGAGAATATGCTAAAGCCGAGGATCGCTTTGATCTAGTGATATATACTTGCATTGCGCTGACAATTGCCAGGAAAATATTTCTATCTGGTCGAAAATCAGTCACAATTAATGTGCTGCAGAATTTTGCTTTTGGCAATCTAATGGAAAACCGGACTCGTAATAGTTGTCACCGTGATTCTGGCTTTTCTGGTAATTCCGTCTGTTATAATAGACACATCCCCCCAGGCAGAACCGGAAATTGCAGTACCTGGTATTTTGTTTGTTATTATTATCCACCTGGTTATTGTTGCAGCACTGGTACGGACAACTCTTGTTAAACAACGAGGTGGTCGTATTAATAAAGGACTGCTTATTGGCACGGTAGTGTTGCTGGTATTATTGAGCCTCATGGTATTAGATGATGCCTCAGCCTATTTAGATCATACAGATCCTATTATGTATAGAGTAGCTATTTCAATGTTTATTTGCCCGGGTGCAACTTTATTGCCAGTGTGCTGGCCTTATCAGTTGCATGGTATTCAAGGCAACTTCAGCCATCTTCAAAGTAATTTGTAAAAGATGATCCATATTCGACTTCCTGTATATTAGCCAGGAAATATACCAAGAACATGTTCGGTAAGAAAGATCCAGACATACAATAGTGCTGATATATGAACGAGGGTTATTAAGGCAACAAGGACAGGTACACGAAGGAGATATTTTGAGTTATAATTAAACACAAACCGGCTGAAGCGGTTATTCACTTTTCAGCTGGTTTTTTATCTATATTTGTACCTCAAACATTTTCATATGGTAATTGAAAAGGAAGACAAACTTATTCTCCTGACAAATGACGACGGACTATATGCCGCCGGTCTGAAGACACTGCTGGAGGTTATGGAAGAATTCGGCAAGGTGGTGCTTATCTCAACAACCGAGAGTATGTCGGGAATGTCACAGGCCCTTACTGTTAAAACACCTCTTCGTGTAAAGCTTCTTGAGGAGAATGATAGCCACCGGATATATGCCTGTAACGGAACCCCTACCGACAGTGTCAAGATAGCTATCAATCAATTGCTTGAAAGGACTCCTGACTGGGTTGTGTCAGGTATAAATCATGGAGCAAATGCATCAGTCAGTGTCCTTTATTCAGGTACAATGGCAGCTGCAATTGAAGGTTGCCTGTATGGGATCACTTCAGTGGGTTTCTCTCTGAATAATTTTTCTCCGGCAGCAGATTTCTCGGCTTGCAGCAAGTATATCCGCATTATTATGAAAATGGTTTCAAAGGAGTCTCTTCCGCCTGGTGTTTGTCTGAATGTTAATATACCCAAAGCACCAAAGGATGAGATAAAAGGTATTAAAGTCTGCAGGCAGGCAAAAGGCAACTGGCGGGAGGAATTTGAAAAGAGGAAAGACCCTATGGGTAAAACTTATTACTGGCTTACGGGAGTTTTTATGAATCATGAACCTGAGTCGACAGATACGGATGAATGGGCACTCGCCAATAATTATGTATCTGTTGTACCGGTATCGGTTGACATGACTGCACACTGGTACATTGATAAACTTAAGGATAAAATTAAGAAATGATCAACTATTATAAATTTGACAGTGTGGTTACAGGGTTCATTTCAGGATTGGTATTGCCCTTTATAGTGGGATTCATAATTTATGCTTTTTCCGCAAGCGATATGAGCATCAGAGAATTTGTCTCAAAACTGGCTGGTTCGAAGGTGGTTACACATTCAATCTCTCTCTGTGTTTTTCCGAATGTACTGATCTTTCTCGGCTTCAACTGGCTAGATATGCTTAAAGCCACAAAAGGGGTTCTGGCAGTCACAATAATCTGGGCATTCATTGTATTCGGAGTAAAGTTTTTTGGATGAGATATTTCATTATAGCAGGAGAGCAATCAGGTGATCTTCATGGTTCCAACCTGGTCAGGGGATTAAAGGAGAATGATCCGTCTGCAGAGGTTTTCTGCTGGGGAGGTGATCTTCTTCTGGCTGCAGGCGCACAAATTCTCAAGCATTACAAAGAGCTCGCCTTTATGGGATTTGTAGCAGTTATAAGGAACCTTGGTACAATCTCAAAAAATATTACACTCTGCAAAAAACAGATATCTGAAATCAAGCCTGATGTGGTAATTTTTATCGACTATCCTGGCTTTAACCTTAGAATAGCAGAATGGGCAAGGAGAGAGGGATTCCGGACATTTTACTATATATCGCCCAAGCTTTGGGCATGGAATGAAGGCAGAGTGGAAAAGATAAAGAAGTACATCGACAGAATGTACATAATTTTCCCATTTGAGGTTGCTTTTTACAGAAAACATGGAATAACTGTTGAATACCTTGGAAATCCACTGGTTGATGAGACCGAGAGGAGAGTATCGCTATTCCCGGTAAAGGATATTATCAGAAGAGATCTTGGAATTGACGGGAAGCCTGTAATTGCACTTCTGGCCGGAAGCAGGAAACATGAAATTGAACTCGTACTTCCACAGATGATGAAAATTATCAGGTATTTTCCTGATCATCAGTTTATTCTTGCCGGTGTTAAAAATATTCCTGATGAGCTCTATATGCATATACTGGGCAATTCGGATATCAGGCTTTTAAAAGATAAGACTTATGAGATTCTTCATTTAGCTGAAGCAGCGCTTGTAACGTCGGGGACAGCTACTCTTGAAGCTGCTATTATGAATACTCCGCAGGTAGTTTGCTATAAAGGTGATTTCTTCTCAATGCTCATTGCCTGGATGGTCATCAGGGTGAAATATATTTCTCTTGTAAACCTTATTATGGAATCAGAGGTGATAAGAGAACTTGTGCAATACGATCTGACAGAGAAAAATCTTCTGAAGGAACTTAAGGCAGTGCTTAAGGGAGGGGAGAGACGGGAAAAGATACTGGCAGATTACCAGGCACTTAATGATCGCATCGGTCCCTCAGGTGCTTCAGGCAGGGTAGCCAGGAAAATGGTTAATGAATTGAAACAATATAGTGAATGATCAGATATTTGGTTTTAGTCTGGATGCTTCTTTTACCTGGCACCGGCCTGATAAAGGGGCAGATAAAAGTGCGCCTGTTTGCATCACTGACACCTGAGTCAGTTGTTTTTGCCGTTACTGAAGGGGAATATGAAATCAATGGATTCATGGGAGATCCGGATGTATTCAGGAAAAATGACCTGGTTGTCATTACAAAGTACGATGGCAGACTGGCTGTTAAATCCCGGAACGGTAAAGGATATATTGCAGATTCATTGAATATTCAGGCCAAAACAGAAAACGCTTCGTTTTCCCTCAGAGTGAATAGCCAGGCCCCTGTAAGGCAATATTATAAGGGAGATTTGATCTGCTATCCCGATCTTGAGACCCTTGTACTTATAAACAGGTGCGATGTGGAAAGTTATATCGCCGGAGTTGTCAGAGCCGAAGGTGGTACACAAAAGCATAAGGAGTATTTCAAGACACAGGCAATTATAGCCAGAACCTACCTGTATAAACACCTTGACAAGCATCTGCACGATAAATTTAGTGTATGTGATAACACACATTGTCAGGCTTTTAACGGAGTATCATCAGATTCGTTGATAAATTCAGCTTTACTCGAAACTCATGGTCAGGTGATACTCGACAAGGACAGTTCACTGATCATATCTGCTTTTCACTCAAACTGCGGGGGCATGACTGTATCGTCTGAGATTGTATGGGTAACAGAGCAACCCTATCTCACGAGCATACCCGATCCTTATTGCCTGAATTCAAGGAATGCAACATGGGAAACAAAGATGAGCACGGAAGAGTGGATTGAATATCTTGAAAAATCTGGATATACCGGCAAAATAAGCGATCCGGCTTTATTTAGTTTTTACCAGAACAAAAGATGGGTTGATTATAAAGCAGGTTCATTTACCATGCCATTCGAGAAAATAAGGAAGGATCTGAAGCTGCGTTCTTCTTTCTTCTCTGTAATAGCAGCCGGAGACTCCGTGATATTAAGGGGAAAAGGATATGGCCATGGAGTTGGATTATGCCAGGAAGGTGCAATGGAAATGGCGACAAGAGGCAATACCTTTCAGCAGATTATTGAGTTTTATTATAAGGGTGTGATAATAACAAATATACGATATGCAAAAGTACTTTTAGGACCTTAGCAGCCTTCACCCCCTGAAGGTATAGCTGTCATCCTAAGAGTACTATTGTAAATGCGGAGACTAGAAAAAGTTTCCCCTCCTTTTGAAGGAGGGGTGGCTGGGATAATTGATTATCTGATGTTTACAGAGTTTTTTCCCGGCCGGGGTGGTTGATTTAATTGAACTTGACGGAGATTCCCACTGGGAATACCAAATAATACAGAAGATGGAAACAGGGATAAATACCTGAAGAACTCTGGATTCACTATATTAAGATTTGAAAACAGATTTGTATTCAAGCAACCTGAATATTTAATAAGTTAGATAAGTAAAGTTATCAATGAAAACAAAGAATCGATCTGATGAACCAATCAACCACCCCGGCCGCAACCAGACTTTGCAATATTATAACTATCATTGTGCTGCGGCCACCCCTCCTTCAAAAGGAGGGGAAAATGTTATAAATGGACTGAATATCAATATTAAAATCCTTTTGCCTTTATTGTTCCTTCCTGTAAAACCATTTTATAACTCCTTAGCTTGACAGTTATGCCCCTTCAGGGGGGCAAAACGGCAAAGAAGTTCAGGAGGACAGATGAAGGAAGATTATTGTATTTAAGAACGGTATTTTAAACGATAATTAGTATCATATGTTCGCAATTTTCAGAAAAGAGATTAATGGTTTCTTCAGCAGCCTGACAGGATACATTGTAATTACAGTCTATCTCCTGGTAAACTCTCTTTTTATGTGGATATTCCCGGGTGAGTGGAATATATTTGATAATGGTTACGCCGGACTGGATACTCTCTTTCTGCTATCGCCATGGATATTCCTGTTCCTTGTACCGGCTGTTACAATGAGAATGATTGCCGAGGAAAAAAGACTGGGAACAATTGAACTGATCTTTTCGAGACCAATAACCGAACGTGGAATTATATGGGGTAAATATTTGGCTTCAGTCGTCCTTGTACTGCTTGCACTGCTACCAGGTGTCATTTATTATGTTACAGTTTATATGCTGGGTGAAGTCCCGGGAAATCTGGATAAAGGAGGTACCATTGGTTCATATACCGGATTATTCTTTCTTGCCTCGGTATATGCTGCTGTTGGGATATTTGCCTCGTCATTAACAGATAATCAGGTTATTGCATTTATCGCTGCGGTTCTTTTATGTTTTATGCTTTTTATGGGATTCGATTCTCTTGCCTATCTCCCGGGATTAAAGAATTTTGATGAATTCATTATCAGGCTTGGGATAAATGAACATTATAAATCAATGAGCAGAGGAGTCCTGGATATCAGGGATGTGGTGTATTTTGTCTCTGTAGTGATCTTGTTTAACGAGGCTACCAGAATGGTCTTGTTATCACGTAAATGGAGGATAAAAAACTAAGAGATGGAGAGTTCTGTGAATAGTCCAAAAATGAGGATGAAAAGCTGGCTGCATTTCATTTATACTGTTGCAGCGGTACTTCTTGCAGCATCTGTCATTTCAGTTTTGCATTTAAGGCTTGACCTTACAGAGGATAAAAGGTATACTCTTTCTGTTCCAACAGAAGAGATCCTATCGGAGCTTAAGAGTGATATATTCATACAGGTTTTTCTTGACGGGGATATTCCAATTCCTCTGAAGAGGCTCAAAAGATCAGTAAAGGAGATACTTGATGAATTCAGAATTGCCTCAGGCCACCGGATTGACTATGAATTCCTGAATCCGTCAGAGGGAAGTGATGTAAAACAACGTGAAACTCAATACCAGTACCTGATTAAAAAGGGATTAATGCCGATCAATATTCAGGCATCTGACGCCGAGGGTGGTTCCACACGTAAGATTGTTTTTCCGGGTATGATCATTAACTGCAACGGGATAGAAGTGCCTGTTAATTTTTTGAAAAATAACCAGTCTTTATTCTACGAGCAGAATATTCTTCATTCGGTTGAAGGCCTCGAGTATGAGTTGATACAAACGATTGCCACAATAACTGCCGA
Source organism: Bacteroidetes bacterium GWA2_40_15 (assembly GCA_001768195.1). Classification (GTDB taxonomy): domain Bacteria; phylum Bacteroidota; class Bacteroidia; order Bacteroidales; family VadinHA17; genus LD21. The sequence continues at coordinate 37,329 of MENI01000073.1, read as the reverse complement.
TACGGTTTACAAGGTTGCATTCATTGAGGGGCATGAAGAGCTGAACGAAATTGAAACAGCAGACATAACTCTGAATCTGGCCAAATTCTTTACGGTTGACAGGGGTGTAATCGGAGGTAAAACAGGTATACTGGACAACTATGCTGCGGTTATAATTGCGGGACCTGAAAAAGAGATCGGCGAACAGGACAAACTTGTCCTCGATCAGTATATAATGAACGGCGGAAAGATTCTGTGGCTGATTGAAGAGGTTGCAGTAAACCAGGATAGTCTTGTTTACGGTTCGACAATAGGGCTATATCGCCCTTTGAATCTTGAAGATATGTTGTTCAGGTATGGGGCACGGGTCAATCCTGCCGTTGTCCAGGATCTGGAGTGTTTTACCATAAGGCTGATGGTGATGTCGGGAGGTTCCCGTCAGCAGGTAGTTGATGCCCCATGGGTTTATTATCCTGTTCTTATGCCGGCATCAGATCACCCTATAACCAGAAACCTGAACAGGGTAAAAGGAGAGTTTGTTAATTATATCGATACAGTTGGCCTTGATGGCTCAGTCAGTAAAAAGGTATTGCTCCATACTTCAGACTACTCAAGAACTCTTTCTCCACCTCTTATGATAACTCTTAAAGAGGCAGAAACTATTCCTGATGAACAGCTCTTCAACAAGTCGAAACTGCCTGTTGCTGTTCTTCTTGAAGGAACCTTTATCTCGGCTTTCATAAACAGGCCGGTAAACATGTTAACCGGTGACCAGAATTTCACCCTGAAAAAGGAAAGCAGGGAAACTAAAATGATCATTGTTTCAGATGCTGACATAATCAGAAATGAGGTAAGACGAACGGGGACTGAAGAGACTCCCCTGACACTGGGCCAGGATAAGTATACCGGACAGGTATTTGGTAACAGGGATTTTCTTTTAAACTGCCTGAACTGGCTGGTTGATGATAAAGGCATTATGGAACTCAGATCGAGAGAACTGAAACTGAGGATTCTGAATCTGACCCGGGTGAAAAATGAAAAACTGAAATGGCAGTTTATAAACACCCTGGGACCTTTAATAATTGTTCTGATGTCAGGATTAGCTTACAATTACTTCCGTAGAAGAAAATACACCAGACATGGACTATGAAAAAAGCAATAATTATCATTATTTCAGTTTCAGGCATAGTTCTTTTCCTTCTGATTTTTCTTTCAAGAACCAGAACCCCATTCGGAAGGTCAAACAGTGATTTCTCAGCAAAACCGGAGAGGGAGATTACCAGAATAGTGCTTTCACAGAATGGGCAGGAGCTTAAGCTTGAGAAGTCAGGAGAAGAGTGGCTGATAAATGGTAAAGAAAGTGCACGTAAAAGCAGTATAAACTTTATTATCAGGATATTAACTGAAGCTAAAATAAAATCGCCAGTCTCCGGGGATTTCTTTGAAAATGAAATTACTGAAAAGGAGATAGTTCCGGTTACGGTAAAGGTTTATGAGGGCAGAAAGATGATTAAGTCTTTCAGGGTATATAAGACCGGTTCCAATAATTACGGAAATATTATGAAGCTGAAGGAGAATGCAAAACCTTTTATAGTGCATATTCCGGGATATGAGGTTAATGTAGGTTCAGGCTTTACTCTGAACGAGCTTTTCTGGCAGCCATATACTATATTCAATCTGCTTCCATCGGAGATCACTTCTGTGAATTTCGAAAATCTGACAGATACCACCTTATCATTTGCGATATTCAAAAAGGAGGGCAGGTATTCGTTTTCCGGGACAAAAAATGAACTGTCGGGATGGGACACCTCCCGGGTTATCCGTTACCTTTCTTACTTCACCTGGATCCCTTTTGAAGCATGGGTATTCGACTTAAGCATTGAGGAGAAATCCTTAACTGGGAAACGGGATCCTTTCTACAGGATAACGCTTATATCTTCAGCAGGTTATACAACAATCCTGAGTTTATGGGAAAAAACAAAATACGAGAATGGAGAAAAGGTCCCTGATACCGACAGGCTTCTTGGTAAAACCCAGGCGAATGATGATTTCTTCATCGTCCGCTATTTTGATATTGATCCTGTACTGAAGAAAAGATCCTATTTCTTTCGTGAGTAGAAATGATTAAATATGATTAAACATTATTTCTTTAAATTCCACCCCTATCCCGATGGTTATGGGGACCCCCTAGGGGCATAGGCGTTAACTTAAGCAATCTGAAAAAGGTTTACAGGGAGGATCAATAAAGGCAAACGGCTTTTAATATCTAATTTAAGTTCGTTCATAATAGTTTAAGAGTGGTTGAATTGATGAAATAAACAAAGTTTCCCCTCCTTTTCAAGGAGGGGTGGCCGGGACCGCTGATTATCTGATCTTTACAAGGTCCATTTCCCGGCCGGGGTGATTGATTTATTCATTTCTTTTTACCATTATATCTATGAAAAACAAAACCCACTTCAACAGAAAGGGCCTTAAATCTTTCAGATCATCTCTCAGGAACAGGTCCACTTCGGCTGAGGCAGCATTATGGGAAATGATAAAATCAAAAAAATAAAAGAATCGATCTGATAAACCAACCAATCAACCACCCCGGCCGCAACCAGCCTTTCGTAAAACATTAACTATCTATGTGTTGCGGCCACCCCTCCTTGAAAAGGAGGGGAAACTTTTTTAATCTCTGTATTTACAATACTATTCTTAAGTAGACGCCTATGCCCTTGGGGGATGGGGGGTCAATACAAGATATTTGGACTTCTAATTTTAAGAGAGGTTAAAATTACTGCAAAATGATTCAAAATTGCTTTTATTTTATACTTTGAAGGAATAGTTTTTTTTTGTAATATTGATAATTGAGATTTGAAGTGATCATATGCTTCAAGTTATTGATTTTGATCTGAATAGCGAAAATATCTGACGGAAAAATAATTTAAAAACCATACAAGTATGAAATTTGTAGTATCCAGCTCTGAACTTCTAGGTCATCTTCAGGCTATAAGCAGGGTAATAAGTTCCAAGAATACCCTTCCTATCCTTGACAACTTTCTTTTTAACCTTTCAGGAAATGATCTTGAGATAACTGCATCCGATCTTGAATCGACACTTATAACCAGGATGAAACTTGAAAATACAGACGGAGATGGTACAATAGCGCTTCCTGCACGGATACTCCTTGACACTCTGAAGGAATTTTCAGTACAGCCATTGACTTTTGAAATAAATCTTGGTACAATGGCGGTTGTCATAAGTTCCGAGAACGGGAAATTCAATGTGGTAGGGCAGAATGGAATTGATTTTCCGGCACTTCCTGCAATCAAAAAGGATAAGAAATTCTCGTTCAGTATTAATGCTGATGTATTACTGGCAGGTATCAGCAAAACACTTTTTGCGACAGCCGATGATGAACTACGGCCTGTAATGGGTGGTGTTTTTATAGAGGCAACAACTGATAAGATCACATTTGTTGCATCAGATGCACATAAGCTTGTCAGATATCAGCGGACCGATGCACATGCTGATGACAGCGCCTCTTTTATTCTTCCCAAAAAACCCGCTTCCCTGCTTAAAAATATTCTCCCGAAAGAAGAGGGGGCTGTTAAGGTTGACTTTGATGATAAGAATGCCTTCTTTACTTTGAGTGATCATAAGGTAGTTTGCCGGCTTGTTGAAGGTAATTATCCCAATTATAATTCCGTTATTCCAAAAAATAATCCCAGAAAGATAACTGTCGACAGGGTAGAGTTCTATAATACTCTCAAAAGAGTTTCTGTCTTTTCAAATCAGGCAAGCAACCTTGTAAAGCTCCAGCTTAAAGGCAACCAGATAATGGTTTCTGCGCAGGATATTGATTTTTCGATTTCTGCATATGAAAGGTTAAAATGCCAGTATGAGGGAGAGGATATTGAGATTGGATTCAAGTCGGTATTTTTGCTTGAGATACTTGCAAACATTGGTTCACAGGATGTTATGATTGAACTGGCTGATCCGACAAGGGCAGGCCTTTTTCTTCCCGTTTCAACCGATAATGAATCAGAAGACCTGCTCATGCTTCTGATGCCAATGATGATAAATGCATAGACATTGAATCTTAACCTCAAACGTCCAATTGCCTTTTTAGATCTTGAGACAACCGGGATAAATGTTTCCAGCGACCGGATTGTGGAGATATCAGTATTAAAGATCAGCCCCAATGGCAGGGAGGAGTGGATGAGCACACGTGTAAATCCGGAAATGCCTATACCTCCGAAATCAACAGCTATTCACGGTATCAGGGATGAAGATGTTATTTCTTCTCCAACATTTAAGGAAATAGCAAAAAACCTTGTATCTTTTCTTGAGGGCTGCGACCTGGCCGGGTATAATGCAATAAAGTTTGATATACCTGTTCTTGCGGAGGAATTTCTGAGGATCAACATTGACTTTAATTTCAGAAAAAGAAGGTATGTAGATGTACAGATAATCTTTCATAAGAAGGAACAACGCACATTATCAGCTGCTTTTCTCTTCTATTGCAGGAAAGAACTGGAAGGAGCTCATGGCTCGAAGGCCGATACTGCTGCAACATACGAGGTTCTGAAATCACAGCTCGACAGGTATCCGGATCTTGATAACGATGTTGAAAAACTTGCTGATTTCAGTTCATTCGGAAACAATGCCGATTTTGCCGGTAGGATCATAATCGATGAAAACGGGGTGGAGATATTCAACTTCGGAAAGCATAAGGGTAAGTCTGTTGAATCTGTATTAGCTGCAGAACCATCTTATTATTCCTGGATGATGAACGGTGATTTTCCTCTTTATACAAAAAAAGTACTTACTGAAATAAAACTCAGATCATTCGGTAAAAACCTGTTATGATATGAAAATAATCTGCATGGGACTGAATTACAGGAAACATTGTGTGGAGATGGGATGGCAGTTTCCAACAGAACCGGTCGTATTCCTGAAACCCGATTCAGCTTTGTTGAAGAAAAATAAACCATTCTTTCTGCCCGGTTTTTCAGATAATATCCATTATGAAGTTGAGGTAGTAATTAAGATAAGCAAACTGGGAAAAGGAATAGCTGCAAAGTTTGCCCACCGCTACTATAATGAGATTACAGTTGGTATAGACCTTACTGCCCGCGATATTCAGGGACGTCACAAAAAAGCCGGACTGCCATGGGAGATATCGAAAGGATTCGATGGAGCTGCACCTGTAGGTACTTTTATACCTGTCAGCAGCATCGGAAACATTAACAATGTTGATTTCAGTCTTAAGATCAATGATATTGAGGTACAGAAAAGCAATACATCCGATCTTATCTTCGGAGTGGATAAGATAATTGAATATGTCTCAAAATTCTTTACGCTTAAAACAGGTGATATAGTTTTCACCGGTACACCATCGGGTGTGGGACAAGTGAAAAGAAATGATAATCTTGTTGCTTACCTTGATGGCAAGCCTCTTCTGGATTTCATGATCAGATAATACCTCATCCCGTGTAAGAACAATTCGATTTGATGAACGACCCGGTAAAAGTATTGAAACGATCATCCCTTGTCTCAGCTCCTGCAAAAAACCAGACCTTATAATACCTCACCGGTGAACTTAATTTTTCTGTATCCACCTGAATGACGGGATAACCGGATTAGTTAATTGAACCAGTAGGATATTTTGAAAACAAATCCTCTGTTCTTTACCTCATGACCAGCCGGATAAGCATTTTCAGTATAAACGATGAACAGGTCAGATACCGGAGCAAATCTCCACTGGAAACGGAGGTTGATGTTTATGTTGTCGATCTGATTATTGTACTGTACAAGACTGGTAAAGAATATTTTGTCGGTAAATGTAAAATCAAGTCTTGGTCCAACCAGGATAAGTTCGGCACTGTTATAAGGGTCAGGCATTTTTATATTATTATAAGAGGTAACCAGTGCAAGGCTGGCGTAAGGCTGAAACCTGTAATAGACTTCACTGTTCAGGGAATATCGCGTACCATTAAAAAAGCCTCCGTAAAGGCTCATAAGCATAAAGTTAAAAGGCTTTCTTATGTCAGACGTAAAAGTTGCACTCACTTCATTCCATCTGTATTCTGAATCTGCAGGTAGTGGGATGCCGCCGCTATTTGTCGGATCAAAAGGATATGTAAGATAGACATAACTGTTTTCAAGATCTACTTTGATTGTACTTTTATTGAGCCATTCCACCCTGTAGGAAACCTCTGATTCTCTGTCAGTAAGCTTCAGGTCAGTATCGAAAAGCATCATTGTCTTTAAGATAGGCCCATGATTTACAATCTTGCTGGAATTGGGGAAGAATTTATACTGGAATTCCGGACCGATATCATAATAACCTCTTCTTCTTATGTATCCTACTTCAGCTGTATAATCTGCTCCAACCCATGACTGATTCAGGCTTGCATTAATATACTGTGTCGAGTATGTTATGTTTGCAGCAGCAGCTGCAGCATCGCCATCTGCTCCGGGATAAAACGACTGGTGATAAAATGTTTTACCTGTCCATCTGTTATCGGCGCTTGCAAGGTTGAATTCAGCTCCTGCAACACGGTTAAAATCATTTCCGGTAAATGCTGTATCCACCTCATTAAAAAATATCACCTCTTTGTTAACCAGAAAGGCTGATACATTTGAACGCTGGAACACCTTTCGCTGAAGAACCCCCACTGCAAAATTGCTGGAAGGTATGTCATCTTTTGGTCCTGTCTGAAGGTCCATAAGGCCGATCCGCCAGTCGTTGCCAAGATTGCCGCTGAGCCTTGCACCAGCCTGTATGGGACTTGTAAGGCCTATCCTTCTTGAGAAGAACGGACGAAGATTTTCCGTTCCGAGGTTTGCAAAAAGATCACTGTTTTCAAGGAAGAATTGTCTCTTTTCAGGAAAGAATAGTTCAAAACGATCAAGGTTTGTTCTCTGTCTGTCTACTTCAACCTGGGAAAAGTCTGGATTTACTGTCAGGTCGAGGTTCATTGATGTTGAAAGGATCATCTTTGCATCACCGCCGGCATTTAGTTTTGTCCGGAATGGTTCTCCTGCCTCCTTATTCTGAGTGGTTTTTACTGATGTATATGGTATCAGGGAAAATCTCAGTTTTGAATCCGGCAAAGGTTTATCCCATACCATAGAACCTGTGAATGCAAGGGTCGCCGATGCAAACTGCCTTGGCATTGGCGCCCAGCTTGATTTCTCATTTGACTTTAGATCCTGCCTGCTGAAGTTGATGCCCCATTCTGCTTCTCCTCCGTTATATCGCATGCTCCTGAACGGTATGGCAAACTCGGCAACCCATTTGTCGTCATAGTTCTTAACCGCTGATTTCCATTTTATATCCCAGTTGAGATTTACAATGCCGCCGTTGGCCTGCTGGCCATCCCACTGGGCTCCGGCAGCTGAGACACCGAAAGAAAAACCATTGGTCTGGTCATTATATGTATCGATAAAAACCAGGAAATTATCATTTTTACCGAATTGGAAATCTCTTCTTAATGATTCTACAGGTCGTTTCCCCGGAGTAGGATCATAACAAACAATGCCCATGTATAATGTTGTCTCAGTGTATGTAACACTTACCTCGGTCTGAGCTGCAGCATAACCGGTATCTGTAGGTGTAACCCTGTGAAAGTTTGTAACCATATCAGTTGTCAGCCAAACCGGTTCATCGAGGATGCCGTCAACATTTATATGAGCGGTTGTTTTGCTTATGCTTATGCGGTATTGATCCCTGTTAATCCCTTTTGAGTCATTGGAGTGTACTGAACCTGACAACAGGAAGAGGGCTGCAAAGGTTAATAATCCGGCTTTGAACATTACTGGAAATAAATTAGGCCGCAAGATATAAAAAATGAGTTATGCAGCTACAGGGGAATATCTTAAAGAATCTTAAAAGTTTTGGAGAGAGACAGGGTGAGGGTGCGACGGTGCGACGGTGCGACTCATACCGTCATACCGCCACACCGCCATACCGCCACACCGTCATACCGTCATACCGTCATACCGTCATACCGCCACACCGCCTTAATTATATATATCCTGCAGATCTGTCTCAAACAGGGTATAAGGATCATCATAGAATTTCATGAAATCCGGAACACTGGTATGACCGGGGAAAGGAGCATAATAATGAGTCGGGCTGTTACGGTCATTGCGCCATACAAGCACGTAACAGAGTTTCATATAATCCGTTTTCATTGTTTTAAGAAGTGTTTCTGTCCACCATGTGGCATTTGGGATCGACTCAAGTCCGGTTTCTGTAAATGCAGCCAGCTTACCGGCTTTTATAGCATAATCAGAGACTATCTTCAGCTTCTTGGCAGCCAGGGGAATATCATATTGGTTGCGGCCCATATCGCCGTAATTATCCATTCCGACCATATCTACATATTCGTCGCCGGGATAGCGCTCCAGGAACTTTTCCTCTGTATCAAACCTGTTATCGGGCGAAAAGGCATAAATAAAATTATGAACTCCTTTGGTATCTCTCAGGTAAGTAACCGTAAATCTCCAGAGTGAAACAAACTCTTCTACCGTACAATGTGTTGCACCCCACCAGAACCATCCTCCGTCAAATTCATGGTATGGTCTGAAAATAACAGGTACCAGTTTTCCATCTGCTCCAATCAGGCTATTGGCCCATTCAGCCACGCCATCAAGGATCTCTTTATATTTTTCGTGTGCTTCGCCACCTGGAAAAATATATTTTACAGCCGGAAGTGATACAGTATCAACCCAGTAAAATCCTCCTCCGGAAACAGGGTTTGCGAAATGCCAGGCTACTGTTGTAACTCCTCCTCTGTTGTATGTATCAACCACATTCTTTCTGACCCGTTCCTTATTATCGGCCATAGATTCAGGAGTTCCGACTGTGAATCCCATTATGTCAACTCCAATCACAGCAGGATGTGATCCCGTAACTGACTTAACATCCGAGCGGTCAGCATCACCGCTCCATCCATGGCCATATTCGGTTGCATGCTGATGCCCGAAAAGTGTATGCTTTTCAGCAAACCTGTCAAGGTTCCTGAAGAGGCTTTTTGTTTCAGCAGTGGCATTCTTATCAATCAGGCTTTTTTCAGGTCCTGATACTTTATCACCGCAGGAGAAGATTAATAGCACAAAAAAGGGAAGAATAAGACGTTTCATACTCATAAGGACTGGTTAATCATTGTTTAAAGATAAAAATAATTATGACTTTTATGAGTATCAGCAATCATGAATAAGAAATTACAAACAGCTTGAAAATGATTCTATTTACCCCATCCCTACTTGAGAATAAATTGATTTCAGTTGCGGCCGGGGTGGTTGATTTGATGAAATAAACAAAGTTTGGAGCTGTTGAAAAAGTCCTTTTTAACCGCGAGAACGCTAAGATGTCGCAGAGAACGCAAAGCTAAAACACATAATTTCAGCTCTTTGCGAACTTTGCGTCTTTCCTTTGCGCCCTCTGCGGTTAATGGATTTTGACTTTTTCAACAGCCCCAAACTTAAACTTCTTCTGATCTCTGTATTTACATTACTACTCTAAGTTTGACGGCTATGTTCCAGGGGTCGGTGTAAAAGAAGAATCGTTGCAAAACCCGACGAAGTCAAGATCAAAGAGTTTTTTATGCTTGATTCCCGATACTCATTATGAATTTTCTTGACCGGGCATTATTTAATAAGCTTCAGCGCATTTGTGGTTAACCGGTTTTCTACCGGTATTTCCGATTTCTCTTGTTAATGAGCTGTACAATTTGTAACTTTATCCCTTTAATGTAATCTTAAAACTACGGAGATGGGAAATTTTGGAATGACTGAGATTATTCTTATTTTACTGGTTGTGGTGCTTCTCTTTGGCGGAAGGAAAATACCTGAACTTATGAAAGGTATAGGGCAGGGGATGAAGGAATTCAAAAAAGCTTCCCGTGTTGATGACGATGCGGATAAGATGAGTGCAGAATCAAAAGATCAGGAGAAAAAGTTATAATACAATACTGATAATTAATCAGTTATAATATGTTTTGGCGCTTTTCTGTGCCTTGTACCCTGTTCATAACTGTAGGCAATTTCAAGCAATACAGGCTCACTCCATGCCCTTCCGAAGAATGTAACTCCAACGGGGAGATTACCGATGAACCCCATTGGTACTGTTATTGCCGGGTATCCTGCAACAGCTGCAAGTGATGAACTTCCACCTATGAAATGATCTCCAAGAACCAGATCGGTTTTCCATGCAGGTGATCCGGTCGGGGCAAGAATGGCATCCAGCCTGTTCTCATTCATTACTTTGTCAATTCCGTTTTCCCTTGTTGCCTTTAGCATTCTGGCGAGAGCTTTCTGATAATCAGCAGATGTAAGATCTCCTTTTTTATCAACCATTTCAAGTATTTTCTGGTCGAAGTATCTCAATTCGACAGTATCCTTTTTATTGAATTCGATCAGTTCGGTTACGCTTTTTACTGGTGCATCCACGCCAAGACCTGCAAAATACTTATTCAGGCCGTCTTTGAATTCAAACAGCATAACCTCGAAGGAGGCATTGCCATATTTTGATTCCTCAGCCATATCAATATCAATTACTTCAGCCCCATTCGCCTTTAACCATCGTATAGTCTCATGCATCAGTGTGTCAACTTTATCCGAGTAACCCATCGACTTCTTCAGAAGTCCTATTCTCTTCCCTTTGGCTCCGTCAGCTTTCAGATGGCCGGAATATCCTGTTCCGGTAAGGAATTTTCCTTCAGATGCCAGAGTTTTGGTATCAGCCGGGTCAACACCGGTCAATGCTCCCAATGCGATGGCTACATCCTGAACTGTACGACCCATTGGACCTGGTGTATCCTGGGTGAATGAAATAGGTATAATTCCTGAACGGCTCAGGAGCCCGACAGTAGGTTTAAGGCCGACAATACCATTATTATTTGAGGGGCATACAATTGAACCATTTGTTTCGGTGCCGATGGCTAACATGCATAGATTTGCCGAAACAGATACTCCTGATCCTGAACTTGATCCGCAGGGATTCCTGTCAAGGATATATGGATTCTTAGTCTGGCCACCAACTCCGCTCCATCCGCTCGAAGATACATCAGCCCTGAAGTTTGCCCATTCGCTCAGATTTGCCTTCGCAAGTATGACTGCTCCGGCTTCCCTGAGTTTTTTTGCGATAAAACTGTCATTATCCGGATATGAGTTTCTGAGTACAGTGGCTCCTGCAGTGGTTGGCATTCCGTCGTGAGTGTCGATGTTGTCCTTCAGAATTACCGGCACACCATGCATGGGACCCCGTGAATTTCCGTTTTTTAATTCCTTGTCGAGTTCCTCTGCAATTGATAGAGCATCGGGGTTTACGATAATTATTGAATTGAGCTTCGGCCCGTTTTTATCGATTTCTTCAATCCTGTCGAGATATGTTTTGACAATATCTGTTACAGTAAAACTGCCTTCTTTGTAGCCTGTTTGCAGCTGTTCAATGGTCATTTCTTCTATCCATCCGGTATCTGGTTTGCCCGGTGATTCTTTGTCTGAGGGTGCATTGCAGGTGATAAGGCAGATGATTGAAATTACTGACAGTAACAGGAGAGCCCGCTTTTTCATGACATGGTTTTTTATTGGAATTTCATTCGAAATAAAATTATCAATAATTAATTGAATTGAATATATTTGTTTTAATAAGTTGAAACTTTCGTAAAATATGAAGAATATATACCTTCAGATACCTGATGAAGAAAGTCTTAAAACCAGACTTGTACTGGCTACTGTTACCAGAACCCAGGGTTCAACTCCTCAGAAGCCGGGCAGTTCTGCTTTGTTTTCTGAAAAAGGCCTTTTGCATGGAACCGTTGGCGGAGGCGTTGTTGAAGGCAGGATACACAATTCTGCCAGGGAGGCTCTTAAATCAGGAAAATCCGGGCATTTCACATTCAATCTGAATAATGATATCTCAGATACAGGAGAGGCTATCTGCGGTGGTACTATAACCGTCCTTCTCGATGCCGATCCCTCAAAAAGTATTACTGTTTTCAGGCAGATCAGTGATTCTCTGAAGAGCAGGATCCCTGGTGTCCTGATCACTATGGTTACAGATCATGATGACTCATCAGTTCTGATAAACCGGTATTGGATGAGCAATCAGTCCATAGCCCGGATACAAAAAGAATTTCTTGAAAAGATATCTCCTGTTGTTACAGACCAGATATCGAAAGGCAACTGCTCTGATTACAGGGAAATGACACTTTCACTTCCGGGGGAGGAACCTTCATCACTCTTTCTTCTTGAACCTGTATTTCCTCCTGACCAGCTGATTATAGCCGGAGCTGGTCACATAGGGAGGGCCCTTGCCCATCTTGGGAGTCTGCTCGGTTTCGAAGTAACTGTTGTTGATAACCGTTCTGAATATGCCAACATGGAGAATATTCCTGATGCTGACCATATTATAGTAAAGGATATCGGCCTGGCGTTGCATGAGCTTAAAAAAGTGGATGATACTTATGTTGTAATTGTAACCCGCGGACATAAGGATGATGCTGAGGCATTGAAGCCTTGCATAGGCTCAGATCTGGCATATACAGGAATGATAGGAAGCAGAAATAAGGTAAATGCCATGAGGGATAGCTTTCTGGAGAAAGGAATTGCCACAAAGGAACAGTGGGAAAGGATCTATACCCCGGTTGGTCTTGAAATAGGGTCTCAGACTGTTGAGGAGATCGCTGTCAGTATAGCTGCACAGCTGATACAGGTGCGTAATGGAAGGCTGAAGGCTGAATGAGTGAGGAGTGAGGAGTGAGGAGTGAGGGGTGAGGGGTGAGGAGTGAGGAGTGAGTAGTGAGGGGTGAGGAGTGAGTAGTGAGGGGTGAGGAGTGAGGCAGGAAGGTTTGGGCTTAGAGTTCCTTAGCTCGGCGAAGTCTGTGACTTCGCCATAAATACAGTTTCGTCTGAGACTATTTTATAGTGAAGCGAAGTTACAAACTTCGCTTAGCCTGAGTGGTTTGAACCTGGAACCCGCAACTTTTAGAAAGCAGTTGGCAAAATCAATATGATGTCTGGAATAAGTGCAATAGTACTGGCAGCCGGGGAATCAACACGAATGGGATCCCCTAAGATGCTGCTTGACTTTAAAGGCAGGTCGATGCTGGAATGTGTTATTAATAATGTCATTGGATCAGACGTTGATGATATTGTTGTGGTACTGGGTGCTTACAGGGAAGAACTTGAAAAAATAGTTACAAATACTTCAGCAAGGTTTTGCTATAATGATGATTACAAAGAAGGAATGCTGTCATCGGTAAAATGCGGTTTCAGGAACATTCCTTCAGATGCGGAAGCTGTTCTGGTCTTTCAGGGTGACCAGCCTTTGATCACTCCTGAGGTCATAAATAAAGTTATAAAAGGCTTTGCAAATTCAGTTAAGGGAATAGTCATTCCGGTTTATAAAAACCGGAGGGGGCATCCGCTTCTGGTTAGAGCAAAGTATTTCAGTGAAATTGAAAAACTCGATCCGAAGAGGGGCCTGAGATCATTGTCAGAAAAATTTTCACAGGATGTTAAAGAAGTTAAGGTTGATGACGCCGGAATTCTAAGAGATTTTGATACATTTGAACAATATAGGAACGAAATCAATCAAATTCGGTAAATATGGAAGAGACAATCAGTTTTCAGTTAAACGGGAAGCAGACAGAGTTAAAGATTGATCCCACTCAGACTCTGTTATGGGTGTTGCGAAACAACCTGGGCTTTACTGGTACCAAGTATGGCTGCGGAATAGGATTCTGCGGATCATGTATTGTTCTTATCGATAATGAACCTGTAAGGTCATGTTCAGTTACAGTTGGTGAAGTCAAAGGTAAAAGCGTTGTCACCATCGAAGGTCTCTCAAAAAACGGAGAACTGCATCCTGTTCAGAAAGCATTTGTGGAACATGATGCCCTTCAATGCGGTTTCTGTACGCCCGGTATGATCATGAATGCAGCAGGATTGCTGATCAAAAATCCTTCAATTACAAGGGATGAGATTATTTCCGGTATGGAGGATAACCTTTGCCGTTGCGGCGCACATGTTCATATTATCGATGCAGTTGAATCTGCTGCAAAAGAAATGAAAGGAGGAAAGTAGCCATGAAAAATAATAAAACTAAAACACAGGTTTCTAAAAAGAATTCGGGACGTCGCGGAATGGAGCGGCGCGACTTTTTCAAACTGGTAGGAGGTGGTGTTGTGATATTCTTTCTGCCTCGTTGCGCAGGTGATCCTGTACCGGTAGCCGAACCTGGAAAGAGATCCCTTCCAAAAGATTATAATGCATTCCTGAAAATTGACGAGGATGGAACAGTAAGCTGTTTTACGGGTAAAATTGAGCAGGGTCAGGGTATCAATATGGCCCTGGTTCAGATGATGGCTGAAGAGCTTAATGTTCCTATGGAGAAAATAAAAATGGTTATGGGCGATACGGAACTCTGTCCCTGGGATGGAGGAACATGGGGCTCTCTCACTGTCAGGCAATTTGGCCCGAATATGAGGAGAGCCGCTGCCGAAGCGCGAGGAGTACTTCTCGAACTGGCATCAAATAAGCTAAAAGTTCCTGCCAGCCAGCTTGTTGTGAATGATGGTGTAATTTCTGATCCAAATAATCCTGGTAAAACTTTTACATACGGTCAACTCGCCAAAGGAAAGAAAATTGACAAATACCTCGATGTAAAACCGGAACCTGAAAATTATACAAAATACACATTTGTAGGCAAATCATTCAAACGTCCTGATGCCGGGGCCAAAGTTACCGGAAAAGCTAAATTTACAGGAGACATGAGGCTTCCGGGTATGGTTTATGCCAGAATAGTGAGACCGAAATCTCTTTCAGGAAAACTTACCTCTGTAGATTATTCTGAGGCTGAGAAAATTGAAGGTGTAAAAGTTGTCCGTGATGGTGAACTTGTGGCTGTTCTGCATGAAAATCTGGTTGTGGCAGGAAGAGCCCTCGAAAAGATTAAAGCAGATTACTCCTACGATGAAATAGGGGTGGATAACAAGACTATTTTTGAATCGATGCTTAAAGCTGATTCAACTGCCAATGTTGAAGAATCTGCCGGAGATAATGAAGCCGGATTTAAACTATGTGATAAGGTGATTGAAACTGAAATTCATGATCCTTTCCTTGCACATGCCTTTATCGAAACACATTCAGCTCTTGCCAGTTTTGAAGGTGAAAAGCTTACTGTATGGGCTTCGAGCCAGACTCCATATCCGCTTCAGGATGCACTTGCAAGCCATTTCTCAATGCCACTTAACAAGGTGAGAGTCATTGTTCCTTTCGTAGGTGGCGGATTTGGCGGCAAAAGCAAGAACCAGCAGGCAATGGAAGCTGCAAGGATTGCAAAAGCATGCGGTAAACCAGTAATGGTCATCTGGACACGCGAGGAGGAGTTCATGTATGATAATTTCCACACGGCAGGAGTTTTGAAGATTAAATCTGGGATTGACAAATCAGGACTCATAAAAGCCTGGGATTACCATTCTTATTTCTGTGGAACAAGAGGAGCAGAGATTATATATGATATGCCTAATCACAGTATAACAAGTCACGGACATAAGGAAGGTACTCCGCGTGTTCACATTCTTGACACTGGTCCGTGGAGGGCGCCAAATAACAATACAAACACACTGGGCAGGGAACTGCAGATTGACAGACTGGCTGCTGCCGCTAAGATGGATCCTGTAGAATTCCGTCTGAAAAACCTCAAGGACCAGAGAGTGATAGACACACTCAAAGCAGCTGTTGAACTATTCGGTTATGTGCCAGCGAAAAAGTATCCCTCAGGGAGAGGAATAGGGGTGGCTGTAGGAACCGATGTAGGAACCATGGTTGCTGAAATAGCTGAGATTGAGGTTGATATGAAGACAGGAAAGGTGAAGGTTATAAGGATTGCATGTGCTCAGGATATGGGGCTATGCGTCAACCCTCACGGAGCAACCATGCAGATGGAAGGTTGTTTAACAATGGCGCTGGGATATACCTTTACTGAAGAGATCAGGTTCGAAGGAGGCAATGTTATTGATCGCAATTATGATACTTATGAGCTGCCAAGGTTTTCATGGGTTCCAAAAATGGAAACTATCATACTTGACAGACCTGATCAGCCGCCTCATGGTGGTGGTGAACCAGCAATCATTGCGGTTGGTGCTGTTATTTGCAACGCCATATTCGATGCAACAGGTGCAAGGTTATACCAGATGCCTTTTACACCTGAAAGGGTGCTTGAGGCGATGAAAAAGGCATAAGGCGTAAGGCGAAAGGCGAAAGGAAAAAGGAAAAAGCAAAAAGGCGAAAGGATCAGGTGTTACTGATTCCTCTCGCCTTCTTTTATCCCTTCAGCCTTCCGCCTTTCTAAAACAGATACTTCTTCAGTAGTCCGATCCCCTTCTTTATCTCCTCCCGCCCGCTCGATTCAATACCATACCATCCGCGGTACCCTGAATCTTTTGCAAGCTTTATCATTTTTGCTGTAAGCTCCTCGGTTGGCTGGTTGCGGTATGACATTCCGCCTGAGTAAGGGAGCATTTTAGTAAGATAATCAACATTGTCGAAATTATCTGCCGGACGGCGCCAGTCGGGGTATGCTCCGAAATACAGGTTATCAACCTCTTTGAAAAGTGACACCATCCAGTCTGCGTCATTTGAAACACCTCCGTGGTTTTCGATAAGTACACTGATCTTAGCCGGAACAGCATACTCGAGGAGCATGTGGTAACTCTCGGTCGCCCATTTCAGAGCCTCTGTTTTGTTTACATTCTCAGGTCCCCTGCAATTGGTCCTTATTGAACTGCATCCGAGGTAGTGTGCAGCATCGATCCATTTTCTGTGGTTGATGTCGAACTGGCGGCGTTCCTGCATGGTGGCGCCGCATCCGTCACCTTCATCATCGACCATTATGAGTACCATCGTTACACCATTGTCTTCAGCGCTCTTCTTAAGCTTTTTAAGGTATCCCTCTGTGGTAACCTCAAACAGGGTATTTACGAACTCAATGCCGTTCAGGCCAAAATCGTTTTTAGCCACTTTGGCAAAATCAAGGGTTTTCCACTTTCCGGCCTTAACTTCGTCCACAAGGGCCCATTGTGCAAGAGAAATATCATCCTTTGTCTGACGCGGAGTACTTGCATACAGACCGGAACCAATGAGTGATGGAGCTACAGCGCCTGCAGCTCCAAGCACCGCGGACTTTTCAATAAAACTTCGTCTCGTTATGTTGCTCATAAATAAATAGTTAAATATGGGTTATTTAATTTTTAATCAGCTGTCTATAACTCCCATCCTTTACGGTACTCTCTTATGAGGTATTTGTTTGCATCAGGCAGGTTGGTTATTTTCATTGCCGAAGCATCATATTCAACCTTCTTACCTGATCTGAGTGAAACAGCACCGAGAAGAATTGTCTCAGTAACCGGTCCGGCATAGATAAAGCTGCCGGGCGATTGTGTATTGTTTTTGAAAGAGTCGATCCACACTTCGTTTGAGTTTCGTCGTTCCTGTGGTTCTTTCTCTGCCGGTGTTACTTTTCCGCCAGCTAAGAGTACAGGATCCTCGCCCCTGAAACCTGCCATTATCTTTCCTTTATCTCCAACGAACATCATTCCTTCTCTTTCCAGTTCCTTACCTGCCTTTTCCCATTCTTCTGGATTAACAGGCCTTATTCCGCCATCCCACCAGATCAGATCAAAAGCCGGCAGCGAAGTCTGTGCTTTAAATTTAAATCTTACAACACATGACAATGGAAATGCCACATCATTTTTCACCTCGGTTGAAACATTATTTACTATTGTACGGGTAGTTGTGGCATATGACTCGGCGCTTACAGCCGGAGTATTAATACCAAGAGTAAGGAACATCGGAAAGAGGCTGTAATGGCCCATATCAGCTATACTTCCGGCTCCGAAGTCATACCATCCCCGGAATACATTATGGGTATAATTTGGATGGTAAGGACGATCGGGGACAGGTCCGAGCCATAATGCCCAGTTGAAATCTTTCGGTACAGGAACAGTCTCTGTCGGATTTGATTGCCACTGAGGCCATACAGGCCTGTTGGACCAGTTATGAATTTCCTTAAGATTACCTATGGCACCTTCGCTTATCCATTTCTTTATTACATCATATCCGGGTCTTTTGCTCCATGCCAGCAGGTGTGTGCTCAGACCTGATTTCTTTGCTGTCTCAATAGTAAGCCTTGCCTCATACATCCTGTTGGCAATAGGCTTATGCGTAACTACATGTTTGCCCTTCTTCATGGAAGCTATTGCGACTGAAGCGTGAAGATGATCGGGGGTCATGATCTTGATAGCATTGATATCCTTCTCCTTTTCAAGCAGTTCCCTGTAGTCTTCGTATGAAGTGCATTTATAAGTGCCTGACCCTTTTGCTTTGGCATAGTATTTCTGAACCAGCTCCTGTCCTATGTCCCTGCCTCCGGGTATTCCCTTATAGGATTCTCCCCATGTATTATCACCAAGAACTTTTCTGATACTGTCGCGTATTCCGTTCGGGGACCAGTCCACATAGTCGGTTGTCATTTTATTAGGATCTGCGACAGCAACTATCTGTACTGCAGGATTTTCAAGCAGGGGTACCATCTCTCTCAATCCCTGAGTACCGCAGCCTATGTATCCTAAGGTAAGTTTGTCACCGGGTGCAATATAACCTGGACCACCAAGCACTGCTCTTGGTACCACTGTAAAGGCGAGAGAAGCAGCTGCAGCTGATCCCAGGAATTTCCGACGGTTGATTTTTTCTGACTTTCCCATATTTTTCCGGATTAGATTATTTATGAAATACGAATGTTGATTTATTGTGAAATGATCTGTTTTACTCAAATTTACAAATTCGTTATTATCAAAGCATGATTTTATGACCTATTTTTGAATCCTGATGTAATTTAATGATTTTTAACACAATTTAACTCAGCAAGCCCTGATCTCAGATTCTTTTCACACATTTTCTCTATATTTATGAATTATTTTAAATATAATTCTGTAATGAATATAAAACCGGGGAAAATAAGGAGCTGGTTGGAGGAACATAAGTTACCCCCCAGACTATTATTACTCCTGATAGGCATAGTATCAACATTATGGTTTCTTTTACGGGTTATTCCAAAACCTTCAAGGGCTTCATATCCTTGCATGAAAGTAGCAGCTCCGCTTATGTCTGGATTTGTTATTTACATTCTTTCAATAGGAGGGGTAGCGCTTGCTTTCCGAAAAGCAAGAACGAGCCTGATGAACGGAAGATACTTTCTGACAGGAGCTCTGTTCTTTCTCATGCTGGGATTCATGTTAATATCAGTTACAAGCAGTGTTCACTTCCTGCAGGCTGCGGATACAGATTATTCGGGTCCGGAAGACGCACCAAATCAGCCTTTCGGGACACCAACAGGAATAAAACCGGGAAGAGTTGTGTGGGCGTGGGATCCGCAGGCTACAAATGAGAACTGTCTCAATACATTTGAATCAAAAGATTACTTCTTCAAGACTGAAAATACAAACAGCGAAGTTGTTAAGAAAATGTTCAGAGCGTCATTAATGGAGCTTACCGGCGAAAAATCAGTAAAAGCATCCTGGGATGCATTATTCAAAAACCTCAATAACAAAAAATACCAGAAGAAGGACGGCTACAAAAAAGGAGAGAAAATCTTCATCAAGATCAACCAGGGTACTTCACGCTGGCTGCTTACCGATGAGGATAAGGAAAAAGGATACAACTATCCGGAAACCTTTGAACCTACTCCTTTGAGGCAGGCCGCATGTTATGGAACATGTGAAACAGGACCATATTTTGTACTTGAAATCCTTCGTGAGCTTGTTAATGAATGCGGAATTGCCCAGGAAGATATCTCGGTTGGCGATCCGATGACCGATATCTACGGGCATAATTTTGAGGTATGGTTTGCTGAATTCCCAAAAGTAGCCTACCTGGATAAATTTGCCACTCATCATAACAGGACGATGACAAAACCTACCGAGAAGGATTATCTTATCTATTCAAATAAGGTTCAGAAGGATCCTCTTTATGATGTTATTGTGGAGGCAGACTACCTTATCAATGTAGCCAACCTTAAACCTCATATTGCTGCAGGAATATCTCTGACAGCAAAGAATCATTTCGGATCACAGGGCAGACCGACCGCAGGACACCTTCATAATTACCTGATAACACCCAGGGGAGCTGCCGGATCGAATGGCGGATACCACAAATACAGAGTAAGGGTTGACATGATGGGTAGTAAGTATCTTGGCCGTAATACCCTGTTATATGTTGTTGACGGACTTTTCGGAGGTGGTTCAATTGAAACCAGGGTTCCTGTCAGATATTTCATGCCTCCCTTCAATAATGACTGGTGTAACTCACTGTTTGTTTCACTCGACCAGGTTGCTCTTGAATCAGTCTGCTTCGACTTCCTGAGGTCCGAATGGAACGGCATCAATGCTCATGATCCAATGAATAACAGGGCTGAAAAGAATCCCAACATCAGAGGAGTGGATGATTATCTTCACCAGGCAGCCGATTCGAAGAACTGGCCTGAAGGAATAAAGTATGATCCTGATGGTAGTGGTACTCCTATACCAAGCCTTGGTGTACATGAGCACTGGAACAATCCGATGCTGAAACAATACTCTGCAAATCTTGGAACAGGGAATGGCATTGAGCTCTTTTCTATACCAGATACTCTTGTTAAGAATGTCAGTTCAAAGAGAAAGGGTAATCAGTAATCGGTAAAACTAACCTGGAACCAGAAACCTGATAACCCACCCCTAACCTCCCGCTCTGCTAAAGCTTCGCGGGACAGGCTCTCCCGGGAGGGGAACCATTTAACCCAGCACCAAGCAACCAGTAACCAGCAACCAGCACCAAGCACCAAGCAACCAGCAACCAGCACCAAGAAACCAGCAACCAACTCTTAGAATATGAAAAGTTTTCTGATTTTTTTATCCGTACTAACAATTGCAGCTATGCCACCATCAAAATTTCCCGAAGCTGAGATAACAAACAAAATCATTAAAGCTAAAATCTATCTTCCCGATAAGGATAAGGGATACTATCGCGGGACCAGGTTCGACTGGGCCGGTAACATACCCAGCCTGAAGGTTAACGGTCATGAGTACTTCGGACAATGGTTCGATAAGTACGACCCAGAAATTCATGACGCTATAATGGGCCCTGTTGAGGAGTTCACTGCGCTTGACTATATGGAAGCTAAGCCGGGTGAGACATTTATCAAGATAGGTGTAGGGGTATTGACAAAACCTGATGATAAGGCATATACTTTCGCCAGGTTATACCCGGTTGTTAACCATGGCAAATGGACAGTAAAGAAGAAATCTGACCAGGTTGAGTTCACACATGAACTTACAGATAAAGAGTATGCTTATGTTTATCATAAGACAGTCAGACTTGTTCCCGGGAAACCTGAGATGGAACTGATTCACACACTGAAGAATACGGGCAGGAAGACCATTGAAACTCCTGTATACAACCATAACTTCTTTGTTATTGACAATCAGAAAGTAGGACCGGATTATACAGTAAAGTTTCCCTGGAACCTGAAAGGAGAGGGCAACGGTTTTGGAACACTTGCCGATGTGGATGGCAAAAAGATCATATTCCTCAGGGAGTTCAAACAGGGAGAGACCGTATTCTGCGGTGGATTTGAGGGATTCGGCCCTGATGCTTCAGATTATGATATCCGGATTGAAAATAAGAAAGCCGGTGCAGGAGTTCATATAACCTGCGACCGGCCTTTACTTAAACAGGTATTCTGGTCATGCTGGACAACACCCTGCCCCGAACCATATATAATGATTAAAGCGGAACCCGGACAGGAGTTTACCTGGACTATCAGGTACGAATTCTATAACCTCTAAAGTTCCTCTACAACCAATTTGCGCCATCTGACCTTGATGCCGCCGCCATCGTGAATCTGAAGGGCAATGGAACCATCGGCTTTTCCTATTTTTTCATCACTAAAATCAACCATTGGTTGTCCGTTGAGCCATGTTTGTACCCTGTCACCAACAACCTTTATCCTTAGTTTGTTCCATTCGTCCACCTTGAGAATATTCTCTTTTTCATCTTCGATCTGTTTGAGCCATCCGCGTCCATAGGACTCATAAATACCACCGGTATCATGTCCCTTCGGAGCTACTTCGCATTGCCAGCCGGTTATCTTTGTTCCTTCAATTGTTGAACGGAAAAAAACTCCGCTGTTACCGTTAGCCTCCTGAAGAAACTCAACTGTAAGATCAAAATCTTTATAGAATTTATCTGTTGCAAGGTAGCCGTAGCCTTTGTCCGGTCCGCTTTCACATACCAGCAGGCCATCTTCAACATACCATTTTTCCGTTCCGTAAATTTTCCACCCTGTAAGGTCTTTACCATTGAATAGGGATTGCTTTTTTGACGGAGCGACAAATCCTGCAAGGATGATTATCACTGCCAGGGACAATAAGCTTTTTTTCATAATCATAAATAATTAATGTGCTTAAAATTAATGGGTTATAAATTGTCTTAAGAAATTACGACTCTGGATTAAAGATGCTTTCCTGTTCTCAAGAGGGCCTTCAAATGCCCTGTCTTCTACCTCAACACATGCCGAACCCTGATATCCCGATTCATATAAAGCTGAGAAGAATTTTCCCCAGTTGATATCTCCAAGACCTGGCAATTTAGGGGTATGAATGTTATTGGGAGCTGTGAAAATGCCACGGTCGTTGATCCCATCCCAGTTTATTCTTGCATCCTTGATATGTACATGGAATATCTTCTCTCTGAATTCAGAAACAGGTTTCACATAATCCATCATCTGCCATACCATGTGTGAAGGATCAAAATTGAGGCCAAAGTTTTTGGAAGGAACAGCTTCAAACATCTTTCGCCATATATAAGGTGAATGGGCGAGATTGTTTCCTGCAGGCCATTCATCCTTAGTAAAATGCATCGGGCAGTTCTCAATGCCGATCTTAATATTATTCTTCTCAGCATATTTTATTACCGGTGGCCATAACTCCATGAATTTTGCAAAGTTATCGTCATCATGCTTTGCCGGATCAGCTCCTATGAATGTATTTACAATCCCGACTTCGAGTCTGGCCGCAGCATCGATAACCTTCATTATATGGCTGATATAAAAATCGGATCTCGCTTTATCAGGATGCAGTGGATTGGGATAATAGCCCAGCCCCGATATTGATACATTCTTTGATCTTAGAAGAGCTTTGATCCTTGAGATCTCATTATCATCAAGTGATGCTGTATCTATATGTGTCACACCTGCATACCTCCGGTCGGCTTTTCCTACAGGCCAGCACATAAGCTCAACGCAGGAATATTCATTATCAGAGGCAAAGGTTATTACCTCATCAAGAGATAAGTCTCCCAGAACTGCACTTACAAAACCAAGCTTTATCATATTAATGATGTTTAATACTCTCCTGATAAATCAGGGATGCAATTTATGAAAAAAAGAGATACTGGTTTTACAATCCTGAAATATAAAAGCAGGTAACAGGTAACAGGCAACAGGCAACAGGCAACAGGCAACAGGCGACAGGTGTGAGGTGTGAGGTGTTGGGGTATGGAGTGAAGTATTGGTCTTAGAGCTCCCCTCCGGGAGAGCCTGTCCCGCCTTAGCGGGAGGTTGGGGGCATAGCCGTCAACTTAAGAATAGTTTTGTTGCAGGAAAAACTAGAAGAAGTTTCCCCTCCTTTTCAAGGAGGGGTGGCCGGGATAGTTGATTATCTGATGTTTACAAAGCTCATTTCCCGGCCGGGGTGGTTGATCTGTCTTTCCGGCCGATTATTTTTTTTAAAATCTTTCTTATCTCACTTTTCAAATTCAGGATCCCGGAATACGAATCTGTTTTCAAATCTCAGTACAGTGAATCCTAAGCGCAGTAGTTTGTTATCACTTTTTTCATAGTCCTGCATCTTATGATATTCACCAAGGGGATTACCATTAAGTATTTATTAGTTTTTTTGAAGGACAACATAAGTCAGCAATGTAAAAAACAATACAATTAAATCAACCACCCCGGCCGCAAACAATCATTGTAACATATTAATTATCTGTGTGCTGCGGCCACCCCTCCTTCAAAAGGAGGGGAAAGTATTAAAAGCGAACTAAATTACGCTATTAAAATCCGTTTGCCTTGGTAATTAACTATAACTTATCTGTAGAGTAGGTATTTACTCAAATACTTTATAAGTATTCTTAGCTATGAAATCTATTAGCCTCTACAGCCTCTACAGCCTCTATACCCTCTAAAGCCTCTACAGCCTTCCTACTTTATGTCAGACTTGCTCCCGGTTGAAATCGCTATGTTCTTCCGCCATTCGTATCTTTTACCTTTTCCGTAATTGATCAATACGTCATAAACTCCCGGTGAAGTGCAGTTCGCAATTGCAACATTATCATAACTGATTGTTTCGAGGCTTTTGTTTGGAGCAGGGTTGCCTGTTTGTTTTGCTGCTGTTCCGGCAGGGTACAAATGCAAACCGCTTACCTCTTTGTTACCACCGGTGTACTGAATACCGCCGGCATTAAGATTTATGGTTATTTTGTATTTTGTATTCGGTTTCAAGATGAAATTTTCGAGCCATACTTTATGAGTCTGGGTAGATATTCCAACAGAAATGAGAACGTCATAGGTTCCCGGCTTGATCTGCCCTCTGGTTTTACTCTCCACCTTTGCAAGGTTTAACGGCTTGTCGTGTTTGCCCGACTCATAGAATATCGGAATACCTTCATAAATATCCTGTATGGTGTGTGTCTTGCACCTGTCGATATCGGTTTCATAGGCAGCCATTCCGTTAAGTGATCCGGGTGCATCATCAATCATCACCTGGTAGTCATACAGAGTCACATCGACTGCAGTTTTAGACTTTGGTTTTATTAAAATATTGCCAACAATAAAACTCAAAGTTCCTGGTTTTCCGGAAAGTTTGAATGTTAACCTGAGGTCATAGGTTCCCGGAGCTACTCCCTGCAGCTTTACCTCTTTTCCCCCGCTCATAAGTTTATACTCTGAGCCTGAAATAAGGGAGCCAAGCACCCTGATGTTAACCGAGATGGGACTTGTCTTGTCACCTGTAGCCATTTCGGAATATTTCTGCTGTACCCATACCTGGCTCCAGGTTCTTTCAGTTTTTACCGTGATGCCATTATCGAGTTTGTAAGTGTAGTCTGACACCGGCTGAGCGCTGATCTGCAGTGAAATAGCTGCAAATATTATCAAAACTGACATAAAGGTTCTCATGACATTTGGTTTTAAGTTGTGAAAGAACTAACACAAATTTAAGCTATAATACAATATGTGTCAACTTTTTTCGTCACACCTCACACCTTAGGCCTTAAGTCTTACGCCATCAATGATAAAACCACATAAAATATCAATTAATTACTACAACCTCATGATCGGTAATTGAATTGATGGTAAAGCCGGCCCATCCTTTTTCTGCAGAAAGTACCATTTCCTTTCCTGAAACAAGAAACCTGAGTCTTTTTCCCTGAACCTCTTCAGGTAATCTTATTCTGATATTTACCGGACCAACAGGAATATACTCATCCACAGGCTGGCGCCAGGTTCCCGCGCTTGTAAGATTTACAAGATGCAGTATAAGATTTTCCTTTTGCCGGTATAGATTGCAATCGATCAGTCCGGCGCACTCAACTTCAAGCGGTAAATCATCTTTTGCTGCCCAGCGGACAATGTTAGCCAGAAGGCTACCGTGATCGGGAAGATTATAACGGCCGAATTGTCTGTCGATATCGGCAGGTAAAAAGGCTATACGCCCACTGCCAGGGATAGCGTTGATTATCAGACCAGGGATATCTGTAACAGGCTCCCTCATCCATGCAGTCTCCGGAGGATATATCGGGAACTGAGGAATGAAGGTCATAAGAACTTCTGTACCGGCATCCGGCATTAAATGATTCAGCGATCCTCCGTACGATATAATATCTGTTTCATCAAAACCTTTCAATACCGGGTGCCTCGCGGCACCTGCATGAGGTTTCAGATTTGTTTTGGGACCGTCATAATCTGATCTCATCTCAGGCGACAGGCGAAGGTAAGTATGATATGTTTCAGCAGCCTGTTTTCTGAGTTCCGAACCAGTCTTCGATGTGATATGTGCTCCGAAAATATCAGCAAGTGCATAGTCGGAGCGCCTGTCGCCCCACTCGTTGTACAGACTGCTCTCTCCAGTGGCAATGAGTCCTCCGCCTCCCTTTACAAACCTTTTTACTGCTGCGATCTGGTCATCAGTCATGACTCCAAGGTTTGGCAGTATTATGAGCGATAGTTTCCCTGCATCCCTGTCGATATGATCAGCATTCACCGGTAAATAAGGGATCCTGGCCCTTATGAGAGATTGAATGACTCCCCTCCATGGAAGATCTGTCATAATTTCACTTTCGTCGCGGCCATAGAAATCAGTATTCTGCTGCGACCAGATGACTCCGGCAGTGGCAACAGGTGTCCGGTTGATCAGGAACTCTTCATTTGTTTTGTGCCATTCAAATACGGAACCTGCTGTCTTATATATCCGGCGGTCTTCATGAGAGGCGCTTACATAATGCCACCATGGCTGGATACCTCCTGCTATTCCCTCGGTCATCCACATACGTGCTTCGGCTACCGGTTTGGCTGCCAGCCGGAAAGTAGGTCTCCCGGCCTGGTACATTGCCATGCTTTCAGGGATGAGTTTATCCCATCCCAGAAGGCCATGGATAAGTTTTCCTGTATCGGCGTTCTGCTGGAATCCGCCTGCATCGCTTCTTGCCTGTGAATCGAGCATTAGAATATCGGCACGTTTGCAGATCTCTTTCAGATCACGAAAGCTTCGCGCCTGACCACTGACAGATCCGCTGTTCATTCCTGACCAGATACAGTCAGTACCTCCCGCCTTTTTAGTTGTAAGGTTATTCAAATCCCATATTTCAACTCTTCTCTCATAATTCCATTTTATCCAGAGGCGGTAAGATGTATCGTTCCAGTTCTTAACAGCCGGTAGTTCTTTTCCTGTCTTTGCATGAAAGCTTGTCCTGCAATTCTCACAATAACAGATTGAATCACGGCCGAGACCGCTCCAGCTGTTATCGGTAAATCCTTCAGGCTGATACAGATTGAATATTTCAGTGAGTATCGACGGGATGTGTTCATTGTAGTAAGGACTGTTAATACAGGTAACAAATAATTCACCTGCTTTGTATGGTTTGCCCTCCGGATCAATTGCGAACCAGCCAGGGTGAGCTTTGTAGAACTCTTCATGCGCCCGGTTCGAATCCATTCTGGCAAATACTGCCAATCCATCTTCATGAGCTGCATTGCAGAGCTCACCAAAAAGATCCCTGCCTGCAAGATATTGTGCCTGGCGATGCAGAGGAATTTTGCTGGGGTAATAGGCTACAATTCCTCCGGCATTTATAATAACACCTTGTATACCTGTGGTTTGCCAGTGCTTTCGCCACCACTGGATGTCATAACCCGGAGGATCTTTTTCTGTAATATTAGTCTGTCCCCAGCGCGTAACTCTCCGATACCATGGCATTTCACCGGGGATTTTATCTTTTCCATTACTAATAACTGACAATTTTATCAGGTCGGGAGATGCCAGCACTAAAGAGGCTGCGGCAGCATTCCTTATAAATGTCCGGCGGCTGCCTTTTCCGGATGGACTTCCATTGCCACTTCTGCCGGAAGTCTTGGTTGTATCTGATTTGTCCATAGTTGTAAAATATTGATCAAAAGTTAATCAAAAAAACTTTCCGGATTGTATATCCCGGTGCAAAATCCGGAGAAATTGAAAATAATTTCTTCGATCAGGGAATAATTTCTTCATAAGAGTTGTCTTTAACATGTTTAATCCATATTAAAACAATAATTATGAAAACAGGAATTATCGGAACTTATTTATTAAGAACGCTCTTATTTACTTTGGTGTTTTGTCTCTTTATACCGGTTATTACAGAGGCTCAAACCGCTAAGGTCAACTTTTCAGGAAGCTGGGTATTGAATGAAGCAAAAAGTACTTTAGGTGATAATACAAGAATGGGTGGTGGTAATTTTATTGCCGCACAGGAGGCAAATCTTTTGAGTGTTGAGAGAACAAGGACCAACCGTGATGGAGAAACTGTAACCACGACAATGAAATATACCCTTGACGGAAAAGAGAGTATAAATACCTCTCCGCGGGGCGACAGCAAATCAGTGGCTTCCTGGTCTGCTGACGGCAAAACGCTTACAATCAATACTTCAAGGACATTCGAAATGAATGGAGAGACTATCAACATGAAAACCGTTGAAGTATGGTCACTGACTGATCCGAAAACTATTACTATACAATCCACAGCCACCTCACCAAATGGTGAGAGAAAGCTGTCTATGGTCTATGATAAAAAGTAGTATTTTAGGTTTCTGGTAATAATCGCAGGAGGGTGCCTCAGAAGGGCACCTTCTTTTTTTGTTTTTTTTTCCTATATTTATTGCACTATACTGACTACCGCTATAGTACTAATTCATTAACTAATAATAGTCACTATGAAAAAACAAGTATTATTATTGCTGATCCTCATGGCTTCCGTTAATTTGTTAACAGTAGCCCAGGCGCCTGATAAAGCATCAATTGAGAAAGGAATTAATTACATCCAGACAAAGACCTATCCGGAAGCTGATGACAAGAAGATCCTGGATCTTTATAAGGATCTTCGTGTTGCTGATGTCTCCGATGGCCTTGATATGGTTGGTCTTTCCGGTACAGGTCTTGTTGACCAGGCAATACATGCAGATTGGGTCGACCTGAAGGATTTTAAACATGTATTCCGTGGCATTGCAGTTACGGTAAGGTATGTACCAACACAGAAACCTGCGCTGCCTGCTACTGGTGAAAATTTCAAACAATGGGAAGGAAACTGGTATGGAACCTATTCGCATGAAGGATTCCTTAAGATACTCAGACCCGGTTCTGCAGTAGTTATAGATGATGTTGAGGACAAGGATATTGGTTCTATCGGATCAAACAATATTCTTGGCTGGGTTAAAGCCGGTGCCGTGGGAGTGGTAACTGATGCCGGATGCAGGGATACCGATGAAGTTGGTTTGCAGCAGGTCCCTATATACCTCAGGAAGAAAGGAAGGGGAATTCGTCCCGGAAGGAATGAAATTGAATCGATCAATCGTCCCGTGGTAATAGGAGGAGTACTGGTATGCCCGGGTGATGTTGTTGTAGCCGACGGTGATGGAGTGGTGGTAGTTCCGAGAGCTGTAGCTGAACAGGTGGCAAAGTTTGCCTTCGAGATCCTTGTTGGCGACAAAGCCGGAAGGAAAAGCCTTTATGAAGACCTGGGCCGTCCGCTGGACAAGACTGTAAAATAATTATTTGAATGGTCAGATTTCACTGAATCTGATCATTCTTTTATTTTTCGCATCATAGACCCTGAGAAACAATGACTCAAAGGCTGAGAAAAATGTTAATGGTTTAACATTATGAAAGATAGGATTTTCATAATGACATTTCCTCAGGTTGTAATTGGGCATACGTGGGCTCAGGTGATGTATATGATGAAAGCCAATATTTCCGGTGAACCAGTTTAGTATCCGGGGAAGCTTAAACCACGAACTGCCGTGCAGTGCAGTTGTTTTATAGTCCCAGCCTGATTCATCTTCCCACAATACATCCCTGTACTGGTGCTGGACGTAAAAAAGCCATACCCCATGGACTGTGGCAATATAAAGAACCGGTAGCTGAATCAACAGAAAAGTTTTCCATCCTATAAGCATGATTGTCGCAGCAACTACTGCTATAAGTGCCAGGTTAGTCAGATGCACATACATCTTTTCCCTTAAAGACATGTATCCTTTGGTGAACCGGTTCTGTATTGTGAACAGAAGGATGGGAGCAATGCCGAACAGGAAGAAGGGATTCCGGTAGAACCGGTAAGAAAATTTTCCCCATTTTGATAGTTTTAAGTACTCTTCAACTGTCAGGGTGTTTACATCTCCTATACCTCTTTTGTCAAGATTGCCGACAGTCTGGTGATGTATTTTATGGTCACGATGCCATTTATGATATGGTGTGAATACTAAAAATCCCATGATTATCCCTATTATCTTATTCATCTTCTGTGACTTAAAGAAAGAACCATGCCCACAGTCGTGGAATATAATAAAGATCCTCACCATGAAACCGGCAGTCAGGACTGCTAAACCCAATGTCAGCCAGTAAGAAATATCTATGGTTTTTACCATCAGTATCCATAAAATAATATATGGACCGAGCGAATTAATTATCTGCCACCAGCTCTTCAGACCATCAGGTCTGTTATATCTTGAAATTATCGAAATCCAGTCCTTGTCTGAATTATCGTCCTTCTCTTTCTCATTTGCCATCCCTGAAACTTATAACTTTTATTATCAAGCCCTGATTACTGCACGAAAAATTTCGATTGCAAAGATACGAATAAATATCAGGGTCTCGGACTATCGGGGCTGTTGAAAAAGGCAAAATCCCTTAACCGCAGAGGGCGCAAAGGCAAGACGCAAAGTTCGCAAAGGGCTGAAATTATGTGTTTTAGCTTAGCGTTCTTTGCAACATCTTAGCGTTCTTTGCGGTTAAAAAGGACTTTTTCAACAGCCCCAGTCCTTTTTGTTTTTGTTTTGAACTGCTATGGAATATTTTCAGTATTATTGCAATAAACATATGTATAATCTAAACCATAGCTATGAAAAAAGGCAGATCAGCTTTATGGATATTTTTTGCAATAATATTCATGACGCTTAACATATTAAGCTATTCCCAGACAAAAGGATTAAAGACCATTACGGAAAAGGAGCTGAGATATAACCTCGATTTTCTGGGCGCAAAGGAATTCATGGGCAGGGAGACACCGTCACATGAACTTGAAATAGCAACACTCTATATCGGTAACTGGGCACAGCATGCAGGCCTGAAACCATTGATGCCTGATGGATCTTTTTATCAGGAGGTACCGCTTAATGTAACTTCGGTATCATACCCGGGTACAAAAATGGTGGTAAGAGGCAGAAGTGAGACTGTCTATTATTTCGGAAAGTCTTTCGGCGGTAACTTTTCCGTGAACGGCTCTTATTCCGGAAACATAATTTTTGCAGGTTTAGGAGTAAATGATCCTGCAGGAGGATGGGATGATCTTGAAGGACTTGACCTTACAGGAAAAATTGTTGTAATCCTTGATGAACCGCTGCCGGGAGAAAATCCTGAAATGAGCGCATGGCTGACGGCAAGGCTGGGAAGTATTGTTGCTGAAATACGCAAATGCGGAGCTTCTGCCGTATTTTCTGTTGTAAGCCCGGAGAAGGAAGCGCGGATAAGAACATTTTCGGGTTTTTATGACTATATACCAACAGGTCGTCTTGGTATCGTTTATGATTCCCAGAGAACCAGTTTTGATGCTGATGACAGCCGGAACAGGCAAAGCTCAGCAACAAGGCCCTCTCTGCCTTTTACACAGGCTGAGATCAGTCATGAGCTTGCCGCGGGATTGCTGGGCCTGAGTAAGGAGGAGGTAACAGGAATGTTTACTGCAGTACGGCAGGGGCAAAGACTTAACGTAAAGGAGTTGCCTGATGTACACGTTAAACTGGATGTTGAAGTTGAAACCTACAAGGCCACTTCCCGGAATGTTATTGCCGTTGTTGAAGGTTCTGATCCCATACTGAAGAATGAGTATGTTGTAATCTGTGGTCATCATGATGGCCGCGGCATTGATGACGGAGAGATAATCGCTGCTGCTGATGACAATGGAACAGCAGCTGTTGCCCTAATGGAGATCGGACAGGCTTTGCTGGCCGAAAGGCCCGGGCGCTCTGTTATCCTGGCCTGGGTCACAGGAGAGGAACAGGGAATGAACGGATCGCATTATTTCATAAATAATTGTCCGGTCCCCGTCGAAAAGATCACCGCCTGTCTCAATATGGACATGCTCGGACGGAACCATACCGACTCTCTTTTTCTTATAGGATCTGACCTTTTGAGCTCGGAGCTCGATGCCTCAATCAGAAAAGTAAACTCCCGGTCAGGAATTAAGATGGGCTTCGATTACAGGTACTCAAATCTTACCCATCCGCAACGGGTTTATTTCAGAAGCGATCACTATTCCTTTATCCGGTTCGGAATCCCGTCAGTATGGTTTTTCTGCGGTTTTACTCCTGATTATCATACATACAGGGATGTAACTGAAGGCATCGATTATGGCAAACTTCTGAAAGCAACAAAGCTGGTATACGCAACTGCAATAGATATAGGAAATGTCAAAAATATGCTTAAGCTGGATGTTAATCCGGCTGTCACTTCAAGGGGAAAGCAAAACCTCAGGGAGAGCAGCCTGTTTCAACCATAGGGCAGATTTAACACTCACCGGTAAATGACAGGGGTAGGATTGATATTAAAAGCGCTGGAATTTGCCTCTCACAGGCACAGGACGCAACGCCGGAAGGGAAAAAGGGAGATCCCTTATATAAATCATCCTATCCAGGTCGCTAGCCTTCTTGCTAACGAAGGAGGCGAGACTGATCCCATCCTTATTGCAGCTGCAATCCTTCATGATGTAATAGAGGATACGGTCAACTCAGTTGATGAGCGAAGAGAACTTATGTCGGAAATATCTGCAAAGTTTGGGGAAGAGTTGCTGGCTCTTACAATGGAAGTAACTGATGACAAAACACTTGAGAAGCAGGTGAGGAAACAGATGCAGATTGAACATGCAAATCATTTATCAATAAGGGCAAAGAAACTCAAGATGGCAGATAAGATCACTAATCTGCGTGATATCACCCTTGACCCTCCTGACTGGTGGACACATTATCGCATCGTGGAATATCTCAGCTGGGCTGAAAAAGTTGTAGAAGGGTTGAAAGGTGTAAATCCTGAACTCGAAAACCTGTTCTATAAAACTCTGGCTGAGGCCAGGGAAAAGTACCTGTAAATTTTCCCCCTGTCTGCTTTAATGGAATTCTGTAATTCATTAAATGACAATTATCATATTTTTTGGATAAGTTCCTGAGTTATTTATAGATTCGAACAAATATATCCAAAGATTGTTTGAACTTTTTAATTCACATATCTTCTATTCTGCTGAGATTTCTTGAATATGATATTTTGAAGATTATAGGCCACATCAGTATTCATTTTATTCGACAGTGATTATGAAAACTTTAAAAAAATTATTGCTTGTATTGGCAATTATTCTAAATATATTCATGGGAGTTTATGCCCAATCTGTTTCAGGAACATGGACATTCAGCAATGGTAATTTCCCGATCACGATGCTCCTGCTTGATAGTGGTACCGGCGAATTACAAGGTATGCCTATAAGGTATAAAGCAGAGAATGGCATGCTTACCATTGATGATGGAGTACAGCCTGTGATCTATGATTATAAGCTTGGTCAGAATACATTGACACTCTCAGGAGGAAATCTTCAGGTTGCTGTAACCTTTAGCAAACCAGGTGTAAACATCTCTTCAAATGTTTCGAATGCTCCAAATACTCAGAATAATACCCAGATCAATCAGCCTGTTGCAGCCACAAATCAGCAAACAGGTAATATGAGTAACATGGCCGGTAATAATGATGCTTCTCCTGGTTCAGGTTCCGAACTCTCAGGAATCTGGGAAGGGCAACAGGGTAAGATCATCTTTTATCCTGACGGATTACTCCTTTATAATGGGACCTCCTATAACTATACATCTTATGGAAATTCTCTTACAATAACAGGAACTGATGGTTCTGTTACCTTTAATTGCAACCTTAAAGGCATTCAGCTTACTCTTTCACAGAATGCAAATTCTGCTGTTTATTCAAAAACAGGAGACATCAGACCCGATAGGGTCGATCCGCAGCTTGTCGGTAAATGGTGTATGATCACAAGCAGTTATAATTCTTATTCGGGTGGAGGTTCAAGCAGGGAAGAATGTATCACTCTTAACGCCAATGGTACATACGAATACTTTTATTCAGGTTCTGTTTCAGCATATACGGTTGACAAATCTGCCTACGGGGGAACAGGAAGTCAGGATAATGACCGGGGTATCTGGAAAACTGACGGAGAGACAATTCTATCTGTTTCTCAGACAACAGGCAAAACATCACGTTATTCGCTTCTGAAGCAAAATGAACAGAATGGTGATCCGGCTATAGTGATAGGAGGACGTAAATTTGTAACAGCCTACAACAGACCACGTTGGTAGTTAACTATTAACGGTTATGTTTAATTATGATATTTAATTGATTATAATGTTAAATTAAAATTTCCTGAAATGAAAACCTCTGGTATTGCAATTCTCCTGCTGGCTTTGATGTCCGGTTGCCAGTTCAGCAAATCTGTTAACAAAGATTTATTATCCGGATTACTAACCAAAGGAGATGGTATTTCATGCGATGAAGTATATCTCACAATTGGCGATAAAAAGATAAACAGGAACACTTTCGTATATGGTGAAACATTTGTTGTGAACTTCAATAAAATTGAGGGTTTCAATAATGAAAATGAGTCTGTTTTTCCTGATATGTCCCTGTTGGTTTTAAGCATGGAAGGGGATACCATGTTGTTTGCTGAAGATCTCTACAGTAACTATCCTGATGGAATAAAACTGGATCCGCTTCTTCTTACTTCAGAAGTGACTGTGGCTGCGCCGATGCGATCTGGCCGGGAATATAAGCTGAATGTCGGTATAAGCGATAAAAAAGGTGACGGAGCATTTTCTGCCGGGCTTGCCTTTAAAGTTGTGTCCAGTGATAAAATTATTACTGAAAGCACAGGAGTGGGATATAATGAGATCTATCTCTATTCGGGTGATCAGGAAAAGGTAATTGTTGATAATAAAGTCGGAATAGATGAAACTACCTATTTTGTTTTTGAAGGATTGACAGGATTCAAAGAGGATGGGGGGATGGTTTATCCCGGACTAAGTATCAAAGGTACCGATAAAGGAGGCAAGCTTATACTTGATTTCAAGGATCTTTTTGCGGACTATTCAGAAACAGGCCTGTCTGTTACGGATTTTAATAAAAGGGTATTATCGAATTTTACCTTGTCGGGAACAGAAATATTAAATCCCCTTCACTGTGAGATCCTTATCTGGGACAAAAAAGGTGACGCAAAGATAAAGTCAGCTGCCGATCTGGAGGTAAGACAATAATAGCTTACTCTATTTAAGATTCAGGAAGTAATTATCGTGCCCCGGCACAATGATATCGGCAATTGACCGGATCATATCGAGTGTTCTTGTCGATTCCGTCATATCCATTACATTATAATACATTTGCCCGCCATTCCAGTAATCGAGAGTAGCTACAGAATCACCTGCTATCATAACAGAATAGCCGTTGTGATCGAATCTTAATCCATAGTGGTCTGGTGTATGGCCGAATGTTTTTATAACGTCTATCTCTCCGAAAAGGGTTTTTCCGGCAGGCTCAATCTGCTTTTCATACTTTCCTGATTTATTAATTGCAGCTGCCACTTCTGCTCCTGCATACCATTTTGCTTTGACAAAGTGCTTCAGACCGTAGAGGTGATCGCCATGCTGATGGGTAATAAAAACAGTATCGATTTCATCAATTGCCAGGCCGGTTCTCCTGTCGAGCTCAGTTGCCATAGAATTCAGATCTTCAAGTGAAGGATCAACCAGCAGATGGAACTGCTCCCCCGATATCACTGTGCATGTACATATTGCACCGCGAAGAGGTTTTTCATAGCTCTCCCCCCAGTACCTGTTTCGGGAGAGGTTCCCGATGGTTATTACATCCCAGTGTTTTATTAAGGATGATTCTTTTCCTTTTAGTTTTATCTCCTTTGAATTATTTGCTGCAAACCCCAGTGAGCTCATTACAGTAACTCCTGCTACAGAATATACAAATTTACGACGGTTTATTTTATTCATGCCATAAATGTTTCAAGTTTAACCAGTTCATCTTTTGTAAATGGCTTCATATCCCTTACGGCAGTAACGTTTACCTCCAGTTCCTTAATTGACTTCATTCCAATATTCGCACAGGATACAGGTAAACCCAGAACATATCTGATCAGATCAGACACCTCTGCCTGGTGAACTGTTTCATCCCAGTACCAGTTGCCATTAATATTTTTGGCAGGATTCACTTTAGCGAGTGCGCCTCCTCCTCCACCCATCACCTTCATGGCAATGATACCCATATTCTTTTTGATGGCATTTTGAAGTACCGATTCCCTGAACGGTAATCTTCGCGGAACCGGATTAAAAGTCGTAAGGATGGTATCGAAATCATACATATCTATTGCCCTGTTCATTGCATCGGCCGACTCATGTCCGGTGACTCCGATAAACCTTGTAACCTTTTCATCACGAAGCTTATAAAATGCCTTCATCATACCATCCGGCTTGCTCCAGAGTGAGACATCCTCCTTTTCCAGAACACTGTGTACCTGAAACAGATCGTAGTGGTCGGTCTGAAGCCTTTTCAGACTTTCCTCCACCTCACGCATAGTTCCGTCGTAAGTCCTGCTGAGCGTTTTTGAAGCAAGGAACACATCATTTCTTCTTTTAGCCATTACAACACCATAGTTGAGCTCTGATTGCCCGTTGCTATAACCTGGTGCAGTGTCGAGATAGGTTATCCCTTCATCAATAGCAGCATTGGCCAGATCAGCAGGATTGAATTCATTTGTCGGTTTCATACCCATCCCTGCAACACCTCCAAGAACAAGTACACTCACTTCAACTCCTGTTTTTCCAAGAATTCGCTTCGGTAGTATCCCTTTTTTTCCTTCAGTTTTCACAACTCTTAAATCTTTGGGATCAATCTGCCCAATTGCAGCTCCAGCAACAGCTATAGCTGCCAGTTTGCCCATAAAATCTCTTCTGTCCATTTTTACTATCTTGATAACTATTACTAAATCAATCTATTGCATTTTTGAGTTATGAGTATTAGGTAGTTCTAAACCGTCTCCCATCTTCCTTACAAATTCTTTTCACCAGTCTCCTGCCTGACATCACAGCAGTAGGTAAACCACCACCCGGTTCAACCCATTGACCGCACATATAGAAATTACTCAATCCGGGGATTGACTGCGACATAGGCTTCATCAGTACTTTTGAATTTTCAGGTGTAATCAGCCACCCTTCGAAGCATCCTTTCCAGTTGCCGGTATATCGTTCAAAGGTGAGAGGAGTGGCTATATCAATAACCTCAACCTGTGATGATATTCCCGGGAAACGCTGTTCCAGGAGCTCAACAACTTTATTGCCTATATCATCCTTCTCCTTCAGATAATCTGCCCGGTCCTGTGCAATATTTTTCCAGTATTCGTAGCCGGAGT
>MENI01000072.1 GCA_001768195.1 Bacteroidetes bacterium GWA2_40_15 | reverse complement strand
CCCAAATTTACAATAAATAATTCTCTTATTTGCTACTTATCAAATAGTTATGTTTTCATGGGACTATAAACCGCTCAAAACAGGAAAAAGAGACGGCAGGAAAAAGGACTCCGTAAAACCTCTCCGGTGGGAAAAGAAATCCGGAAAGAAGGACAAGAAAAAGAAGAGCTGGTAATACCTGATCCATCTCCGGCAACATTTACAGGAATAAGAACAGGGAAGGATGACTATCTCTTCAGATAGTCATTGAAAAGCACTTGCAGATATGCCTTGCCAGCCTTCTCGGCAAAATCAGCTCCATCTCCTTCCTTAATTAAATGACCTTTCATCTTATGGTCATAAACATATACTGAACTGTCGGTTATGAAACCCAATCCTTCATTGTAAGTGTAAAATGAAAATGAACTACTCTCTCCGGATAAAAGGTCCTTCCCAAACGGAAATCTTACACTAAGGCCAAGCTGATTCATCAGGGTAACAGGAATATCAGTCTGATCGCCATGCTTGCTTATCTTTAAACCGGTTCTTGCCAAAGCTCCTCCGGTCCAGAGCATTGGTATTTTAAAAAGCTCCGGGGAATGAGCCGGCATATCTTCCGAAACCCTTCCGCAATGATCTGCAACCATGATAACCAGTGTATTCTTCCACCACCCTGTCGTTTTAGCCCAGTCAATGAACGCACCGAGGCACTTATCGGCATAATAAACTGAGTTTTTGTACTTTATCATGTTATCTCTTCCAACAAAAACAGGTTCCATCGGAACATCAAACGGCTCATGGCTCGACAAAGTAAGTACTACACTGATAAAAGGTTCTTTAACCTTTTCCATTGAATCTTTAAGAGCTTCAAAAAGCTTATGATCATGGACACCCCATTTTGAATTAAAGTCTCCAGGATCAAAGTTATCCTTTGTGATTATGGTATTAAACCCGGAACCAATTACAAATGAGTTGAAATTTGCGAAGTTGATCTCTCCTCCATACCAGAAAGCACTCCGGTAACCTTTTTCAGCAAGTATCCTGACTAAACCTGGCAGGGACTGGCTCTTTTTCGGCTCCTTTATGATTGATTGTGCAGGTTGAGCGGGATAACCGTTAAGTATTGCCGGCATTGCCTTATCAGTTCGTGTTCCGCTGGCATAAAACTCGCTGAACAGGATCCCCTCCTTAACATACCGGTTAAAATTCGGGGTTACCAGGGAATCACCTCCCAATGGTCCTATCAGATAAGCGCTGAAACTCTCCAGAATAAGGAAAAGAATATTTGGGACAGAAGTATTCAGAACTTTTTCAGGAGTACCTTTAACAGCTATAAGGGAATCAACCAGCTCAATGGCACACCCTATGTCCCCGAAATTATAAGGATTGGTAACCGGTTTCCGGGTGAAGGCAGTTGTTCCGACATTCCAGACTGCATTCACTGCTGTGTGGTTCAGAAACATTTTCGGACTGAAATATACACTTCCAGCATTGATCGGTGCTACTCCAAAACCACCTCTTATAGGGATTATGAGTGATCCCAGCAATACAATAAATATCAGCGTTATAATCAGTCTTCCCCTGACTCTCTCCATGCCGCTAAAATACTTGTCCACAGCTCTTCGGTATGCAAAAATAAATACTGCTGATACGGCAAGAATAGTCAGAAAAAATCCGGATGCCTTCAGTGTGCTTACTGATGCCATTGCCTCCGCCGGTGTTTTAAGATACATTACCGGAGTATAATCCATGCGGAATCCCCAATATGAATACAGATTGGCATCCGCAACTATTATAACAGATGAAAAAACTATGAGAGTATATGTATACCATCTTATAATAAATCTATACCAGTTGCCGGAGAACCAGATGCCGGGTATTGCCAGTAATAACGGTATCAGCATATAATATCCGGCTGTGGAAATATCCAGTTTTAATCCGTTTATAAATGTAGCCAGAAGCTCTCCTGCTCCGTTCTTCAGTGAAGACTCGTACTGCATCACTATAAAGAATAGCCGTGCAAAGAAGAAATATGCTAACCAGAACAATGAATAAGCACCTAAGGCTATCAGTCTCTTCTTCATGGATTCAAACCTGATTTTTTCCAGGTAAATTTTTAAAATTAGTATTAAACAATACCAAAGAGGATATAATAATTATCATACCGGTTACCGTAATCCATTCAGGTTTCTCATCAGGCACTATGAGCCAGCTCAGTATAGCTCCCACAACAGGGATAATAAATTTCCAGAGATTCAATTCAGATACTCTCACCCCTGGTCTCTGCAAAAGCTTAAACCATATTGAGAATGCCACCGCAGCCATTATGCTCAGCCAAGCCAGAACCATCCAGTACTCAGCAGGCAATGGCAGGGTTGGGGTGCCCTCCGTCGGGATTGAAACCAGATATAGTATAACTCCTCCAGTAAACAGAGAAGAAGAGCTTAAAACAAGAGGATTCAATCCCTTGCTTTTCAAAGATACTATGACATTGCTGACAGAGAGCGCCGCATTTGCACCCAATATCATTATAATACCCACAAGTTCAATTGCAGTACCGAAACGAAAAACCTGCCTGCCGGCACTGATAAGGATTACCCCTGCAAGACCAGAGATGACTGTTGCCACTTTCTTCCGGGTAAGATGATCATCAGAATGCATCATGGAAGCTACTATTGCAGTCACAAGGGGTTGAGAACCAACAATAACGGCCCCAATAGCTCCGGGAACCAGATTAAGGCCATGATAAAACAACGAATAATTGATAAGAGTCTGCAACAGTGTAACCAATGCAACAACTTTCCAGTATTCCTTTATCATTTTAATGTAAACGGATGGTTTAACGGTAAATGGCAGAATAAGAAGTCCGGAAATAATAAAGCGGAGTCCGGAAAAATGAAATGGTTCATCATATTGTAACCCGATCTTAATGCTGGCATAAGCTGTCGACCAGAGAAGGCAGGCAATGATAGCCCAGAAGATAGTGTTTCCCTTGCTGTGCAATGAAAAAATATTTGACGTCAAATATCAGAAAAAAAATAATTATAAAAGCGTGAATAATATTGAATTCCCCTACAGTAGGAATCAAACATATTATTTAATAGTTTTGTTAAGAGGAAAGTATTTAATTATGACTGTTGCAGAATATATTGCCAATCAACTATTTATTAACGGTATAAGATATGTTTTCGGCATTCCCGGAGGTCCTTCAATTCCTTACCTGGAAGCATTCAGAAAGGCAGGAATAGAGTTTATTCTTACCTCTAATGAAGCCGCCGCAGGA
Source organism: Bacteroidetes bacterium GWA2_40_15 (assembly GCA_001768195.1). Lineage (GTDB taxonomy): Bacteria > Bacteroidota > Bacteroidia > Bacteroidales > VadinHA17 > LD21. The sequence goes on along the minus strand of MENI01000072.1, from coordinate 18,771 downwards.
ATAATGGCAGATGTAACTGCAAGGTTCACAAAAATACCCGGCGTGTGCCATGCTACATTCGGACCCGGGGCAACAAATATTGCAACAGGGATAGGAGGAGCTTTACTCGACAGGTCTCCGGTTATAGTATTTACCAGCGAAATGGGTGAGATAATGATCAACCGGACAACCCAGATGAATATTGATCATCAGAAATTATTTGAACCTCTCACAAAAGCTACTTTCAGACTTAATACGTTAAATACCAGAGAGGTAATTGAAAAAGCCTTAAGGATAAGTATGGCCTCATATCCCGGACCTGTACACATAGGACTTCCGGCTGATATAGCTGATTATGAAATAATCTACGACCCTTATCCGGACTTTATTAACGAAAAGACAATACCCAATAATGATATAAACAAAATAAAAACACTCCTCGAAGCATCCCGTTTTCCTGTTATTGCAGTCGGGCTTACTGCCGCCAGACTGGGATTAAAAAAAGAATTACTGAAATTACTCGATAAGCACAGGATTCCGGTTGTGCTGACTCCTATGGCAAAAGGCATTTTAAATGAAGGTCATGAGTGCTACGCAGGAGTACTTTTTCATTCGTTGAGTGATTACCTTGGCGAACTATTTGAAAAAACTGACCTTGTTATTGGACTGGGTTATGATCCTGTCGAATTCAACTACGAGTCGTGGATACCGGATGTTGCACTGGTGCACTTTGATCTGAAGGTGACAGACATGCCATCATCGATCAATTCAGTTCAGTATACCGGGATGCCTGAAGAATGGTTCCGGATGATGGAACATCTTAACATAAGTTCCGTGCTGTCTCAGAAAACAGTAATTGAGGGGATCAGGAATGAGATGAATGCGGTTTTCAATGGCTTTACAGGTCATTTTGGTCCGGCTGCTGCATTGAAAGCCCTGCAGGATGAACTTCCGGAGGACACTGTAATTACGGCTGATGTCGGATCACATCTGCACCTAATCGGACAATTCTGGCATACCGGCGATAAAGGAAAAGTAATTATGACAAATGGCTGGTCGGGTATGGGTTTTGGCATCCCTGCAGCTCTTGCTGCCCAGCTGAACAATCGCGATGCTACGGTTGTATGCATAACAGGTGATGGCGGGTTCCTCATGATGGCAGGCGAAATCGTAACAGCGAGGAGATATAATCTTCCGGTGATTATAGTTATTTTTTCAGACGGGGAACTCAACCTTATTAAGGTTAAGCAATCATGGAAGAATATATCTCCCTATGGCACCATACTTTGCCAGGATGATCTTTTCGGATCAGGGGTATTCCTTGGTGTAAAGGTGCTTAGAGCTGATTCTTCCGCTACCATGCACAAAGCGGTGATAGAAGCACTTTCAGTAAATGAACCCGTCATTATCAATGCAGTAATCGACCCTGAAGATTATCAGTGGCTGATTGTAAAACGATAAAGGCACAAAGGCACAAAGGTACAACGGCACAAAGGTGTTGTATTGCATGACCATTTAGCCTTTGAGCCACTGCGCTATTGAGCCTTAATCTAAAGAGAATTTAAAATCTTCTTTTAAAACAGAATAAATACAGCTATCCTTAATTATCCCGTTTTTAATAACATTTTGTTTCAATGTGGCTTCAAGGGAGAAACCGGCTTTTTCAAGAGCTCTTCTTGAACCCGGATTATCGGCAAAAGGTTCCGCATAAACCCGAACAATATCAAACTGCCTGAATGAGTATGATGTTGCGGCCATTATCGCCCTGGTCATTATACCTTTGCCCCAGTAATCCTCTGCAAGATAGTATCCTATTTCCACGTTCTTTCTGTAAATATCTGTTTTTGTAACAATACCTATGCTGCCAACAATCACTTTTTCAGCTAATATGGCAAAGAACCTGGGGGGAATATTTTCAGGTAATATAATATTCAACCATGTAATGGCATCCTCCAATGAATAAGGATTAGGAAAACCATCACGAAGATTGTCAGCGATATTTTTATTGTCAGCTATTCGTGCCAGATCGTGAGCATCACGAATGGACCATGGTCTCAGAATTATGCCTTCAAAGAAGATATCCATCAGAAAGCAAAGCTCTTCTTTTATTTTTTAGCTTTAGGTGCTTTTACAGCTTTTTCAACCTTCACAGCTTTCTCAGCTTTCACAGCTTTCACAGCTTTCTCAGCTTTCTCAGCTTTTACAGCTTTTTCAACCTTCACAGCTTTCACAGCTTTCACAGCTTTCTCAGCTTTTACAGCTTTTTCAACCTTCACAGCTTTCACAACTTTTTCAGATTTTTCAGCTTTTGCTTCCTTCATCTCTTTTACCGGTTTCACAGCTTTTGGTGCTGTTTTCTTTTCAGGAGCCTTTGTCTCCTCTTTGGCAATTACAGGTTTTACCTCTTTCTTTTCCTTAACTGCCTTCTTCTCTTTTACCTCTTTTTCTTTAACTGCTTTAAGTGGCATTATGCCTGGCTTATCTGCCTTTTTCCGACGTCGTCTTACACCAAAAGTTCCGAGTATAATTTTACCTCTTCTGGTTTTTTTATCACCTTTTCCCATATATGTTGGTTTTGTTAGTTTTAATTAACCCTGTAAGGAGTGTAGGCAAAGTTAATAAAATTCTTTACTTTTATTAAAATAAATCCAAGTCAATAACAGTTCCCGGATGACAAGATTCTCCGGGCAGTGGACCTGATTCCTGCAAACAATCAGATCCCTTAATTTAAATTAAATAATTTTTCAAATGTTATTCTGATATGATCAGGCAATGAGACGAGATGACAGAGAGGTTAAGGATAACACTGATATTGAATCAATAATATCCCGTTCAGATGTTTGCAGGATCGCTTTTGCTGACAATAATATCCCCTATATTGTTACCATGAATTTCGGGTACATCGGAGGAGCTAATCCATCGCTCTACTTTCATTGTGCTCCCGAAGGAAGAAAAATTGAATTAATAAGTAAAAACAACTTTGTATGCTTCGAAATGGACACTGACCATATTCTTTTTAAAGGAGAAAGAGGCTGTGACTGGGGAATGAAATACAGCAGTGTTGTCGGCTATGGCAAAATATATGTGGTCCATGGGCAGGAAGAAAGGAAGAGAGGCCTTGATTCCATTATGTCGCATTACGCCGACCAAAACGATTTTACTTATGACGAAAAAATCATGTCCAAAACCTCAGTACTTCGTCTGGATATTGAAGAAATGAAAGGTAAAAAAAAATAATGATCGCTTAACCATGAGAAAATTTTACTGTTTATTAGGTTTATTTTCAGGTCTATTGATGTTACTTCTCGTTTCATGCTCAGCTGGCCCCGGTACAGAGACTCCTGAAGAAAAGATAATTCTGACTCCAAAACCGTCCCCGTCACCCAGGATAAACGGCACTAAAGTTTTTGGGGTAAGACCTGGTTCTCCATTTCTTTTTACAATAGCTGTAACAGGAAACAGACCAATGAAATATGAAGTTCTGAATCTGCCTGCAGGCTTAAGCTGTGATGCAGAAACAGGAAGAATTACGGGAGTCCTCGATACCCCAGGAGAATATAATACAACTGTTAGAACCACTAACAGCCTCGGAACAGCTGAACGGGAATTCAGGATCATATGCGGAGACCAGCTGGCCCTCACGCCCCATATGGGCTGGAACAGCTGGTACGTCTGGGAAAATCATGTAACCGATAAGATTATGAGGGAAGCTGCCGATGCAATGGTCAGTTCCGGAATGATCGATCATGGGTATATGTATGTAAATATCGACGACTGCTGGTCTGTAAAACCCGGAGCAACTGATTCTACTCTTATCGGTGAGCCCCGTGATGCCAACGGAATGATAAATTCCAACGGACGATTTCCTGACATGAAAGCCATGACAGACTATATTCACGCCAGAGGACTTAAAGCAGGTATATATACCTCTCCGGGTGCTTTGACATGTGCCGGACATGTATCAGCTTATGAATATGAAGAACAGGATATAAAGAGGTTCGTTGAGTGGGGCTTCGACTTTCTGAAGTACGACTGGTGTTCTTATTCGAAAGTGGGAAACAAAGAACTGCTTACTGACTTGCAGAAACCTTATTTACTGATAAGCGAAAAACTGAAAAAACAGAAACGCGATATTATCCTTAACCTCTGTCAGTATGGTATGGGAGATGTTTGGAAATGGGGTAAGCAGGTTGGTGGGCACAGCTGGCGCACAGCCGGAGATCTTGGCTTATCATTCGAAGGAATTGGAACAGCTCTTTTCAGAGATGGTTTTGATATATATACCAGCGACAGCCTGTATCTTTATGGTGGTCCCGGAGGATGGAATGATCCTGATTATCTGCTGTTTGGATACATCAGCAACTGGAAGGGACAAACAGCCCCGACTCCTCTTACGCCGAATGAACAGTACACTCAGTTCTCACTTTGGAGCATTGTTGCCGCCCCTTTGATTTTTTCAGGTGATATTACCCGGCTTGATGAGTTCACACTCAGTATTCTGACAAATGATGAGATAATTGAGGTCAACCAGGATCCTCTCGGCAAGCCGGGATACAGGGTGTCAAAATCCGGCAATACTGAAGTATGGATGAGGCTGCTGGAAGACGGTTCTCGTGCCGTTGGACTTTTTAACAGGGGCGAGAGCGAATCGGAGGTAACTGCAACATGGAACGATCTTGGAATTTCAGGCGAAAAAAGTGTAAGAGACCTGTGGAGACAGAAGGATATTGGTAAATTCAATGAAAAATATACATCCAGTGTACCCCGGCATGGGGTGGTCATGCTAAAAATATGGTAATAGAAGAAAAATATGGAAACATTAAATGATCTGAGACTTGCAGTCCTTATAGATGCCGACAATATACCCTACAGCAATGTAAAAGGTATGCTCGAAGAAATTGCCAAATACGGAACTCCTACTTTTAAGCGGATATACGGAGACTGGACCAAACCAACTATATCCGGCTGGAAAACAGTGCTTCTGGAAAACGCCATCACACCGGTTCAGCAGTATGGCTACACAAAGGGAAAGAATTCGACCGACTCGGCAATGATTATTGAGGCCATGGACATTCTTTACTCCGGAAAAGTGGACGGATTCTGCATTGTATCAAGCGACAGCGATTTCACAAGACTTGCAACGAGACTCAGGGAGGCCGGGATGAAAGTTTTCGGCATTGGAGAAAGGAAAACCCCTCACCCGTTTATTGTTGCATGTGATAAATTCATTTATCTTGAGATCATAAATGCACCTGTAACTTCAATAGAACCTTCCTCCGGAGTAAGAAAGAGAGGTAAGCTTGTTGTAAAAAAGAGAAAGCCCGAGGAAACTCCGGCAGAACCAGCAACATCAGTAGTAAAAAGGCTTATCGCATCTTCGATAACCGACCTGGCAGATGAAAACGGCTGGGCATACCTGGGAGACGTGGGAAATCTGATCCTGAAGAAACAACCTGATTTTGATCCGAGGAATTTCGGATTCCCTAAACTTACACCGCTGATCAGATCGCTTGATTTTGAAATAGATGAAAGAGAATCGGGGCAAAATCATATCAAGCATATTTACATCAGAAACAGGAAGGTGTGATGGGGTGATGTTCGAAGGGGCGAAGAGGCGATGGGGCGAAGAGGCAATTGAAAGAGAATTATTTATTCAAAGTCTGAACAAAGTATTAGTTTACTTGTTTAGTTGGAACAACAGAGATTTTGAAATCTCTATGGTTTTAATTGTTTTTATGGCATGGAATATCAAAAAGTGATTAAAATACAATATATTATGGAGATTTATTTTTTGTTTTCAAAAATAAATCTGACCTTTGTCCCTGTTTTATAAATACTTTAATTTTTTTGAATTATGAACATTTACGTAGGAAGCCTTCATTTTAAAATGAATGAAGCAGAATTAAAAGAGGTTTTTGAAGAGTATGGCGAAGTAACATCCGCTAAAATCATTATTGACAAATACTCTGGTAAAAGCAAAGGATTTGGTTTCGTAGAGATGCCGAATGACGCTGAAGCAAAGAAAGCTATTGAAGAATTAAATGGAGCTGAAGTTAGTGGAAGAAACATCATCGTTAATGAATCCATTGAAAGAGCCGAAAGAAAAGGCGGTAATTTCAGAGGTGGAAATAACGATCGCAGAGGTGGTGGCGAAAGAAGAGACAACTACAGGTAGGTAACAAAATTTCTAAAACTATGAAAGGTACTGTTAAATGGTATGACAGAGTAAAGGGTTATGGATTCCTTCAGACAGAAGATGAAAAGGATATCTTTATCCACCGTTCTGGTTTAGAGGTTCCTAATACCGAACTTGAGGCAGGTCAGGTTGTTGAATTTGAAATTGAACAGCGTGAAAAAGGACCGGTTGCCATCAAAGTTAAAAAAGTAGATTAAGCTTACTCCAATTAATAAAAAACAGGGATCTGCACAGCATTTCCCTGTTTTTTTTTGAAACATCATTTCTTTTTCTGATCCTCCAGCCTCTGTTCAGACCGCTCCTTCTGATCTTTTACCATGTCTTCCGGATTATCAAGAACAGGTGAATCATTCAATGACTTCCAGTCAAATTTTTCATCGAACGGGGAAAGAGCTTTCTGAGGATCAAATATCCTCAGATCAGGAGGAAGAGCTATATAGGGAGTAAAATCAGGCTTTCCGGTAAACATATCTGAAAGGTCAGTAGCTCCGGCGTCGTACTGATTCAGATATGGCAATCCCAGAATATTCCAGTAGGTTTTGAACAGGCTGCCAAAGCTGTAGTGAACCTTACTGACATAATTCCTTTTTGAATATGGGGAGATAACCATAAGGATACTTCTGTGAGCATCAATATGATCAACTCCGTTCTGGGCATCATCTTCGGTAATAACTATAGCCATATTTTTCCAGTACGGTGTATATGTAAGAAATTCCACGATCCTCCCGACTGCAAAATCATTATCAACCATGTAACTTTCACGGAAAGGATAACCCTGATCAGGACGCTCATCTGCTCCATGATCGTTTGGAATAATTACAGTTAAAAGTGAGGGCAGAATTTCTCTTCCTTCCCCCCATCTGGCATTGAACTCCTTAATAAACTGACTGACCCTGAATTGATCAGGAATTGACATATTATAAGTAGGAAACTCTCTGGAAGTTTTTGCAAAAAGCGGAGCCGGTAAAGGGAAGTTGGCAAATTGCCTGATGCCGGTATATTTATATGAGTCATCATAAAATGCAGGTTCAAACATCACACCGAAACCGAAATTAAAAAAATCTATGCCATTCCTGTCGAGATGCTCCCACATTGAACCTGATTCATTGTAATCCTCAGGGAATATGGCACCTGCCGAACCGTTCATTGCAAGGCTGCCAGGGGCCTTTGAAGCCGGATCATAACTCCTGTTACCTCCATAACTGGCTGCAGTGGTTGTCTCAACCCATTCATTCGGATAGGTATTCACAAGCCACCTGTGACCATCGGCCGATACATCCGAGTCAACATAGAAGTTGTCAGCCATCGCGAACTCAGAAGCCAGCCTGAGATGATTGGCCATTACTGTTGCATTCTTAACATATAATGTCCTCTCTTTATTTGAGAATGAGACATTCCGCCCGTACCTTGCAATTGATGAGTCTCCATCGCCTTTCTCAACCTGTCCGAACACCTCATCATATGTCCGGTTCTCCTTTGAGATGAAAACTATATGCTTTATGGGTGATTCTTTCTGCCCGCCATACAGAGGTACAGGGTTGCCATCCCTGGCTGAAGTAATTTTGCCGGCTGATTCAATCCTGAAATTGTTCTCAATAACTTGTGCAGTCATCTTTTTCAGCTCCCTGTCATCAGGAACATCAATTATTGATACTGTACCTTTCATAAGGCTGCCGATATATGTACCTTCTTCTCCCTCCTTAAAATCCTTTCCCCCATTTGGTCCGCTTCCATATCCCTTTGCATTTACAACAATCAGTTTGCTTCCATCAGGTGTTACTTTCAGTTTAGAAGGGAACCATCCGGCAGGTATATAGCCTTTGATCTTAAATGAAGGAATATCAACAACTGCAATTGCATTAATACCAGATGCAGCAACATAAAGCCGGTTCTCATCCGGTGAAACGGCAAGTCCGAAAGGTATTACTCCCCTGAACTGCTTTACCGCTTCATGAGGTTTTATAAAAATCTCATTTACAATGGTATCCTTCCTGATATCTATAACTGTCACATTATCATTATTACCGTTGCTTACAAATATGAAATCGGATGTTGCAACAAGTGAGTTAGGACTTGATCCCCCAACGGCAGGTATCCCATCCACCAGCTGGCCTACAAGATTTCCTGTCTTAATCCTGGCAATAACTTCCGGATTTTCAAAATCTTCCAATGAAACAGCCCACACTGAGAATGCCATATCACTGTTTGGATCACCGAGCCCGGGTATAACAACCGAATCATTGACAATTCCATTTCTCATCTCCTCTGAGTTGTAGGCAAAGGCGGGAAAATCAAGAGCATTCTTTACATCTGATTTTGCCTCAAGCTCACCAATTTTGCTGTATTGAAACACCCCGACGTTGGCAACATATACTTTTTTCTCATCACGGGTAAGAGCAACTCCGAAAGGATAGCGGCCTACAGGGATGGATCTTATAACTTTCATCTTCCTGGTGTCGGCTATAATCAGCCGGAAGTTCATCTGGTCAACAGCGAAAATAAAACCTCCTTTTTCCGATATTGTCATATCTCCTATATAACCATTAGGACATAGAGCTCCATCATCTGATACCGAACAATCTATTGAATCTGCTTTTTCTCCTGTTGCCAGATCAAACAGAAAGATCTTATTTGTCTGACCTCCTGACACATATACTATATTATTTTCCGGCGAAATTGCCAGACCCATGAAAACCGATTCAAGAACACCTTTATCCGTCAATGGTCCGGGTGGTACCTGAATGATCTCAGGCGTTGCTAAAAGATCCCTGATAATTGTAATAGACAGAGGATTTGTACCTGAATTTGCCGTTACCGCAATTTCTCCGTTACCGCTTAGAGCAAGACCGAATGGATGAGGAGCAATTACAATATTTTTTCCGGCAGGTGTCAGCAGCCGCCCATTGGGTGTTACTGTAACGCCATCCTTATTAATTGAAGTATACATTCTGCCGGCAGGAGCAGAAATGATATAAACATCTTTTTTCTTGCCGGAACATGAAACAAGTATTAATCCTGCAACTGCTGAAAGCAACAGCAGTCTTAGAAGAAATCTTGAATTTAAAACGGGTCTGTTCATAAAAGTCTTTTAAACCACGGATTTACACGGTGTTTCAAGGAGTAATATACGGAGTGATACAAATGTACAAAATAAAAAAACAGTGTAACTCCGTGTCAATTCAGTGCAAATCGTGGTAAAAACATTAATACACTAATTACCTTTTTCCTTAATATATATGAGCCATCCCTTTTTTGGTTCCACAGGAATAGGCTCATCCGGGCTGAAGGTTCTTTCTTCCTGTAAATCTTTTACATATGGTGCAAAAAGGGTAGCTTTTGACTGATCAATTCCCAGAGATTTCCAGTCGAGCTGAAGCCTGAAATTCACTGTTCCCGGAGCCCAGCTGCCTACTGAAATCAAAGACTGACCATCCTTCTGATAAACAGTTGCTTTGATATCATCCCTATCGGTTTTAACCGGACAATCCTTTTCCCAGTACCCTATCATTACAGAGGATTCAATACCGAATTCATCCCAGATTTTCCATACAGGTCGCGGATCGCAAAGCACACCTTCAGTTTCCCATGGATAACGTACTGTCATTCCATAAACCATTCCTCTCCAGCGGTTCCCTCCTCCCTGCAACATGTCGCCCATTAATCCGAAAGGGATTCCCGACACTTCAACGAGCCAGTTTTCGGGTGGCATATCATCATATTGAAAACTCTCTCCAAACCATAATTTATCAATATAAGGAAAATACTCTGTGTATTGGTTCGCGGGTCCCTTTGTAAATCCCGTATTTGAATGCATGTCAAGAATACATCCTGGTTTAACATTATCAAGGACTTTCCTGATACGCTTTACTGTCCGTCTGTCGTAGGTCACATCATCAAGATAAAGCCCGTCGATACCGACATTTTTAACAAGCCATGCAAGCCCTTCGATATAATAATTATACCATCGGGAATCTCCAGGGGCACTCAGTACTGAAGCATCAGTATTTTTATCTGAGAAGTGGTGATACCATTGAGGATTGTACCCGTTGACGAGGTGTTCGCGCAGCCAGGGAAAACCTCCATTCCTGCCATAACCAAGGATCTCATCGCCAAGGCTCCTGAGCGCCCATATCTCTGTTGCATGATTTGTCAGTTCCCTGATTGTATAATAGATCTTTACTTTCTGTCCCTTACTATGCATCTGATTTACAAACCATTTCATTGAATCAACTGCTATAAAAGGATAATTGATATAAGGATTATAGTTATTTGCGTGATGGAGGTTTACTATTTTGACTCCGGAGGCAAGATCGGCATCAGGGGGTGTCGGGTTCCCTCCCTTATGATAATACCGATCGGAAAACTGGCTCTTATAATTGATCTTCTTAACAGGTGTAATGATAAAAGACCATTCAAACTCCAGTTTTTCGCCACTTTTCATTTCACGTTCGCCACTATAAACCACAGCTTTAACCTCTTTTAAATCTTTTTTAATTCTGAAGCCTCCTCTGTCTTCATTATACCATGATGAAGGATAAGGAGGATGATAAAGGCCCAGCAGAGGACCGTGATAAGTACCCCCTCTGAGCTCACACCAGATACCTGCCGAAGTATTTCCTATCCAGAAACTGTCGTGGGGTCCTTTCCATCCTGACTGATGCTGCTGAGGGACAATCGTCCCCGGCAAATCCATTCCAATCATATATTCTGCAACCTCTTCCTTGACAGGTATTTCGAGCCTGATATCTTTTAAAGCTATATCATGCGATGCTGTCAACCTGACTTTATAGTTCATGTATCCATCTGATTCAATAATCCCCACTCCGTTAATTACAAAATTATCTGACCTGCTTGTCCACGATCCGCTCATTGCACCAGGTTCATTTTTCAAAAGCGTAACGTCTTCAGGCAAAGTGAATTGTTCAATTCCTTTCCCGGATTCAACAATAAAAGCAAGTGGTCCTGCCAGGATTTCAGTCTCTCCGACTTTAAAGGATCCGGGCATTCCACCTTGGTCCATCGTGAGCTGTTTATCTGTGAGTTTGTATGTATTGTTACCAAGGAACTCAATTGGTTCGTACTGCTTTGAAGGCTTATCATCAATGCCCAACGTTGAATTCAGCCAACGAAGTCTTGAATGCCGCCATGTTTCACTATCCCCTCTGTCGGCAAGTATTCTGTCAGCAACCCTGATCTCAAGTTCAACAACCTGAGATGAAGAATTATCAGGCTTAACTTCAAGCGATCCTTTGTAAGTTCCGGCTGGAAAATTCTCTGTAATGTCTATTCCAATCCAGAAGGGTTGAACATAGCCTGCAGAAACATCCACTCTTTTTTCGAAAGGTTGCCCGTAAGGACCAATACCCCCTGTATTAAAGCATGTGAGTGCAGAAGCAGGTATAGTATTACTATTACCGTCGGTTAAGGGTGATAACTCAATTTTTACATCATTAATATCTGCTCTTGATGCAAAAAGAGCTACCTGGAATGCATAATACTCATTCCTGGATGCTTCACCGGTAAATTTACCGGAGGGTCCATTTTCTATCCACCTCAAAGGTATTTCATCTTTCATCCGGACAGGGAACATCCTGTCTTCAGGAAAAATGAGGTAATCAGATGTGTATTTTGAAAGCAGTGCTTTTTTCTCGGAAGAGAGGGCAATGATCTCCATGGGCCAGAAGGAATCAAAAGCCGTACGTGACTGAAATGCAGTGAGTTTCGCAACGGGAAAGGATTTTACCTTTGTCATGTCACCAACCTTGTTGCTGTTGACCCATTTTGCAGAAAGGGATTTTTCAGGTCCCGGATATTCCTTGTTATAGAAGCCTGAGTGTTCATAAACCTCATAAGGCAGATAGTAGAAATAATAGGTCCCTGGTTTTTTCACCGGTCCGAATGCAATACGACACCTCTCGTTGCTCACAGAGTAACGGTAAATATTCTGAATGGTGTCTCCCGATGATGCTTCGATTATCAGGAACCTCCTCTTCTGCGGATCCTGATCATGTCGTCGCCAGAGGATATCAAGCAGAGCCACCTCAGTTGTTTTACTAATCTCAATTACAGCCCTGTGGTTGCCGAAGGATTCGGGCCAGGGGGTAGAAGGGACAGTGTATTTTGGTCCTGAAGAGGTTTGGGAATTTAATGAGATTGAAGAAAAGAACAACAGAAGAGTATAAAAAAGTTTCATAGCAACCAGAATTATGTTATTATAGATTTAACCCACCCCTGGCCCCTCCCGGGAGGGGAACTTATATAAAAGGAATCTGATTCTAATTTCAATTTTGCCGCTGAGCCGCTGAGCCATTGCGCCTTTGTGCCTTAATTTATCTAAAATTTCGTGCGGTTTCGATCATTGTTTTAAGGTTCTCAGATGGTGTTGTCGGAGGAAGAGCACATCCTGCATTGAGGATGAAGCGGTTTGAATTTTTATAAAATTCAAGTAATTCAAGAGTCTTCTTCCTTACATCATCAACTGTTCCAAGAGCAAGAACGCCGCTTGGATCAATATTCCCGATAAATGTTGCGGAGTCATGAAACAGATCATAAATCTTTTTCACATCTGTCTTATAATCAAGTTCATAGGCATCAGCACCTATCTGTTTCATATGATCGAGGATGACTTCTGTGTTTCCGCAGATATGCATTGTGTATGCCACTCCTTTATTATGGGCAAGATCAACGATTCTCTTTTCGTACGGCATGGCATATTTTGCGAACATATCTGCAGAGATCATTTCAGGTCCGGCAGGACTGTCGCCGTTGGAAACCATATCGCAGCCTGTCTGCGACATCAGGGTAATGAATTGTGATGTAGCGTCGGTGCAGTACTCCAGGAGGCAGGTAATCTGTTCTTCTGTTCCCATCATCAGGTCGAGCATCCATGGTTGGGCGCCCCTCATCATGCTTGCAAGAGAAAAGGGTGCCTGATCGCAGTTTCCACGGATATAGAGCTCATCCTTATAATAATCCTTCAGCATTCGTACAGCCTCCAGCCATATCTGAATATACTTATAATCACCTACCCTGGCAGGTTTAAGCCTGAAAACATCATCAAGATCTGCGATATTTCCGTCATGAGAGCGGGCTGCATCATCAACCGGAAAATCCACCTTTACCCCGACTGCTCCGGCCAGAGTAACTGTATCAATATCAACAAGAATTCCATCATACTGGTATTTATCCACAGCTGAAATAAATGTTTCAGCAATCACCTTAGGGCTGTTCCTGTATTGTTCCATTGTAACACCATGCTCCCTGGCAGCCATCAGGAAGTTATGAAGCATTACCGGTACTTTGTCAGGTTTCTCACCTTTCAGGGTGGCAGTTATTCGTTGGTGTCCATTCATGATATATCAGGTTTTATGGTATGGCGGTATGACGGTATGGCGGTATGACGGTATGGCGGTATGACGGTATGACGGTATTGCGGTATGACGGTATGGCGGTATGACGGTATGACGGTATGACGGTATGACGGTATGACGGTATGACGGTGTGATGGGGCGAAGATTCCCCCTTTCAAGGGGGCCAGGGGGCTGTTTTTTCATGGAATTCAATATTTTCCAAATTTACTTACAAGTTCTGAAACTCTTTTTACCCGTCTTTCCAGCCCGTCGGGGGGGACCTGATCAGCAACACCAAGAACAAAACGGGGTTTCTTTCTCATTATTTCAAGCAAATATTTTACATGCCTGTCAAACTCCTCATCGTCAACACACCCGGTAAAATATGAGCCTGGAATTCCTCCCCACAAGATACTCTTTGAATCACCTGCGAAGGATTCAAGCTCTTCCCACTTCAAATCACCGACAGGGTATGGTGTTAATGCTTCCAGCACAGTAAATCCCACTGATGCTTCCTGTTTCAGCAAGCCTGCAAGTGTACCGTCAATATGAATAAAAGAGTATTTTCCGGCTTCCCTTATCCTGGTTGTCCACTCTTTCTGGTAATCATACATATATAATTTAAACAGTTCCGGTCCTACCATCTCGGAGGAGAGATTTTCAGGTATCATCAGTACTTCAGCCGGACTGTCAACAGCGATCCGGGCAGCCTGATCAAAAATCTTTTTCATAGTATCGATAAGATCCCCGAACTCATCGGGGGCAGTAAGTGCGGCACTAGTGACTGCCATAACACCGGCCTCCAGAGCGAGAAGATGCATGAAGGGGCTTTTGGGAAGATAACAGAGTACCACGCCCTGATCACCAACCTGTTTTTTTCTGAGATATGCCTGATCATAATCGGGTTCAAACCTTGTGTTTTCATAGATATATTTCATGACCGGGATCTCTGCTTCCGTCTTCATAAAGTGTTCCAGAGGGGCATCTGAGAATGAAGTTGGCATGAACTCCCAGCATTCCCTGACAGATCCGACAGGAGTTATTATCTCCTTAAAATGTTTATGACCTTCATACCATTCTTTAATAGTGCAATTCGTAATTATTTGTTTATATGGGAAATAACCCTGCAGATAGAAACCAACTCCCAGGTCATGGTGCCATTTGATATAGTCATCAGAGAGAATAAAATCAACAGGCTTCAATCCTCTCTTAATAAGAGAATTAGCCCAATAATCGAGATCCCCGAACCATGGCACCTGGTCGGGTTGGTCACCTTTGAGTATTGTTAGTAATCTTTTCCTGGGTGTCATTGATTTGGATTGTTTCTAAATCCTCCATTGAAGGTGGCAAGGGACATAACCGTCAACCTAAGCGTAATTTTATGGCAGGAAATAATCGTATAAGTTTCCCCTCCTTTTGAAGGAGGGGTGGCCGCAGCACAATGATAGTCAATATATTGCAAACCTAGTTTGCGGCCGGGGTGGTTGATTTGTCGATCTGATCGATTCATTTCATTTATTGAATGCTTTCCTTATCTCACTTTTATTTTTTCAAACCTTAATACCATGAATCCAAAGCTCACCTGTAAATATTCTTGTCTTCAACTTTCTGTATTTCATTTCAGTCTTAAAATGGTGCTCTGTCAAGCTAAATAAATCAACCACCCCGGCCGGGAAATAATCTTTGTATATATCATATAATCAATTGTCCCGGCCACCCCTCCTTCAAAAGGAGGGGAAACTTTTTTACTTCCTCCTAAAAACAATATCCTTAGGTTGACGGCTAAGGTGCAGATAAATATAAACCAATTAATAAAGAACTTCTTTCTCAATCTGTTCCAATGTTTTACCTTTTGTTTCTATAAGGTTTTTGTTCACATAAAGAAACCCGATAAAAGTAAAGACTGAAAAAAAGATAAAGGCATAACTCATGCCCACCTGCTGAGCTGCCTGTGTTGTACCAAAAAATCCTATCACAACGGGAAAGAAAAAGTTGAGGGCAGCATTTACCACCCAATTCGCAGAAGAGCCTAAGGATGCACCTCTGGCCCTGATAACATTCGGAAACATTTCCGATAACAAAACCCATATCACTACTCCCATTGATGAGGCAAAGAAAGCAATATAGGCTACCAGTAATGCAACTAACCAGTAACCGGAAATATTCCCCGTCAATAAGCCATATCCGAACAGTCCCAGAACGGTTACCATTCCCAGTTGTCCGACCAGTAATAATTTCTTTCGGCCGATCCTGTCAATGACTGCCATTGCCAGAAGCGTGAATATAAGATTGGTGAGTCCGAGAATGACACTCTGAAGCATTGAGGTATCGGGTGAAAATCCTGCAATGCTGAATATCTGGGCTGAATAGTAAAACACAACACCTATTCCAGTCAGTTGGCTGAAAACAGCAACAAATATCCCGATGAATATTATCTTCCTGAAAGGTCGCCTAAACAGATTTATTCTTTTCCCTTCATTTTCAATATTTATAGATTCCTCAATTTCCCTGAGGGTTTGTTCTGTATCAATCTCATGCGACGAGAGCTCTTCAATATTCTTTCTTGCTTCATCTACCCTGCCCTTTTTAACCAGCCAGCGCGGACTCTTCTTTATAAAGAACAGCATCAGGAAGAATGCAACAGCGGGAATAGCACCGCTGAACAGCATCCAGCGCCAGTTATTCTCACCTGTATTAAGCAAAAGGTAGTTCGAAATCAATGATAACAGTATCCCGAAAACTATTGCAAGCTGGAAGGTTGAAGCGAGTAATCCCCTGTGCTTTGGAGGAGATATTTCGGAAATATATACAGGACATATTACGGATGCGCCTCCTATAGCCAGTCCGCCGATGAACCTGAAAATAATAAAGACATCTATCGTCGGAGCTAAGCCACAACCCGCTGAGGATGCAAAGAACAATACTGCCAGCAACTGTAACAGGCGCTGTGCACCAAAAATATCCCCGGGCTTCCCGATCAGAATAGTCCCGATGATGCATCCCACCAGGGCGGAACTTACAGTCCATCCCTGTATTGCCGGGGTAAGATTAAAATGTCTTACAAGGTCGAGCATAGCCCCGTTGATGATAACTGTGTCGTATCCAAAAAGCAATCCCCCGAGTGCTGAGGCGATTGTACATCTTATCAGTATTTTATTCATAGTACTAAAAGTAATTATTTATCTTTATTATCAAAATTGTCTTTTCATTAAATTAATCAATACAAGTACCATGGAACGCAGGAACTTCATCAAAACCGCAGGCTATTCTGCTGCGGCGACTGTTATCTCACCTAAGATCGGGGAAGGTGCAATTCCGGATAAGAATAAGGGTGTTGCACAACAAGCTGCAGAGTATAAGAGCACTGTTAAGGTGACTGATAATAAAATCGTTATTGATACCATTTCGCTAACGGCAGCTATTGAAAAAGGGATCATCACCTCATTGAAAGATAAGGCATCAGGTGAAGAATTCATTGAGAAACCTGACACCACGAACTTCAGAGCTTTGCAATTATTGTACAGGAACAATGAACTGATCAATATCAATGAGGAGAAGTTCGGAAGCACGGTGACACAACAGGTCTCGGAACAGAGAGCAGAGATCCGGTTTAACAGCTGGGACGGAGATGGCGTACTTACTGTTTCAGTTGAGGACATTACAGGTGACCTGATCATTGAACCTTCAGCCTATTCATCCCGTCCGGGTGTGCTGGCATGCCGCTGGAACATTTCAGGCATAAAGCCTTCACTTGATCTTGTTGCCCCGTTTTTCCAGGGGGCCAGACTTAAAATGGATGATCCGTTAATAAAAAACAGCAGATGGAGATGGCCTTCCGACTGGGAAGCCGGACTTGCTATTTTTCAATCGAAAGAACGTGGATTCTGGATCCATACGCAGGACACCCAATACAGATTTAAAGCACTGCAGACAGGTACCGCTTCTGAAGCATTTGTTATAGGTCTTGACAGCGAAGCTTATGGCCCGATAGATGACAACCTCAGTGCAGGAGGTATATGCTGGAGAATAAATACTTACAAGGGCGATTGGGGGGTCCCTGCTGAAAAATACAGGCACTGGTACTGGAAAGCCTATAACCTGGAAGCCGAAGAGCAGCTAAGGCAGAAATGGATAAGCGATGTGAAATTTGCAATTTCATGGTGCCCCGGAAACACGGATGTACTCGATGCGCTTGCTAAAAAAATTGATCCCGCAAAAGTTCTGATACATTTTTCAAACTGGAGAACAGACGGATATGATGAAAATTATCCTGACTATTTTGCAAGCGACGTTGCAAAAGTATTTTTAAAGAAAGGCCGGGAAATGGGATTTCACATCATGCCTCATTTCAACTCAATTGATATGGATCCATCCAATCCTGTATACGACAGGGTCAGGGATTTTCCATACAGATCGGTTGAAACAAAACAATTGCAGGGATGGAGCTGGTATAACAGCAGGGTTATCGGAGTACCCGAATCGAACACAAACCGGTTAGGGAACCGCGATAAAAAAGTTATGGTTAAGATCCATCCCGGACTGAGCATGTGGCGCTCAATACTGGGGGAACGGATTCTAACTGCCTCAAAGGAATTACAACTCAATACAGTATTTATCGATGTAACACTCTGCATCTGGAATATACATAACAGTATTGTTGAATCGATGTCACCTGCCGAGGGAATGAACAGACTCATCAGACATGTTTCAGAGTTGGGAAACGGACTGGTTGTAGTGGGTGAAGGACTGAATGAAATTACAGCACAGAGGCTCTCATTTGCACAGGTCCATCTTTACAGAAGCTGGCAGACTTCAACTGAAGGGCTTGAGAGGGCCGGAGGATGTAATCTCAATGAGGTGCTCTTCGGAAAACTATGCCGAACATTCGGGTATACAGGACTTTCCGGAAAAAATAAGGATGAGGAGCTTCGTATGCAGATACATCTTGATCATGGCGCAATTCCAACTGTTACCATCAGATCGGCTGATGAGATTATAAATCCGAATCCGGCGGTGAAGAGAATGATGGAGTTGGGTAATGGTTAATCACTTAGGATAAGTTATTTAATAAGCTTTTATAATCGGATGTTTCACCCCCCCATCCCCCTATGCATATCCGTCAACCTTAGAGTCGTATTGTAAATAAGGAGACTAGAAAAAGTTTCCCCCCGCCGAAGCGGGGCAGGCTCTCCTTTTGAAGGAGGGGTGTCCCGACCGAAGCGTCGGGACGGGGTGGTTGATTTATTC
>MENI01000071.1 GCA_001768195.1 Bacteroidetes bacterium GWA2_40_15 | reverse complement strand
GTTTCCATTTCTTTCTCCTTCAGGTATTGTCTGACCTGTTCCCATTTCCATTTAACATGGTTAATTGTGGCTTCACTCCGGCCTTTCTGTCGTATATACAGAATTGCCGATTCCACAAGATTGTCAAAATCTGATAATTTGTAATACATCGTTGTTTAATTTAATTCCGGCTTATTGCCGTTCCTAAATGTAGTACACGGTAGGAGATTATGTAGAAAACAACGAGAATAATGTAATAGCAATCACTGTATTATGTAAATATGTCTACATAATATACCTTTCTCCATAACTTTCAGGATCGGCTTTACGGCAAAAATACAGCCGGAATGTGTGTTCCCTGCAATAGTCTTTAAATGCACGGGTCAACAATAGATCACCTTTATTTTCATCCGATAGGAACACCTTATCCTGATCATAAACAATTTCCTTTGTGATTCCCCGGAAAAATGCAAAGGCCTTCTCATGGGCTTCAATAGCTGAAAAACTGGTAAAAGGAGTTTCAGAAAATAAAACATACTTATACCGCGAACGCGACAACACCATGGTAAAGAACCAAACTTTTATGTGCTTTCTTAAGCTATTACGAAGGTTATACTCTCCAAAATCGACCTGTGCCTGCTGCCCGTAAGGGAGCTCTTCAACAGCCTCGTAATCCCTTGAAGGGCATGTTTTGGGAAGGTGATGTTTTTGTCTTACCCACATTACAAAGTTATAAACTGTCTTAGCCTTTATAAATTGCAAATCCTGCAGATCATTGATCTTGCGGGGTTTAATGTTTAAGGTAGTGGTGCCACCAGCTCCACAAGAGTCTTCTGAGAGTTTGCTGAATGCTCCTGAAGCTCTTCCATGATATTTATTGACTGATTATCAATTTAGTAAAAAAATCATATGGCGATATATTTCTGAATTTTTTCCTTGTCTATATATTATATTTGTAGCCTGATTATAAATCATAAATCTTGGACTATGCAAGTTACCGTCACCAGAAAGGATAGTAAGTTTCTCCCTGATCCCAGCAGGGTAATTGCCCGTTTCCTTTATACTACTGATGAAAGAAGTAAAGATATTATTCTTAGTGTGATGGCCATGTCTGATAATGAGGTAAATATAGCATTAAGCCAGGTGCTGAGAGGTTATGCCAGACGTCACAGGAACATTTCATTAATATTTGAAGCGCATTTTTATAAACTGAATAACCTGTTTAAAGAGCTGAATATAAAGAATAATAATAATAATAATAATAAGGCACGGAAGGCGCTTATAGGTTCTTATTTCACAATGGAATATTCCATTGAATCGGCAGCTTTTTTTAATCCGTCCGTTGTGGAAGATCCCGATCAGTCGGAATTAGGCCCGGATGAGAAAAGAGTGATTTTCAGTTTCAGGGCAACCGGCGAAGGCCATATTTCATCCATTGTTTTCCGTTCTGTTGTCATAGATAAGAATTGTAACCTTATTATTGAACCTGTAGGCAAAATGCTGGCAGAAGCAGAACGAATCAAAAGGCATATATACAATAAGAAATCCTTTATAAAGAAACTGGATGAGATGCGGGATTTCGACAATAAAATCAGTCCGGTCTTTGTATTGGAAAAGCTGGGCGACAGTTTTACTTATGGCGAATTAAAAAGAGCTGTGGAAGAGACCAGAAAAGCACATGACCTTACACCAAACAAAGAATCGATCATTAATCAGATGATGTGGCTGGCGAAATCGCATTATGAACTTGACTTTTCACTTGATTCGGCAATTTCTGAAAGAGTCATTTTCCCTACCTCCGAAACTGAAAAAAATGGCATTGAAGATGCACGTTTTGTCAGATTCACAGAGGATAACGGTGAAGTAACTTATTATGCTACTTATACTGCTTATGATGGCAGTACAATATTACCGAAGTTACTTGAAACCAAAAATTTTTACCATTTCAAGGCTTTACCCATTCATGGTGAAATTGCCCGGAATAAAGGTATGGCACTCTTCCCCAGAAAGATCAAAGGTAAATATGCCATGCTTTGCAGAATAGATGGAGTAAATAATTATATAGCCTATTCCGATAAAATAAATATCTGGCGCGAAGCCAGACTTATTCAGCAACCAAAATATCCCTGGGAACTGGTTCAGATCGGAAATTGCGGTTCCCCGATCGAGACAAAAGAAGGTTGGCTTGTTATTACACACGGAGTAGGGCCCATGAGGGAATACGTATTAGGAGCATCATTATATGATCTTGATGATCCTGAAAAAGAGATTGGAAGGCTAAAGACACCTTTACTGGCTCCCAACAATGAAGAAAGGGAAGGCTATGTGCCCAACGTTGTTTACTCTTGCGGTTCCATTATCCACAATGGTAATCTGATTGTTCCATACGGCATGTCTGACTACGCATCCACTTACGCTTCTGTTAATTTACTGGGACTGCTGGAAGAATTGAAAAACTCAAAACAGTTGCAAGTACAACGGCCTTGATATGATGTTACTTTTTTGTTTCTAAAATCTTCCTGTAAACCTCCAGATACCCTTCAATCATTTTCTGACGGCTGAATTTTGAAGCAGCATACTCCATGCAATATTTTCTGTCAATATATTTAATATTATTTACTGCGTGCACAGCTTCGTCAATACTATTAACCAGAAACCCAGTCTCCCCGTCATGGATTAATTCCGGCATAGCGCCTTTGTTAAATGCTATAACGGGCGTTCCACAAAGCATTGATTCTGCTACGCTTAAACCAAAGGGTTCTCTAAAACTAATCGGATGTAGAAGAGCATAAGCTTCACCCAGAAGTTTATCCCTTTCCCGTGGTCCTGAATTTCCCGTATATAAAACGTCATCATTATTAATGTATGGCTTGATCTTGTTGTCAAAATATTCCTGATGCTGAATTAAACCGGAAATAATAAGCTGTCTTCCGGATTGTTTTGCTATCTGAATCGATTCAGAAGTGCCCTTTTCGGGATGAATCCTGCCGAAAAACAGCAGATAATCTTTTGATTCAGATTGAAATGTAAATTCATCCGTATTAATACCATTGTAAACGGTAGCAGTATAATCAAGTTCAGGACTCCGATCAGAATTACTGATAGAAACGTAGTGGCTGGTACTATTATACTCTTTATAAACTGAAAGAATTTTTTGAGAAGAAAATCCATGAATAGTAGTTACCATAGGCGTTTTAATCAAACGCGAATAAGTTAGGGGGAGAAAATCAAAATTATTATGAATTAAATCAAATTTGTCTGCCTGTTCCATTAAATGGCTTATATGAAGACATTCCCAAACCTTAGGATCAAGTTCTTCATCTTCCGAATAAGGGCGCTCACATATATATTCCAGCCTGCCTTTTGTTTTTGAATCACCTGTTGCAAATAAGGTTACATCAATTCCCTTTTCAATCAGCCCTTCAACAATATTTGAAGCTACCTGTTCCCACGGTCCATACTTTCGGGGAGGAGTTCGCCATGCAACAGGTGATAATATGGCAATCTTCATATTTTAAGTTCATAAAGTCTTGACAATCCTTTTATTATTTTAAACTGATAACTATAATGCTTTTCTTGAGTTTTTCAAACAATGATCAACAAGAGATTCTATATTGGCTGTACCTACACACATTACTTTGTCGGCACCACCCCAATAGATTTTAATGGTGCCATCTTCTTCCGGGACTGCTCCGCAGGTGAAGACTACATTATGTACATAACCGGTTATTTCAAAAACTTCTTCCGGTTGTAAAAGCCATTCATCGCCAACAGCAATTATCCGGGAAGGATCTTCAAGATTATGCAATGCAACACCTAACCTGTAAACACACCCATCCATAGTTGGAAATACTCCGTGATAAATGCTTAGCCACCCTCGGGCAGTTTTAACCGGAGGTGCTCCGGGTCCTATTTTCATTTCATCCCAATGATACTTAACAGGCTTCATAATCAGTTTTGATTCGCCCCAATATTTCAAATCGGGAGAATAAGAGATCCATATTGACCAGGGTCTACACGCACACCATACCTGGGATAGGCACTGTAAGTTATAAGATATTCGCCATCGAGAAAAATAATCCGGGGGTCTTCAACACCGTATTCCTCATATTCTTTGAATATCCCTTCGGTAGCAGGGATCATGAAAGGGTTTTTATCCACTATAAAATCATACCCATTATCACTTTCTGCTTTGCCTAATATACTTCTTCCGTTAAGTTTATGAGACCGGAAAATCATTATATACCGGCCATCGAATTTTACAACACCTGCATTATGTACAGTAGCGACCGGATAAGGCGCATCATCTTTTGTAAGTATGGGATTATTGTGATATCTTTTTATTAACATGATTATCAGGTTACTATCAAGTTCGTATTATGCAGTGACTCGATGAAATCTATTCTTCATATTCTTCAAACGCCATCAGAACTGTCAGGTGAGAGATCAAATAGGCCAGTGAACTTTCGGCACCCTGGTTTCGATTTACCCCATTATTTTCAAATCCATCGCAGCAACCTTTGGTTTCAAAATCGAACAAGCTCATCCTGAGATCATTTTCTCCCAGGAACCACATGAAGCATGAAAATAATTTATTCAGATATTCTTTATCTTTAGTCAGATGAAATGACTGATGATACATTAATACCATAGCAAGAGCATCTACAGGTTGTTGGGCAAAAAGGGAACGCTCGCCATCTTTTTTATACCATTTTTCATTTCCAATAATCGATAAATAGCCATCCTTAAGTGTAACCTCTGTTAAAAAGCTCATTGTGTCCATGGCAGTCTTAGTTATTCTTTCATCTTTAAGTATTTCTGCCGCATGTAAAAGAGCAAGTGGTAATATCCCATTATCATAAGCCAGCAACGGTTCAAACCATTTCCAGTCAGGTGTGCTGTTTCCTTCATAGTTCCTGACCAGATTATCGGCAAGATTCCTTAATCTTTCGACCATTGAATCATCATTAGGGTTACTCCTGAGATAATAACTGATACCTACCATTGAATTGGCAATACCTCTGATTGATTTAAGCTTTTCAAAGTTTGGAGATGCATCAAAGAAAATCAATTTTCCGGTCCGGTAATAAGCATCGTTAGGTGCATTGGCAAGCAGATATCCGAGGGCCCAGATGGTTCTTCCAAAGGAATCTTCCGAACCTGTCTCATCGAGAAAATTCCGGCTGAAACTCAGAAAATTCCTGAATGTCCCGTCTTTGTTCTGCATATAGTGGATATAGCTTATATAAATAGGTGATAATTCAAGGGCCAGAGTATTCTTTTTTTGCTTGTAGGCCATCAGTACCATAAGCAGGGCTCTGGCATTATCATCCAGACAGTACCCTTCTTTTAGATTTGGAATACCAAATTTTGCATGTTGAATGATCCCTGTATCATCTGTTAAACGTTTAATATGAGCAAGCGAGAATGGAGGCAGAATGAGCGGATCAAGAATGGTTTCTTTTTTTTCAGATGCTTCCGGCCTGGCGGCAAGAATTTTTCTGGCAAGTGCAACGTATTTAGCCCCTGACTTAGGCCATGTAATGGTTCTGCCATAATCATATGCCTTTTTTCGAAGATCTTTCAACACTTCAGGATTATCTAACAATTCTGAGAAGATCGCTGAAAGCTCATCTGAATCATTAAAGTTAAAGAGCTTTCCTCTTCCATCAGCCAATAATTCTGAAGCATGCCAGTAAGGTGTTGAAACTACAGCAGAGCCTACTCCTATCGCGTAGGAAAGGGTACCACTTGTGATCTGAGCTTCACTAAGATAGGGTGTAACATAAATATCAGACGCAGATAAATATTTGAACAATTCTTTCTGATTAATATATTCATTCAGGAAAAAAACATGTTTGCCCAGGTTAAGGCTTTTTACTAAATGCTGAAGATAAATTCTGTATTCTTCTCCGGAATACCGAAGAACATTCGGATGAGTCTTCCCTAAAACCATATATAAGACCTCAGGAAACTTTTCAATAACTTTTGGTAATGATTTTATTACCGTTTCAATCCCTTTATTCCGGCTGATGAAACCAAAAGTAATCAGGATCTTTTTATTTTCGAGGTGGAAATCCTTTTTGGATTGAGTCTGGTTAAAGCGAATATCTGGCACACCGTGTTCAATATATTCAATTTTCTTTTTATCCACATTATAGATAGTTGTAAGAAACTCAATGGCTTTATGACTCATCACAACTATCTTATTGGCCATTTTGCATATTTCCTGCAATACTACCTTTTCGTTGTAGGAAGGTGCTTTTACAATAGTGTGAAGGGTTACAATCAGCGGGATTTCAAGCCGATGCAGTAAAGGAAGGATGTATATACCATTTTGCCCGCCAAATATCCCAAATTCATGTTCCAGAATACAAAGGTCAGCTCCGCTGAGATTAATGAAATCTACTGCCGATAAATAATCTCTTTGATGCTCCTGTCTTATTGTCAGTTTTACTTCTTCAGGATAATTATAAGTTTGTTCATGATCGTTCAGGGCTATTACGAATCTTTCAATTGAAACCTCAGTTGTTTTATTACCTGCCTGCCGGCAGACAGGATTCATCGCCATGGAATTGTAGAGATTCATGGTAAAAGTACCAATACCACATTCTCGTGGAGGGTATGTTCCAATATATGCAATTTTCATAATTTCAAAGATACAATTAATAAACTACCTGAGGGGACAGCTGAGATGTGTGATATTCCTGGTAACAAATGTATTTCTCTTTTAACAGGGAAAGGAATTTTAGGTTTTGATCATGCTGTGAATTTTTTCCAGGCCGCAAACAGCTTCATGCTGCCGGCCATAGCTCTGTTTATCGTAACCAAAAAATGCGAATGTAAAAACGATGAATTAGAAAGTCTGGCATTATAGGAATAGTGAAAAAACTAATGTACTTAATCACCTTTGACCAAAGTAAAACTGACCATCCTTGACTTGAGGTAATTACTTGTTTTTAACTTGTGTATTTTAATTGTAATCAAATAGGCCAAATGGTGTCAGATTGTCCGGCTTTTGTACCTTTAGCTCGTGACTTTATTCTATTTCACTAAGAACTCATACCTGTCATGGATAAAAACAAAGCTGTTGTAGTCACTGGCATTGGAGTATTTACCTCTATTGGTTGTAATCGTGCTGACTTCTGGAATTCACTGATAACAGGCAAATCGGGAATTAAAAGAATTCAGGCTTTCGATCCTCATGCCCACAAAAGCCAGATCGGTTCCGAGGTAATTTCATATAAACCGGAAGATTATTTTGATAGTAAAGAATCGCGTAAAATGGCCAGGGTATCCCAACTGGCTTCCAGTGCAGCAATTGAGGCAGTGAGGGATGCCGGTCTGGATCTGAATAATGAAGACAGGGGCAGAATTGGATGTGTCATTGGATCGGCCGCCGGAGATACTACACACCTTGAAGATCAGCATATCCGGTTTTTAAAAATGGGACCGGGCTCGGTTAGTCCTTTAACTGTGCCCAGGGTTATTCCCAATATGCCGGTTTGTAATGCAGCAATAGTTCTTGGAATTCATGGGCCAAACCTGGGAGTCTCTGCTGCTTGTACAACCGGCACACATTCAATTGGAATTGCACTTGGACTGCTCAGGGCAGGCATGGCAGATGTGATCCTGGCCGGTGGAGCAGAATCCACCATGACCCCTTTGGTTCTTGATGCTTACGCGAGCATGGGAGTTCTTTCAACCTTCAATGAAAAGCCTGAAATTGCAAGTCGTCCCTTCGATCTGAATCGGGATGGATTTGTGATGGGTGAAGGTGCCTGTGTTCTGGTTCTGGAAACATTGGAACATGCTGAAAAGAGAGGAGCAAAACCTCTGGCATTGTTAAGTGGATTCGGCATGACCTCAGATGCATATGGGATTGCTGCTCCTGAACCAAATGGCACATGGGCAGCTGCGGCCATGCAGCTTGCTGTTAAAGATGCAGGTCTTGATCTGGAAGATATAGGGTATGTCAATGCTCATGGAACTTCGACCAGGGTGAATGATAAAACGGAAACACTTGCGATTAAAAAGGCTTTTGGATACAGGAATATCCCTGTAAGTTCGAACAAATCAATGATTGGTCATACGCTTGGTGCAGCAGGTGCAATTGAAGCAGCTGCTACTGTACTGGCAGTTCATCATGGGATTTTACCTCCAACCATTAATTTTGAATTAAAAGATCCGGAATGTGATCTGGACGTAATACCCAATCAAGCCCGGGCTGTGAAAATTGGAGCTGCGATTTCTAACTCTTTCGGTTTTGGTGGGCAAAATGGGGTGCTTGTTTTCTCAAAAGCCTGAGCATCAATCCCATTACAGGCAAAGAGTACACCCACACAATCAAAAACATCTGGGTCGATCCGTATTCCGTACTTGCAGGACGCAAAACAATTGTTGTTTATATTGACCGTCAGGATCCTGAAAAATACTATATGGATATTGATTTTGTGGGAGATCCTGCAAAATAGCCTGGTTAATTAATCAGACAACCTTGTTCCGAAAATGAACTTTTCGTTCCAATAAGGATCACTTAGT
Source organism: Bacteroidetes bacterium GWA2_40_15 (assembly GCA_001768195.1). Lineage (GTDB taxonomy): Bacteria > Bacteroidota > Bacteroidia > Bacteroidales > VadinHA17 > LD21. The sequence goes on along the minus strand of MENI01000071.1, from coordinate 32,138 downwards.
GATGTGATGGTCACACCATTTTTGGTAGAAGTGTGGATAAATTTATTATTCCCGATACAAATGCCCGAATGAGTGATGAAATTATCTGTTTCGTATGATCTGATAAAAAAGACCAGATCTCCTTTCCGGAGTTTATCCATTCCGGTTATTATTTTTCCATACCTGGCCTGCTCTTCCGAATTATGGGGCAGGCGAATACGGTATCTCGCAAAAACCGTTACAAGTAATCCGGAGCAGTCCATGCATTTCCTTGTTGTCCCACCCATGCAATGCGGCACCCCAAGGTATTTTTTAGCAGTGTTAATTATATCGTCAGCCCTGGTATTGTGAGTGTTTATCGCTTTTTCAGTCCCGGCAGCCATAAAATCTTTCAGCATTTTCTTTTCAGAATGACTTTTGATGTTATGAAATGATGAATCAGGATATAGCGGTTTTGAGCAATAAGTAATAAGTAGCTGACATACAGCTATTAACATAATAATTAATATTCCTTTGGATTCAGAAAGTTTTTTCATCATCAGTACTCCTGAACTATAACGTAATAAATTAATTATTAGTCTCTTATTTCGGAGGGACTTAATATTGAGTTGTCAAACAATAGTCATTCGATGGTCATTCAGTAGTCATTCAATTGTAAACCAATAAATGACTATTAATGACGGCGAAACCGAATGACGCGCGAAGCGCAAATGACCATTAATGACAGCGCAGCCTAATGACGCGAAACAAATGACCTGGATTAAACTCAGGCTTTCAAAGCGCGACCGCAAGACAAGATTATTTTTTACGGACATCGAATGCCATCAGCACACCGCCATGCCGCCGGTACAAAATTCCTTTATTGATCACCGGATGAGAAAAATGCTGATTTGTCCCTTTAGTTATCTTGAAAGAACTGACTTTCTGTAACTTTCCGTTATTAAATGACAGAAGCATAAGCTCACCTTTCTGGTTATAATAATACAGCATATCATCTGCTGCAATGATTGCTCCGCTGCCAATTCTCAGAGAGTCGGTTATTACACCTGACTCTGCATTTACTGACCGAAGATCAGGTGTTGCAGTTCCACAGCCAAAGAGGTAATCACCTGTTTTTACTACCACCCATAAAGCTGTCAAAGCCTGCATTCCGCCAGTTCCGGGTTATTTTGGTACCGTCTTCCGAAAGTGTAAGTTTTACCCCGCAGTTGCCGTCGCCGGCAGCATAATATATTGAACCATCTTCATAAATGACAGTGTTGGCGTGAGTATCTCCGTTGCCAGGTCTTTTGCCCAGATAATTTTCCCGTTGTTCCTGTCAGCACAATACAAATTTCCCAAACCTGGTGCAACGGCTGATGTCCAGTCAGGGACTGCAGAAATAATTTTACCCGGGTACAAATATAAAAATTTCTTATTGCAATAATTTTATTAAATTGTTTGAAAAATTTTACTCATGAAATTCACAATTATAAATTTCAGCGCTCTGATAGTGTCGCTTGTTCTTTCCGGATGTTCAACAGATGTTCAGTCACCCCGGCAGGAAGAGAAACCAACAAAAAAAGAATATTATGTGGCCGCGTATATCTGGCCGTCATGCCACGATGATTCTTTGGGCCGGGATAAGCTTTGGCCTGACGGTACCGGCGAATGGGAAGTGATTAAAAAGGGCAATCCCCGTTTCGACGGACACTACCAGCCCCGTCAGCCGCTTTGGGGTTATGAATCGGACAACGATCCGAAAGTGGTTGAAAAATGGATTGATGCAGCCACTGACCACGGTGTAAATGTATTTGTATACGACTGGTACTGGTATGACGGGAGTCCGTTTCTTGAAAGTGCTCTTAACGATGGTTTCCTGAAAGCCAGGAACAATGATAAAATGCAGTTTTACATCATGTGGGCCAATCACGATGTGAAGTACAATTACTGGAACGTTCACCGCTACAAGGACAATACTGATATCCTTTGGAACGCTAAAGTGGACTGGAAGAACTATCAGATCATCGTGGACAGGATCATCAATCAGTATTTCAGGCGCCCGAACTATTTTAAAATTAACGGCGAACCTGTTTTTTCAATTTTCAGTGTGAACAAACTGATGGAAAGCTTTGGCAACAGTGAGGCAGAAGCCCGCAAAGCGCTGGATTATTTCCGTGATGAAGTGAAAAAGGCCGGTTTTCCCGGCTTGCATATCCAGTGGAATCAGGGCGGCGGTTCCGTTATGTCGGCAGAGGCAGCCGGGAAGTTTATCAACAGTGTGAAAACTATGGGTTTCAACAGTGTTGCAATGTACAATATGGGCGGACTTGATGAAGATTATATTACCTATGGCACCAATTCCATAAAGATACGGGAACAGATGGACTCAGTACTTGATGTACCTGTCTTTCCCTGCGTGTCCATCGGATGGGACGATACACCGCGTTTTCCCGCAAAAGGGATACATGATGTGGTGCACTACCGCAATACGCCCCAGAGTTTTGCAGCCCTGCTCTCCAAAGCAAAAAAATATGCCGACAGCCACCCTGAACAACCCGGTCTGATCACAATCAACGCGTGGAACGAATGGGTGGAAGGCAGTTACCTGTTGCCGGATATGCTCAACGGGTTTGGCTATCTGGAAGCCGTGAAGGAGGTGATCATTGACGGTAAGTACGACAGGTATTAAAAAGATAGAAAATAAGCTCCGGCCCTGAACGCTCAGAACAAAAGGCACATGGCATGGTGCGTGGGGCTATGTTTCGGAGGACAAAGTATGGGTTACTCAGGAACAGTTGGTCGTAAAGCAAGTAAGCAATTGTGTGCCCCGCATCGTGCGTCGCAAGCCTTGCGTCCCAACCTAACTGACGCATCCATCTATCTTAACAAAAATCCATGCACTTTAGACTGTCCAGTATACTTACTCCAAATTTCAGCCCTTGTGCAATTCGATGAAAGCATCTCTTGAATATTTTGATGCCGTTCTGCCGTACCGTACTCCCTACCTGCTCTGAACCGGATACGGCCTGTCATAACCCTTCACTGAATGCCAGATGATCCGGTTAAAGGTGTCTTCATCAATACGGTCAACATCATCAAGATCCTGCTCCATCGACTTCTTTGCCCAGTATAACTGATCACCGGTAAGAGATACTAAGGGTGGATTGATATCATCAAGGGGGATATTGTTCATAACAGCTTTGTACGGAGTAAAGTCAGCCTTTTCGGTGAAACAGTCAACCATAGCCTCTGCCGACAGATCGAGTTGGTTCATCGGCGGAATGCCAAGAATATCCTCAATGGTCCTGACCATGTTTATCTGCGAATAATAGGATGAGACAACTTCTCCTCTTTTTGTATATGGACTTATCACAAGCCCCACAGTCCGGTGCCCGTCAACATGATCGAGCCCTGCCTGAGGATCATCTTCGGTAACAAGAATGCATGTCTCTTTCCAGAATTTACTATGCGATATCGCTTCAACGACCTGCCCGAGTGCAAGATCATTATCGGCAACCGAAGCCTCCAGTGTCGGCATGCCCGGCCTTGTACCTGAGGTGTGGTCGTTGGGCAGCAGCATTATAATGAAATTCGGAAAATTATCGTTATTCTCGTACTCCTTCAGTTCTTTAATGAATTCCGCTGCACGGTATACATCGGACACGATGCTGGGAAATCCGATAAAGTTGGGACAGATAAAGGGCGTAAGCTGCTCAATATTTGCCTTTGCCTCAATCTTTATCTTTCCGGTACCCTCCTTGAAATCCTGGTAGATCTCGAGGAATGTTGCATCTTTTGGTTCGATAACGGCATTTACGAACTCACCGTAATCGCGAAATGTCAACCCGTTTCTCAGAACATTATCCCATATAAAGCCTGAACTGGCATAGGCAAGAGCATCATCGCCGTCATAAGGGTAACTCCGTGAGAATCCTCCAAAGGATTTTTCGAGGTAATCAGTTACAATTGCTTCATCAGTCCATTGGTGACCATCGGCACTTAGTACCCCGCTGCAGTAATAGTTGTCGAGAAGCACAAATTCCTCAGCCAGCTTATGATGATTTGGTGTTACTTCATAACCAAATTGCACCAGGCTGGTATCTCCGTTTCCCTGAGGGATATCACCAAATACCTGGTCGTAGGTGCGGTTCTCTTTAATGATATAGACGACATGCCTGAAGTGTGAAGCCTGGTCAGGCAATACCGGTACAGGGACTTTTTTCGTCTTGCCATCCGATCTGTATGATCCTCTTGCCTTTTCTGCCCAGGAGTTATTCAGTTGTACAGTTTCTGTCATTCTTTGAAGCTCCTTACTGGCAGGTACCGGGATGATTGAAACACTCCCCAGATGGTCATGCGAGTTATATCCTTCGCGGCCAGTCAGCTGATTGCGGGAGCCAATACCTTTTACATTCGCAACAAAAAGGGTATTCCCGGCACTGTTCAGGATAACTGAACCGGGATACCAGCCGGATGGAATATAACCAAGAATTTTTGCAGGAGTACCTGTCGCGATTACGCAAATGGCATTTTCTGTTCCGTTGGCAACATACAGATATTTGCTGTCGGGTGAGATCGTAAGGTCGTTTGGTGAACTGCCAAACAGCATACCTTCTTTTCTGTGTACTGATATGTTGTCGACCACTTCATCCGTACCTGTGTCGACAACAGATATTATATCACTGTTTGCACAGGCAACATACAGTTTGTCACCGTTCGGGCTTAATACCATTCCGGTTGGGTGCAATCCTACTTCAATGCTCTTTATCTCTGCATTACGTGACAGGTCAACTACCGAGACTGATCCGTTACTGGCGATTCCTGTTTCCGGATCGACCAGTACCTGGCTGCCTGAGGTATTATATGTTGTTTCATCTTCTTTTGGCCGGCGGCCGCCCCAGTTCGTGACATAAGCTTTTGTTTCTGATGCACATAATACTGAATACGGTGCAATGCCAACCGGGATCTCAGTTACTTTATTGGTCGATAAATTAACCACTCCGAGTGAATTGTTTCTGCTCAGTGTGACAAATATTTTGTCGCCTTTTAAGTTCAAAGCCAGTCCGCCAGGAACCGCATAACCTCCGATCGAAGGAGCAGGTAGGATCAAAGGATCGCTCCACTGCATGATGTTGTTTCTGTTGATCTCTGCCACCTGTATACTGTTCAATGCATCTGTAAGATATACCCGCCTGCCGTCGGGAGAGAGGCATATACCGGTAAAAGATGCTCCGCTTTTACCGAACGGAAGCGTCTGCATAATTGTTCTGTCTGACAATCTTATCAGATCAAGATCAGACTTATTTTTAACCAGAAGGAATCTGCCATCGGGTGTGAGTGCCAGGTCGACAGGCCGGCCGGGAAGGTAAACCTGAAATCCCGCCGGACGCAACAGCTGGTTGGATGGTACAAGAATACTGCTGTCGGGCTGAATGCCGACTCTCTGTCCGGGTGTGCGCTTCTGATTGTCGCTGAGGCAGCCGGAGATTATAAGAAGAACTAACGGCAGGGCCAGAATTTTGTTTGTATTCATTTTAGCAGGTTTTATAAGGTTGGGGACATTTGCCAGGGTTATTTACAAATATAATGAAAATCATTCTACAGAACCTTAGGAGGTGAGGGGGAGATGGGGAGATGGGGGAGTTCCGGGTTCAAGGTTCCGGGTTCATATTTTCTCCACCCTCGCCGGTCGCCGTATTCCGTCCTGATAGCTATCGGTAGCCTGTTGCCTGTTATTCACATATCTATGCCTGGTATTCCGATAATTCTGTGTTGGAACTTCAACGCTGAGCAGCGATTAACCTGATAAATTTTTTAACCGGTAACAGAGTTGCCGATTGCCTTTACTGAACACGGAATTGGCAAAGCAGTCCGCCACACACTTAAACACCTTGCTGCTCTTAAAAAGTTGTTTAAACCATAATTGCTGTAATTCCATAATAAAAATGATATACTTGCGTTGGAAATTTGATTGTTGAATGTCTGAAATGGTTTTAAACATGGGGAAGAGAATAATATTCTGTAATTGCGGTGGCGACAGGATCAGTCAGGAGCGACTGCAGGATATTGAAAATAACCTCATTGACTATAATGCTGAATTGATTAAACTGTCGGACCTGTGCGGGCTTGCTGCCCTTGACAGAGAGAGACTTGCAACTATTTTCAGAGGGGCTGAAGAATACATGATCATAGGATGCCATTCACGATCGTTGAAGTTATTACTGGGACAGGCAAATGTTGAAGTTAACAACCATTCTTTTCATTATGCCAACTTTCTGGAGTCATCAGACGAAGATCTTTTTAAGAAAGTCTCAGAATTCCTTATTAATAATGATCAGCCTTCCACTTTTAAGGAGGATAAAGCCGACTCCTCATGGCCATCATGGTATCCGGTTATTGACTATACCCGATGCTCCGCTTGCGGGCAATGCGCCGATTTCTGTCTCTTCGGTGTATATCAAAAAAGTGAAGGAAGGGTTAATGTGATAAAGCCTGCTGAGTGCAAAAACAATTGTCCGGCCTGCGCCAGGATTTGTCCGCAAACAGCAATAATCTTTCCAAAATACAAACAGGGTGGGGCTATAGGGGGCTCTGATTCTATTGATGAAGTGTCTGAACAGAAGCGGCAGGCCATTGATATAAATAACCTTCCTGATGGTGATATATACAGTGCCCTGGAGCAGAGGAAACATAAACGTAAGTCAATTATTACGGAGGAGGCAATGAAAAAAGCTCTTGAAGAGCGCTCCGGGGATATGAATAAGCAATATAGATAAGGTCGGGCCGGGGACAATACTCAGATTAGCAAAACATAAAAGGAATTATTTTAATGTCACTTTTTTCAAATTTTATAAGAACAGATCGTCGTTGCCGTAACAGGTTCATCATAAATATGGTGTGGAAAGGATTTAACGGTTTCCGTAAGTTTAAGAAGAGACAAAGGAGGGGGGAGCTCTTCCCTGCGTTTCAATTCATATCTGTTACAAACGACTGTAACCTGAAATGCCAGGGTTGCTGGGTAAGTACAAACGGCAGCAAGGAATCTCTTGATATTGAAATGATCCATTCCATAATTGAAGAGAGTAAGAAACAGGGCTCTTATTTCTTTGGCATTCTGGGTGGCGAACCATTGATATATAAACAGTTATTCGAAATTTTTGAGAAACATCCGGACTGTTATTTTCAGTTATTCTCGAATGGAACGCTGTTTACTGACTCTGTTGCTTCAGGACTTCTCAAATCAGCCAATGTAACCCCTATGTTCAGCTTTGAGGGTGATGAGCAGGTTGCAGATGTGCGTCGTGGCGGGCATAATATTTACCGGCAGACATTTGAGGCTATTAACACTTCTGTGAGGCATAAGTTAATTACAGGAGTAGCCATCAGCGTCTGTAAATCGAATATAGAAATGGCTCTTTCTGAGGAATTTGTTCAGATGCTTCATGATAGCGGAGTGATTTATATATGGTATTATATTTATCGGCCTGCAGGTGAAAATCCCAATTATGAATTATGTCTTGATAATGAAGAAATATTAAGATTGAGGAATTTCCTTGTGGAGGGCAGGACCAAATACCCGATAGTGATGATCGATTCATACTGGAGGGCTGATGGAGAACCTTTCTGCCCTGCCGCTGAAGGATTAAGCCACCATATAAATGCATCGGGAAACATTGAGCCATGTCCCGTAATTCAGCTCGCCCGCGAGAATATCAGTGATGGGAACCTTAAGCAGGTTTATGAAAACTCAGAATTTCTGAAAGATTTCAGGAACACCATCCTTCACAAAACAAAAGGGTGTGTCTTAATGGAAGATCCATTGTGGCTTAAGGAATTTTCTGAAAAACATAATGCATTAAATACATCAAACAGGCCAGGCATGTTGCCCGGATTTGAAATTGCTCCGGTTGTAAGCAGTCATGGCAGCTGTCCTTATGTTCCGGAGAAGAACAGGTTATACAGGATAGCAAAAAAGACAGCTTTCTTTGGAATGGGAGCTTATGGTTGAAGGAGATAGAAAGATGATGACAGGATTAGAATTATCGCTGGAGGTTCCATTATTATCTGAGATCCGGCAAAATATACGGAAAGAGGTTGAGGCATGGTTTTCTTCGGGGACTATAATACCCCCCGTATCTTATAGCACCATTGAAGATCAAGCAACACTGCTGCTTGAGAAATACGGGTGGGATAAAAAATACAAAGCCTTTGTTATGGTATGCTGCGGTAATGCTATATGGCGTCCTGTAATTGGTTCGGTACCGTTTAACCGCAGAATATTTTTGCTTCCCCATTGTTTAAAGAACAGCCGTCTGTGCCAGGGGCAGCAGGATGAGATGGGACTTCTTTGCAGAGAATGTGGCAGCTGCAGTATATCAGCTCTTTTACGTGAAGCAGAGAACCTGGGATATGTGGCTATTATCACTGAAGGAACAACAATAGCTGCAAGACTTATCGAGAGCGGTAAAGTTGATGCAGTAATTGGTGTGGGATGCATGGATGTATTACAGAAGATGTTCGTTTCAGTAAGCAAATTCTCCATTCCCAGTATCGGAGTACCTCTTCTGGAGTGTGGTTGTGCCGATACATTCGCCGATTCAGATTGGATTAAAGAAGAGATATATCACTTCGATAGCAACTCTGCTTTTCGGTTACTCAATCTTAACTATTTGAAAACCAGAACATCTTCTATATTCGGAAAGGAACAATTGAGCCGCATCCTTGAGCCTGCAGGTAATTCAACCGAGAATCTGGTTTTTGAATCATTGCTTGCAGGAGGGAAAAGACTTCGGCCTCTTCTTACCGTATTGGCTTTTGAAGCATTCAGTAATCAGATCGAACCTTACAACCTGAACCGTCTGGCTCTCTCGGTGGAGTGTTTTCATAAAGCTTCTCTTATCCACGACGATATTGAAGATAACGATGAAAAACGATATGGAACAGAGACTATTCATGCCAGGTATGGTGTGCCAGTAGCAATAAATATTGGTGATCTTCTGATCGGAGAGGGTTATCGGCTTATAACCGAGACCAGGCTTCCTGCCGGTACTATCTGCGATTGCATTAAAATGGTTTCTAACGGACACCGTAAACTGTCTGTTGGTCAGGGTATTGAGCTGATGGCATTAAGGAACCATGAGATTCTGTCAACGGAGGAGATCATAACTGTTTTTGAATATAAAACTTCAACAGCCTTCAGGGTTTCACTGCTGCTCGGGGCAACAGCTGCAGGCGCTGATGCCGGTTCAATTTCACTGCTGGAACAATTCAGCCGTTCAGTCGGTATAGCATACCAGATAAAAGATGATTTAGAGGATTTTAAAAATGAAAACGGTGATTTTGAAATCCGTAAACCTTCTGTACTTGTTTCAATGCTCCTGGAAAAACTGACATCGGATGATAGAACACTTTTTCAGCATGCTTTTCAGAACAGTAATATTGAAATAATCCAGAAATTGGCAGACGATTACAATATCCGTCAGTCTGCTGAGGATCTTCTGAAAGACTATATAGAGGAATCAGAAAACTCACTGGATAACTTTCAGAACATTGGTTTAAAAATGGCTTTGCATGAGATTCTTGGAAATATTTTCAAAGAATATATTTAAGCTCGTTGCAGGAAGATCACTCCAAAAGATCAGGACAAACTCCATTGAGACTGTTCTTGCAAAGTCTGTCCGTATGATTGATCAGGATACTCTTTCTGAAATGCAGGCATTTGTTAGGACCCGGCAGACTTCTGAGGGGGGATTTGCCGACAGGGGAGGCAAATGCGATCTGTATTATTCATTATTTGGTTGTTATATTGCACAGGCACTGGGGGTTCATGAGCTAATGCCTTCCCTGAGGGAATATGTAATGAATAGAGTCAGGGCAGGTAACCTGGAAGGAATTCATCTGAAATGTGCGGTGATATTGCTTTCAAAACTTTTTGGTCCGGAGACGGTCCCCTCAGCTCTGAAAAAAGGCGATAAGCTTCAGCCATTATATTCTGATTTTATAAACCTGCTGGCTTATTATTATACTGAAGACTATCAGGCTCTTTTTCGTATCCGGCGAAAACTGAAGATAAGTAACCGGGGTTCTGAAATGCCATGTTCTGTAATAGCAGCTCATCTGATACTTGAAGATTGTTCAGGTGGAGCTGTAACGAAACCTGGCAAACAGCTTAATGATTTCTATAGAAATGACGGAAGCTTTGCAGCCCTGAGGAGAGCACCCACAGGAGACCTTCTTTCAACAGGAGTTGCTCTCTATGCCCTGAAATTTATAAACTCAGAGATCAGGATCATTAAACCTGACTGCCTTATCTATATTGACTCACTATATTCAGAGGGAGGCTTCTGTGCAACTGCTTCAGATCCCGGTCCCGATGTGGAATATACATTTTATGGTCTTCTGGCTTTGGGAGCATTATCGGATTGAATATGGAAAGAGATGCACTTAAAAGTCAGATGCAGGTACTGACTGACCGCTTAAAGAAGGAGCAAAACAGTGAAGGCTTCTGGAGCGGAATGCTTTCATCGAGCGCCCTTTCGACAGCCACTGCAATTGTTGCTCTTAAAATCAATGGAGATGCTGCAGATAAAGAGCTTATACAATCGGGTTTTTACTGGTTATGTTCAAATATTAATGACGATGGAGGATATGGAGATACACCCGGCAGTGAGAGTAATGTAAGTACCAGTCTGCTCTGTTATTCCGCTATCTTTTTTTGCAATTCCTCTGATGCCGGTGCAAAAAAGTTTTTAAAATCGGTTGAGAACTATCTTGCAACGAAAGGCATAACATCCGACAGTCTGAATATTACATCATCCATTTTAAAATTCTACGGCAGTGATTACACCTTTTCAGTACCTATACTTTCTATGCTTGCACTATGTGGCGTATTGGCCGACGAAGCATTCAGACGTATCCCACAGCTTCCTTTTGAATTGTCACTCCTGCCTGCTTCATATTACAGGTTCTTTAACCTGCAGGTTGTAAGTTATGCTATTCCTGCGCTTATCGGTGTGGGTATTTATCTTCATTCAAATAAAAAAAGAAGGTTTTCATTTTCACGGATATACAGGAGCTGTGCAGTAGAGCCGGCCATTAAGAAGCTGTCCGCATTAATGCCTGAAAGCGGTGGATTTCTTGAGGCAATACCTCTCACTGCATTTGTGAACATGTGTCTTATTGCCAGTGGGGAAAAATATAATGAGGTTGTGAAAAAGGGCTTGGATTTCCTTCGTAAGCAGAAGCGGTCTGACGGTAGCTGGCCTATCGACACGGATCTTTCAACATGGGTTACAACACTTAGTATAAAGGCGCTGGGTCCGCAGCTGGAATCGGTGACAGGAAAGGAATCTGTACAGAAGTTAAGAGCCCATCTGCTTAAAATACAGTTTACCGGGAAACATCCCTTTAACGGCTCAAAGCCAAGCGGCTGGGGATGGACAAACCATTCCGGTTCTGTTCCCGATGCGGATGATACAGCCGGGGCTATCCTGGCCCTGCTTGAGATGTATGAAGGTACCTCCGGTGAAACGACTGCCATTATCAACGGGCTTATCTGGCTTGAAGGGCTTCAGAACTCAGATGGAGGATTCCCCACATTCTGTAAAGGCTGGGGGCGTTTACCATTCGACAGCAGTTGTGCCGATCTGACGGGTCATGCTGTTCAGGCGTTTGTAAGAGCCATGGACAGATTTGGCAATAATATTCCGGTAACTTTAAAGGAGAAGTTAAACAGTTGTCTTTTAAAAGCAGCAGGTTATTTGCAAAAGTATCAGTCTGAGAATGGATGCTGGTATCCACTATGGTTTGGTAATCAGTATACAGCCGATAAGAAAAATCCTGTTTACGGAACAGCAAAAGTCTGTATCAGTCTTAAGGATTCTCTGTTAAATAATAGCTTACAATCAGACCTGAGAGAAAAACTGGGAAAAATGATCTTACTTGCTGAACAATATCTTTTATCTCAGCAAAATCCCGACGGAAGCTGGGGAGGAGGGAAGGGAATTCCCGGAACCGTAGAGGAAACGGCCCTTTCTGTCTCAGCCCTGGCAATTCAACATCAGGAAGCTTGTCTTAACGGATTCAGATGGCTTGCAGAGGAATACAGGAACAGTGATCTTCGTTCTGCTCCTATTGGTTTGTACTTTGCAGCAATCTGGTACGACGAGAAGATGTACCCGCTTGTATACTATATCGAGGCATTAAGAAGAACGCTCTTTCCAGGAATAACTAACCCAAGCCCCCCGACATCAGCCGGCTGAGGGATCAGGGCAGGTTCGCTCAGCAGGGGATCAAAACGTTTATCCTTCGCACAGTCGTATCGTCGAACCCCTGTATCGTCTAATACTGACGTAAGCCTAATCAGAAAGTATGAATATGAAAATGGCGGCCAGTTTATAAGAGTAAGATATGTCCGGCCTACAAGCATACACAAGAAGCAATTATTTGCTAAATTGCATTAATTAAAAATGATGTCCAATATAATATGAAGAGCAATTTTAGCAGAATAATTCTCGCAATGGGTTTCTTACTGTCTCTCTTTGTTGTAGCTAAGGGGCAACAGTTTGGCTGGAGGGGACCCGGGCGCAGCGGTATCTACAATGAAAAAGGATTGATGAAGATATGGCCGGCTTCGGGACCTGTGCTGCTTTGGGAAGTAACAGGAATAGGTACGGGACATTCAAGTATTACAGTTACTGATGATGCAATCTATATTACCGGGAAAAAGGGTGAAAAAGACGTTTTGGCATCTTTCAATCAGAATGGAAAGAAAAACTGGGAAGTGGTATATGGAGATGCTTCCTCCGCCAACAACTTTCCGGAAAGTCGCTGCACTCCTACATATACCAAAAATAAAATTTTCCTTGTAAGCGGGCAGGGTGACCTGGTTTGTGTCGGAAAAGATGGAAAAATTATCTGGTCAGTGAATTATGCCCGGAAATATAGTGCTCCAACACCACGGCACGGTATTTCTGAATCACCTCTGGTAGTTGATAATAAGGTAATCGGAACCCCGGGTGGCAATGTCGCTTCAATGGTTGCTTTCGATATTGAAAACGGGAATGTTGTATGGGAAACCCCGGCAATAAATGAAGTTACAAATTATATAAATCCTCTGCTCATCGATTATGGCGGCATGAAAATCATTGTAACGCTGACAGCGGATCATATTATCGCAGTTAATTCTGTCACAGGAAAACTTCTCTGGAAATTCAATTGCGAGATACTTAATGCTGAACATAAAGAGAACAGGACACGTGTCAATACCCCGATCTATCGTGATGGTTGTCTTGTTGCTGCAAACGGATACACACAAGTAGCAGTAAAACTGAAACTTAATCCGGATGGATCAGATCCGGCACTGGTCTGGAAAAATGCTGACTTTACACCACATGTTGGAGGTATGGTACTTATTGGGAACTACATATACAGTTCAACTCATGATACCAACTCCAAAGGAAGATGGATATGTGTTGACTGGACAACAGGAAAAACCATGTGGATAACTGACTGGTTTAATAAGGGTGCCGTAATATCAGCTGACGGGATGCTATATATCATTGAGGAAAAAAGTGGTAATGTCGGACTGATAAAACCAGACAGTGAACAGTTCAATCTGATAAGTTCTTTTAAGATTACAAAAGGAGAAGGCCCCTATTGGGCTCATCCTGTGATAGATAAAGGGAGATTGTTCGTCAGGCACGGTGATTATCTGGCTGTATATTCAATAAAAGCAAAATAGCCGTGTGGTTCAATTTTTGATGGCAGCCAGGATCCTTTCAGGAGTCATAGGCAATTGATACAGCCTGGCTCCGGTAGCATCAAAAACAGCATTTGCAATAACAGCTCCCATGCAGATAACAGCCGGTTCGCCGCCTCCCTGCGGTGGCTGATCTTTTTTGTCCATTATAACTGTATCAATTTCAGGGACCCAGGAGAAACGTGGTATCTCATAAGTATCAAATGAGTGGTTTCTTATATCTCCCCCTTTAAACTGGATCTCTTCAGTAAGTGCATATCCTAAACCCATGGTTATACATCCTTCCATCTGTATTGTTGTACCCTGGGGATTAACGCACAACCCCATATCCTGCGCACAGGCAACACGAATGACCCGAACATGGCCGGTACTCTTATCCACCTTCACTTCAGCAATATGTGCCACCCAGGTTCCAACATCTGTTCCGCAGGCAATGCCATAACCCCTACCGCTGGGGTTCTTTCCGGGTGTATATCCGAATTTGTCAGCTGCCGCTTTTAATACTCCGATCATCTTCTCATCCTTGAGATTTATAAGACGAAAATCCAGAGGATCAATACCGGCTTTATATGCCATTATATTTATCTGCGATTCCCTTGCGAAAGTATTGGTATTATTCCCGGGGGCGCGCCATGCTCCTGTGGCGAAGGGATGCACCTGTCCTCTGCCGTAATCTGTAGTTCTGGAATTGGGGACATCATAGATAGTGTCTGATCCCCTCGATCCTGCATAGTAGGTATTAAAATCCCAGAGCGTAATCCTGCCCGATTTGTCAACACCGGATGCAATTTTCACAACTGCTGCCGGACGGAATGTATCGAAAAAGAACTCCTCCTGCCGCGTTCTGGCAACCACTATGGGTTTCCCGGTGATCTTTGCAAGTTTAACTGCCTCAACAGCCTGCCTGTGTTCTGATTTGCCACCAAATCCTCCGCCGGTAAAAGGAGTTATTATTCTTACCTTTTCAAGAGGAACATTCATCTCCCTTGCAATTGTCTCCTGAGCACGGAAAGGTTGTTGTGTGGAAACCCATGCTGTTATCTTATCGCCTTCAATCATGGCAGTCGCTGCATGAGGTTCCATTGGTGCATGTGCCACATAGCTGTTAAGAAATTCCGACTCTGTAAGTATGTCCGAATTTTCCCTGCCCGTTTCGATATTGCCGTTACTGTTAATGATATTGGCAACCGAATCAGCTTTCAGTATGCGGTTAAAGATTGTTTTGTCATCAACCTCAATTTCGTTGTATGAATATTCCGCCTTTATCTTATCAAGTGCCCGGTCAGCCATTTCACGGTCGTCGCTCAGTATTGCAATAAAATCGCCATCGCGAACTACCCGGATACCTTTTATCTTTTCAGCTTCAGAAATATCTGCTATTTTCAATTTTGCTCCATGCGAGGGAGGTCTCAGAATACGTGCATGTAACAATCCGGGCAGCTGTATGTCAGCTGAAAACCTGGCCTCACCTGTAACCTTGATCCTGGCATCCTGGTGTAAAAATGGTTTCCCGGTATATCTGAATTTTCTGTAATCCTTTAATTCCGGTTTTCTGTCGATGTGTTTTTCAATCCTTTTCCCTTTTGCCAGCTCTCCGTAGCTCACTTTGTTTTTGAAGTTCTTAGTATCACTGATAATTCCATTCTTTGCCTCCAGTT
This sequence comes from Bacteroidetes bacterium GWA2_40_15, assembly GCA_001768195.1. GTDB lineage: Bacteria > Bacteroidota > Bacteroidia > Bacteroidales > VadinHA17 > LD21. The sequence continues at coordinate 16,760 of MENI01000071.1, read as the reverse complement.
GTGATACAGGTACATGAAGGCTGTCTGAAGCCAGCTGCATTAATATTGTTAATGCTTCGGCAGCTGCAACCCTCATATTCGGGCTGAATGAACGGATTGACCTGGAACCGTTTGTTCCCCCATCCCAAGGACAGAGGTCGGTATCGCCCATAACCATCTTTACCTTTTCAAACGGCACCTCAATCTCATCAGCCATTATCTGTGCCAGAGAAGTTATTGCTCCCTGTCCCATTTCCATTTTTCCGGTATAACAATTCACCGTTCCATCTTCGGTGATCTGGAGGAAAGCGTTGAAATCTGATGGCAGAGATCTGGGCTGTTGTGTCTGTGTATCAAAAAGTTCAAACGTGTCCCATGGCTGAAAGAAGATGAAGATGCCACCACCAAGAAGTTTGAAAAATTCTCTTCTCTTCATAGCGGAACGGTCAAGCGGCTTTAATGTTTCGCTTTTTTTTACGGTTGTTTTTTTCATGTCTGTTTCCCTCCTTTCATTTCTCTGGCGGCTGTCTGAATTGCTTTAATTATTCTTACATGAGCTCCGCAGCGGCACAGATTATCTTCCATCCCCATGATGATTTCCTGCTGAGACGGTTCAGGATTCTTCAGCAATAATCCTACGGCATTCATTATCATTCCGGGTGTGCAGTACCCGCACTGTAAAGCGTCATTTTCAATAAATGCTTTCTGAACAGGATGCAGGGTTCCGTTATTTGCCAGTCCTTCGATTGTGACAATTTTTTTATTATCAGCATCTCTGACCTTCAGTGTACAGGATATGACAGCTTCCTGATCCATCAGTACAGTACATGCTCCGCAGTATCCAATACCACAACCGTATTTGGTTCCGGTCAATCCGAACCTGTTGCGTAAAACCCATAACAGATTATGGTCCGGATCCGAAAGCATCTCTGTTTTCTTCCCGTTTAGTTCGAAACGAACAGTCTCCTCCATACGAATTAAATTTGATTTTCTTACAATGATATTCTGACTTTTGTTTAAGTCATAATCAAATTTAAACCTTCATATTTATAAATACAATTTTATTTTGCTATCCCGGGTTCTGTTCATTACTTTTGGATGGCAGTCTGTTTATAATTGTCTGCGCCCCTCGCTGGTAGCCTCATGCAAAATGCCGGTTGGAGGAAAGATACAGCTGCTTACAGGAACGAGCATAACCGTTTGCTCGGGTATATAAGGAAGAGGATCCCTGTAAGTGTGGAGGCTGACGATATTCTTCCATCCGTGGGAACAGCACCAGATGATGAAGATCTGAAGGAGATGATTTGGGAAACTATCGAAGAGACACTTGGGGAACTGGCTGATTCCAGAATTATTCCACGGTCCGGTACTTACCTTCTGGCAAACTGTCGGATTGTTCATCCTGTCGAAGATTCTCCTTACAGGTGTTGCTCCGGGGTCGAGGCATAATCATAAAAAAGAGTGGAGGAGAAAATGCGAGGACAAATATAACCAATCATTAAAAGAAAAGATGGCTGCATCAACAGCTGAGCAGGTATGAGAAAAGCTACCGGGAATAAGAGCAAATGCAGTCAGATGTGACAATAAAGCCGGCAGTTCTGCCCGTCGCTTGTCGTCTGAGGACTATTTTTCACATATTCAATTTATTTTATGACATTTTATTCTGTTTTGACTATTTTGCAGAAAATACAAAGGAGATATTAAAAAAGCAGCCTTATTGCCACCTGCAGGAGAAACAGATATATGGAAATTGTAATTCTAGACTCAGGATACAGATCTTATTCTATCGAGAAGGAACTATTTGAAAAAAACGGGTTTCGTCTGAAAATTCACAGCGATTATAAAGGTGATTCATTTGAGAAGAGAGATTTTGCAAAAAATGCAGATGGCATCCTTGTTAGGCATACACCAATAGATGAGGTTTTCCTTTCCGGGATGAAAAACCTCAAAGCTGTTGTGCGGTATGGCGTGGGGTATGATAATATCGATGTTGAAGCCTGCACAAGGCATGGTGTTAAGGTGGCCAATGTCCAAGGGTACGCAAATCACGCGGTTTCTGATCATGCTGTGGCATTAATGCTTTCGTGTACACGGGCAATGTGGCATACCGGATTGCAACTTTCAGAAAAATTTGCTACCCCACCTGTTCCTGATGTTATTGAACTGCACGACAAAATTGTCGGAATTATAGGTATAGGAAGAATAGGAAGTATGTTCAGTAAAAAAGCTGCCCCATTCTTTCACCAGGTTATTGCCTGCGATCCTTATAAACCGGATAGCCATTTTAATGAGTTATCTGTACAACGCGTTGAACTGGATGAGCTACTTGAAAGATCGGATGTTATAAGCATTCATTGTAACCTGACAAAGGAGACAGGACATTTGCTTAACAGGGAGAAATTCTCGGTAATGACAAAAAGGCCCATAATTATTAACACTTCGCGTGGCGAAGTAATAAGTGAAGAGGCATTGCTGGATGCATTGAATTCAGGTAAAATCCATAGTGCAGGATTAGATGTATTTGAGGATGAACCAATAACTGTCAGGCAAAGAGAACTCGTTAATCATCCCCGCATTATCTGCACCGGACACTATGCATGGTATTCCGATAAATCTATGCTTGAACTTCAACGCAGAGCCGCAAATAACCTCTTGAATTTTCTGAAAGGGAATGAAGTTGATGACTGCCTTAACTGATAGAGGGAGAACCGTCGCACCGCCGCACCTGTTCTTCCCTGAGCCCTACGCCTTACGTGATTAAAAAGTAGTACTGAATTGTATATTGTGTGATAATTATTTTCATCCGGCCTTCTGGCCAATGTGTATAAAAACCGCGCTCCTCAAGTCTTAAGTCTCAAATCTCAAGTCTCAAGTCTCACAGCTTTTTTTTATTAACTATTTCCTGGATTTGCCGTTACTGTTTCCCGGATTTGCGCTATAGGGATGATGTGGATTCTGCTGATTCTTATACCACCCTTTATGGTTCCCGTTATCATGTCTGCTATAAACAACGCATGAAGAAGTGCCTGATAAAAGGGCAATACAGAATAGCAAAGCAAAAATTGTTTTAAGTGTTTTCATCTTTCAGGGCATAATAAAAGTCATCCGGACTAAGACTTATTTCCAGCTTAAACTCAGATTCAGATATTTAGCCAGTCAAAGATAACGCTCTGATATGTCGTTATAGTTACATAATTCCTGAAAGGATTTGTATAATTCACATACTGTGTAAAACAAAAACCCGCAAATCACTGATCTGCGGGTATTAAGATTTTAATGGAACAACAGTCTGAAGTCTGCAGAACCGCAGATTATTGACTGTCCTCAGATTACACCTGGCAGGGGGCCTGCAATTAATTAACACTATTTAATCTATGACTACTATTATCAGTTTCAGGTTTTTCGCTATGTTGATTAGTATAATCTCTTGGAGAAACACCGTAATATTCCCTGAAGCATTTTGCAAAATATGATGGATTGGAGAAGCCGACCATCAGGGCAATTTCGAGCAGACTACCCGCCTTTTGATTAATAAACATAGCTGCCTTCTTCATCCTGAAAGTCCTGATTATCATACTTGGAGATAAGCCTGTTATAGCTTTAAGCTTTCTGTAAAGGTGTACTCTGCTCATTCCGATTTTTTCCTGCAGGGCGCCGACATCAAATTCAAAATCTCCCATGTTTTCATTGATTGTAAATGCAATTTTTCTCATGAATTTCTCATCTGCACTTTCAGCATGGATATCTTGTTGTTCGAACCCTGTAAGCAATCCGAACCTGAGCCTGAGTTTTTCTCTTTGTACAAGCAGATTTGATATCCTGATCTTCAATTCATAGATGTTAAATGGTTTATAAAGATAGTCGTCAGCTCCTGTCTTCAACCCGGTAATCTTATCCTCAAGAGTGGTTTTTGCAGTAAGCATAATGACCGGAATATGGCTTGTCCGGTCATCGGTCTTCAGGCGTGTGCAAACTTCAATTCCATCGAGATCAGGCATTAATATATCTGTAATGATAAGATCGGGAATTATTGCAAAAGCGACATTCAGACCGTTTTTCCCATTGTCAGCTACACAGATTGAATAATCCGAAGAAAGATTTTCATGAATGAAGTTCCGGAGATCGGAATTATCTTCAATTAACAATATCTGATGATTCTTTTCAATGACTTCGGATACCCTCTCAACAGAGTCGTGATGAGAAAGAGTCAGATGGGGCCGATCTGATACTTCATCCTCATTAAAATCAACAATAGTATATTCATCTTTGCTGAAATGTTCTTTTCCGAGTGGAATTGACAGGGAGAATGTTGTACCGGCTCCGGGTTCGCTTGAAACCTCAATTTTACCATGTAGCAGGTTAATAAAATCTTTTACAAGAGAGAGTCCGACACCTGTACTGCCTCCTTCTTTTTCCCACTGTCCTTCTACACTGTAAAACCTGTCAAATATCTTGTCAATATGCTCTTTACTGATGCCGGTCCCTGTATCTGATACCCTTATCAGAATTGTTGCGGGTGATATTTTATCAACAGAATCAATAATCTCGATATTGAAGGAAACGGTACCTCCTGCAGGTGTAAATTTAAACGCATTTGAGAGCAGATTTGAGATGATCTTTTCAACTTTTTCTCTATCGAAAAATGTGATATACGGATCTTCAGGTATATTAACGGATAAGACTATTCTGCGGCTTTCTGCCGTTGAAAGGTACTCGTAAGCAAGGATTTTCAGGCACCTCATTATATCTGACTCAGAAAGTATAACTTTCATTTTCCCTGCATCGAGCTTTGAAATATCGAGAAGCTGATTAACAAGTTTTAATAGTCTCATCCCATTACGACGGATCATTTCCATCCATTTGAATTTTCTTTCATCTTCATTACCTTCAGACTCTCTGATAAGATTGTCAGCCGGTCCGATAATAAGCGAAAGAGGAGTTCTTATCTCATGGGATATTTCTGTGAAAAATCTTGTTTTTAACCTGTCCATTTCCTCTATATGCCGATTCTTTTCTTCAAGCTCCACGGTACGGAGGTGTACCTCATATTCCAGCATCATTTTTTCCTTTTTCAATTGATAAAGCCTTATTCTGATAAAGATCAGCACCATTGAAATGGCAATTAAACCATACATTATAATGGCGAGGAGAGATTTGTACCATGGCGGAGTGATAACGATTTCAATAGTTCGGCCTGTCGGATTCCAAACTCCGTCATTGTTCGATCCGGTGACCCAAAACCTGTATTTCCCGGGTTGCATTTGTTTATATTCAGCATACCGGTTATTAGCGGATGTATTTATTGTGTCCTTATCTATGCCATTCATAAAGTACCTGTACTTATTATTTCTCGAATCGAGGTAGTTCAGGGCTGTGAACTCAATCCTGAGATTATTCTGTTTATGATTGAGATTGATCCTGCTGACAGAAATAATATCGTCTGCTTCAGGAAACACTTTATTGAATGAGAGGTTATTTACAAAAGCAGATGTTATATAAATATCGGGTATCTCTGCATTTGAAGGAATGCTGTCCGGAAACAGAAATAATTTATTACCCAGATTATAGAGTATCTCACCTGAACTCAGCTGATAAAATGCGCAATTGCCGGATGCCTGGTATTCTGAGATTTGTCTGACTGACCCTGAATCAGGATTGAATATGGTAAATCCATAGTTATGTGATACCCAGATAAAATCATTTCTGTCAATAAACAGACCCATGAACCCGGATTCTCTTTCCGCGAAATCCATAATTCCGCGTTTCATGAATCTTTCTGTTTGGGGATCAAACAAATAGAGCCCGTTTAGTAAATAGAGAACCCAGATCCGTCCTTTGCTGTCCTCTTCAATCTTCAGACAATAATCTCCATAGGGAATAGAAAGTCCTTCTGAGGATGAATAATGAATAATATCGTTATTCGTTAAATCATAAACAAACAGGCCGTTTCCAAAAGTGGCAAACCAGATCCTGTAATGAGAATCGATCAAAACATCAAAAACTCCCTCAGAAAGAGATTTATTAAGCTTTTCATCATTGATTTTGAATATCTCTATTTCGTTTCGACCGGAATGCAATATAAATAATGAATGAGCCGAAATGAACCATTTATTTCCATGGTCATCTTCGATAATATTTCTTATTGGTTCCTTGTTGTTATCAGGCAGTAGGTAAGAGGTATATCTGAGGCCTGTTTCAGCTAACCTGGTTACGTTTCCATTATTCCTGCCAAACCAAAGATCGCCATTTCGGTCTTTACATATTGAGGTGACCGACTTATCTCCATCCGGGAAACTGAATTGCCTGATATTAAATGCAGATCTTATATTTATACTGTCAGCTCTGTAAATTCCTGTTGAGAATCTGAACCATACTCTTTTTTCATCATCTTCCAATATTCTGCTTCCCCATGGCATGGTGACAGAAAACATATTGTTAACTGTGACTGACTGGTAAGGCAGGCTATTAAGAACAAGACGCTGCACATTCATGTTAGCGCATCCGAACCAGAATGACCCGGTTTTATCATACAAACAATCAAAGAGTACCCAGTTTGGAACAATGTAGAGTAATAGTTTTTCGCTACCCGGATTGAGCCGAAATACAATACCTTTTAACGAATTTACGAACCATATATCTCCATCCCAGTCCTCGAATGCATAGTCTAAACTAAGCGCATCAGAATATCTGCTGATCTTAAGCTGGCGCGCATCAGGTAAGAAATAATTTCTTGTCATTTTATTATCCGGGTTATAGCATGATATGGTACCAAAACCGGATGTCCATATCTGACCTTTTTTATCCTGAAGAATGGTAAGAATACTATCGTACCGTGAAGAATATCCCTGACTGACTTTCAGATCTGCTTTTTCGAATATCCCTCTCACGGGATCAACTATTTTATTCAACCCTCCACCCAGCGTAGAGCACCATATCGTGCCGTAACCATCTTCTGATAAAGAAGTTACCGTATTGGCCGAAAGGCTGGATTTATTACCCGGAATATTTCTGAATACTTTGAATTTATCTTCCTGCCTGCTGTAATGATACAGTCCATCGGGCGATGCTATCCATATCCTCCCGTATGAATCCTCCAGTATTTGTCCTGCCCTTCTCATAAGAAAGGTTGCCGTACGAAAACTTGTACTATCAACAGGATATTTTATAAAGTTTTCCGTGATTTTATTGAAAGTAAAAATGTTGCCACCTGTTATCAGCCACAGGATACCTTGGTTATCCTCATGTATTTTTAATATCCTGTTATCAATACTCAACAAATCGGATGTATCGGGGGAAAAATGATGTATAATCCCTGATTTCTGATCGAGACAATTAAGCGCTCCGATAGTTCCAATCCAGATTTTTCCGCCACTGTCTTCACAGATATCCGTAACCTCTATGCCTGCCAGACCGGAACCTGAGGGATCATTAAACAGGTAGCTTCTGTAATCGATCCCGTCAAACCTGAATAGTCCGTTCATGGTGCCTGACCACATGAATCCTTTCCTGTCGAAATAGATGCAAAGTGTTGAGATATCTGCTACAGGGTCGGTTATCCTGTAATTTATAAACCTGCCCTGAAAACTGTTTTGCTCAGGATAAATTACCTTCTGATTAAATGCCGAGCTTGGGAAAATGGCAAACAAACATATAATCGCAATTTTAACGGATGGCATTGACACTTCGGGAGCAGACATGGTAAAATCCGTTTAATCTATATTTGAGATACATAAGTTACAATTTTTTTTTATCAGTCACTATAAATGTTACCATTTTATCCTTTATTAAATTTGGTGGTAAATGTCGGACGTCTAACCTGCAAATGAAACAGGATTCTCATTTTATGTAACGCCAGAGGTAGATTTTAATATATGGATAGCCGAACTTTGTTTATAAATTGGAGGTGAACTGATGCCAATTAACAGCGTAATAACTTATACTTTATTTTTTTATTAACTAAACAGAATCATTTATGAAAACAATGAAATTGGTTTTTGCGATTATTGTAATTGCAGCCTTGCCAGTCAGTAATGCTGTCCTGGCACAACCTGTTCAGACTGATATTGTTGTGACAGTGACAGATTATGATTACAGTGTTGTTTCTCCTGAAATTGGAGTTGTCAACGGAACTTACACCTATCATTTCAGCTACAAGTTGTCTAAAGAAGGCTACCTTGAAAGCATACACTGGAATGCAAGAGATTTTAATCTCGTAAACTCTAATGGAGAAAAGGTGATTGTTGTTGATTCAGGCCATGACACCCAGGGAGTTTTGTGGATATGGTTTAATACACCTGATTATATGAATGGCTATTATCCGGGAATACAATACAGTACTGACGAAAACTGGCTGACTCCTTTTTATCCTGAACAGATGCCTGCAGAAGGGGTAGCTGTTGAGATGTCATGTAAAATCCTCTGCAAGGGGGCAATGTTTAAGATGCCTATTTTAGCAATATTACAAATTAATGCCAACGGTGTAGTAACAGTAAATGTGATAAAGCCTTGATAATGGGATTATCCAATTTAGTATAATTATGAACAGTCTGGTATCAGGCAAATAAGAGAGGGTGTCCTTATGAGACACCCTCTCTTTTAGATATTAAGGAAGTAGCAATCAGATCCTTAAACTATTCAAGCACATTTGCAACAATGTCTGTATCGAAATTCAGTCCGACCGTGAATGTCATTGGTCCGCTGGCATTCCCCGATAAAGTAAGGGTGATTTTCCTGTCGCTGAAAAGCTTTGCTGCAACCTGATCAAGTGTTGCTGCCGTTATCGTGGGAGTGAATGAGTTATTGGTCATTGTAATATTGGTTTGGGTAAAAATATTCCCGACACCGGTAACATCCAATGCAACGGAATTGATAGTCTGACCTTCACTCAAACCGGTGACAGTAACTACCAGTGAATTCAGGTTTATCTCTTTGATCTTATCGAGATATGGTTCAATATCAGCATTGCCTGAGAGCATAAGATCCTGAGATTTAGTAAAAACTATTGTATTTACTCCTCCTGTCTGATCACCCGACTTCGCACCAGGTGATACTATTACCACAGGGATATCAGCTTTTAAGTCTGTTGAGATTGTAATTGTTGACGCATCTTCAATCAGACTGCATGCTGCGAATAGAGGAATTAATGCAAAGAGATAAATCATTTTAGTTTTCATAGAAATGTGTTTTAAAGAGATTTGTAATACAGAACTGATCAACCGTCAGGTCTATTTTACTAAACAACGTATCAATACAGATTGTTCAAAAGGAGAATCAATTGAAAAGATGGTATCGGTGATTAAATAATTCAATTAAAGCAGATCATCTCAGACAGTCTGGTCAGCTTCCATAACGAGTATCAGGAAAAGAAAAATCATTACTTTTGAGAAAACAGTTATTTATAAGCTTATGAACGCTGTTAAATATTTTACCCGAATTTACTGTATCAGGATCATTTTATCATTATTTATTGTGCTTGTTGTATTAAACGATGCAACCAGTAATCTTCCGCAGGATCCTGCAACAAAAGTTCCGCCGATTGTTTCAGCCACCTGGCTGAAAGAAAATCTTTCAACCGCCGGACTTATAATACTTCATGTTGCTGCTATCATTGCAGGCTACGATCCCATTATATATGATGGTTCAATGGAAGAGTGGGCAAGCAGGTTCGATCTTCCGATAGAATCAGCATCGCACCCTTAAGAAATTCCGTAAAGTTAAATACCACACCATATGAAAAACATTATAAGTCAAATCCCAGCATTTATTATGCTGGTAATTCTTGCCAGTGGATGCAATACTGCAGACAGATCGCAGAGAGATGAATTTGATCAGCAATTGAAGGATGGATGGAGTGTTGAATCATCGGTAAAAGTTAATGCCTCAGGTGATATTATTTCGAAACCGGGCTTTGATGTTTCAAAATGGTACAAAACCACAGTTCCGGCAACTGTAATGGCTGCCCTGATCGCAAATAATGAGTATCCCGGTATTTTTATGGGCGATAACATCAACCTGGTTGATACTTCCAGGTTCAGAACCCCTTGGTGGTACAGGAACGAGTTTACTGTTGAGAATGCTTCAAAAAACACGGAATTGGTTTTTGAAGGGATCAACTACAGGGCAAATATCTGGCTCAACGGTACTAAAATAGCTTCTGCCGACACTCTTTTCGGCGGGTTCAGAATTTTCAAACTGGATGTCTCAAAATTCATTGTAGGCGGTTATAATGTACTTGCCATCGAAGTTATTCATCAGAGGCCAGATGAACCATCAGTCGGATTTGTCGACTGGGCTCCCATGCCCCCCGACCGGTTAATGGGACTGTGGCGTCCTGTTAAGATAAAAAGATCAGGCACAACCAGGCTCGATAATATTTTTGTTGCGTCGAAAATCGACAAAAAAGATTACAAAAAAGCTGATCTGCAGATCAGCGCGGAAGCAGTAAACAATACTTCAGAATCAGTTGATGCCACAATTAAAGGAAAAATTGAAAACATCACTTTCGAAAAGAGGATCATACTGAAGCCCGGCGAAAAACAACAGGTGGTTTTCAGTTCATCGGAATTTCCACAGCTGAAAATAGATAACCCGAGGCTCTGGTGGACACACGATATGGGCAAGCCGGAATTGTATGATTTAATCCTTGATATTGAGACCAATAATAAAGTCTCTTACATGAAAACCACCCGTTTTGGTATACGCGAGGTGGAGGATTATCTGAATGCCAGCGGGCACCGGGGGTATAAACTGAACGGTGTTGAAGTGCTTATAAAAGGTGGCGGGTGGGTAGATGGTATGTTTCTGGACGACACAGAGGAAAAGGTGAAAGCCCAGATGGAATATGTCAGGCATGCCAATATGAATACCATAAGGCTTGAGGGTTTCTGGGGAAACAGCGAAAGATTTTATGAACTGGCCGATGAGCTGGGCTTGCTGATAATGGCAGGATGGAGTTGTCAATGGGAGTGGAGCGGTTATCTCGACAAGCCAGAGGATGATTTTATGTCGATCCGCACAACTGAAGATATTGAGTTGATACTGAACTACACACGCGACCATGTGAACTGGTTGCGCAACCATCCGAGTATTTTCGTGTGGGTAATGGGAAGTGATAAACTGCCTCGTCCTGAGCTTGAAGAGAAGTATTACACCCTTTTCAAAGAACTTGACTCTTCGCGTCCCCTGTTGATGTCGTGTAAAGGATTGACCAGCGAAATATCGGGTAAGTCTGCAGTCAAAATGAACGGTCCTTACGATTATATCTCACCCAACTACTGGTATATAGATACTGTAAACGGAGGTGCGTTTGGCTTTAATACCGAAACCGGTCCGGGCCCGCAGATCCCTTCGCTTGAAGTGGTAAAAACCATGATACCTGAAGATAAGCTCTGGCCGATAGATGAAATGTGGAGCTTCCATTGCGGAAGGGGTGCATTCAAAACCCTTGACCGGTATTTAATTGCCTTCAATAACCGGTATGGTGAACAGGACAATGTGGAGGATTTTACTTTTAAAAGTCAGGCATCTAACCTTGAGGCTATGCGTGCCATGTTTGAAGCTTTTGCAATAAACAGGAGCAATACAACCGGCATTATTCAATGGATGTACAATTCGGCATGGCCAAAACTGATCTGGCAGTTCTGGGATTACAATCTGCTGCCAAATGCTTCATTTTATGGTGCGAGACTTGGAGCCAGGCAGGTAAACATCGCCTATAACTATGGTGATAATTCTGTTTATGTAACTAATCTTACACCCGGGGTTATCAGCAATTATAGGACCTCGATTAAAATTTACAGTTTCGATGGCAGATTAATTGATGAAAAGCAGGAGAATGCTTCGCTGAAAGCAAATTCATCCCTAAAGGTGTACAGTCTGCCGGCAGACAAAAGTTATTCGAAGGTTTATTTTCTCAGTTTACACCTGACCGGGGAGCAGGGTAATGAAGTTGCGGATAACTTCTACTGGTTATCAACTAAAAAAGATGTACCGGATTTTAAAAATACAACCTGGTTTTATACTCCTCTTTCTGAATATGCCGATTTTACGGACCTGGATAAGTTACCAAAAGTTAAAACAGATATAGAAAGCTCAATTAAGAATGAAGGCAATGAATATGAGGTTATTGTAAATCTTAATAATCCCGGAGATAATATCGCATTTCTGATTGAACTGAGCATTGTCGGCGATAAATCGGGGGAATCAATAGTTCCAATTCTGTGGGATGATAATTATATTTCACTGCTTCCAAAGGAAAAGAGAGTGGTCAAAGCAAGATTTACAGCGGCCGCATTGAAGGGAGAAAAACCGGTCTTCAAATTCAAAGGGTGGAACCTGTAAAAGCAATTCGCCGGAGTGATGACGGTTACTATAAAATGGGAGAAGCTGTCGTCAGATAAATCATATTATCTCCGGGTCTCTTCAGTGAACTAAAGATCAGGATATTCTTTGAAAATGATCGCTCTCCACTCATTGTTGATTTTTTTAAGAGGGACAGGCTTATCAGGGAACCGTGTCTGTTTCTGATTGATTTCACCCATAATGCTCCAGTTCCTGGATGTTCCTGATACAGGTTCTTTTGCCCTTACATCATAGCGGGTGAAATCGATGACCATCTCCTCAGCATCATTACCTGGTTCCGACAGGAGGGCAAGCCTGAATGATCTGTTCATCAGCCATTGTATCTTCTTGTCTTTATCTGAACCCCCTATACCTGTACCAGTCTGTTCAAAACGGTACCTGAAGTCATTTCTTTTAAACTGTTCGCGCCAGATAAGTCCGAATTCTCCTTGTGTAATAAACCTGGTACCGGGCCATTGCTCCTTTATTGAGCTAAGCCATCTGGTAAGATCTTTAACATCATAAGGCAGGCAAATTTCCCAGCAATTGGTAACCCAGGCAAAGCCGTTGAGTTCAAATCCCCGGTCGAAGTGTACAGCTGTTGTATGAAGCATCTGCACCAGTCCGGTATCTGAGCCGTATTTCCCAAGCGTTTCAATTGGTCCAACACCCATCCTGCTGTTGAACCCTTTTGAAAATCCTTCCCTTCGTGCTGCAAGAAAATCCATTGTCCATCCGTCGAGGTTTACGCAATCAATGAGATCCTCTTCACCCTGTGCCGGTTTGCAGAAATGTTCCTTTGAGGGATAATATGGATAACAGACTGATCCGTCGCCATCCTGGTTATCGATGGCATACTGGCTCCATATATTGGCCTGGCATACATGAATACCCTCTTCATCAGCCAGGTACTGAAGGTTCTTTGCTGAAAGGAAACCTGCAACAATACTTTTCGGCCGGTAGCCATTTCCAACTATCTCCGACACTTTTGTCAGAGCCTCATGAAGATCCCTGTTCACCTGAGTTGTTGAATTATAAGCATTTGCAAAATACCCGCCAGGGATGAACGTTATTTCATCTCCGTATTTCTGATGATAACTGACTACCCGTTGCCTGATCTTTCTGTAATTGGAAGATGTATCATGCAATGCCAGCCAGCTGAATGCCCAGGTTATTCTGGCTCCGGGGAAACCCTCCTCAACAGCATTCCTGAAAGCGGTCACTCTTTCAGGAGAATGTACATCCCGCTCGTCCACTCCTTCATTCCTGTTGCGTGTAACCTCTATCTGATTTACCCTTATTACTGTATTGAAAGTAAGAAACCTGTTACCCATAAGTACATCTGTTTTGTTGATTCCTTCAGCTGAAAGATATGTGAATAAACCAGAAATAGCCATCAGGTAAATGATTGATATTAACTTCATTAGTTTTAGATGTTGGAGTTTTACTCATCGAAAGTGCTCAATTCTGTCAAAGATAATATCTTTATGCAGAATTTCTTTACAGAATATTTTTTTTCTTATAACAGCCACCCTATTGCTCTTATCCGTCGGCGGCAAATCTGAGTGGTTTGTATACTGCTGTTTTGCACAACTTTTTGCTTATTTTCTTGTTTAACATTAAAGATATTAAAAACATGATCAGGATAATCGGATATATATTGATGGGCATCTCGGCCATTTCATTTTTACTGATCCTTGTCATTCCATGGTTTGGTTATTCAAAAGGACAGATAGCAGGGCTTATTACAGGCCTGATCATAATCGGTGAGGTTACTTTTTATCTGAGCATCTTTATCCTTGGCAAAAGTTTCTGGGAGAAAATTAAAGGCATGTTCAGGTTCCGGAGACCAGGGACCACGAATCCATATCCGATGGAGAGTCAGAATAAAGACTTAACCTAAACGAATAAAAAGGATCATTAAACTCCACCTCTTAATCCGGTTTAAGATTTTTTTGATTCTTTTCAAATGCTTCAATTTTTTATATTTACAAAAAGAATAATGCGATGGCAATGTTTGATAAAACACATTATACCAATGGCCAGAAAGTCTTTGAGTTTACCGGCAATAAACTGACCTTTTTCTTTAAGACCGGTATTGTTAAGGCTGAGGGCATATTTGAAGATGGACAGATGGAGGGAGAATGGAAATTCTACCGCGAGAATGGCAAACTCTGGCAGATTTCAGCTAAAGGCTTAGCAGTAATAATAATCAGGCAGGCAGAGGTAAAGCCTGCATGAGTTCTGGTAACTTTTTCCCGCTGATCACGCAGATCAACGCAGAAGGGAGAAACAATATAATAATGTGTAAATTGCATATTGATTCTTTATCTGTGAATCTAATATGATACAAATGAAAAAATATGTAGTACCTTTTATTCTACTGGTTTTAATATCCGGTTTCACAGTAGAGAAACCGTGGATTGAATTGATGTTAATTGGAAATTCCAGTTGCAGTTCTGAACTGAATCCGGGCAATCCATTTGAAGGTAAACCCGGACCGTACGGAGTTCGGAATCTGTTCGATAACAATCCGGCAACTGCATGGGTTGAAGGGGTTAAAGGCTATGGGAGCGGAGAGTATTTCTTTTTGGATATGGGATATACCCTGCCAAAAAAGTTAGCCATCAGAAATGGATACCAGAAATCGGAGTCAGTATTTAAGAAGAACAGTCGTGTGAAGAGCGCAAAGATAACACCGTTTGTTGCTTTCCACATTTCGGGTGAGGTAACAGAGATAGGGAAAGGATATAAAGCAAAGCAGGCAGGAAACGGATCAGTTGTCGCTCTCCGCGATGCAATGGGGATTCAGGAAGTAGCACTGCCTTTCGATATTAAAGCATTTTTCAAGGAAAGAGTATCCCTTACAGCAGAATTTCGGAATGTTTACAGGGAGAGAATAAATGAAGTAATGAAATATGAACCTGATATAATAATTCCGTTTTATCTGCACTATTTATTAAAGTTTGAGATCGTTGATGTGTACCCTGGCTCATCTTTTGACGATACCTGCATATCAGATTTTAAGACAAACGATATGGTTACAGATCCTGTAAGCAGTGACGAAATTATAAAGAAGATTTACCAGGTAAAAGAGGGAGAGAATATCCTTTTTGATACTGATATCAGGTCAGAGATGTTACTTGTCGATCTGGTTAACCTTAAGGAATACAAGGAGACTGTACAGGGAGTTAAAATGGCAATCTCGTTGATGGATACAAGTCCTGATAACGAGTGGGCCCAAGTTGATTTTATGTTCAGTGCCCCGGGAGCAAGAGTTGAAGAATACCCGGTTCTGTACCATGTAAGATCTGCAAGAAGGATAAGAGAGGATATCATAGGAGAAACCGGTGGCATGTATGGGTTTTTGGAAAAGGATGGCAAAATATGGCTTGAGACCGATAAAGGAACAGTTGATCTGGATAAAATCAAAAAGAGTCTTGATGAGAAAGAGTGATGATTATTCTGTGTTTAATAAACCAATCAGTATGAAAAAATTTACCTCAGTCATATTCATCACTTTTATTCTCATCGGCTGTTCCACTCCGGTTAAATATGATGTAATTATCAGGAACGGAGACATCTATGATGGATCCGGAACACCATTTTTCAATGGAGACATCGGTATCACAGCTGATACTGTTGCTGCTATTGGTGATCTTAAAAATGCCCGTGGCAAAACAGAGATCGATGCAACCGGGCTGGCTGTTGCACCGGGATTTATCAATATGCTCAGCTGGGCAAATGAATCACTTATCCACGACGGCCGTTCGCAGGGTGATATAAGACAAGGTGTGACCCTTGAGGTGCTTGGCGAGGGTGATTCCATGGGACCCCTGAATGATAAGATGAAGGAGGATATGATTGCAGGTCAGGGTGATATTAAATATGATATCAGCTGGACAACCCTTGGTGAGTATCTCGATTTTCTAATTAAAAAGGGCGTGTCAACAAACGTAGCATCGTTTATCGGTACAGCAACAGTGAGGATCTATACTGTGGGTTATGAAGACAGACCACCAACGCCTGTTGAGCTTGACTCAATGAGAATGCTTGTCCGTCAGGCGATGGAGGAAGGAGCAATGGGTGTCAGTTCGGCGCTGCAGTATGTTCCTGCCAGCTTTGCAAAACCTGATGAGCTGACTGCACTTGCCTCTGAGGCTAAAGCGTACGACGGAATGTATATCACACATGTAAGGGATGAAGGCACCGGACTGTTGCCGGCAATTGATGAAATGCTTGATGTGGCAGATAAAACTGGCGTAAGGGTTGAGATCTACCACCTGAAACAATCCGGAAAGGCAAGCTGGAACCTGCTTGATGATGTTACCAGAAAAATCGATTCATCCAGGACAGCAGGACTGCAGATAACTGCCGACATGTACAATTATATTGCAAGCTCAACAGGTTTTGATATTGTAATGCCTGCATGGGTGCAGGAG
>MENI01000070.1 GCA_001768195.1 Bacteroidetes bacterium GWA2_40_15 | reverse complement strand
GATGGATCTTATTCTTGCCTTTATTCTTTCAGGGCTTTTACTGGCATTTGTGAAGCGTTTTTATTCCAAGGCTTTAGGTATGAAAAAAACAACAAAGCTCAGGCTCACAGACAAGATAGCCCTGACTTCTTTGTGGCTCATATTCCCAAGTCGTCTTATTGCAGAGAGTTTTACCAGCGGTGCTTACGGAACCGGAAGCTTTCTTACCGGTTCACTGGGTTCGGTTCTTGCCTCATACCTTCCTGCCCAGGAGATGGCTTATCCTTTCTGGTGGCTCTATTCACTTTCGCTTGGAACATTTTTCATTCTTTTACCTGTGACGCGGTACATGCATTTACCAGCAGAACTCTTCCTGATATTTATGCGAAACTCAGGTATCAGAACTGGCGATAAAGAGGGAACTTATTCTGAAGTTGAAGTACAATCATGTTCTTCCTGTGGATTGTGTATTGATACCTGTCAGCTTAACTTTTCTGCGGGAATAACAACTATTCAGTCGGCTTACCTGATGAAGGGTATAAGGAATAATTCTGATATCAGAGATATAGCCGACAACTGTCTTATGTGCGGAAGATGCGACCAGATATGTCCTGTGGGCATTGAACTGACTCCCATAAGGATGATGCAGCGCAGGAAAGAATTTGCTGACCACAAATACATAAATACTTTCAGCGGGTATATGCGAAACAAAGTACCTCTTTCCCCTGTAAAGGAACCTGAATCACAATCATACAGTTATCTGCCTTTGATTGAAACTGAAAAAGCTGATGTAATATATTTTGCCGGATGTATGACACATCTGACACCTTCAGTTAAGAATTCAATGATAAAAATCCTTGATGCGTCGGGTCTTAATTACATCTTTATGGATGAAGAGGGTGGAGCCTGCTGCGGCAGACCTCTGATGCTGGCCGGACATGACAGGGAAGCAAGGGAACTTATCAGTTTCAATTCACGTCTGATCTGGAAAACAGGCGCCCGTAAGCTTGTAACATCTTGTCCTATATGCTATAAGGTATTCAGGGAAAGTTACCATCTGGATGCTGAAATAGTTCATCATACACAGTTCATTAAGAGTCTGATTGATGATAACAGGATAAGTTTGAGATACATCAGGAATAAGGTTGTCTATCATACTCCATGTGATCTGGGAAGAGGTTCCGGAGTATATGATGAACCCAGGGAAGTACTGAGCCACGTTTCGAAACTGGAGAAAAGCAGATATGAAGACTCCAATGCCCATTGTTGCGGAGGAAGTCTGGGAAATCTAAGTCTCAGTTCAGATGAGAGGATGAAAATTGCCAGAGATGCCGCAAAAGAATTAATATACAGCAAACCCGATATTCTTGCCACTGCCTGCCCCTTATGTAAGAAAACTTTTTCATCCGCAACAGATACAAGGGTGGCTGATATATCAGAAATTGTAGCTGAGGCACTTACGAAACCCACACATCAGAAATTCATTCTTAATAAAGCTGAATCCGAAAAGGAATTTATGAATGTATGAACTTAATACGTTGAAAAATGTTCTTACAATGTGGATAAATATCAAATAATTGAGTTTATTTTGCCTTTAATTTTAAGCCTTAGTAATAAATACCTGGTATAATCGTTATCATAGTACTAACAACAAAATGATTCAAAATCCCTGGAAGATGAGAAGAGAAGCAATCGGGTGGATGGTATTTGTCGGGATAATTTTTATGTGCTCTTGCAATAATTCTGATAAACAAATTGTAGATAATAATTCACTTACAGTTAATAAGGTTATGCAGCAACCGGACGGAAGCATCTCACTGCATGTAAAGAAAGCTGAGTGTTACAGCGATAAGGTGAATCCGTCGACAAATACTGCTGAGTGGAATGTGTTTGTATCTAAATCGGGCCGTTTCAATGTATGGTTATCCAGCGCTACTGTCGATACTATAAACCTTGAGTATAAGAACACTGTAATGTTAAGTGTTCAGGATAGTCGTCTTGAAGCACAGCCTGGTATTGATAAGGTTGTAAGGAATTCATCTGATGTAAATTACCCTTATTTCAGGGCTGATTCATTTATGGGGTCATTATATATACAGGATACCGGGCTTTACGCAGTGCAGATTATCAGCGATAAGATCCTTCCGGAAGAAAATGTAAATGAAAGAGGCCCTGCAAGTCAAAAAACAAAACTTCTGTCAGTATTCCTCACTCCTGTGGTCAGGTAATTGAAACCGGCATTTATACTCTCTCTTCGATCCATTTTCTGGCATTCACAAATGCCTTAATCCATGGTGTCACCTCATCATTTTTTCTGTCCGAAGGATAATATCCGCATTGCCATGGAAAGAATGCCCGTTCAAGGTGCGGCATCATAACAAGATGACGGCCATCTTCAGAACAAAGAGCTGCTACATCATGATCAGAACCGTTAGGATTTGCCGGATATGTGCGATTGCTGAACTTTAAGGGTATGCAGTATCTGTTCTCAGGATAAGGCAGACTGAATCTTCCTTCCCCATGAGCTACCCAGATGCCCAGTTCCATTCCTGACATATTACCCAGCATAACGGAATTATTCTGAAGTATTCTTACGCCAATAAAGCCGGATTCAAATTTAAGCGACTTATTATGATTTAGCTTAGGCATTTCATCGTGATCAGGATATATAAGTCCGAGTTCGGCCATAAGCTGACATCCGTTACAGACGCCCAATGAAAGAGTGTCAGGTCTTTTATAAAATTTGTCGAGAGCAATACGGGCCTTTTCATTATACATGAAAGCTCCGGCCCACCCTTTTGCTGATCCGAGTACATCCGAATTTGAAAATCCACCTACAAATACTATCATGCTGATCTCCTCAAGGGTCTCCCTTCCCGATATCAGATCGGTCATATGAACATCCTTAACGTCAAAACCTGCAAGATAGAGAGCATAAGCCATTTCCCTGTCGCCATTGACTCCCTTTTCACGTATGATAGCCGCCCTGGTACCAGTTTTCCTTCTCCTTTCCGGAGTAATTCCAAGTGATTTGAATGATCCGTCAAACTCTCCCAGATTATATTTCAATCCATGATTCTTATAATTCTCAAAACGTTCGCGGGCCAGCCTGGTTCCCGATTGTTTTCTGTCGAGAAGATATGATGTAGTGAACCATTTATCACGTAAATTATCAATATCAAGCGTTATGGTCTTTTTATTGTTGGTAATAAAAAGTGTTCTTTCATTCACCGGATGACCTATCGAAAAATATGATATTCCATTTTCAAGAAGGATCTCTGCTACCTCATCTTCATCCTTCACCTGTATAATTACACCGGGGTTCTGGCTGAAAAGCAGCTTTACAGTATCCGCTTCTTCAAGAGCAGTAAGATTCACAGTTATTCCTCCTTCAGTATTTGAGAAACACATCTCCAGCAATGTTGTCAGCATTCCTCCTGCTGAGATGTCATGGCCTGCAAGAATTTTACCTTTCTTAATAAGATCCTGTATCAGGTTAAATACTTCACCAAAATATACAGGATCCTTTACTGTCGGAGCTTCATTGCCAAGCCTGTTTATTATCTGGGCAAAACTGCTTCCTCCGGTTTTAAGCTCGTCACGACTCATATCTATATAAAGAAGGCTAGTATAAGGATCGTTGACTATTACAGGTTCTACGATCTTCCTGATATCATTTATCTCACCGGAAGCCGAAATAATTACAGTACCGGGGGAGAAAACCACTTCATCCTTATATTTCTGGGTCATTGAGAGACTGTCCTTTCCTGTTGGGATATTGATACCCAGCTCTATTGTAAAATCGCTGGCTGCCTTTACAGCTTCATACAGTCTGGCGTCTTCTCCCGGATTTTTACATGGCCACATCCAGTTGGCAGAGAGTGATACACTTCTGAGATTATCTGATAATGGCGCCCATATAATATTTGTCAGGGCTTCTGCTATTGACAGAACTGATCCGGCTGCAGGATCAATCAGACCGGCAGCAGGAGCGTGACCAATCGATGTAGCCATACCTTTTATGCCTCTGTAATCGAGAGTTATAGCACCAAGATTATTCAGCGGAAGCTGCAAAGGTCCGGCACATTGCTGTTTGGCCAGACGTCCGGTAACCGACCTGTCAACCTTGTTGGTAAGCCAGTCCTTGCAGGCAACCTCTTCTATCTGGAGTACCTGCTCTGCGTATTCCGGAATTTTTTTCTGATCATGTTCGGGTTCTGCAAAATCCTGATTAACAACCTCATCCTTCATGATTGTTTTAGGTGGTTCGCCGAAAAGGGCAGCAAGTGCAATGTCAATGGGTCTTTCTCCGGTCAAGGGGTTTTCTAGCGTGAACTGCATATCACCGGTCACTTCTCCGATCACATAGAAAGGAGCCCTTTCTCTTTCTGAAATTCTCCGGAGTGTATCAATATTTGCTTTTTTAATTACCAGTCCCATTCTTTCCTGCGATTCATTGCCTATTATCTCTTTGGCTGACAGAGTAGGATCGCCGACAGGCAGTTTGCTGATATCTATTTTACCACCGGTTGCTTCAACAAGCTCCGAGAGGCAGTTAAGATGTCCTCCTGCACCATGGTCGTGTATTGAAACCACAGGGTTATTATCCGATTCACTCATTGCGCGGATTGCATTATAGACCCTTTTCTGCATCTCAGGATTAGCCCTTTGCACTGCGTTCAGCTCAATAGAGCTGTCATATTTGCCTGTATCAACTGATGAAACAGCACCGCCACCCATTCCTATCCTGTAATTGTCTCCTCCGAGAAGAATGATTTTGTCTCCCTTCTCAGGCGTCTCCTTTTCGCTCTCTTTCTTTTTTCCAATGCCAATCCCGCCTGCAAGCATTATCACTTTGTCAAAGCCGAATTTCTTATGGTTTTCAAAGTGTTCAAATGTAAAAACTGATCCGCATATAAGAGGTTGCCCGAACTTATTTCCAAAATCGCTGGCCCCGTTTGAAGCTTTTATCAGAATATCTTCAGGTGTCTGGTAGAGCCATTTCCTCTCTTTTGTAGCTTTTTCCCATGGTCTTGCACCATCAGGCCGGGGGTATGATGTCATATAAACTGCAGTCCCTGCTATCGGGAAAGCGCCTTTTCCTCCTGCAATCCTGTCCCTGATCTCACCTCCGGTTCCTGTAGAAGCGCCATTGAACGGTTCAACTGTAGTTGGAAAATTATGAGTCTCTGCCTTTAATGAAAGGACTGATTCGAAGTCGGTAATTCTGAAGAAATCAGGTTTATCCTGTGTGGCCGGAGCAAATTGCTCCACCACGGGGCCATCAATGAATGCGCAATTATCCTTATATGCCGAAACTACATGATTAGGATTTGAATTTGTAGTTTTCCTGATCATCTGAAAAAGAGATGAATCCATCTTTTTCCCTCCGATTATAAAACTACCATTGAATATTTTGTGACGGCAGTGTTCCGAGTTAACCTGTGAGAATCCGAAAACTTCACTGTCGGTAAGTTTCCTCCCAAGTGAACTGCTGAGCCTGTTCAGATAATCGACCTCTTCAGGGTTGAGTGCAAGTCCCTCTTTTTGATTATAATCAGCAATGTCATCTATATAGAAAACAGGATCAGGTTTTTTATCTATAGAAAATATTTTCTGATCGAGCGACTTATACAGCGACTGAAGCATTGGATCGTAATGAGGTTTTTTAGATACAGATGCATGGAACTCCTCAATCCGGGTTATACCGGCTATGCCCATGTTCTGAGTGATCTCAACAGCATTAGTGCTCCATGGTGTTATCATCTCTTTCCTGGGGCCAATGAAAAGGCCATCCATCTGTTCTTTTTCTATAAGGGCAGCATTCCCAAACAACCAGATCAGTTTCTCAATATCATTCTCAGGAAGAGTACCGGAGGTACCGGCAGCAATAATATTTTTAGAGTCGCACTCGAAAAAAAGAATCATATTATCAGGGTATAATAGGTTGATATATAGATTAATATCTTTAACAATGTGTAGATACTGAAGAGTTGTAAATATAATTGAAGTTTAAAGAAAATCCTACTTCTGCTTTCCGGGTTTATCTGCAAATCAGCGGGAAATAATTTGTCCCGCAGATTACGCTGACAGGCGCAGATTTAAATTTCAGATCAGACCACTTCTTTTTAATAACGGTTCAATTGAAGGTTCTTTACCTCTGAACCTGACATACAGGTCAATCGGCTTTTCTGATCCTCCCTTCGCAAGTATATTTTTTCTGAATGACTCTGCAACATTCCTGTTCAGTATGCCTTTTTCCGTGAAGTAGCTGAAAGCATCGGCATCAAGGACTTCTGCCCACTTATATCCGTAATAGCCTGCTGCATAGCCTCCTCCGAAAATATGTGCGAATGAGCAACTGATGTTTGAACCCTTAACTTCAGGAAATAATTCTGTTTTCCTGGCTGAAGATGTTTCAAACTCTCCGACTGATGATTCTACAGGAGAGGTTACTGAGTGCCATTCCATGTCGAGGAACCCGAATCCCAGCTGCCTGTAGCAGGCATAGCCTTCGTTGAATACTGAAGCCTCTTTTATCTTCCTGATAATCTCTTCCGGAATCTTTTCTCCTGTCTGATAATGCATTGCCCAGCTGTCGAGCCACTCTTTTTCGTAAGCATAATTTTCCATAAACTGTGATGGAAGCTCGACGAAATCGCGCGCTACATTTGTGCCCGACAGACTTTCATAAGTGCATTTCGAAAACATGCAGTGAAGAGCATGTCCGAACTCATGAAGAAAAGTGGTCAGTTCACTGAACGAAAGCAGGGAAGGAGATGATCCGGTGGATCTTGAGAAATTGGCAACTATGGAAATCAATGGCCTTGTATCGATTCCATTTGTGATTTTCTGATCCCTGTAGCTAGTCATCCAGGCACCTCCGTTCTTGCCGGTTCTGGGATGATAATCAATGTAGAGGATTGACAATAATGTGCCATCACTGTCGTAAACCTCAAAAGTTTTTGATTCAGGATGATATAAAGGAATTATAAAATTTTGCAGGAAAGAAATACCATATAGAGAGGCAGCAAGATCAAATATTGCTTTTTCAACATTTTCGAGCCGGAAATAGGGTTTAAGTATCTCATCATCTATATTATACAATTCTTTCTTGAGCTTTTCAGAATAGTAGGCCCAGTCCCATTTTTCAACAGGTCCGTTATGTCCGGTTTTACCGGCCAGCATTCTTATGTTTTCAAGATCCCTGAAGGCTGCAGGTTTTGAGGCTTCGTAAAGTTTTTCAAGAAACTTATTCACTTTTTCCGGCGTACCGGCCATCCGGTCACCGAGAATCATCTCTGCATAATTCTGAAATCCAAGCATATTGGCAAGTTCTAACCTGAGATTGGCTATTTTGAGAACAATCTCCCTGTTATCATACTTATTGTTTCTGAATGCTCTCGATGAGTAGGCTTTCAGCAATTTTTCACGAAGCTCCCTTCGGTCGGAATATTGCATGAAAGGCATATAATCCGGATAATGCAGGGTAAATATCCAGCCTTCCTTATTTCGATTTTTTGCCTCTGAGGCTGCCATTTCGATAAGCTGTGCAGGAAGACCTGCAAGTTCAGCCTTATCAGTAAGGTGCAATTCCCACGAATTTGTCTCTTCGAGAAGGTTCTCTTCAAATTTAAGTGACAGGGTAGAAAGCTCTTCTGATATTTCCCTGAACCTTGGTCTGTCCTCTTCCCTGAGCCCTGCTCCTCCAAGCCGGAAATCACGATACTTCCTTTCAAGCAGTATCATCTGTTCCGTTGTCAGATTAAGGGATTCCCTGTTTTCGAATATTTTGTCAATTTGTTCGAAAAGTTTTTTATTAAGGGTGATGTCGTTGGAGAAGCGTGTAAGCAGGGGTGAGACTTCCTGTGCAACTGCCTGCAGTTCTTTTGATGTTTCAGCGCTGTTAAGGTTAAAGAGAACAGAAGTAATCCTTCCCAGTGTTTCTCCTGACCTCTCAATCGGAACAATTGTATTGTCAAATGATGCCTGCTCTCTGTTATCTGATATTGAACTTATTTCAGCTTCAGCAATTCTTATAGCCTCATTAATGGCGTCTTTAAAGTGTTCAGGTCTGATTAAGTGAAACGGAGGAGTTCCGAAAGGAGTATCCCACGGCTGCAACAAAGGATTTTTTATATAAATAAGCTCATTCATTATCATCTATATCCTGCTCTGCTCCTGCATATCCGGCAGGATACCTTGCATGTCCTTTTGCAGCAAACCATAATATCCTGTTAAGAAGGTCATCTTCTCCGGAATCCACAATATCGAATACCGGAAGCATGCTCTTCTTTGCAAAATGGAGCTCCCTGCCTGAGAGAGTACTTAACTCCGGATTCATCTCATCGATAGGAATGTTGTTAGGAACCGCTATGTAAGGGCTGAGGTCAGGTTCTTCAGTGAAACAGCCGGTCATGGGATTTGCGATAGCATCCTGAATATTCATGGGGGGAAGACCAAGTATCTGTTCGATTGTCCTGATCATCGAAGGCTGTGTATAATAGGTGTGCGACACACTTTTTAACCTTGAATAGGGACTTAGGACAAGTCCCACAGTCCGGTAGGGTGAAACATGGTCCCATCCGGCCTGTGAGTCGTCTTCCAATACAAAAATTACAGTGTTTTTCCAGAATCTGCTTCCGGAAAATGCTTCAACGATACGTCCCAGGGCCAGATCATTATCAGCCACCATGGCTCTGGGAGTTGGATAACCGGGCCTTGTTCCTGCAGTATGATCATTGGGCAGTGCTACAATCATTAATTCAGGAAGCTGGTCTCCCTCCATTGATTCATACTCGTTTAGTTCCTTTATCAGAATATCAGCTCTCATGACATCTGAGAACTCATGGTTCCCATATGATGGATAAGTCTGACTGAGTATTTTCTTTACCGGTTCAATAGTGGTATGGTTGTAGAAACCGACCTTCTCCCCGTTAAGAAATTTCTGGTATATTTCCGGCCATTTAAGATTATTCTGAACCACCGGAATGGAAGCTTCACCATAGATCTTTACTGATTTGTCATGTTTTAAAGCGTTATCCCATATGAACCCGGTAGGTGCATAAACAAGCGCATCAGTCTGCACATGTGCATAGCTTCTGAACCAAGCTCTCATGTTTTTCTCAACATAGTCAGTAACAATTGAAGCATCGGTCCACTGATGTCCATCAGCAGAACATTTACCTGATGCATGGAAATTATCCAGAAGGATGAACTCATCAGCCAGTTTGTGTGTATTGGGTGTAATTTCTTCGCCATAAATGCAAAGTGCAGGATCTCCCTTTCCTTTCTTCATATCTCCAAGTATCTGATCATATGTGCGATTCTCTTTTATAATATATACTACATGTTTGAAAAGAGATGGTTCGCCAATTCTTTCCGGTACAGGTTTAGGCTGAATTCCTTCCCTTGGTTTTTCCCTGGCCTGCGTAGCTCTCGAAACGTTATTTACTGCTATTACGGTATCGGTATAGGCTTTAAGTTGTTTCTTTTTCGGAACAGGTATTACGGAAACTGATGCAGGCATGTGATGAGTGTTATATACTGTATTTAGTGAGTTTTCATCAATGAAGCCATACATTATTCCGGATCCTTCGAGATTACAGACATACATCACTGAACGATTGAGCAAAGTAATGGCGGATGGATATACCCCGGTAGGTATAAAACCTGTAACCCTGCTCACCTCTTCCTTCGATTTTGAGGCTGCTTTTTTCCCAAGCTGTATTACAGCAACAGCATTGTCCATTCCGTTTGCGACGTAAAGTGTCTTTCCATCGTGAGAGAGCGATAACCCGACAGGCGAGTCGCCAAAGAAAGGATTGATTTCGGGCTGAAGTCTTACGCTTATTGTTTCAGATACCTCATCTGTGCTTGTCTCTATTGCCGATACATTATCACTGTTTGAATTTGTTACATAGACAAATTTGCCATCACGGCTGACTGTTATTTCATTGGGGTGAAGTCCGACAACAATCTCCTTCAGTATTATTCCTGTTACAGGATCTATAACAGTTACACTTCCTTCCCTGGTGGCACCACCTGCATTTTTGTTATCGACTCTGGCCATGCCCCATGGTACTCCTGCAATATCCAGGTCGCCCGGTGCGGGATGCCTGCCTGCCCAGTTTGTTACATAAAGTTTTCCGGCAGCCAGGGTGATCCCATATGGAGCAACTCCGGGGTTTGCAGTCCAGATAGTATCCCCGGTATTAAGATCATGCTTGATTACATTATTGTTTCCATTAAGGACAACATAAATATGTTCCCTGCCGGCATCTCCGGTAATCAGAAATTCGTTTGGCAGGGCTGTACTGGCCCGTGGTGCAGGCTTGTATTGAATTTTTCTCTGGAATTCAGCCTTATTTCCATCCCATCGAGCAGATACAACGTATGAGAGCCGATTTCTGCCTGACATGCTCCAGAATACTTCTGTTCCGTTTTTTCCCTTGTACCAGGTAATTCCGGAATAGGTGTTCATCGCACCTGTAAAATCAGGATTATCATCATTCTTAAGGGTAAACTTAATTTTATTATCTGATGTGCTGATGAATACTATGCTATAACGTTCCTCAACGGCCAGCCATTTGCGATCTGGTGAAATGGCTGCATCCAGAGCATGATTTTCACGTGACTCATCACCGAATAATATCTGAATACCGGCAGGTTGGATCAGCCTGTTATACGGCAGTTGCACCTGTCCGATGATCATCGGCCCCTGATAAGGGTTTGTCTGGGCATGTACAGAAGAAAATATCAAAAGGAAAAGAGCTGAATGAATCAGGTATTTCATATGTCTTAATTTAAAAAGGCTGTCCGAAATTAAGACAGCCTTTGTTATTTTAGTTTTAAAATGGAAGATCACTTAATTCGTCGTTCTCCGGCGGAATATCATCCATGGCAGGACGAGATTGCGGTGACTGATCCTTTCCTTGTGCGGAGACCTTTTCAATTTTCCAGGCGTCGAGATTGGTAAAATAGTTTATTTTACCATCGCGTTCCCATTTATTTCCTTTCAGATTGAACCATATCTTTATTTCTTCATTCAGGTATGATTCATTTATCAGATCGCATTTATCCTGCACAAGCTGAAATTTTATGTAGTCTATAAATACTGCTGCTCCACCGGTCTCTTTTTTCTCAATAACAAACTCTCTCTTTTTGAATTTGTCACTAACCTGGTTTACAGGAGCTATATCGATAACCTTACCTGTGATTTCAAAAGCCATTTTAGTCTATTCTTGTTCGTAAATAATAATCTTTTCTATTTTATCTCCCTGGCGGATCTTGTCGATAATGTCAAGACCTTCAGTAACTTTTCCGAAACATGTATGTTGACTGTCGAGGTGCTTGGTGTTATTCCTGCTGTGGCAGATAAAAAACTGTGATCCGCCTGTATTCCTTCCGGCATGAGCCATGGAAAGCACACCTCTGTCGTGGTACTGGTTGCCGCCTGAAAGTTCGCAATTGATAGTGTAACCCGGACCTCCGGTACCAACCCTGGGATCATTAATGTTCTTTGATAAAGGACAGCCGCCCTGGATGACAAAGTCGGGGATGACTCTGTGAAATGCCAGTCCGTCATAATAACCTTTTTTTGCCAGAGTGACAAAGTTCTCAACTGTTTTAGGAGCATCAGCTTCATAAAAGCTGACCTTCATAACACCTTTGGGAGTGTGAATTTCTGCAGTAGCCATAATTACTTCATAATTTCAAGAAGCTCAACATCAAAAATAAGTGTTGAATATGGTTTGATAACATCACCAGCCCCATTTGCACCGTATGCCAGCACCTGTGGAATATAAAGCCTGAATTTTGAACCGACAGGCATCAGCTGAAGAGCTTCTGTCCATCCTGCTATGACACCTGATACCGGGAACTGGGCAGGTTCATTTCTTTTTACTGATGAATCAAATTCAGTTCCGTCGATAAGTGTACCTGTATAATGTACTTTAACCATGCTTTCAGTTGTTGGTTTCTGACCTGTTCCCATCTTAACAACTTCATACTGAAGGCCGCTTGATGTTACAATAACACCACTCTTATTCTTATTCTCAGCAAGGAATGCCTCATTCTGGTCGATAAACTCCTTGAAATTAACTTTATTATCTTCGGCCAGTTTATCTGCTTTCAGCTTTTCGCGCTGGTTTATGAAAGTCATTATAAATGTCCGGGCTTCTTCATCTGACATGACAGGTTTCCCCTCTTTCCCATCGACCATCGCTTTTGCTACTATCATAGGCTCAAGTACAAGACTGTCGGCTATGAGAGCATTATAATTTACAATACCGAATGCATAAGATAATGAATCTACCTGAGTTTTTAGTTTCTGACCCTTTACTGAACCAGTTCCGCAAGAACCAAACATTAAAGCTGTTACAACTGTGATTAATACAAATAACTTGATTTTCATACTGTTCATTTTTAATTTTTTAAAATTTCCGCTAAGATAATACTTTAGGTGACGCAAAACAGATGCTGTAAAAATTTAATTTGCTTTTTTATCAGCCCTGATTATCTGCCGTTTCCCGGGAGGACCCGGAAGGAGTGAAACATTAAATCCACATCCAATAAGATTTCTTTTTACCTGGCCTTTTGCAGAGTATGTCACAAATATCCCGTTTTCACGGGTCAGAGCTGCAATTCTTTTAAAAACATCTTCACTCCACATTTCAGGCTGCTTATCAGGACCGAATGCATCAAAATAGATAAGATCGTATGTCCCTTCGGGTATGCAAATAGTTATATCGGATTCTATTTTCCTTATTGTAAAATTATTGCAGATTCTGACATCAGAGTTCCAGGGCGAACTATGGATAAGCCTGAACATCTCTCTTGTTCCCTTACCGGCATAAGTATGGTAATTCATTGAATCAGTGATGTTTT
The DNA here is from genome assembly GCA_001768195.1 of Bacteroidetes bacterium GWA2_40_15. Classification (GTDB taxonomy): domain Bacteria; phylum Bacteroidota; class Bacteroidia; order Bacteroidales; family VadinHA17; genus LD21. The sequence continues at coordinate 19,281 of MENI01000070.1, read as the reverse complement.
CGGGAAGGGGATATTTCTCAACAGTGGTATAGTGCACTCTTCTGTTGCCCTCCAGGCTTTTCATGGCAGTCAGAAAAGCATTCAGCCCGGCGCCGAAACCTATTTCCAGAATGTTTAACGGATTTGCAGTGCAGGTATCGAATCCATATTTTATAAATATCAGAAGAGACTCCTGAACTGCACCGTTAATTGAATGATAATGTTCATCCATCTCCGGTACATACAGCGTATGCGATCCGTCAGCTGTTATAATTAACTCTCTCATCTGTTTTGCAAATTTACTGATATTTGAATGAAAATTAATTTCAGGCTTCCTTTATTGAGAGTAAAGTACTAATTTTAGTCGCCCTGTATTGAGCTTAATATGTACACAGATTATATGATTAATATTAATTTAATGATTAGATGATGAAAACAACACGTTCAAGAAGAGATTTTCTGAGAGTGTCAGCAGCCGGTGCCCTCGGTGCATTTGTACTGACACAGACTTCCTGCAAATCGGGAGGCAAACCTGCTCCTGCAACCACTGCAACTGATCCGAAATCATTTGGCATATGTCTTCAGCTTTACACTATACGCGATGCAATGGCAGCTGATGTTCCGGGTTCGCTGAAAAGAGTTTCGGATACAGGTTATAAGTTTGTTGAACTGGCCGGCTATGCTGATGGTAAATTCTATGGGATGGATCCTGTTGAGTTTAAAAAGCTTGTAAATGATCTGGGAATGGAGATAATCAGCAGCCACACCCAGGTCGAAGCCCAGGGAATTACCCTCGACAATGCTAAGAAAATGGCGGAAGATCATGCCAAACTTGGAGTAAAGTACTGCATGCAGCCCTGGGTTGTTGAGGAGGCAAGAAAAACAGTTTCAAGTTATCAGAAGATGGTTGCTGACTGGAACCAGGTAGGAGGTATCATGAAGGAGCATGGTATAATGTTCGGTTATCACAACCATAATTTTGAATTCGACACTGTTGAAGGTAGGATCCCGTATTTTGACATTTTTCTTGCCGGGCTTGATAAAAACCTGGTAACCATGGAGCTGGATTTGTTCTGGACAACAAAGGCCGGACAAAATCCTGTTGAAATTATTAAAAAATATCCGGGCTGGTTCCAGTTGTTCCATATGAAAGATATGTATACCAATGAAGCTCCATTCTATACTACAGATGGTGTTAAGGATTTTGCACCGGTGGGAGAGGGTGTTATCAATTTTAAAGATATCCTTGCAGTTAAGGATATTGCCGGAATGAAATATATGATTGTCGAGCAGGATCAGTCGAGGGACGGCGATCCGTTTGGAGATATTCAGAAAAGCATTACAAACCTGACAACAAAGATACTTGTGTAATATAACCTGACAGGTCAGTTAAAGGGGGCGTTTTCTAATGCCCCCTTTTTTACGGACCCTGATCGTAAATGCCTCTGCCGGATTTGTAACCAGAATCTGATGCACCTCTTTCTCAGTAAAGCCATCTTTCTTGAGCATCGGAATAAGCTTTTCAAACAATGTTGTATACCCACGGAAATCACCCCCATTCTCCTTCGCAGGATCGTACCAGCCTGCATCATGAGACAAAAGAATCTTATTGAGTAAATTATTATCTCTCAGATTCTTAATCATTCTGACATATTCATATAAATTATTCTCATTCAGTCCGTCCAGGCCGATCCAGGCTCCCATTTGTGAAGCTTTCAAATGATTATTGAGATCTTTTTCTCCCTGAGCATGAACCCAGATAAATGCTTCAGGAGGCACGCCCTCCTTCTGTAGAATTTCCAGTTGTTCAAATGCCGGTATTGCCGGACCAGTATGAGATGCAATTATCAGTCCGGTCTTCAGATGAGTTTTTGCTGCTGCAATAACAAGTTTTTTATCAATTTCAGATAATGATTTACTATCGACTCCTATCTTAATAAAACCCGGCTTTATTCCTGTAGTTCCGATGCCGTTATTCCAATCGTTTATCCATCTGGCTGAAAGCTGTTCTGATGATTCTTTATAAGCATGTTTCGGTATAAATTTGTCATTAGCAGCTCCGTAATAACCTGTATTGGTTATTATATTTAAACCTGTTGCCTCTGCCAAAGTTTTAAGAAGAACAGGATCTTTTCCAATATATTCGGGAGTACATTCTACAAATGTCCGGCAGCCAAGACTTTTTATGGCAAGAAGATATGGCATCGATTTTTCATACACTTTAGATTTATCCCATCGGTTTTCATTTATCGAATCGGAACCGATAAAATCTACAAGAATATGTTCATGTATCAGGGAAATGCCCATTTCACCTGCCTGTATCGGACCATTTACGGTCATAATTATTCCATCCTTCCGGGTTCCGCATTGTGAAAATAAAAACAGAAGCAATGATGTCAAAAAAGCTATTTTACTCTTCATGTTGATTATCTTTTAAATTAACCTCAAAGTACACAAAGTTCATCACAAAGTAACACAAAGAAACAAAACACTTTACTCAGATTCGTCGACTATCCGGAATTAAATAATGGAAAGATTAGTGTAGATATGGATGGTGTACTGGCGGATGAATTTAAAAGGATTTTGATTTACACTAAGATGATTTTTATTCATTGATTTAATTTTATGTTAAATAGTATTAAATTTTCGTCAGTTAATTAATAATGTTTTAATTTGCGTGAAATAATTAACAGATGCTTCCTTTTGGTTCTTTATTAACACAGGTACCCCTCATCATAATCGGAGCTTTATACATGCTCTACCTGGGATTGTATGCTATAAACAAATCAAAAGAGAGATCCTGCATAGCTGATTCAGGGGTTGTTGAACAGACTGAAAGCAGGGATTCAATTGACAATTCAAATAGTTTTTACTTCATCAATGATTATTCCAGGGATAAGAATGATGCTATTGATGAAAAAGCCTTATGGATTGGATTTTATGAATCATATTTCGACAAAGCAGATATTATTCCGGATAGTGAGATCTACTCTCATTTTTTTACCTTTTGTCTTTTCTCCCGTCCCCCTCCCGGAATGTGATATCACGTATAACGCGGGCTCAGGTTTTTAATAATTTTTTATAATTCTTCATAGGAATATTGTTGTGATGTCAGTTTGTATCCGGCATATTACTGTGACGATATAAGGTTTTCTGGTGCAAGTGAAGAAATTTTGCAATGGAAAACTAAAAAACATTCTGTATGAAAAGATATATTATAATAATAGCAATATTTTGTATGACAGTTTTTCCAAAACTGAATTCCCAGGAGGTTACTGTCGGAACAGACAGTTCAATACTGAAAATGATTGAGCTGGGAGAAATAGTTATTAAAGCTTCAAAGGATAATGTAACTTATAAATCTATCCCGGCTTCAGTTTCTGTCATTTCTTCGGTGAGTGTCAGAGAAAATGAGATCAACTCCCTTAGTGACATGTCTGCCATGGCTCCAAACTTTTATATGCCTGATTATGGTTCAAAATTAACATCTCCGGTATATATAAGAGGCATTGGTTCCAGGATAAATTCACCTTCAGTTGGATTGTATGTCGATTATGTTCCCTATTTTGAAAAGGCAGCGTTTGATTTCGACTTTTTTGATATACGACGTATTGAGGTCCTTAGGGGGCCCCAGGGAACACTCTTTGGAAGAAATACAATGGGTGGGATAATTAATATTGTCACAACCTCACCGATGGACTACACCGGAACAAACATAAATCTATCGGCAGGAAATTATGGTACATATTCATTTAACGCAGGTCATTACGACAAACTAAGCGACAAATTCGCTTTTTCTGCAGCGTTGAATTATATTTATAATGATGGTTTCTATACCAATGTTTATACCGGTACGCAGGTTGACAGGTTGAATTCTTATGGTTTCAGAACCAGAATGATCTATGAAATATCGAAAAGATTTACAATAGAAAATATTGCAGGATTTGAATTAAGCAGGCAGGGCGGATACCCTTATGCTATTTATAACGACTCTTTAAGTGTTGCTGAAGAGATAAATTATAACCAGTACAGTTCATATGACAGAAATCTGTTTTCCGATGCAGTTCTTGTACGGTATTCAGGCAATAATTTTGATCTTATTGCAACTACTTCTTATCAATATCTGGATGATATTCAGGGCATTGATCAGGATTTTACGCCCGACTCTCTCTATTATATTGTTCAGCAGCAGAAGCAGCATATGATTTCACAGGAGATTGTTGCCAGATCAAAGCCTGACAGGAGATATAACTGGCTGTTCGGTGGTTATGGTTTTTACCAGGCTTTCGACAATATTGTAGATGTGGATGCCTTTACTTCGAAATTGAGTTATACAAAAACTTATGACCATAAGATTGACGGATTTGCATTATTCCATCAGTCAGCTCTTAATGATTTTCTCGCTAAGAACCTGACAATAACAGGAGGAATAAGGATAGATACCGAGAAGGATTTCCTTTATTACACTTATGATCGTATCCTCAGGGGAATTGAGGCCAGTCTGGCTGATACTGTATATCCTGCCCTGAAATCGCTTGAGGTAATACCGCGTTTTGCACTGAACTATAAGATCCGGAACAGTAATTTATATGCAGTTATTGCAAGAGGTTATAAGACCGGAGGATTCAACTCGACATTTGAACGTCCGGAAGATCTGACTTTCGATCCGGAATTCAGCTGGAATTATGAAATTGGTATCAAAACGCCTTTGTTTAAAAAAATAATCTATACTGACCTTGCTCTGTACTACATTGACTGGAAAAACCAGCAGATCTATCAGACCGTGCCAAGCGGAAGAGGATCTATGCTAAAAAATGCAGGCCATTCAGTAAGCAAAGGAGGGGAAATTTCAATAAAAACGATACCCCTTAAAGGATATGAATTTACGGTAGCCTACGGATATACTCATGCACAATTTATCTCTTATGTGGTTAATTCATCAACCGATTATAACGGGAACTATCTGCCATATGTTCCCAGGCATACTCTGTCATTCCAGGCAGGAAAAACGTTCATGATCCGGAATTCCTCTTTTCTGGATAATATAAGAGCAAGCGCGCTCTACCGGGGAGCAGGACCTATCTTCTGGGATGAGGAGAATTTGACTGAACAACCGTTTTATGGCTTGTTTGATGCAAAATTATCCTTCACCAGAAAGTCACTTCAACTAGAGATATGGACAAAAAACATGTTCAATCAGGATTATAATTCCTTCTACTTTGAAGCATTGGGTAATAAATATGTTCAGACAGGAAGACCTGCCCAGATCGGGATGAACTTATCATTAAAATTTTAGTAAATGAAGGAAAAGACCTGGTTCAAATTCCCTGTATTATTCAGCCTTTATATTGCCCAGTCAATACCGATGAGCTTTTTTTCAACTGTGATACCTGTCATCATGAGACAGGAGAAATACTCACTTGAATCAATCGGATTGCTTCAGCTGGTAAAACTGCCATGGATATTCAAGTTTCTGTGGGCGCCGCTTATTGATAATAATGCCAGAACGTCAGGTCGTCTCAGGTCAATGATAGTAATCTCTGAAATATTTTATGCTCTGGTTATCCTGAGTATAGGATTATTCGATCTTCAGACTGATTTTAAGCTTATCGTAATACTAATGATACTTGCTTTTATAGCCTCCGCAACCCAGGATATTGCTGTGGATATATTTGCGATACTTCAGTTGAAACCTTCAGAAAGAAGTCTGGGCAACAGCATGCAGTCAGCCGGAAGTTTTGTAGGAAGCCTTTTCGGCACAGGAGTACTTCTTATCGCATATCATTATTTTGGATGGACAAATTTATTGATCCTGCTGGCCGCTTTTGTAGTATTTGCTATAATACCAATGCTGCTTTACCGTAAACCTGCTGAATTTGATGCAGATTTGCATAAAAGTGTCAGTTTTTCCGATATATATCGTTTTTTTGCTGAAAAAGGCAAACATAAACGGGTTCTGATCCTTATGTTCACTTATTCCGGGATCATTGGGATTCTTACGATGCTTAAACCATTTCTTGTCGACCTTGGATATAATGTAAAGCAGATTGGCTTTATGTCAGGCATATTCGGCACATCCGTAGGAGCCCTTTCAGCTCTGGCAGGAGGATTAATTATCAGGAAGGCCGGCAGAAAACTCTCCATGTATATCTTTTTATTGACCGGACTTATGGCAGCCTCCTGGTTCTGGTTCATAAGCCTCTCTGTTCCTTCAGTATACGCTCTGTATGCCGGGATAGGATTGCTATGGGGATCTTACGGGCTTTTATCGGTTGCCATTTACACCACTTCTATGGACATTGTCCGTAAAGGGCGTGAGGGCACTGATTTTACAATTCAGATTGTAATAACTCACCTCAGCAGCCTTATCATAGCTGTAATGAGCGGCAAGGTTGGTGATCTTGTCGGCTACACCGGATTATTCGGGATTGAAATAATGCTTTGTCTTATTACAATGGGAATTCTTGTTTACTCACTTCCAAAAGATTATAAAAATGAAGATATTTGAAGAGCTTCTTTTAAAATATAATGTCCCTGTACCCCGGTATACCAGTTATCCTCCGGCAAATCACTTTAAGGATTCTTACTCAGAGAATGACTTCATCAGAGTGCTGAGAGGATCCAATGAAAGAAAACCTGAAAATATAGCTCTCTATTTTCATATTCCATTCTGTGAAAAAATATGTTTCTACTGCGGATGCAACGCCTGTTCGATAGGTAACGGAAACATGGTAAAGCCTTATGTGGCAGCACTGAAAAAGGAGATAGAACTTGTTTCTCAATATATTAACAAAGACCGTCCCGTTTCACAAATACATTATGGAGGCGGTACTCCAAATTCGATCGATATATCTTTTATTCGAAGCCTTAATGATTACCTCTTTTCTGAGTTTTCTTTAATCGAGAATCCTGAAATAGCAATTGAGTGCAATCCTGCATACCTCGATCTGAAATATATTGATGATCTGTTGTTGGCAGGATTTAATCGTTTCAGTCTTGGAATTCAGGATTTTAATACAGAAATTCTCAGTAAGGTAAACCGTCAGCCTTCAGCTATACCTCCCGGAGAACTGTTCAACTATATAAAGTCGGCCGGCGCCGGTACAGGCGTGAACTTTGACTTTATATATGGTCTGCCCGGGCAGAGTGTATCATCTTTTACCGAGACAATGCAAATGGCAGCTGAGATAAAACCTGACAGGCTGGTTACATTCTCGTATGCCCATGTTCCGTGGATTAAAAAACATCAGCTCATCCTTGAGAAAAGAGGTTTGCCTTCTGCAGGTGAAAAAACAAAAATGTTTCTCTCAGCGTACGACCTGTTAAAGGAATCGGGATATGAACCTATAGGACTTGACCATTTTGTTTTGCCATCAGATGATCTTTACAATGCACTTAAGGAAGGAAATCTTCACCGGAATTTTCAGGGATATTGTACGCGAAGGACAACCGGTCAGGTTTATGCATTCGGAGTTACTGCAATAAGCCAGATGGATGAGGGCTATTTCCAGAACAGAAAGGAGATAAAGGATTATATTTCTGATATAAACCTTGGGAAGTTACCCGTGGAAAGGGGATATATCCTGTCGGATGAACAGATACTGGCCAGAGCTGTCATAACTGAGCTTATGTGCAATAACCGGGTCAGTTTTTCAAAAGTAGCTTCAAATCATAAAGTGTCTGTCGACATGATAAAAATGTCAATAAATTTTGATGAAATTAAAATGCATGATATGGAAAGAGACGGACTCATTTCTTATACCCCTGATAATATAGAGGTGACAGAAACAGGTTCTTTTTTTATACGCAATATTGCTGCTTCCCTCGACAAAGCGTACAGGGAAAAAGTACAAACATATTCTAAACCAGTATAGTACAATGAATAGAAAAGATGCTGATGTTGTCATTATCGGGGCTGGTCTTACGGGGCTGACACTGGCTTACTATCTGAAACGAAATGGTAAATATCCTGTCATTATTGAAAAATCCGACAGGCCGGGAGGGGTAATAAACACTGTTTCAGATCGGGGATTTATTTATGAGACAGGGCCTAATACAGGTGTTCTGGGGACTCCTGAAATAGCATCTCTCTTTGATGATTTAAGTGATAGTTGTACTCTTGCCACTGCAGATCCGAAAGCGCAAAAAAGGTATATACTCAAAAATGGAAAATGGCATGCTCTGCCTTCCAGCCTTATTTCGGCTATAGGAACACCTCTGTTCTCTTTTAAGGACAAGATGGGAATTCTTGCCGAGCCTTTCCGTAAACCCGGAATCGATCCTGATGAATCAATTGGCATGATGGTAGTCAGAAGGTTAGGTCAGAGCTATCTCGATTATGCAGTTGATCCTTTTATATCAGGTATTTATGCAGGTGATCCTCAGAAACTGGTTACCAGGTATGCATTGCCTAAACTTTATGCACTTGAACAGAACTATGGAAGCTTCATCAGGGGAGCAATAAAAAAAAGCAGGGAAATGAAGAGCGAGGCAGAAAAAAAAGCAACAAAGGAGGTATTCTCAGTAAAAGGTGGTCTTGGAAATTTAATCATGCCACTTGCTGAGAATACAGGTGAAAAAAATATCTTTTACGAAGCTTCGGGCACCTGTGTTGAACCTGAAGGAAATGGTTTCTCCGTAATATTCTCCGACAAGAGGGGCGATAGTATTAAATTATCAGCGCCTGTAATAGTTTCAACCATAGGATCATATAATTTACCTGATCTTTTGCCTTTTATTACACCATATAAATTATCTCCAATTACAAATATGGAATATGCCGGAGTTGTACAGGTAGCACTGGGTTACAATAAATGGGAAGGTCATGTGCTTGATGCATTCGGAGGACTTATACCATCAAAAGAAAACCGCCAGGTGCTTGGGATTTTATTTCCATCTGCCATATTCTCCGGAAGAGCACCTGAAGGAGGTGCCTTGTTATCAGCATTTCTGGGGGGAATGAAGAGACCTGAAATGATAAATAAACAGGATGTAGAGATTGAAGAGATAGTTCTGCGAGAGGTAGAAAGTACTCTCTTCCCAGGACAACATCCTGATCTCCTGAAAATTTTCAGATATACACATGCTATTCCACAGTACGGAATCTCTTCAGGTGAACGGCTTGACAGTATCAGAAAAATCCAGGAACAATATCCCGGACTTATTCTGGCGGGTAATATAAGGGATGGAATAGGGATGGCTGACAGAGTAAAACAGGCAAAGCTGATTGCCGATATGCTGAAATAAAGTTATGATGAGCAGGAAGTTTCTGATATTGATCAACACAGGTACTCCCGATAAACCCGGAGTCAGAGAGGTACGCAGGTATCTTTCGGAATTTCTGAATGACAGGAGAGTAATAGATATCCCCTGGCTTCTAAGGAAGCTCCTGGTGAACATAATTATAGTGCCTTTCAGGGCACCGGTATCAACCCGCAAGTACTTAAAACTATGGACTGAAGAGGGGTCTCCATTATTATTTAATCTGGAAAATCTTGTCGGCAAGGTTAAGTCCTGCCTGAAAGATGAATATGAAGTTATTGGTGCCATGCGCTACGGGAATCCTTCATTACAAAATACTCTTGAGCATGTCAGGAACCAGTCGCCTGAACAGATTATTATCTTCCCCTTATATCCTCATTATGCATCATCAACAACAGGTTCTGTAAATGAGTTTATATTCAGCAAAGTAAGGCATTGGGATATTATCCCTGAGATCAGGCTGATTGGACAATTCTATTCACACCCGGCTTACATTAATGCCATGACAATTCATTTAAGTGGCTATGACCCTTCAAAATTTGATCATGTACTTTTTTCATATCACGGACTACCCCTAAGTCATATAGAAAGAATTCATCCCGGATCAGATTGCAGAAAATGCAGTTGTGAAAAGGCATTCCCTTGTGAATGTTCAATGTGTTATAAAGCAACATGTTACGCAACAACCCGTTTGCTCGCTGAAAAACTGAACCTTTCTCCCGGGAAATTCTCTACTTCATTTCAATCGAGGTTAACCCGGCGCTGGCTTAAACCATTTACTGACGTGGTTCTTCAGAATCTTGCCAGGGGAGGAACCAGGAAGGTACTGGTTATTGCTCCTTCATTCGTAGCTGACTGTCTTGAAACTATCATTGAGATTGACGAAGAATACAGGAGCCTGTTTAAAAAGGAGGGTGGCGAAGAGTTTGTTATGGTTAAGAGTATGAATGATAATGATGAATGGGTTAAAGCTATTATCCAAATCTCCGATCTGTAAATCCTTTTGCTCTGAGCCCTGTGCCCTGCACTCCCGCCATGCGGGACTTCGTCGCTCTGCTCCTCAGCCTGCGTTCCTACCAGCCAGAATCGTACCACGACCTTACATCGGTGACCATCATTCCCGCTTCAATAGCAGCCTCAAACCCGAGTTCCCCATCTTCAAACACCTCAATATACTTAGGTTCAACACCCATCAGTTCTGCACACTTAAGGAAGGTCTCGGGATGTGGCTTAAAATTTTTAACGTCGTTGGCTGTTATGATAATGTCGAAGTATTGCCTCAGGGAAGTAACCTCAAGTGTCCTTTCTACTGCCAGCCTGTGTCCGCCTGTTCCGACTGCCATGGGCAAAATGCCATAATACTTTTTAACGATGTTTACAACGGCCTCAATAGGTTTTACATATTGCTGCTGCTCGTAAAACGATTTAAGTTTTTCCTCCAGTATCTCTTCAACAGATACATTACCGTTAAGCTTATTGTCATTTATTATTTCGTTTGCTATGATCCAGCCCGGACTGCCTGTATGTTTCCTGAGAAATGCGGGATTTATTGTTGCTCCGAATTTCTGACAGGCTTTTTGCCATCCATGGAAATGGTAGGGCATTGTATCAGCCAGGGTTCCGTCAAGATCAAAAATCAATCCCCTGACACCTGGTTTTATGTCGTACTGCATTCTATGTAATTTGCCGCAAATGTAAAAATAAAAATCGCAGAGATGACTATATACCGGAATCTTTAATATCAACCTCTTGTTTTTGTCAGGCAATGGTAACAGAATGTCACTGAGAAGACACTGTTATTCGGTGAAAATCAGTCTTAATAAGGAAAAAAATTGTATCTTACAGCATTCTGTATATGCCGATTCTGATCTCGGAAACCACAAGATTTCATATAAAGAGATTTTTTGTATTGCAGACAATTAATATTGGAAATATGGATCATTCTGATAAAACCAGAGAAGAACTGATTTCTGAACTGAAGGAAATTACAAACCTCAGCAAAGTCAATAGGCAAAAGTATGAGGAAGAAATTTTATTTGCCAGGCAGGCTGAAGCGAGAGCTAATAGAAGTGAAGAGATATTCAGGAAAGCCTTTCTGGTAAGTCCCGACTCTGTAAATATTAACAGACTTTCTGATGGGTTTTTTGTATCTGTTAATGAAGGGTTTACAAAAATAATGGGATTCACTGAAGAAGATGTTCTCGGCAAGACCTCTCTCGATCTTAATATCTGGGTCAACTCCGGGGACCGATTCAAGCTTGTCGCAGCACTCGAAAAGAGTGGAAAGGTTGAAAACTTTGAAGCTGATTTCCGGAGTAAGGATGGCAGTGTCATAAATGGTTCAATGTCTGCTTCACTCATTGACATTGATGGAGTTCCTCATATTCTTAACATCACAAAAGATATTACCGAAAAGAAAAACCTTGAAGAGGCTCTGCGTCTGAAACAGATGTTGCTGGAAGCGATAATTAATAACAGTCCCGATCAGATCTTTTACAAAGACAGTGACAGCAGATTTGTATTTTGCAACAAACCGGTGGCGTTATTAGCCGGATGTGAATCGGAAGATGATATGATTGGGAAGAGTGATTTTGACTTTTACCCTGAACATATGGCCCGGCAATACTTTAACGATGAGCAGAAAATAATGAAAATAGGGGAACCTTTACTTAATCACGAGGAACAGGTTGTTGATAAGAAAACCGGGGAGATGAAGTGGAACTTAACTTCAAAAGTACCGGTCAGAGATTCTGAAGGAAAGATAATTGGTCTTGCAGGATTTAACCGGGATATAACCGCACGGAAGAGAACTGAGCTTGAAAACCAGGTGTTTTATGAGATTTCACAGGGATATACTTCATCAGATAACCTGCAGGACTTTCTGTCGCTGATACATGGGTCACTTTCCAAAGTTGTTTATGCTGAGAACTGTTTTGTGGCACTATATGATCAAAAAACAGGTTTGTTCAGTTTTCCGTATTTTGTCGACAAGTTTGATACTGTCCCATTGCCGACATCAATGTTAAAAAGCTGCACTGCTTATGTTTTCAGGAAAGGGAAGCCATTCCTGTTTACACAGGATGATTTCGACCATCTTGTTGAATTGAATGAGGTTGAATTAGTGGGATCTGCTTCTCCTTCCTGGATAGGTATTCCTCTTCAGACACCCTCTCAGACTATCGGTGTTATTGTCCTCCAGCACTATAAAATGGAAAATGTCTATTCTGAAAAGGATGTAAAGATACTTATGACAATTGGCCGCCAGATTGCAATTGCCATTGAACGAAAAAAATCCGAAGAAGAGATTAAGTTGAAGAATGAGCTTCTGGAAGCCCTAAATAAAGAAAAAGACAAATTCTTTTCAATAATTGCTCATGACCTCCGCGGACCATTGAGTGCCTTTGTGGCAGCTACCCAGATACTTGAAGAAGATATTCAGAATATGACATTCGAAGAAATCCGGGACATCACAATTAGTATGAAAACTGATGCTGTCAATGTCTACAGGTTGCTCGAAAACCTTCTGGAGTGGTCTCGTCTCCAGCGCGGTGTGTTGGAATTCAATCCTGTTAAACTTACCCTTCTTAATGAAATAAATGCCAGCCTTGAGTCTGTTTCATCTTTAGCAAATAAAAAAGGGATCTTAATTGAAGTTTTAGTTAATGATGACCTTGAAATAACTGCTGATAGTCATATGCTTACAACAGTTATCAGAAACATTATTACCAATGCTGTTAAATTCACTCCCCACGGTGGTAAAGTTATGGTTTCAGCCAAAACCAATAAGGACAATAGTATTGAGATCTCGGTCACAGATACAGGTATAGGTATGACACAGGATATGAAGAATAAACTATTTCATATGAACGAAAAAACAGGCCGGAAAGGAACAGATGGTGAGGCGAGCAGTGGCCTGGGCTTATTATTGTGCAAGGAATTTGTTGGGAAGCATAATGGTAAAATTCTGGTGGAAAGTGAAGTTGATAAAGGAAGTTCCTTTAAGATATTGATACCTTAACTATTTGATGACTATTAATTGAAATTGTTATATGAAGGGAAACGACAGTATTTTAAGGATTCTTTTTGTTGAGGACCTTTCATCGGATGTGGAACTCGAAGTAATGGAACTAAGAAAGGAAAATATTGTTTTTGAACATATTACAGTATTTACCGGGGAAGATCTCTTAAAGACCTTGGCGGAGTTCAAACCTGATCTGATTATCTCAGATTACATGATGCCTTCATTTAATGGATTACAGACTCTTAAAATAGTAAAAGAATTCAATAGCGATATCCCTTTTATCCTTTGTACCGGGTCAGTTAATGAAGAGATTGCTGTTCAATGTATAAAATCAGGTGCTGATGACTATGTTATTAAGGAGCATATGACAAGACTTCCTTTCACTGTAAGGGAGGCACTGGAACAATATTTGAGCGTTTTGTAAAAGCAGATAAAACTAAAGATAGAATTTCGGAAGGAAGTGGTTTGGGTTTATTAATTGTAAAAGGTATGGCAGATGTCCTGGGAGGTATAGTGCATGTTGAATCTGAGCCTGGTAAAGGCTCCACTTTTTATTTCTCCGTTCCGTTAAAATCTGAACCCGTTGCCAGACTTAAATCTGAATCTTCCGGTAAAAGAAAGCATAAGGGAAAGGAGTTTAAAATATTGATAGCAGAGGATGATCCTGCAAATTTCTTCTATCTTAATGTTATACTTACCCGTGAAGGCTTTGAAACGGTCCTTCATGCTTCCAGTGGACGGGATTCTGTTGAACTCTACAAATCAAATCCCGACATCTCCCTGATACTTATGGATATCAAAATGCCTGTATTTGATGGTATTGAGGCCACCAGACAGATAAAACAAATGAACAAAAATGTTCCTATTATTGCTATAACGGCATACGCGATGGTTGGTGATGAAGAGAGGATCATCTCAGCAGGCTGCAATGCCTATCTCAGTAAACCGATAAGTAAGAAGAGCCTGTTGGAAACCATAGCATTATTCGTAAAAACATGAGAGGTTGACCGTTCTATTTCTGTCTGGAGAGATATTCAGTTACAAGCTTGTGTATATTCTCAGCCGTAAATCCGAATTTTTCATCCAGTACCTTATACGGTCCCGAATAACCGAAGCTATTCATTCCCCATATGAAACCATTTGGTCCTACCAGTCCCTGCAAGGTTACCGATAGTCCTGCCGTGAGTCCGAAAACAGGAATGTTATCAGGGATTATTGATTTTCTGTAGCTTTCAGGCTGATTTCTGAATAAGCCCTCAGACGGTGCGGATATTATCCGTACCTTAAGGTTGTCATTCCTGAGAAGAGCTGCTCCCTCTACGAGAGTTGACACCTCAGAGCCGCTGGCTATCAGTATTATATCGGGTTTCCCTGCGCAATCCCTGACTATATATGCCCCTTTTCCCGATTTTAGTGAATCTGCGAACCTGTTGCCGGTATCTGAAGGAAGATCCCTGATATTTTGCCTTGACAGAATAAGTGCTGTTGGCGTTTTTATGTTTTCAAGAGCCATTTTCCAGGCTACGGAAGTTTCATCTGAATCTGCCGGTCTCAGCACCAGCATACTGTTCTCTCCATGATGGTTTTTAAGGTGTTCCATAAGCCTGATCTGTGCCTCCTGTTCAACAGGCTGGTGCGTAGGACCATCTTCACCAACGCGGAAGGCATCATGCGTCCATATGTATTTTACGGGCAATCCCATCAGGCATGCCAGTCTTACCGCCGGTTTCATGTAATCTGAAAAGACAAAGAATGTTCCGCAGGCAGGTATTACTCCTCCGTGGAGAGCCATTCCGTTCATAATGGCAGCCATGGTGAGTTCTGAAACTCCTGCATGAAGGAAGGCTCCGCTGAAATCACCCTTTGTGAAAGGGCGTGTGTTTTTAAGGAAACCGTCTGTTTTATCTGAATTTGCCAGATCAGCCGATGCAACTATCATGTTTTCGATCTTTGTTGCATACATGCTAAGAATAGCAGCCGATGCAGCCCTGGTTGCAAGGCCTTCCTTATGCTTTAAAGTACTGTAGTCGATTTCAGGCAGTTTGCCGGCATAAAAGTCGTTAAGTTTTCCGTCAGGTTCAGGATTGGTAGTGGCCCACACCTTTTTTTTCTCTTTCCATTCTGCTGCTGCCTCCTTTTTCGCTTGTATTATTTTACGGTAAAGATCTTTTACATCTTCGAATATAGTAAATGGATCGCTGGCAACTCCTCCCAGATTTTCAACCGACTTTTCGAATGATCCTCCGGCTTCGCCCACAGGCATTCCATGAGTGGATGTTTTTCTTTCGAAGCTTTTCCCGTCATTATCGAGGAGGCCCTTTCCCATAATGGTTTTTCCTATTATTATAGTGGGTTTTTTCTTTTCATCGCTAGCTTCTTTCAATGCTTTCCTTATCTGTTCATGATCATTACCGTCGATTGCTATGACATTCCATCCCCAGGCAGTATATTTCATAGCAGTGTCTTCAATTGTAACAGCTTTTGTTTCAGTTGAGAGCTGTATGTCGTTTGAGTCATAGAACATTATAAGGTTATTCAGTCCAAGATAACCTGCAATGCGGCCTGCTCCCTGGGATATCTCTTCCTGAACTCCTCCGTCGGAAATAAATGCAAATGTTTTATGTTCGAAAAGGTCACCAAACCTTTCTGCAAGGAACCTCTCGGCAATGGCTGCACCTACAGCCATTGTATGTCCCTGACCGAGAGGGCCTGAAGTATTCTCAACACCCCTCATAACATCGAGCTCGGGATGTCCCGGGGTGGGGCTTCCCCACTGACGGAAGCTTTTCAGTTCATCAGTTTTGTAATGCCCGGTAAGTGTGAGGATCGAATAGAGCATTGGTGACATATGACCCGGATCAAGAAAGAATCTGTCGCGGTTTATCCATTTCGGATCAGAGGGATCGAAATTCAGAAATTCTGAAAAGAGGATATGGATAAAGTCCGCGCCTCCCATAGCACCTCCGGGATGCCCTGATTTTGCTTTTTCTACCATAGCCATCGATAGAATCCGGATATTATCAGCAGCCCTGTGGTTTACATCGGTTTTCATATAATTGTCTGTTTGAAATTCTTTATGATCAGCAAAAATATGATTATTAAGTGAGAAAAGAATACAATTATATTTTGCTTATTCTAACTTTTTGTGCATTTATCATGTAAAGTCAATGGCAATTACACAATATTATGTACAATAGAAAAGCAGTTATTGTGTTCCATGAATATTGGTAAAAGGAGAGAGATGCTTCCTGAATCAAGATTTATCAGAATCGGGCGTTCATTAATACTTAACCTTGAGCATATCTGGCAGCTCGACAGAAGACAAAGTACTGTAACCATGCTGTATCTGGGTGAATCAGTAACTGTTAAGATCCCTCGAAATCATCTGAGGGAGCTGGATATGATTTAATGAATGAAATGGAGCCCGTTCATCAAGAGGATTCTATATTCTCCATGGCTTCTGGCTGTTATTCCTGCAACTGCTATAATCCTTCTGCTGCCCCCGTTAGGTTTAAAGTACAGACTCATCGTCGAGGAAACCGGAAAACAATATTCAACTGATGTTTATGCCGATCTGAATTCAGATGGCATTACTGAAACTATCCGTTCGGGTAAAGGTCTACCATATTATCATCTGCTGATAATGAATAGTGATCTCCGGGTGTATGATCAGTGGAATTTTAAGGACGATCTGCATCCTGATCTGAAAGCAGTGTCTTTTGGGAATATTGATAATGACATGTACATGGAAATCTTTGCCTTTACATATAAGGGCGATTCCTTGTTCCTTAATATAAATGAGTTTTTTGAACCTGATGGCATAAAGCTTGACAGAGTATTTATTACAAAAATAAGTATTGTCAATAATACAATTACTTCAAATGTTTATCCTGCAGGTTTTTATGATGTTAACGGAGATGGAATAAGTGAATTCTATTTCTCTGTACAGACAGGCTTCGGCCTGGAGCCCCGGTTATGCTATTTCTTTGACAAATTAAATTACAATATTGAGATCGGAAACGGCGTCAGCGGAGATGAAAAAGTTCCAAAGCTTGTTCTCCATACTTTTGCCGAGAATGCTATCACTCACGGAATCATCCCGTGTGAAGAAGGAGGAAATCTGCAGATTTCCGTTCACAGGGAAGCTGATTACCTGAAAATTTCAGTGGAAGACGATGGCATAGGAAGGCGAAAAGCAGCAGGTCACAGCCTTTCAACAGGAAAAGGATTGAAAATTACCGGGGAATTCTATGATATCCTCAATCAGCTCAATAACAGGCCCATAACACATTCTACAATTGATCTCTATGACAAGTCAGGCAGAGCAGCAGGTACCAGGGTCGAGATATCGTTGCCGGTTGATCGGTAATCGGTAATCGGTAATCGGTAATCGGTAAGCGGTAAAAATACCTACTCCTTTTGAACATGGAACCTTGAACATGGAACCTTGAACCACCCCGCAACCCGCACCAAGATTTACAGGTATTTCCTGTCCTCCTCAGGCACTTCGAAATATTTATCGTAAAGTTTAGAATCTGAGCCTTTTGCTTCCACTTCTCCTTCCCCTAGTTTATAGGTACATTTTTCACCTGCAATCTCAGAGAAGTAAATGTCATAATCCTTTTTATCCTCATCAACCATAATGATCCTTACAAGATGCTCGTACTTGGCACTATTCAAAAGTGAGTGACAGATCGGACAGGTATAAATATACTCCTCACCTTTAGCAATCTGGAATGAAGGGTGAGTAGTTTTAGTATAATCGCCTAACTCGGAATTCAGGAATACAAGCCCTCTTTCAGTGCTTCCCTTTTTCTGTGCTGAGAGGACAATTGAGGTTTTGACTTTCAGGTGTCCCCTGCATGCTTTGCATAAATATTCCATAATTACCTCCTTTTTCTGTTTAAATTTTACACATCTGAATCAACCTCCATAAAGTTACAAAAAAAAACTTAATGGGCGATCAGGACGATGTATTAATAAATCAATTTAGATTATTTTCCAGGGAGGAGTTTCAGGAAGAGACTTTCTGAACTCGTCTATTAAGGAATCTTCGAATGAGCCTTTGAAATTGTTACTTATAAACCTTTCAATTCCTTCTTCGTTGAATCTCTTCCATGATTTATTTTCGTTACCCGGAATAATTGGATAAAACAATACTCCATTTTTTTTGGCTGCACCGAGATCTCCACTTGCATCTCCTATCAGAAGGATCCTGCTGTCGTTATATTTTGACTTTGCTGCAAGAGCCAGATGTTCGGCTTTTGTACCATGCTCCTGGGCTGCTATCATTTTGACAAATTTTTTAATGTCATTCTCAAGCCATTCATACTCAAGTGCTTCCAACGGAGTCTGTGATACGACCATGATATCTGAAAAAGCTGAAATCTTTTCAATCGAAGTTATTGCGTGCCTGAACGGGGGGATGTCATGAAGCCATTCGCCAATTTCCCTGTTCACTGTTTCGCTCCATTTAAGAACAGGCTCTAGCCTTTTATCCTTTATATTTTCATAATAGTTTCTGAGAGATGAATTGCCAAGGCTGGTCTCTTTCTCAACCCATACCCTGAGAGGAGTAAGATCGGGGAGAGGATAACCTGACTCGACTATTTCTTTCCTGCCGGCAAGAAATTCAAAAACCTTTAATAATGATATGAACCGGTTGCCTCCCCGGTGCACGGAATAAAGATTCACAAATTCCCAGGTTTCCCTCACTACCTTTGAAACAGCGAAAAGATTAAAGATTTTAAGAGCATTTGGAATAAAGAACTCCTTCTGCTTAACCTCCATTGAATCAAATACGCAGCCATCGGAGTCTATTCCAATAAAGTAATCTTTAGTGGGAGTAAATTCCCTGAGTTCTTTCTGGTAATCCATATTTGAAATAAGTATAAAGATAACTATTATGTTGTAAAATTGCCGTTACACAGCCACAACGTCCAGGGGCAACGCACGAAGAAATATAAAACTGACAGCCTATTAACAAATTAGTAAGGATTATTAACGGCCTTTCGAAATAG
>MENI01000069.1 GCA_001768195.1 Bacteroidetes bacterium GWA2_40_15 | reverse complement strand
GAGGAATCACCTTCTTACAAGCAGGATAAATAAAGATGTGATGAAAGATTAGCTTTTGAAGGAGGGGTGGCCGCAGCACATTGATAGTTAATGTATTACAAAGGTTAATAGCGGCCAGGGTGGTTGATTCGTTGGTTTATCAGATCGATTCTTTTCTATTTATGACTTTCCTTATCTCACTTATTAAATATTCAGGCTCCTGGAATACAAATCTGTTTTCAAACCTTAATACAGTGAATCCAAGGTTCTCCAGGTACTTATCTCGATTTTTATCTTCCTGGATTTTATTATATTCCCCGTGTGGATCTCCGTCAAGTTCAATAATAAGTTTTTCTGAAGGACAACAGAAATCAACAATAAAATTGTCAATACTGTATTGTCTTCTGAATTTTCTTCCATCAAGTTTTCTAGATTTTAACATCTCCCAAAATGTTGCCTCAGCCGAAGTGGACCTGTTCCTTAGAGATGATCTGAAAGATTTAAGGCCTTTTCTGTTGAAGAGGTTTTTGTTTTTCATAGGAATAAAGGTAACAAGAATCATTAAATCAACCACCCCGGCCGGGAAGTGAACCTTGTAAAGATCATATAATCAGCAATCCCGGCCACCCCTCCTTTAAAAAGGAGGGGAGACTTTATCTGGTCTCCTTAGTTACAATACTATTCTTAGGTTGATGGCTATGCTCCTGCTTCCCTCCCCCCTTAAAAAAAATCTGTCATATCATTGAATAACTTCAAAACCTGTCAATATCAGATTGGTTTAAAAATATCGAGTTTGAAAACAAACCGGATCCTCTCTCTCAAAGTAGCTGACTGAGATTTAATTTTATCAGAAACAAGCAGTGGAAAATATACTTCGAAAAAATTCCATAAACCTGCTTTAAATCCTGCCTCATAGAAAAGAGGAAATTCTTCAGGTAATACATCATTATAATCATTCATAAGCAAGGTAAAAAAGGGCTTGACAGGAATAAATGAAGTTTTACCCGGAAGAGTGCTGGTCAGAGAAATTGAATATACTGACCGGCTGAATCCCAGACTATTATATATCGGGGTTACCAGGCCCCCTTCACCCATATCCATCTGTCTTGAAAAGAACGATTCAGGAAATATTCCAAAACGGTCAGGATATATGCCGGGGAAAAGGTATAGTTCGCGGCCGCCTCTTCCTGACGGAGAGAATGAATAATATGGATCATCAGACTGGTTTTTCAGCATTGTTCCTGCGTATAGTCTGATTTCAAGACCATTGTTCATTCCATAATAGCTGTACTTATAATTCATTTCAAATGATGTCTTTTGATATGATTTGCCGGACTCAAGGGAAACTAAAATATTGAAGGGATTGATTATGCCTCGTCTTTCCCACATATATCCCAGCTGGAAAAATGAACGCATCTTTGCCTTTATGAGAAGCTCAATCTCACCAATGTCGGTTGCTGCAATATAATAACCGGTAACCTTCTGATTTACAGGATTGAGTCCGCTGCCTGATCTTAAAAAAATATCTAACCCGACTTTGGCTTTCTTATAATTCTGTTCACCGGGGGCGCCGAATTGAGAACCTTCCAGAGTTAATTTAGCAGTTCTTATAATGTTATTGTAAGGAATTACACTGAAGGAGATCTTTCCGTATCCGACAAGGCCGGGATCACTGAATTTATAAAAAGGCAAGGCAATATACTGTATTGGTTTAGGTAAGATCATCCCATTATGTATTGCCATGCCTGCCATGAATCTGTCTGTACTGTTCCAGTCAATAGCCGGAGTAAAGATCACTGATCGTTTATCAGGATCCTCATAAGTATACAGGAAGCCTGGTTTTACATAATCTCTTTTACGAAAGATTCCCGAAGTGCGGATATTATTATTAAGTCTTATTAATTCAGGCATTCTGTGTTCAGGATCGATTTTTATTTCAGAATGGCTACCATAAGAGGTACTGATCCATTTCTTTCCTACAAAACCATCTTCCCATTTTACTGACAATATTGAGTCTCCTGACATGTCAGCTATCAGCAGAGGAGCACTTAATTCTCTTTGGTTTGATATCAGCATCTGATTGTTTTCAAGCCTTATCATTTTATAATCAAGCCGTTTTGTAGTCCCCAGGAAATCATCAAAGAACCATGAAAGGTCTTTGCCGGAGCGCGATTCGAAAATTGTTCTCAGATCATCCGGGCCGGGATGTCTGTTTTTCCATGTGCAATAGTATTCATGCATAACAGAATCAAACTGAGTATCTCCAAGGTACGATCGCAGCATGGTGAATCCCTGAGCACCTTTATTATATACCATGATATTATAATCAATGCGGCTGTAACCGGGTGCTGCAAGATTAATTGGTTGCTCTGAGTTATTACGGGCCCTGATAAGCCATTCTGTCTCCTCTTTGCGTTGCACAGGAATTTCATCAACACAGAAGAAAGCTGCCGGTTTCTTCATTCTTGGGTAAAATTCCCATAGTTTCCTGCCGGGAAACCTCTGTTCCATATAGCGCGATTCATATGAACCTACAATACTTTCATCCAGATATGGAAATCGACGTTCATCATTCCCCAGTGCACTGTAAAACCAGCTGTGACATATTTCATGGGCTATAACTGCTTCCAGCAGATAAGGATCTTTTGTGAGGCCAATCACGGAAAGTCCCGGATATTCCATCCCTGCCCCTCCGCTAAGAACACTCTGAACAGCTGTATAACTATCATAAGGATAATCGCCAATCAATTTTGAAAAGTACTCTATTGAGATGTTTATATATGGGATGGCGTACCTCCATAGCCAACCTTCCTGAGTGGTAAACATAGCCCAGGTAGTTATTTCCCTTCCTGAGTCAGGAAGTTTTACATTTCCTTTCATAACATGGAATCTCTTATCGGCAAACCATGCAAAATCATGAACATTATTCTCAGTGTACCTCAGAGTCTTCATTTTTTCAGACGAAGGAGGGAAATCTGTTTCTTCACTGTTTGAAATCTGCATCCATGAATCATCTTCAGAAAGAATATCAAGCATCAGCTTTTCTTCATCATTTTGCAAATTGCCGGTTGCAGCTACAATGTAATTTGCAGGCAAAGTAATGCTTACATCAAAGTTCCCATATTCAGAGAAGAATTCTCCCTGATCCAGATATGGCATCTGATGCCAGCCCGACCTGTCATAAACAGCTGGTTTGGGATACCATTGTGAGATATTATATGATTCTCCGATATGACCTAAGAGGGAGGTTACTCCTTTTGGAATTTTAACATGAAAAGGTGTTGTCAACACAATTGTATCAGAGCTGCATAATGGACGGTTAAGAATAATCTTACAAATGTCGGGGAGTCCAGGTAATAAATCCCACTGTACAGTAATATCATCTACCTTAAAATCGAGTGAGTCAATAAACCCTTTCAACTCCGGATCGTTGAACAGCCTGCTCTTTCCATTTAAGCTGAAGAGTTGCCTGGCCAATTCTGTTTTATTTTCCGAGTATGCATTTGGCCACAGGTGAAAATAAATGAACCAGAGGGTATCAGGTGAATTATTAATGTACTCGATACTCTCAAATCCATTCAGCTCATGCTTCCTGTCATCAAGCGTCACATAAATACAATAATTAACCTCCTGCTGAAAGTATTCCTGCGAAAGAGCAGTTATATAAGGCCATATTAATCCTGATAGTATAAAATACCTGAAAAAAACTCTGCGGAAGAATCCTGATAAAAACTGCCTGTATATAATTTTCAAAACCGGGAAGATTGCATGATGGAATTATAGAAATTTAATTCTAATGACATAGCATCATATTTATCAAAGTTACTTACTATTAGGCATATATGCAATTTTTAATAAAAATATATTGCATTTGGCTGACGACCTCTAAAAGGTGGGAATCATGTAACTTTTTCTGAAAATTCTGTAATCAAAAAGGGAAAAGAGAGGTTTATCTTTGCCTGTATAGTACATTATACAAACAATTAAAAAGCAATAGTTTAATTATTTTCAGTTAGTCAACTTTAATAAATCAAGAAAATGAAAAAGATTATTTTTTGTGTTATGGCAACACTGTTGTCATTAACATTTATGCCAATTCAATCAAATGCTATGGCTCCTGATGAGCCTTCAGCTTTAGTGGAACCAAAGCCGGCTGAAATGGAAAAAGTCAAAGTTCTGGAGGTCAGGCTGAATGAAATTAACAACATGGATAAGTCAAAGCTGACTTCAGCAGAAAAAAAGACTTTACGCAAGGAAGTTAAGTCAATCAAAAGCACACTCCGTGAAGTAGGAGGTGGTGTTTATATTTCGGTGGGTGCATTGATTCTGATACTCATCCTTTTGATTGTTTTATTGTAAAATTTTAAAAATTAAAATCATGGGAAATTTACTTTATTTGGTAGCGGTGATCCTGATCATTGCCTGGGCAGTCGGATTTGTCGGTTACAGTGCCGGCGGAATAATTCACGTTCTTCTTGTAATTGCTGTAATAGCAATATTGTTCCGGTTGATTCAGGGAAGAAGAATTTAATAAATAATTAATTAATTAATAAACAAAAGCAATGAGCACAGGGAAAGTATTATTAGGAGTACTGGCTGGCGTTGCAGCCGGTGCATTATTAGGAATTTTATTTGCCCCTGATAAGGGTACTGTTACAAGAAAGAAAATTTCTAAAAAGGGAGAAGATTTCAAAGATGATGTCAAAGAGACATTTAATGAATTCATTGACAATGTGACTGAAAAGTATGAGAAAGTAAAGGATGATATTTCAGATTTTACAGAAAAAGCGAAGTCAGATCCGGAGAAAGGCGGGAAAGAAGCAAAAACCTCCAGAGCGTGAAATTGGTTTCTTCAGTTTAATAGGTTTTAGAGTGAAAAGATGGAAATAGAAACATCTGGATCTGCTTCGGCTTTTTCAGAGAGAAGCAGGTCGAATAAAACAGCATTAAAGCAATTCGACCTGCCTTCTTTAATCGGGAACATGAAGGATACCAAATCGTGGAAAAAGGGAGAGCTTAAAACAGTTATACTGTTAAACGTACCCGGAAGGCAGATTGTCCTTACTGCTTTGCATGAAGGGACAGAAGTTGATTCGTTCCAGACCTGCGATTCACTTACTTTACAGATTGTTGAGGGAAGGATATTGTTCAGGACCGGCAGTGATTCTAAGTTCCTTGATGCTGGTCAGATATTGACTCTCAATGATAATATTAAGTACAGCTTTACGGCCAGGGAAGAGACAGTTGTCCTTCTGACACTGGCAAACTGTACATGAATTAGTGACCTTGTTTTTAACTAAGTATTCACGACTTAAGCTATGGAAAGCAACGCCAAGTTAATTGAAGCCCTCCTGGAAAAAGTTTCTGATTATGGAGTTACAAGCTTCGAATTAGTAAAGCTTAAGGCACTTGACAAAACCTCAGATGCTGCATCTACGTTCATCCCAAATTTAGTTGTATTTATTGTAGTTGCAGTATTTACGCTGTTTATTAACCTTGGAATAGCTTTTTGGCTTGGTGATATTTTAGGTAAAATATATTTCGGATTCCTGGTTGTGGCCGGTTTTTATGGCGTCATAGCAATTGTTGTGCATTTCTTTTTGCATAAGTGGCTCAAAAAGGTAATTTGGAATTACATTATAAGAATTGTGCTTAAATAGAATCAAATGCAAAATATATCTACTGTTTCAGAGCTTAAAAATGCAATTGAATTTTTAAAGGACCAGCAATCCGC
Source organism: Bacteroidetes bacterium GWA2_40_15 (assembly GCA_001768195.1). Taxonomy (GTDB): domain Bacteria; phylum Bacteroidota; class Bacteroidia; order Bacteroidales; family VadinHA17; genus LD21. The sequence goes on along the minus strand of MENI01000069.1, from coordinate 17,324 downwards.
TAAAGGAATGGTCGTAAGGGAACATTTTTATCTGGTCTATGACAGTTTTAAACCTGTTAATCTCCTTGCAGGGTCTTTGAATGATATTGCCAGGTCTCCTCTGCTGGTTGAAAATATTATAGGTATTGGTATGGGATTACTAACCGGTACTATGTCAAAATCGTTATTTGTCGGAGCTTCCGGCAGTAAGTTTAAGGGAGTTCTGGGGACCATCATGCAGTATGGAATCACAAATTTTGTGGCAAATAATTCAGGGTTTCTTAAAGCAGTAGGGACATCCTTTATTAAGAATGTTGTAGGCAGGAAGACAAAAAAAACTGAAATTCTGTGACGGATGAAAGATTAAAACTGCCATTTTTTATAAGAGCTACTGTTTTCTTCGTCGGCTTAATTGCTCTGGTTGCGATATTATACATTGCGAGGAGCATTATTGTTCCTTTGGTTTTTGCAATTATTATTGCTATCGTACTCCACCCGGTCGTAAATTTTCTTGTAAAGATCAGAATAAACAGGATAGTTGCTATCTCAATTACTATCCTTGCTACTTTTTTGATTATTGCTGCGTTCGGGGCTCTTATGATTTCACAGATTAGCCGTTTCAGTGAAACACTGCCTGATCTGATCGATAATTTTACAAAGGCACTGAATCAGGCAATTTCTTGGGTTTCAGGTAATTTTGAGATAAAACCGCAAAAGATACATGCCTGGATCTCAAAAACCCAGGGTGAACTCATAAACTCAAGTGGTGCGGCTATAGGGCAAACACTCGTTCTGCTCGGCAATGGGTTAGTGATACTGTTCTTACTTCCTGTTTATATCTTTTTAATACTGTTTTACCACCCTATTCTGATCGAATTTATTCAAAGACTCTCCAGCGACAATGATAAAAGCAAGGTAAGTGAAATAGTCTCAAAGATAAAAACTGTTATTCAGCGGTATCTTGTCGGGCTTGTAATCGAAGCCGGAATAATGGCAACCCTTAATACGACAGCCCTGCTTATACTTGGAATTCAGTATGCGTTCCTGCTTGGGTTAATAAGTGCTATAGTTAATGTAATTCCGTACATAGGAGGACTTGTTGGAGTAGCTTTACCCATGATGGTTGCTCTGGCTACAAAGCCATCGGGGTGGCATGCTGTTTACGTTCTGATTGCCTTTTATATTATCCAGCTTTTTGACAATAACTTTATCGTCCCCAAAATAGTTGCCTCCAAGGTAAAGATCAATGCCCTTTTCTCCATAATAGTGGTATTTGTTGGGAATGCTATCTGGGGAATACCGGGAATGTTTCTTTCAATACCGCTGCTTGCAGTCTTAAAGCTGATTTTCGACAATATTGAATCATTAAAACCATGGGGATTTTTATTGGGTGACACTATGCCTAATATATTGAAAATTAAAACAATATTTAAAAAGGGTAAGTAGAGACTGAATAAATGATCCAGTTCTTCAATTAACACAGGTTACTAAGTGTCGCAGCGGATTGTTCACAACTGAATGGTTAGAAATATATAAAAGTGTAAAGCCCCGGCGACATATATCTTTATATTACTTTCAAAGTATGTGGCATTCAAAACCTATTGAGGAAATTCTCAAAGAATTACATGTAGATCCCTCTCAGGGTCTTACAGAAGAGGATGCAAAAGTCAGACTGGAAAAATCCGGGGCAAATAAACTGCTCGGAAATAAGAAGAAAAGCATTATTGTATTGTTCATTTCCCAGTTGAAGGACTGGCTTATATATGTCTTGTTTGTGGCAGTTATTATTACTCTGGTTATGCATGAGTTTGCAGATGTAATAATAATATCTCTGGTAATAATTATAAATGCAACACTTGGGATGATTCAGGAACTTAAAGCTGGAAAAGCTATTGAAGCCCTGCAGAAATTGTCATATCCTAAGGCGATTGCCCTCCGGAACGGAAATAACACAAATATTGATTCAGAAAAAATTGTTCCTGGAGATATTCTGATTCTTACTGCCGGACAGATCATTGCTGCTGATATCCGATTAATTGAAACTGCTGATCTTCAGATTGAGGAATCAGCCCTGACAGGTGAATCTGTTCCCTCAGGTAAAGATGCTTCCATAATTCTTAACGACCCCGGTACTCCTCTGGGTGACAGGAGGAATTCTGCCTTTATGTCGACAATAGTTACCACAGGAAGAGGTGTTGGAGTGGTTGTATGTACAGGGATGAATACAGAGGTTGGCAGAATTGCAAACCTCATTAAAAATGAAGCAAAGTCAAAAACACCTCTGGAAATCAGGCTGAATGAATTAGGAAAAACACTTGGTAAGTTTGCCCTGGGAATATGTGTGATTATTTTTATCATTGCTTTGTTGCAAGGCAGAAATATTGCAGAGATGTTCCTTATGTCGGTCTCCCTTGCAGTAGCAGCTATACCGGAAGGCCTTGCTGCAATAGTAGCTGTTGTACTTTCTGTAGGAGTAACAGCCATGGCAAAGAAAAATGCAATAATTAAGAAACTGCCTGCCGTTGAAACTCTTGGATCTGTGAGCATTATCTGCTCCGATAAAACAGGTACTTTAACCCAGAACAGGATGACAGTTAATACATATTATAATCTTGAGGGAGAGATGCCTGTTGAAAGGGAGTCGGAGAATGATGTTTCTGAAGATGTAAGATTACTTGTAAAAGCTATGATTCTGTGTTCCGATGCAACCCTGGAAAACGGAGAGGGAACAGGTGATCCGACAGAAATTGCATTACTGCAGATGGGAGATGATCTTGGAATCAACAGGAAGATATTCAGCTCTGTTAATAAGCGTGCCGGAGAATTCTCTTTTGATTCTGACCGTAAATTAATGTCAGTAATCTATTCGGCAAATGGAAAGTTTACAGTTTATACAAAAGGAGCTATCGGAAACCTTTTGAATATTTCCACCCATGTTTTGGAAAATGGCAAAGTAGTACCTATAACAGAGGAGCATAAAAAGCAATACCACAAAGCTACAACAGAGATGACCGGCAGGGCACTCCGTACTCTTGGTGCAGCCTATAAACCTGTTGCTTCTGTCATACTGCCTTCCGATATGGAAAAGGAACTGATTTTTATCGGCTTTGTTGGCATGATTGATCCGCCGAGAGCAGAGGTGAAAAGTTCCATTTTAAAGGCAAAATCGGCCGGAATAACATCTTTAATGATTACCGGTGACCACAGGAACACAGCATTCGCTATTGCTCTTGAACTTGGAATGGCAGAGAGCATCGATCAGGCAATAACAGGTCAGGAAATTGATGATTTAACTAATGAAGAATTTACGGAAAGAATTACCAGGTATCGTGTATTTGCCCGTGTCTCTCCTGAACATAAGGTCTTAATTGTCAGAGCCCTGAAATCTCACGGAAACATTGTTTCCATGACAGGAGATGGTATTAACGATGCTCCGGCACTGCATGCTGCTGATATTGGTGTTGCAATGGGGATTACAGGTACCGACGTAGCAAAAGGAGCATCGGATTTAATTCTGACAGATGATAACTACGCTACAATTGTTTATGCAATAGAACAGGGAAGAAATATTTACAGCAATATTAAGAAATCGGTTATTTTTCTGCTTACCTGTAACCTTGGAGAGGTTGTGGCAGTTTTTTTTACACTCCTTATTGGCTGGAAAGCCCCTTTAATTGCGACTCAGCTTCTGTGGATAAATCTTATTACTGATTCTTTTCCTGCAATTGCACTGGGTATGGATCCGGGCAATCCGGATGTTATGAAAGACAAACCACGTGACTCAAAAGAGAGTTTTTTTGCAGGTGGTGCCGCTTTTCATTTAATACTTGGAGGAATCCTGATAGGTGTATTAACTATTTTTGCATTCTGGTTCGGATACTATGAACATGGATTCAGCCCGTTCGACGATTCAGTTCCGTCAGATACGGTTGAATATGCCAGGACAATGGCATTTATGGTGCTGGTTATTTCGCAGTTATTCTATGCATTGGCTCTGAGGAGCAGTGTAAAATCAATATTCATGGTTGGCATCTTCTCCAATAAGTATCTCACAGCATCTATTATTCTGGGTGTAGTACTCCAGTTGATAGTAATAGGTATTCCGGTAATGCAGCGGGCATTTAATTTACAGATGCTTGATCTTAAAGGCTGGCTGATGGCTTTTTCATTGGGGTTAGTCCCTCTGATTGTAAACGAGTTTACTAAAATTGTTATCCGGTCACGCAAAACTAAGAATTTATTTAATGAGGCTGGACATGATTCCTGACATCAAAGACCTGGCACAATATCCTATCAGAAATCTTTCAGGATCCCTTTCATAACTTATTATCCCCACCCTTACATCCTGCCCTGCTGATGGGTTTGAATTTATTACTTTATAGTTGACAAGTACTGAAATAAATCTTTCTCTGATTGCTGTTGTATCATCTGTTCTTTTGTTCTTGACTGCCAGATCCAATCCCTGATAGAGCATGGTCATTGTGCCGTGTGACTTTGTATTATCTGCAGTAAAACTAAAATTCATTCCTTGAATTTTACCGGATGTGACATATATGAAAGCTTTATTCTCAAGTATGGGATTCAATTCTTCTGCTTCTATGGCAGCAAGAGTTCCTCTAAGCGAAAACGTATTTTTACTGTCGAAAAGTCTCGCATTCAGGAATAAATTAATCCTGCTTTTATCCATAAACATTGCATCTGTCTTCAACATTAAAAAAGCAGTATCCGTTTTGTAAATAGTATCATTAGTAATATTGTAAATTCTGGCATTGATATCATTGAAAGTCAAATAGCCTGGCTCATTTGCATCCTTAGAATGCTCTTTATAAGTGACATCCCCTGTTATAAGAGCGATTGAATCAATTTTGATATTACTGCGATAATTGTATATGATATCCTGGAATTCAGGCTTCTTTGTGTGATTGAATTCTTTTCTGTTATCACGGAATACTTTCATATTCATGTTTCCGACCTCAACAAAAGAGCTTCTTAGACTCCCTGATCGGGTAAATTCTTTAATGTCGAAATCATGAACAAATATTTTGCTGAAGCCTGCTTCAATACGGTTCTTTTGAAATTTGTACCTCGATGTGAAATCATAATCTGTATAATTCGGATGAAAAGATGAGCTGTCAATTGACAGAGTGTTTGTTGCCGCACTATAATTAATACCGGTATTTCTGTATAAGGACATGCTGTCTGCTGAATCCCAAACGATTTCTTTAGCATTAAAATCAAATTGTTTCACTGCATCAGGTGACAGTGTGTCGTGTTTTTCAACATTCAACTCCGATAATCTTAAAACTCCCTCTTTAACAGAATAAGACTGTGCATTGGCTGTATTTTTCACAAACAGATTTATTTTGTCAAAATATATGAGGCCAATCCGAACATCCAAAGGCACTAAAATTGGAATGATTGTATCACCAGAGGAGGTGAAATCCGCAGTAAAGTTACATTCAGAAATTATTACTTCCCTGATGTTTACTACTTTTTTGAAAATAGCTTTTCCGGATTTGATCCCTTTGAATTTTATGGATCCTATTTCTCCTTTTAAATCAAGGACTTCACTGCTATCATTTTTTGAATGTATTTTAAGTCCTTCCAGTTCAATTGATGAAAGAATCAATGAAGTATTAATATTGTCAACAGTTACAAGATAATCACTGTTGTTTTCATTCAATGCTGTCTCTACTTTTTTTCTGACCCAGAACTTAGTGAGTACAGTTATGAAAAATAAAATCAGTAATACCGCTGCACCTGCACCGACCAGAATTTTCAGGTTTTTTTTCCTTTTCAAGTTTGCAAATTATGTTCCAGCAGTGCTCTATTAGGTCTGAAATATAAAATATTTCTGAATGTAACCATCAGAATATGAATAAGTCCCAGGCCAAGAAAGCAGAAAAACCCAATAGCAAGACCTGATATCAGTATTCCTGCAATGATAAAGATCAGATTTTCCATATTTGTGGTTTAATTTAGGTTTAAGAATTTCATTAATACAAATTTGACTCTAAATGCTGTAAAAAATTTATATAATTCAGAGAAAATGTTATATAATTCTCAGTGAATTTTAGAAATAGCTTAAGTCGTTAATTACGGGAATCATGTAACTCTTATAAAGAAATGTGTAACGCTGCAAAAATCTTATACCCTACCTTTGTAACTAACTAATACTATAATATTATGCCGTTACTTACTATTTTAATCGTATTAATTGTTGCAGGCGTACTGCTCTGGCTTGTTAATAGTTATATTCCAATGGATGGCAAAATCAAATCTATTCTGAATGTTGTGGTTGTGTTGGTTGTCATTGTTTGGCTTCTCAAAGTATTTGGTGTTTTTAACTACCTGAAAGATTTCACTATTTAACCTGGCAGCAATCCTGATTTATCCGGATGCATCTTTTGATATAGAAGGGTAATACTTTACCTCAGCATTATGCTCCCGGTGGTCGTCGATCAACGGTATATAATTACCATGACATTCGGTTCCATCGAGTATCATTCCTGATTCTGCACTGACATTATGCAGTTGAGTTACCGTAATCCGGTATACTGTTTCCCTGTACCTGTAATGAATTTTATAAGAATCCCAATCAGAAGGAATACAGGGTTCAATATATAATTTGTCTGTTTCAAGTCTTAAGCCCAGCAACGATTCAACAATCAGCCTGTACATCCATCCTGCTGAACCTGTATACCAGGTCCATCCGCCTCTGCCAACATGGGGCGAAAGGGCATAGACATCGGCGGCAATTACATAAGGTTCAACTTTGTACCTGGCAACTTCTTCAGGAGATCTTGAATGGTTTATCGGATTGATCATACTGAAAATTTCCCATGCTTTTTTATTGTCACCCAGTTTTGCGAATGCCATTGCGACCCAGATTGCTGCATGTGTATACTGACCGCCATTTTCTCTTACTCCCGGAACATACCCCTTAATATAACCCGGATTTAAATCTGATTTGTCAAAAGGAGGATCAAGCAATTGAACTAAGGAGTCCTCATACCGGACAAGTCTGCTGTTGACAGATTCCATGGCGATCTGTAACCGTTCAGGATTGCCTGCACCTGAAAATACAGCCCAGCTTTGAGATATGGAATCAATCTGGCACTCATCGTTATCTGACGAACCAAGCGGTACTCCATTGTCGAAATAAGCACGCCGGTACCACTCTCCATCCCATGCGTTTTTTTCAATATAATGTTCTATTATTTTGGTTGCATTACTGCATATTTCGACAAATTCGTTATCAGCTCTTGCCTGTGCTATTTTGATAAACTGGTTAAGATTATCAATCAGAAAAAATCCCAGCCATACGCTTTCCCCTTTACCCTCGTTTCCAACCATATTCATTCCATCATTCCAGTCGCAGGTACCAATCAGCGGAAGCCCATGCTCTCCATACCTGAGTCCATGAAGTAGTGAACGCTTGCAATGTTCGTATAATGAGCCTTTTTCTTCCGAACGGGTTGGAAGATCATAATATGAATCGTCTTCCGGGTTCACCGGGCGTCCTTCAATAAAATGAACCATTTCATTCAGGATTCCTGTATCTCCGGTAGCTGTTACATAGCGGCATGTTGCTAATGGCAACCAAAGATAATCATCTGAACAACGGGTGCGAACACCCCTGCCAACAGGTGGATGCCACCAGTGCTGGACATCTCCTTCCGTAAATTGCCGGCTCGCAAAAAGGAGCAGATGCTCCCTCAGCAAATCTGGTTTGGTATGAATTAATGCCATTCCATCCTGCAACTGGTCTCGATAACCGTATGCTCCTCCTGATTGATAATATCCTGAACGTGCCCATATCCGGCATGCCAGATTTTGATATAAAAGCCATCCGTTAGCCAGTACATTAAGCGACTGATCGGGCGTTTCAACCTGAACAGCTCCAAGTGTTTGACTCCAGAAATGCCATACTGCTTCCAATGCAGCATATGCAGGACCTGGTCCGCGAAAACGGCGTATGATGTCATTTGCATCCTCCATATTCCGGCCTGTACCAAGCCTGAATATTATTTCCCTTTCCTGTCCTGGAGCAAGATCAAAAGGGACCTGAATTGCCGCGCATGGATCAAGTGATACTCCATTTTTCCCTGACAGACGCGATCGCAGCATTGCAGCCGGCCTTTTCAAGGTACCATTACGTCCTATAAATTCTATCCGATCGCAGGTAGCAGAGATTGAATTATCATCGGTTTGAAGAAAAGTCACACGACCAGCAAATTCCCTGTTATAAGGATTTGTTGCATATACAACGCTCCTGTTAAAATCAACACTGGTGTTCACGTGCATAGCAGTTTTATTCCTCATATCACCCAATACCAGTTCTACATAACTAATTGCTGATAATTTACAGGTCCTGCCTGATTTATTTCTGACTTTCAATACTGAAAATTTCACAGAGGCATCTGTTGCTACATAAACCCATAACTCTGTAATTATGCCTCCTTCATTGTGTTCGAATACGCTATAACCGAATCCGTGGCGACAGAGATATAGTTTTGATTCACTTTCTGTCAGGTGTGTAGGCGACCAGAAGTGTCCTGTTTCTTCATCACGAATATACATTGCTTCTCCGCTCACATCGGTTAAAGGATCGTTATGCCATGGCGTAATTCGATATTCGTGGGAGTTTTCAGCCCAGGTATAAGCCATCCCATTCTCTGAAATTACTGTTCCGAATCTCTGGTTTGCAAGAACATTTACCCATGGAGCCGGTGTTTTCCTGTCTTTCGAGGTTGTAATAACATATTCCCGTCCGTCTGTCGTAAATCCTCCTATACCGTTATAGAATTTCAGATCCAAACGGGGTAATATCTCATCCGATTTCAAATTGGGTTTATATGTAGTTGTCGGTTTGAAATTTGACACTGATGTATCAACATATCCGTGCCGGTTTACCTGATCTTCCAGAGTTCCGCGCTTATCGCTGATTATAACACGGGCAACTGTTTGGAAAAGAATACGTTCTTCGTTTGATATCTGATCTGAAGAGCGAACGAATATTCCGCCCGGCCGGTCAATGGTATTAGCTTCAATTCCTGCCGCAATTAATCCAAAAATTTGTTCCTGGAGTAGCTGCCGGTAGCCGGCATGATCTTCATTCCAGATTACCAGATCGACTGCCAATCCTTTTAATCTCCAGTATGCATGAGCCTGAACCAGCTGACGCACCAGGTTTATATTGGCTGGATCTTCAATTTGCAGAAGGACAATTGGCAAATCGCCTGAGATGGAATAGCCCCATAAACCGGATTGTCCCCTCCGGTTTTTAATTATGATTTCCGGCTCTGCCCTCAGATGTGAATTGGCATAAATAATTGAACTGGCAAGACGACAATATAATTGTGCATCAGGTTCGGTTGCATTTATCTGTCGTAATACTACCTGACTGTGCGTCCAGGCAAGTTCAAAAACACGATTTGCGATTTGCTTATCCTGGTATTTTTCAATCAGAGCCAGTGCTTCTTCACGTGATGCGCTGATCCCTGTTACCATATCAATTGTTGCTGATCCTTCAGGCATCAATACGATCTGGTATTGAACAGCCACTACCGGATCAAGCACTGAACCCTGACTACCGGAGAGTGATTTGAGACTGGTCATCGCAACCGGCGATTCAAGAGTGTTTCCCCGTCCAATGAACTGCATCCGGTCCGTTTCAAAGGTTATATTCCTGATCTCAGCACCATGAACTGCCATCAGGTGGAACATCCATGGTGGATTTTCGTCTGCTGACCGGGGCCGCCGCGTGCAAAGAATTGCCTGTCTCTGGTATATTATTTCAGTCTGTACAAAAAGATTACTGAATGCAGGATGTGCCAGATCAGCTTCATTTGGAGCCAGAACAACTTCTGCATAACTGGTTATATCAATAATCCTTTTCATTCTCGTACGGTTTGTCAGTCTGACCCTTCTTAATTCAATGTCGTCTTCAGGTGAAACTACCACCTCGGTATGACTGTCAATTTCATAGTCGCGACGACGAAATTCCGCACGTCCTTCTGAAAATATTACTTCATATTTCTCCGGGCGCTTAAGCACAGGATGGTATGTAGTTGACCAGAAATTTCCATTTTCGGCATCACGCAAATAGCAAAATGTGCCCCAGTTGTCGCGGGTAGTGTCTTCCCTCCACCGGGTTACTGCAATGTCTCTCCAAAGACTGTATCCTCCACCTGAATTAGTTATTATCACCCGGTATCTGCCACCGTTTGACAATAATTTGACTTCAGGAAAAGGTGTGTCAGGAGTGTTAAAAATACGTAGAGGTGCCTCCGTATTGCCATTGGCAGTACGAACATTTGTGACACCTGAAGTATGTGCAAAAAATGTTGTAGCTCTTGGGATCCTTTCCTGTAGCAATAGCAGGGTTGCCTGGAATAGTGGATCTGACTCAAACCTCTTTTGCATCGGACGATCCAAAAGAATATATGCCAGTGAGATAAGACTCATCCCTTGATGATGCGCCATGAATGACCTTACCACAACGTTTGACTGACCGCGCGGTACCCGGAGGGTTGTATAGTCAATAGCTTCATAAAAACCATATTTTCCCATAAATCCTTCATCAGAAAGTCGTTCAAGATTTGTACAAGCTTCTTCCGGCATTACCATAAGGGCCAGAGCCGTTGCGTAGGGTGCAATTACCAGATCTTCAGCCAGTCCTCTTTTGAATCCAAGGCCCGGAACTCCAAATGCACGATACTGGTAATTTAACTGAGCATCCACCCTGTTATATCCCGATTCAGAAATACCCCACGGTACACCCATTTGTTTGCCATATTCTATTTGTCTTATAACTGCAGCTCTGCAGGTTTGATATAACAAACTATTTTCATACGATGGCATTACCAGGAGAGGCATGAGGTATTCGAACATTGAACCACTCCATGACAGTAGTACTGGTTCACCGTTAATTTTTGTGAGAAGGCGCCCCAATGCAAACCAGCTTTCCTGAGGAAGCTGGTCCTGCGAAATTGCCACAAAGCTCGCTAAACGCGACTCTGATGCCAGTAAATCATAATAACTGGAATCACAGAGCCGCTCTTCAACATTATATCCTATGGTTTGGAGATGACGCGAGTTGTCATACAGAAAACCATATTCATATTGTGCAAATTCAGCTGATTTCCTGCCCAGCGATTCAATCATCACTATTCTTTTCTTTGCACGATCAGCAGCGATTCTGACCTGACTATTAAACTCATCAATCATCTCCGGAATTATTGATTCTGTCTCAATGGAAAGCAGATGAGCCGGAATTATATATTTCTGTAAATCAGAAATGGCAATTTCCCTCAGTGTTGGGATTGTATTAATAACCGGATTATTGTTCAGAATTTCATTAATAAACGGATGAAAGATCCATGGGACAAGATATGTTAATTCATCAAGGGCGAACTTACATTGTTGTGAGAGTTTATTTGCCCAGACATTGTATTGTTTATCAGTATTGAACAGTAAGGAATTTACAATTTCAGTTGAAGATTCTGCAAGTTTTTCGAGACTTTTTCGCAGATAGGAAAGCGTTACCGGTTGTTCATTCAAAATAGCAGCTAAGTATTTACGGAATTGAACAACCTGAAACGGTATTGTTTTTCCTGACTGTTCTGAAAGAATCTGAAGTGTATCATAAATTCCCTCAAAAAGTCTGTGTCCGAGTATTCTTCGATCCGGAAGAGTAAGCAATCCCTGTTGCAGTGTCAATAAGTGGGCGGCGAGGTTTCCACTGTCAACTGATGAAATATAAAGTGGTCTGAGTGGCTTCAGTGTCCTGGTATCGTACCAATTAAAGAAATGTCCGCGGTACCTCTCCATCGAATTCATTGAACTGAAAGCATTTGAGGTTCTTTCTATCAATTCACCGGTTAAGATATAGCCAAAATCATATGCTGACAGGTTTGCAAGCAGCGAGAGACCAATATTCGTCGGAGATGTCCGATGGGCAATCACTGAAACCGGATGTTCCTGGTAGTTATCGGGAGGCAGCCAGTTATCATCATGACCTGCAAAAGTCTCAAAAAAGGACCATGTTTTACGCGATAAACCCCTGAGAAAACTGTATTGTCTTTCTGTTAATTTTGCTGCATGCAATTCAACAGGTCTGCTGATCCACCAGGCAATACCCGGGAAAAGAAACCATAATCCTATAATCGGCCAAACCATTGCCAGAGTAACAGGAAATAATATCTGAAGCGAAACTGCTGTAATTATTGCCAGAAAAGGAGATACCCACATCGTCCGGAATGAATCAATAATGTTATATCCGGTTTTGTGTTCATTAATAGTAATTGAGTTCCATTCAAGAAGCCGTTTCTTTGAGATAATCAGTCTCCAGCATGTTCTTAGTATTGAATTCAGGCTGTAAGACGCTTCATATGGAAGGCTTATAAGTACAAATACAGTCTGGGCTACTTGTCTGGCAACCAACTGTCTGGATGCCCTAAGATGTTCTGCCAGACTAACTTCCTCTGGTTTTTGAAACAGATAAACGGTATACGTTATTAATGTGGGAATCAGTATGATTCCAATCACAACTAATGTCCAGAACCACGATGATGACAATATAGTCCATCCTGATATTAAAAGTATTGTCAATGCCAGTGAGACAAGACTTCTTCTGAGGTTATCCAGAATTTTCCACCACGATAACAGGGAGAGTGGGTTTTTCCGGGATGAGCCATTTATCTTTGGCAGAATCGGAAGTAACCATGGAATTAATTGCCAGTCTCCTCTTATCCAGCGTGATCTGCGGGCTTCATCCTGCCTGTAACTCGAAGGATACTCTTCAAATAAGAGAACATCACTTAATAAACCCGATCGTGCATAACAACCTTCAAGAAGGTCATGACTCAGGATTCTGTTTTCAGGAAACCGGTCCTTTAGAGTTTGTTCAAATGAATCAACATCATATATCCCTTTGCCAATGAAGGATCCTTCTCCAAACAGATCCTGGTATACATCCGATATGGCACGGGTGTATGGATCTATGCCTGGTTCATTACCGAACAGCTTTGCATATTTCGACCTGTTAGTTCCTGGTAAACTGACAGCAACCCTGGGTTGAAGAATGGTGTATCCATCTGTAACACGGTGTTTTTTTGTATTGTATACCGGCTTATTCAGAGGATGCGACATAGCTCCGATAAACTGTCGTGCTGAATCACGCGGTAATTGTGTATCGGTATCAAGTGTAATTACATATTTTATATTGTGTAAAAACCGTGTATTTCCTATGATATGGGAAAATTTATTCTCAGGACCTCCACGCAAAAGGGAATTCAAATCTGAAAGTTTTCCCCTTTTACGTTCATAGCCCATCCATATCCGGTCATTTGGATTCCATTTACGCGGACGATGGAAAAGAAAAAATGTATCACTGTCTTCTCCGGGATATTTTTCGTTTAGTTCTGTAATCTTATTACTTGCTAATTGGATCAGATGATCATCTTCATCAAGTTTTTCTTCTGCAGAGTCTTTTAAATCGGTCAGCAATCCAAAATGAAGGTTTTTATCCTGATTTGCCAGAAATCTTACCTCCAGAGCTTCTGTCAGATCTTCAATATTCTGATTATTCAAGAGCATAGCAGGAACAATGACAAGAGTTCTTGATTCCGGAGGGATCCCTTTAGAAAAATCAAGTCGTGGCAATGGAAAAGGATTGACTAAAAGGGTAGATAACCAGTTCACAATAGCTATCGAGAGGTAGCTGGTACATAAAACCAGCAGAAATCCCAGGGGCCAGAGATACCATCTGCCAATTCCATCGCTGTGAGCCATTTCTAACAGGCTCCAGCTGAAGATCACAGTCAATAAGATAATTGAACCCAAATAGAATAAAAGAGGGACCTGTGCAACCGTTTTTTTAAATATGGAAATAATAGTTTTCTTTGATTTCGTAAGGTTCTCAAGTTGAGAAAGTCCTTTACCGATCAGATAAAATCCCACATGCGCCGTACGGTCCGGCTTTCCATTTAATTCAGCCCCATTCTTTGCAAGTTCTATAGCTTTCTTAGCCACCTCTATTTCAGAAAGATTACTTTTCTTTGCAATCTTTTCTATGATATGCCGGTAGTGGTCCCTGGTTTCAAAATCCATTACTATGTATGCATCGTTTGGGTCCTCTCTCAGGATCTGTTCAGCATGGCTCATCGATTCAACAAATTCGCGCCAGTCTAAAGCACTAAGAAAACGAAGACTGCCTATACTATTGCTTATAGAAACCTGATCTGCAGCCTGTTGCTGGTTTCCATACTGAATTCGCTGAACTGTTGTCTGATTTGATTCCGAAAGCCTTTGTTCTATCCATGTCAATGGAAATGCAAGAGCATGGCTTTGCCCCTGTAACCGTCTGACAAATTCTGAGACGAAAGGTGTTGACATCGGAGGATCAGACCTTGCCATATCAGCAATTACCAGGATCAGACTCTTTGGGTCATTTTCCGCTATTTCTATCATTTTGTCAGCCCATGAATCAGCAAGGTTTCTGTCGATTCTGCCGGCTGCCACCCTCACTGCAACTCGTCGAAGGTTCTCAATGAGAGCCAGGCGCAACATTATTGGAATGGCCCACAGTTCACCCAGTTTTAATGAATTGACAGTTTGATATGCAACCACAAACCGGTAGAGGCTATCAGGATCGATATGTCCTTCTCCGTGAGATATGATCTCTTTTGCTATATCGTAGACACGCGGGAGTCCGGCAGACGGACCATTTAGTAAACGGGGTAATTCCTTACTATATCCCTTAGGTAAATGTCGTCTTCCTGTACGGATCTGTTCTTCAATCAGGTAAAAATTATCAAGCAGCCATTCTCCGGCAGGTGTAATTTGCCGGCCGGCTTTTACTGCTTCTGATATGAGCTCATGTACTTCCAGGAGTATTGCTTCATTTTCTGTAAGCCGGATCAGAAGTTGCTGGCCAGGGTCAATTTTTGGCCCCAGTATATGTAACCCGGCTAATATCTTTCCATACTGCTCCATCTGTTCAATACTAAATAATTCCGAACGCAGCGGAGGTTCTCCATCAGCGTATTTCTGCGAGAGGTCTTTTTCCCACAGATGTGATTTTAAAAGGTGGAATGATTCGTTAATTATGGAAGGGCCTATCTTCATGAATTCCTGATCTTATAATGAAAAATTTTGAACCGGGGATGGTAATAGAATATTAGGAATGGTTTATCTGTTAAATTTCAACCCCAATTTTAATTATATATGACGTGATGAGTGTTATATAACTCTTCAAAGAAGTTACATTATTCACACTTTTATTTATTGTTTCAGTCCCTGATAATGTGTGAATGATGTAATCTTTCCCTTAAGTTATATAAGGTTGCCGGCATAGCTGTTATATATCTTTACAATCTGGGAATTATGATGAATTGAAAAACTCTATATACTCACGAGTTAAATTATAAATAAATTATGAACTCTTTAAATAATTCAGTACTTGATATAAATCTGGACGAATTCCCGGTCAGACTGGCAAAGCTTATTTCAGAATCAATAGATGATAATAACTTAATCCTTAAGATCGAAGCAAGAAAACATCTGGTTGGCATGGGAAGAACTGTTATACCTCTTTTGCACAAACTGTTATCTTCAGCCAGGGTATTGCTGAGGAAAGAGGCTGCAAAAATAGTTTCACTCATTGCTGATCGCAGGTCGATTCCATTTTTAATAGAATTACTTAATGATAAGGAATTTGATATCAGATGGATAGCAGCTGAAGGCCTGATTAAGACCGGCAGACGAAGTATATCGCCACTCCTGAAGTCAATTCGCGATGGTAAAAGTTCGCTTTTGCTCAATGAGGGTGCTCATCATGTTCTAATAGGATTGTTTAATGAAAATGAAAAGCAAAAACTTGAATCATTATTGCTCAGCCTGGACAACTACCATTCTATAGGCGAGACAGCTCCGACAGAAGCTGCTCAAGCCTTAAAGGCAGTTTTCAAATGCAAGAATTAAATGATTTTATATAAATCCCTTCTCATAGATGGTTTAGCTATTATTAAGGTATGGGCAATCGGATTTTTCGGTTTACATCTATCCGGAATAATTCATATACTGCCTGTAATTGCAATCTTAACTTTACTGGGAAGTTTCCTCTCCTTCAGAACAAATATCCGTTAAAGCAAGTCTGTAAAATCAAAGTAAGAAAGTGGCTTGCTTTCAATCCATTCGAAAAGTATAGTTCTGATCAATCAATGGATGGTTCAACTGTATTTATCATTTATTCATAGTGGGAATAATGTAACTTATTCTATTAATTGTGTAACACTTTTTTTCAGAGCAGAGTTCAACTTAGCAGAGGAATAATTTATTGATGTTGTAAATTACTTGCTTAAGTTGATAAAGCTTTGAAAATCAGAATTAAAAATCAAGTTTATCCCGTAAATTTTAATGGGTCAATTCTTATCGGAACAAGGATTGTATTAATCTATTTTTGATCCTGAATAGAAGAGATATTTCAATATTATAGTTAAGAGATTATCAGGAGTTTTATCAATTCAATAGTTAGTCACGAATTATGTGACTGACGGGGCGAAAGCATGTCAGGGGGAGTGATTCTGACTTAAAAATATCTTCAATAAATAATGCAATTGACAATTTTTATGAAACGGTTAATCCGGTTTAAAATCAACATTATTAATAAAATAGAGTTTTCCAAAAGAATGCTTCTTTTGATGTGCGTTGTTTTATTGATATCAACAGATGGGTTTGGGAGATTGAGAGCAGATTTTTCTGCAAGCAGCATAAAAATATGTGATGGATCATCTGTAATTTTTACTAATACTTCAACAGGGACTTCAGGATCAACTACATATTTCTGGGATTTTGGATCAGGTGCTTCACCTGAAAGTGCAGAAGGTATTGGTCCACATCTGGTTAGCTATTCAGGTTCAGGAACGAAGACTGTGAGCCTTACAATAAAAGATGAAGAAGATGATGATGATGAAGAAAAAGAAATAACAGTATATGCCATACCCGATGTACCGGAAATAATTGTCATAGATAATTGCGATACCACATCAGCCTTGTCAACAATTGCAGAAGGTACATTATTATGGAGTACCATGGAGACATCATCATCAATAACTGTAACAACAGCAGGAATTTATACAGTTACTACAACTATTGATGGTTGTACGAGTGCCCCGGGAAGCGCAACGGCAGCACCAAAAAACACACCTGCAGCTCCTGAAGTGACCGTTATGGACAATTGTGATAGCACATCAATCTTATCAACTGAAGCCGGGGGGGAATTATTATGGAGTACTCTGGAGACATCATCATCAATTACCGTAACAACAGCAGGAATTTAT
>MENI01000068.1 GCA_001768195.1 Bacteroidetes bacterium GWA2_40_15 | reverse complement strand
TCCAGAGAAAATTTATTGTCAGTGATGCTTCAGGGAAAGAATTTGAAGATAATGATGAAAGGGCTCTCTTCTTTGCACGCGGCGTTATTGAAACAGTAAAAAAACTCCGGTGGGCACCCGATATTGTTCATTGCCATGGGTGGATGTCATCGCTTGTTCCGGTCTATTTACGCAGTGTTTATAATGATGATCCGCTTTTCAATAATTATAAAATAATATATTCAATCTATAATAATGATTTCAAAACTCCGTTTAGATCAACATTCGCTGATAAACTGCGTTTCGACGGGATAGACGGTGAGAATCTTAAAATGATTAAAAAGCCTGATTTTGTGAGTGTGTCCAAACTGGCTGTTAAATATTCTGACGGGATCATTATCGGAAGCGAAGAGATAAATGAGGAACTGGCCAAGTATATTGCATCAATAAAGAAACCGGTTCTTTCATACAAGGATGAGTCACAATATATTGATGCCTATAATGAATTTTATGACAAGATATTATCATAGATCCCTGCATAACTCAAGGTTTTTTAGTCTTCTTCCTGTTCCATTAAAAGCATTTTATCTCTTCCTGTTATTTGCCGGAGTTTTTATGTTGGGTTCATGCGAGGAGAAACCCACCATGATAGGCAAAGACATTCTTCCCGGCAATGATTTTATTTCAATTACCACAAATGATGCTGCAAAGATCCTGTCATACACAATGTACGACAGCCCGGTTCGTTCAGAAGATCCTACAACCCCTTTTATCGGGACCATGTATGATCCTTATTTCGGTACCACTGTCAGTGAATTTGTTTCCCAGATCAGGCTGGAGAGGCAATGGGTAACCAGGGCTTACGATGTTGACTCGGTAAAACTGGTTTTAAGGATCAACTCTGTTTCGGGTTCCTCAGATTTGCCAAAGCAGATCAGAATAACAGAAATATCAACCAGGCTGTATGAAGATTCTGCATATTATACCAATACGGCTGTTGACACTACTGATTTCGGAATTTCAGTTGACATACCGCCTTTAAGGAATGATACCATAAACAGGATAGAAGTAAATCTTCCTCCTTTTTTCGGCGAATACCTGATAAGGGACCAGGAGAAGTTATTCTACAGCACTACAATAGATGATTTCAGATCTTATTTCAAAGGAATCTATATGAGAGTACTTTCGGCTTCAGAAACTGATCCTTTGCTTCTGGGGCTTAATATTACCCTGGCTACTTCCCTGGGCGATTACACTGATTATATCATTCTATATATGCACGACAGGGAAGATGTTACTGTGAAGTATACTTACAGGTTCATTCTTGATCCTCTTAAAGAAAATGCGTCGTTCTCAAGGATTGAGCACGATTTCACCACTGCCGGTCCGGATAAGGGAATTGAAGATATACTCAATAAACCTGTATTGGATACGCTATCCTACCTTCAGGGTCTTAACGGGGTATATACAAAACTTATATTTCCTGGATTGGATTCCATAAAAAATGATCCCTCAAGGGGAAGAATTGCGGTTAATAAAGCCAGCCTGTTTATTCCTGTTCATTACGATGGGGATGCTTATACCCCTTCAACCGTTCCGGAAGGCCTTCTGCTGAGATATGTTAACAGTTCAGGGGTTAAGGATCTGCTTCCTGACTATTACATTGATCAGAGTCATGCCTACTTTGGAGGCAGCCTCGATACTGCATTCAACAGGTATAAATTCAACATTTCAAATTTTATCCAGCAATATCTTGATGATACTAAAGGAGTGTTAAAACCTGAAATAGAGGTGTTTCAAAGATCATCTGATACAAGAAACGTTATTCTGAAGGCCAATGACAGTAAGACTCCGGTTAAATTTGAGCTAATATATACCCTGTTCTAGATTAAAAACCCAATAGGTTCTTTTCGAATTAATGGTGTTAAACTTACTCATTATGTGCGGAATAATTGGCTATATCGGATCAAAATCAGCTCGTGAAATCGTTATAAATGGTCTTAAAAAACTTGAGTACCGCGGTTATGATTCTGCAGGAATAGCTCTTGTAAATGATACGACCAGGGTTTTTAAATGCGCCGGGAGGGTAAGAGAACTTGAGGATTTGGTTAACAAATCAGATTTCGATGGCACAACAGGCATAGGGCATACAAGATGGGCCACACATGGCGAACCCAATGAACTGAATGCCCATCCTCAGGTTTCATTTAAAGGAAACTTTATTGTTGTTCATAATGGCATTATTGAGAATTATTCGCGCTTAAAAAAACACCTTGAGAGCAGAGGTGTTGTATTTACAAGCCAGACCGATACTGAAGTTCTTGCAAACCTGATCGAGCACCTTTATCTCGAAGGTGACCTGACAGCTGAGCAGGCAATTACACTCTCGCTTAGCAGGGTAGAGGGTGCCTATGGCCTTCTAATAATCTGTACTCAGGAATCAGACAAATTATTTGCTGCTAAAAAAGGGAGTCCTCTTGTTATAGGGGTGGGTGACGGAGAAAACTTCATAGCCTCCGATGCGACACCTATTGTTGAATATACACAGAGGGTTATTTACCTGAATGACGACGATCTTGCCATTATTAAAAAAAATGAGCTTATCCTCAAGTCTATAAGAAGTGAAATGATTCAACCGGTTGTAAAAGAACTGGATCTTAAGATTGGCGAGATAGACAAAGAGGGATTTGCTCACTTCATGCTGAAGGAAATATTTGAACAACCCAGGGCAATTCACGATACATTCAGGGGCCGGTTATTGCCCGATTATTCCGGAGTGATGCTTGGCGGCCTTTTTAATGTTCTGGAATCAATGGCGCGTTCGGAGCGGATCATAATAATAGCCTGCGGTACTTCCTGGCATGCAGGGCTTCTTGGAGAATATATATTTGAAGAGTATACAAGGATACCTGTTGAGGTGGAATATGCATCTGAATTCCGTTACAGAAATCCGATCATGAAAAAAGGGGATGTTGTAATCGCAATAAGTCAGAGCGGTGAAACTGCCGATACTCTGGCAGCAGTTAAACTTGCCAGAGAGAATGGGGCGACAGTTATAGGGATTTGCAATGTGGTTGGAAGCAGCATTCCCCGCGAAACAGATGCAGGTGTTTATACTCATGCCGGACCAGAGATAGGTGTAGCATCAACAAAAGCCTTTACTACCCAGGTTACCGTACTTGCCATGATGGCTTTTGAAATAGGTCATACGAGAGGAATTCTGTCTGATTCGGTATATAAATCACTTATAACGGAACTGGTATCAATACCGGATAAAATAAAAAAAGCGCTTGAAGTTAATGATCAGACTCTTAATCTTGCCGCAGTTTTTCAAAACACACATAATGCCCTTTACCTTGGAAGAGGATATCTCTTTCCCGTTGCACTTGAAGGCGCTCTGAAACTGAAGGAGATCTCCTATATTCATGCTGAGGGGTATCCTGCTGCTGAAATGAAACATGGCCCTATTGCCCTTATTGATGAGAACATGCCTGTTGTAGTAGTAGCCACAAAGGATGATACTTATGAAAAAATTATAAGTAATATCCAGGAGATAAAGGCAAGAAAAGGGATAGTAATAGCCATTGTAACACAAGGGGATGAAATAATAAAGAAAATGGCTGACTATGTGATTGAAGTCCCCGAAACACTCCCGGCTTTGTCCGGATTACTGGCTGTTATCCCTCTTCAGTTACTCTCCTACCATATTGCTGTTTTAAGAGGCTGCAATGTCGATCAGCCAAGAAACCTGGCAAAGTCTGTAACCGTAGAATAGTTAATATTGTAGTTACAGATTCCGTGCAATCTTTCCGCCAGTAAAAAGAACAACAATCGGGATAAAAGAACTTCAATCAGTAATAATGTATCACCAGGAAGATTATCGGAATTTAACAGGAGATGAGACTCGGATTCTGAGATTGAACGGCTGCACTTGTGATGACTGGAACAGAGTTTTGGTCAGGGATGGATTTGAACCCTCGCGGTGCAGGAATGTTATTTTTTCAGGCGATATCAGGCTTGGTGTTTTCAATAAGCCTTTTAATGATGAATCAGGTGTCAGCATTCCAAGCGGAATTCTGAATGCAAGGCTTCATAACTGCACAGTCGGGTCAGATGTTATTATAAATAATATTGGTGATTATATAGCAAATTACAACATAGAAGATTGTGTTGTTATTAAGAATTGCGGTAAAATAAATACGAAAGGAATATCCACTTTCGGAAATGGTACATCTGTTGCAGTTTTGAATGAAACCGGTGGCCGGGCTGTGAAAATGTGGGACAAACTTTCAGCACATGAAGCATATATTATTGCTCTGTACAGGCATCGCCGGGAAGCAGTTGAATTAATTGAGAAAATGGTGGATGAGTATTCTGATTCAATTTCTTCAGGTACGGGGACTATCGGGTATAATTCAAGAGTTTTCAATTGCAGTAATATAAGGAATGTTAAAATCGGTCCATGCAGCTATATTGACGGATCAATCAGGTTGTATGAAGGATCAGTTAACAGTTGTGAAGCAGATCCTGTTTATATCGGCCCCGGGGTGATAATGGAACACTTTATTGTTTGTTCAGGTTCAATAGTAACGGAATCGACACTTATTGATAAATGTTTTATCGGACAAGGTTGTGTGCTTGCAAAACATTATTCAGCGGAGAACTCTCTTTTCTTTGCTAACTGCGGAGGATATCATGGTGAAGCCTGTTCAGTATTCGCCGGACCCTATACAGTGACACATCATAAATCAACTCTGCTTATTGCAGGAATATTTTCATTTATGAATGCAGGAAGCGGGTCGAATCAGAGCAACCACATGTATAAACTGGGACCGATTCACCAGGGAATTATGGAAAGGGGTTCCAAGACTACCAGCGATTCTTACCTGTTGTGGCCTGCACGCATCGGACCTTTCACCCTGGTCGTGGGTCGTCATTTCAAGAATGTAGATTCCTCATCACTCCCATTCTCATATCTGATTGAAAGCAGCGAAAGTGAAGCCAGTATACTTATCCCCGGTATTAATCTCAGGAGTGTCGGTACTATAAGAGACGCTCAGAAATGGCCTCTTCGCGACAGAAGAAATGACCCTCTTAAGATTGACCAGATAAACTTTAGCCTTCTCAGTCCATATACAATCAGAAAAATGTTTGCCGGCAGAGAAATTCTGCGAAAACTGCAATCAGAATCAGAGGCATCTATTTGTTATTTTGGTAATATGCAGATAAAGAGAGCATCTCTTGAACGTGGAATAGAGCTTTATCAGACCGGAATCAATAAGTTCCTTGGTAACACCTTAATAAAGAGGCTTGAAAACACTGAATTCAGGACAAATAAAGAGCTGGTAAAGAGACTTACTCCCGACTGCCTCAAGGGGAAGGGAGAATGGATTGATCTAGCAGGACTGATAGCACCAAAGACAGAGATTGACAATCTTCTTAACAGTGTTGAATCAGGTAAGGTCAGTACGGGTGAATCATTGTTAAAATCGTTTATGGAAATTCATAATTCATATTATGATTGGGAATGGGCCTGGTCTTGTGAAAGGATTGAGGAGGAAGCCGGAATTTCTATTGATAATTTTACTGCAGACATTATTATAGGAATAGTGGAACTATGGAAAAAAAGTGTTGTTGACCTTGATAACCTTCTTTATGAAGATGCAAGAAAAGAATTCACACTTTCATCAATGACAGGTTTTGGAATCGATGGAGGAGATGATGTGAAAAAACTGGATTTTGAACAGGTAAGGGGTGAATTTGAATCAAACAGTGTAGTGTCAGCAATTCAGGTACATTTAAAACAAAAATCAGCTCTGGGAGATGAGCTGATTGAGCGTATGAAAAGGGTTAAAAAACAGTTATAGCTATCTGCCGGCATACATAAGATCGTAATACTTGCCATAATCGCCTGATAATACCCTCTCCAGCCATTTAGTGTTTGCAAGGTACCAGTCAACTGTTTTTTCCAACCCTGTGGAGAATTCCGGAATCGGTGACCATCCCATTGAATTCTGTAGTTTTGAAGAGTCTATTGCATACCTCAAATCATGTCCGGGCCGGTCCTTAACATATGTGATCAGTTTTTCAGATGAACCGGCGGGCCTGCCAAGTTTTTTATCCATAATGCTGCAGAGGAGCTTTATGAGATCTATATTCTTCCATTCATTATTTCCTCCGATATTATAGGTATCTCCGATCTTTCCTTTATGGAAAATCAGATCAATGGCAGAGGCATGATCTTCGACATACAGCCAGTCACGTATATTTTCACCTTTGCCATAGACAGGGACAGGTTTGTTATTCTTTATATTATTAATAGCCAGTGGTATAAGCTTCTCAGGGAACTGGTTGGGGCCATAGTTATTTGAACAGTTGGAAATAACAGCCGGCAGTCCGAAAGTATGATGATATGCCCTTACCAGATGGTCGGAGCTGGCTTTGGATGCCGAGTAAGGGCTCCGCGGATCATAGGCTGTATCTTCTGTAAATAAACCATCACTGCCAAGCGAGCCATAAACCTCGTCGGTTGAAATATGATAGAACAGCTTTCCTTCAAAATTCTCTTTCCACCTGTTAAGTGCTGCATTAAGAAGATTGAGGGTTCCGACAATATTTGTAAAGACAAACTCATCGGGTCCTGTTATTGAACGGTCTACATGCGATTCAGCTGCCAGGTGAATTACACCATCAAGACTATATTTGCTGAAAAGGTCAAGAACGGACTGTTTATTGACGATATCTATCTTTTCAAAGCGATAATTTTTGCCGGATTCTATATCAGTAATGTTTTCGAGGTTACCGGCATAGGTTAATTTATCAGCATTTACAATCAGGTAATCGGGATACCTGCTGACGAATCTTCTTACAACGTGTGATCCTATGAATCCGGCTCCGCCTGTTATGAGAATGCTCTTCTTCATTTTATTTGTGATTTGCTTCTTATGTAGTTTTCCCAGTCCCATGCAGTTTTCATCGCTTCATCGAGGGTGCTAATCGTTTTCCAGCCAAGTTCCCTGTTTGCAAATGAAGGATCGGCCCATATCTTTTCAATATCGCCCGGTCTTCTGCCTGTTACTTTGTATTTCAGTTTAACCCCCGATACCCTCTCAAAAGATTTTATGGCTTCAAGTACAGATACTCCGTTACCGGTACCGAGATTAAAGACTTCATAACCCGACTTGTTTTTCTCTTCGATCAGTCTTTTGACAGCAACCACATGTGCTTTTGCAAGGTCGACAACGTGAAGATAGTCCCTTATGCAATACCCATCAGGAGTATCATAATCATTTCCGAACACTTTGAGCTCATCCCTTAATCCATAAGCAGTTTGTGTGATATAGGGAACAAGATTTTCAGGTACACCTCTTGGGAGTTCACCGATAAGTGCTGATGCGTGTGCCCCTATGGGATTGAAATATCTTAAAGCAATTGCCCTGATACTGCTGTCGGAAAATACGGTATCCCTTATAATCTCTTCACCAACTGCCTTTGTGTTGCCATAGGGTGAGGTTGCCGGTTGCAAAGGTGCATCCTCGGTAACCGGTAAATTCTCAGGTTGTCCGTAAACAGTGCATGATGAGGAAAATACAAGATTAGCGATCCGGTATTTTTTCATCAAACCGAGCAGATTGATAAGTGATACAAGGTTATTCCTGTAATACTCCAGAGGCTTGCTGACAGATTCGCTTACCGCTTTGTAGGCAGCAAAGTGGATAATGGCGGCTATTTCTTTGTTCCTGCTGAAAAAGCCATCCAGCTTTTCCATGTCGCAAATGTCAATGATTTCAAGAGATGGTCTTTTGCCTGAGATTTTTTCGATCCCGTCAATAACCTCCTTTTCAGAATTGTACAGATTATCTATAATTGCGACATCAAATTCTTCATTGATAAGTTCAATTGCTGTATGGGAACCTATATATCCGGTTCCTCCGGTTACTAATATCTTTTTCTTCATTTAGAGGCTCCAGTAAGTATGATTTTTAATTTTCCCGCGCAGAATCCCCTTAACATCCACTATGATCCCGTTTTTATTTAGCAAAGAGGCAAAATATGATTCATCCAGATTCAGATACTCCTTATGGCTCACAGCGAGTATAACAGCGTCGTATTTTCCGGAAGGAGAATCCTTAAGATCAATTTTGTATTCTTCTTTCACCTCATGCTTTGAGGCTCCCGGATCAATAATATCAATTTTAATTCCGAAATCTTCCAATTCTTTGACCACATCTATAACTTTCGAATTCCTGATATCGGTAACATCCTCTTTAAATGTAATACCGAGAATCAGTACCCTGGTACCGATCATCCCCTTTCCTGCCGCAATTATCCTCTTCACAGTCTGTTTCCCGATATATCCGCCCATGCTGTCGTTTATGAATCTGCCGGAATCGATCATCTGGGGATGATATCCGAGGGCTTTGGCTTTGAATGAGAGATAATACGGATCCACACCAATGCAATGACCACCTACCAGGCCGGGATAAAACCTTAGAAAATTCCATTTTGTACCGGCTGCTTCAAGCACTTCATAGGTGTTAATACCCATCCTGTTAAAGATGATGGAAAGTTCATTCATGAATGCAATATTGATATCGCGCTGGGTGTTTTCGATAATCTTTGCAGCTTCGGCAACTTTTATTGAGCTTGCCCTGTGTACGCCTGCCTTTATTATCAGTTCATAAACCTTTGCAATATTCCCGGCAGCCTCAGTGTCACATCCGCTTGTCACCTTTGTTATTTTTGTGAGTGTATGGTTCTGATCTCCCGGATTAATCCTTTCAGGAGAGAAGCCCACCTTAAAATCCACACAATATTTAAGTCCGGAAAATCTCTCCAGTACAGGAACGCAATCCTCTTCGGTGCAACCGGGATAGACTGTGGACTCATAGACAACATAATCGCCCTTTTTCAGAACTTTTCCAACAGTTTCAGAGGCTTTCAGAACCGGTGTAAGATCGGGAAGATTATTGCGGTTTGTAGGTGTAGGTACAGCAATAATGTGAAACGATGCTGATTTAAGGTCATCAGGATCGCTGGTAAGGAAGATATCTGTATTTTCGAATGCTTCAGGTGTGAGCTCATTACTAGGGTCAATTCCCTTTCGCATAAGTTCAACCCTCGCGGGTTTTATATCGAATCCTGTCACCTTAAGCTGTTTTGCAAACTCAAGAGCAATCGGAAGGCCGACGTATCCAAGACCTATGACTGACAGACTTGTTTCCTTTTTTAAAAGTTTATTGTATATCATTTTAACGAATTTAATATCGGATGATAATCGCCCTGTAATCCTGCGGGCTTCGAGTTTCTTATATTATATACTATTTCAACTGATTGCCGGGCTTCATTTATCCCGAATCCTCTTCCTTCAAGAATTTCATTATAGGTCTGAGTATGAAGGTCGGTAAATCCTTCACTGAATTCTATCTCTTCGCCATCTACCGAAATTGATCTGAATGTCCTTCCCCCAGCTTTCCTGATCCCTGCAGGGATATCATCATAATCGAGGCTGAGGAACCATCTGACCCTGGCATTTTCAAGTTCGAGATAACCTGCTGCCTTATTGTGTTCAGCAAGGTGTACGATATTTTGTTTTGCATTGCCGAAGATCCATGTAATCAGATCAAAGAAATGGATACCTATGTTGGTAGTAACTCCGCCTGACTTGGATATATCCCCCTTCCATGAGATATTATACCAGTTGCCACGGCTGGTGATATATGTCAGATCGATATCATAGATCTTATCTTTTGGCCCATTTCTGATCTTTTCCCTGAGTTCTATTAATTTAGGATGAAGACGCAGCTGCAGCACAGTAAAGATCTTATTGGAAGTCTCTTTTTCAATTTCCGTCAAAGCATCTATATTCCATGGATTGAGCACAATCGGTTTTTCGCAGATAGCATCCGCATGGTGCCGGAGAGCAAATCTGATGTGTGAATCGTGCAGGTAATTCGGGGAACAGATACTTACATAGTCAATTTTTGTACCTGTTCTTTTCAGTTTATCAAAATGCCTGTCGAACCTTTCAAACTCAACAAAAAAATCACTTTCAGGGAAATAGCTGTCAATACGTCCTACACTGTCAAACCTGTCAAGACTTGCCAGCAGGTTATTCCCGGTTTCCTTTATAGCATGCAGGTGCCTTACGGCAATATAGCCTGCCACTCCAATTATCCCAAAGTTTTTAGGATTGTCAGTCATCAGACCAGAATATTAAATGCGTGTAAAATTAAGGATTTATTTTATAAACCCTGCCATCTTCAAGCCTGTATCTCTCACCGCTTTCAAGGCATGTGGCTTCTCCTGTATTGCTGAATAACAGTTTATGTCCGTATTCGCTCATCCATCCGGAATGTCTGGCCGGATTACCAATAACCAGGGAATATGGTTTTACCTCCTTTGTTACAACCGCTCCTGCACCAATAAATGAGTAGGCCCCTATTCTGTTTCCGCAAACTATAGTTGCATTAGCTCCTACAGATGCGCCTTTTTCCACTATTGTGACAGCATATTGGTCCTTACGGATAATTGCACTCCGGGGATTGATAATATTTGTAAATACCATTGAGGGACCAAGGAATACATCATCCTCACAGATAACACCTGTATAGATTGAAACATTATTCTGCACCTTCACATTTCTTCCCAGCCTGACTCCCGGAGAGATGACTACATTCTGACCTATGTTGCAGCTTTCTCCGATTTCAGAGTCTTTCATTATATGGCTGAAATGCCAGATTTTTGTTCCCTTTCCGATTTTACAGCCATCATCTATAACAGCCGTTTCGTGGGCAAAGTATTCCTTCTCCATCAGATTGAATTATCAAAAAAACTGTTGATACTGAATGCAATATAATCGAGTTGTTCCTGATCCATTTCCGGATGCATTGGCAGGGAGAGCACCTCTTTGCATAGCGAAGTTGTAACAGGCAGATCATTCTCATTGTATCCCAGATACCTGTAAGCTTCCTGCATATGAAGAGGCCCGGGGTAATAAACCATTGCAGGAATTTTCATGGACTCAAGATATTTTTTAAGCTCATCACGCTTTCCGTTTTTCACCCTGATAGTATACTGGTGAAAGATGTGAGAGGAGTATTTTGTCCTTTGAGGAACAGTGACACGAAGCAACCCTTTAAAAGCTTCATCATAAAAATCTGCAACAGCTCTTCTCGATTCATTGAACTGAGTGAGATACTTTAATTTAACTCTCAGTATTGCTGCCTGAATGGTGTCGAGTCGTGAGTTTACGCCGATGTCATCATAATGATACCTGACTTTCATTCCGTGGTTTGCAATACTTCTGAGCTTTCCGGCAAAGTTGTCATCATTTGTATAGAGTGCCCCACCATCGCCATAGCATCCCAGGTTTTTTGAAGGGAAAAATGATGTTGTTCCTATATGTCCGATAGTCCCTGCTTTTCTTTTTGAGCCATTCCTGAAAATATAATCTGCACCGGTAGCCTGGGCTGCATCTTCGATCACATACAGGTCGTGATCGCGGGCAAGCTCCATAATGCTTTCCATATCAGCGCACTGGCCGAAAAGATGAACAGGAACGATAGCCTTTGTTCCTGGTGTTATGGCTTTCCTGATGGCTTCGGCAGAGATATTGAATGTACCCGGATCAGGATCAACGAGAACAAGTTTCAGTCCCAGCAGAGCAACAACCTCAACGGTAGCTATAAATGTAAAATCAGTTGTGATGATCTCGTCCCCTGGTTCTAATCCTAATACCATCATAGCCAGGTAAAGGGCATCGGTGCCGTTTGCACATGATACAACATGCCTTACACCCATATACTGCTGAAGTTCTTCTTCGAACAGCCTGACGTCAGGTCCTTTTATAAATGCTGTTGAATCGAGAACAGACTTGATTGCGGTATCTATTTCCGGCCCTATTCTCTCATACTGGGCCTTCAGATCTACCATCTGGATATCTCTCATAATTACCAATTAGCGAAAGAAATGCGAAGATAATACTTTTACACCTATTTTTCACGCTGTTGTAACCTTGTCAAAGAATTTCTTTATTTTGGTCAGAAAAGTTCTTATATTTGTATTTATAAACATAACCGGAAGTGGATATCACAGCTTTTATAAGAGAGTTATTGTTCGGGCATGATTGTGTTATCGTACCTGGTTTTGGAGGTTTTATTGGAAATTATACTCCGGCACAGGTTGACAGGAATTCAGGTACATTTTATCCACCGGTAAAGCAGATATCCTTTAACAGAAATCTGAATCATAACGATGGATTGCTTGTTGGCAGAATTTCGGGTTCTCTCAGTATAAACTATGGCGATGCAAGGACTATCGTTGAAAATTATGTCAGCAACCTGCGAAAGAGACTTGAAAACGGAGAGAAGGTAGTTTTTGACACCATTGGAAGTTTCATAAATAATCAGGAAGGGAATGTCCAGTTTGACCCCGACAAGAGTTCCAATTATCATCTTGATTCATATGGGCTTGAGTCATTTCAGTGTTTCCCGCTTGAAGGCTACGATGTCAGAAAACGAATAATTAAATATAAAGGCAGGGATCCGGTAAAGCAGGTTTCCATGAGAAAAATTATATGGAGAGCTGCAATCATTGTACCACTTCTATCGGTAATGGTGATTGTCCCTCTTAAAACCAACCTTTTTAAGCCAGGAGTGGAGATCTCAACGCTCAATCCGCTCGTGAGTGCTGAATTTGAACATAACAGGAAAGCTGTTGACGAAATTGCAAAGGAAGAATCTGCAAAACCAGCTGAACCACCTGTTGAAGTTGCTGAATCCATTGCCATAGAACCACCTGCTGTTGAAACTGTAGCTCCCGCTTCCGGCGGATATTACCTTATTACAGGAAGCTTCAGATCGCATGACAATGCGGTGAAACAGGTGAATATGCTTATTGAGGAGGGATTTACTCCTGAGATTGTAACTGCTCCGAATGATTTCTTCAGGGTAAGCGCTATGGTTTGCAGTGACCTGGCAACAGCTAAAATGAAAAAGGACAGTATTGCCGTGAAATTCCCTGCTTCCTGGATCTCAAGAAAGAGGTAGTGTTAATTGCTTAACAACAAAGAGCAACCTTTATTTTATTGTGCTTCCGTTACTTACTTTTTCTGAGGGAGTGACCATTACAAGTTTGCCATCTTTGTCTTCAGCCATAAGGATCATCCCCTGCGACTCTATTCCTTTAATCTTTCTTGGTTCAAGATTTGCGATAATTGAAATCTGTTTTCCGATTATTTTCTCCGGTTCATAATGTTCAGCTATGCCTGATACGATAGTTCTGATATCAAGACCTGTATCTATTTTAAGTTTAAGCAGTTTTGTTGTTTTAGGTACCTTTTCTGCTTCCAGTATTGTTGCGGTACGGATATCCATTCTTGAGAAATCATCAAATGTGACAGGAGCCTTTGCCGGAGCAACCCTTGCCTCTGCCGCCTCATTTGCTCTTTTTGTTAAAAGCAGCTTTTCAATCTGGGTATTTATCTCCTGGTCTTCGATCTTATCGAATAACAATTCCGGTTTATTGATCAGGTGTCCTGGTTCAAGCAGATCAGAACTACCTGCATTGTTCCATTTCATTCCTCTGAGATTGATCCAGCCACATAATTTTTCCATCGAGAACGGGAGAAAAGGCTCAAAAACAATAGTGAGATTTGCAGTTATCTGTAAGGAGATATTCATTATTGTTTTAACTCTTTCGGGATCAGTCTTTATCACTTTCCAGGGTTCGGCATCAGCCAGGTATTTATTGCCCAGCCTTGCAAGGTTCATCGCCTCTTTCAGAGCCTCGCGGAATCTGAATGCTTCAATACTTGCCTCTATGGTTTCTTTCAGCCTGGCTATCTCATTAAGAGTATTATTGTCATTCTGATCTGTCACTCCTCTTTTGGGGACCTCACCCCCATAATAGTTGTTTGTCAGTACCAGAGTACGGTTGACAAAATTTCCGAGGATAGCAACAAGTTCGTTATTGTTGCGTGCCTGGAAGTCCTTCCATGTGAAATCATTGTCTTTGGTCTCCGGGGCATTTGCACAAAGGGTATAACGGAGAACATCCTGTTTCCCCGGAAAATCTTCGAGATATTCATGCAGCCATACTGCCCAGTTTCTGGAAGTTGATATCTTATCATTCTCAAGGTTAAGGAACTCATTGGCAGGAACATTATCCGGAAGAATAAAACTTCCTTCGGCATTCAGTATAGCCGGGAAGATTATGCAATGGAATACAATATTATCTTTTCCGATGAAGTGAATCATCCGGGTATCCTTATCCTTCCAGTATTTTTCCCAGTCAGGAGTAAGTTCTTTGGTAGCAGAGATATAACCAATAGGTGCATCAAACCAGACGTAAAGTACTTTTCCTTCTGCTCCTTCAACAGGTACAGGAATGCCCCAGTCGAGATCGCGGCTAACGGCCCGTGGCTGCAATCCCTGGTCGAGCCATGATTTACACTGACCATAAACATTTGTTTTCCATTCTTTATGATCGTCCAGTATCCATTTTCTGAGCCAGGGTTCATATTTATCCAGAGGGAGATACCAGTGCAGAGTCTCCTTTAAAACAGGCTTGCTTCCGCTTACCGTTGAATGGGGATTTATCAGATCGTTGGGGCTTAATGAAGTACCGCATTTCTCACACTGGTCGCCATAGGCATTCTCATTGCCACAATGCGGGCAGGTACCCGTTATGTATCTGTCGGCCAGGAAACATCCTGCCTCTTCATCATAATACTGGTCTGTAGATTTTTCAGTGAACTCACCTTTATCATAGAGGGTCCTGAATATTTCAGATGCAGTATCATAATGAACTTTATTTGATGTACGGGAATATATATCGAAAGAGATTCCGAAATCTTCAAACGCTTTTTTATTAATAGCGTGATATCTGTCGACAATAACATGAGGAGGAACTCCCTCTTTACGGGCTTTCATAGTAATAGGAACACCATGTTCATCGGAGCCGCATATTGATATCACATCCACTCCCTTCATTCTGAGATACCTGGTATAGATGTCGGATGGTACATAAACTCCTGCCAGATGTCCGATGTGAATGGGTCCATTGGCATATGGCAGCGCAGAAGTGATAAGATATCTTTTAAAATTCTTCATGATATTTCTAACAAATTGTAAAGGTTGACAAAGATAATAAATATTATATTGATGTCTGCCCCCCCCTGCCCCCATCCGTCAACCTGAGAGTAGAATTGTAAATACAGAGATTAGGAAAAGTTTGGGGAATGAGGTTACAAATATTTCCCTTACTTTTACATATCAAACAATTACATGATGCAGAACAACCTTATCATCTATAACAGTCTAACAAAGAAGAAGGAACTCTTTAAGCCGCTGAATGAGCCATTTGTGGGATTATATGTATGCGGACCCACTGTTTACAGCGATGCCCATCTCGGACATGCCCGTCCTGCAGTCATATTCGACCTTCTTTACCGTTATCTCACTCACCTGGGGTATAAGGTCAGGTATGTCCGTAACATAACTGATGTCGGTCACCTTGAAAATGATGCTGATGAAGGAGAGGATAAGATAGAAAAGAAAGCCAGGCTTGAACACATCGAACCGATGGAGGTTGTTCAGAAATACCTGAATACCTATTACAGGAACATGGAGCAGCTCAACACTCTTCATCCATCAATTGAACCAAGAGCTTCGGGACATATAATTGAACAGCAGGAATTTATCAAAACACTTCTTGAAAAAGGATATGCTTATGAAGTAAATGGATCTGTTTACTTTGATGTGGCCGGGTATAATGAAAAGTACAGATACGGAAAGCTATCAGGAAGGGTTCTCGAGGAGCTTCAGAACAACACAAGGGTTCTGGAGGGACAGGATGAAAAGAGAAATCCTTTTGATTTTGCTCTCTGGAAAAAAGCTTCACCCGAACATCTTATGAACTGGCCGTCAAAGTGGAGTACCGGTTATCCGGGATGGCATCTTGAGTGCTCGGCCATGAGCATAAAATACCTGGGAGAGGAATTTGACATCCACGGAGGAGGGATGGATCTTCTGTTCCCGCATCACGAATGTGAAATAGCGCAGTCGACTGCCGCCCTTGGAAAAGAGTCGGTACGCTACTGGATCCACAATAACATGATAACAATCAACGGTCAGAAGATGGCACGTTCGCTTGGTAATTTCATAACCCTTGATCAGCTTTTCAGCGGAAACCATCTTGTCCTGGAGCAGCCATACAGTCCGATGACGATCAGGTTCTTCATACTGCAGGCACACTACAGGAGTACTGTTGATTTTTCGAAAGAAGCACTTCAGGCTGCTGAAAAAGGACTTCAGAAGCTGCTTAAAGCAATTGAAAACCTCAATAAAATTAAACCATGCGCCAGCTCAACTGTTGATATTGATATACTTAAGAAGAGATGCTACGAAGCTCTGGACGACGATCTCAACAGCCCTATCACACTTTCGCATCTGTTTGATGGTGTAAGGATCGTGAATTCACTTATTGACGGCACAGCGAAGATTGATGAAAGCGGATTAAAGGCTCTGCATGAACTTTTTGACACTTTTGTATTTGATATACTCGGATTGAAAGACGAATCAGCCGGAGCCGGTGATGAGAAGCTCACAGATGATCTGATGAAAATCATAATTGATCTCCGCCAGGATGCTAAGGATAAAAAGGAATGGGCGGCATCAGATAAGATAAGGAATGAGCTTAAGAATGCGGGGATTGTACTGAAGGATATGAAAGACGGGGTTGAGTGGGAGAAGGAGTAAGGCGCAGGGCACAGGGCGCAGGGCGCAGGGCACAGGGCACAGGGCACAGGGCACAGGGCGCAGGGCACAGGGCACAGGGCGCAGGGCTTTTAGCTCCCCTCCCGGGAGGGGTTAGGGGTGGGGTTAAGTAAAAGATAAAAGACAAAAGATAAAAGACAAAAGATAAAAGACAAAAGATAAAAGACAAAAGATAAAAGACAAAAGTGAGGTAAAGTGGTTCCCCTCCCGGGAGGGGTTAGGGGTGGGTTAATCATTTATAAGAATATGTCACTCAAAACAAAAATAATTCCATATAATCCTGATCTCAAATCTCTTGCAAAAGACCTACGCAGGAATATGACTCTTTCAGAAGTCCTTTTATGGAATGAACTCAGAAAGAAACAGATGCTGGGATATGACTTCGACCGCCAAAAACCCATAAATAATTTCATAGTTGATTTCTACTGTA
This sequence comes from Bacteroidetes bacterium GWA2_40_15, assembly GCA_001768195.1. Taxonomy (GTDB): domain Bacteria; phylum Bacteroidota; class Bacteroidia; order Bacteroidales; family VadinHA17; genus LD21. The sequence continues at coordinate 5,479 of MENI01000068.1, read as the reverse complement.
AAGAATTGTCCCTGGCAATTGAAATTGACGGTGATACTCATATTTACAGATATGATTATGACGATGAAAGACAAAAAACTCTTGAGAAACTTGGGGTACATTTCTTGAGATTTGAGGATATTGAGGTTAAAAGGAATATGAATAATGTATTGAGAGTGATAGAAGATTGGATTCAAAAGAAAAAACCCACCCCCAACCCCTCCAGGGAGGGGAGCGTTAAGGACGGGAACCTGAAAAAAGTATGACAATAAAATATTTGACACCATACATATCATCAGAGGTCCTGATCGGCTCCGTGCCGCTTGGAGGCTCCAACCCTATTCGTCTTCAGTCGATGACCAACACCGATACACTTGATACAAAAGCTTCTGTGGAACAATGTATCAGGATCATTGAAGCAGGAGCTGATTATGTCAGGCTGACGGCACAGGGCATAAAAGAGGCGGAGAATCTTGCGGTAATTAAGAAAGAGCTCAGGAGGGCCGGGTTTGACACTCCGCTCATCGCTGATATTCATTTTAATCCTGCTGCTGCCGAAGCAGCTGCCAGACTTGTTGAAAAGGTCAGGATAAATCCGGGTAACTATGTCGACAAAAGAGCTTCATTCGAGGCCAGGGAACTGACTGCAAAGGAGTACAGCGAGGAACTTGAGAGAATACACGAAAAGCTGCTTCCTCTCATTAAAATCGGCAGCGAAAATAAAACCGTGATCAGGGTAGGGATCAATCATGGTTCTCTTTCCGACAGGATCATGACCCGCTACGGCAATACGCCAACCGGAATGGTCGCTTCAGCAATGGAGTTTATCAGGATATTCCGGGCAGAGAACTTCAATGATCTGGTTTTGTCAATGAAATCATCCGACACGGCAATAATGATAGAGGCAACCAGGCAGCTTGCCGGAATGATGCAGCAGGAGGGTGTATCATATCCACTTCATCTTGGTGTAACTGAGGCCGGCGAGGGACAGGATGGAAGGGTCAGGTCGGCTGCAGGGATCGGAGCCTTATTGTCAGAGGGGATAGGAGATACAATAAGAGTCTCACTATCAGAGAGCCCCGAGGCAGAGATCCCTGTTGCCAGGAAACTTGCAGAGTATTTTCCCAGAGGAATATCTGATTCAAAACCTGTTCCCCCAGCATTTTTCAAATCACCCGCTGTAAAACCAGAGATCTTTAAGAGAATAACTGGTCCACTGGTGCTTGCCAATATGACTTCCTTCCCTGAGATTAACCCGGAAGCATATATCGATGCCGGATTCTATGTCAATAAGAATACAAAAGAGATCAGAAGCAGCGACAACTCAGCAGATCTGATTATGGCTTCAGGTGTTCCTAAAATACTTCCTCCCGATGTTTCACTGGTACTTCCATACAAAAAATGGTTTGATCACATTGATGACCAGAGAATTTTTCCTCTCTTTTCTCCTGAAACATACCACGAAAACGCACAGAGATCTGAAAAACTGAACCTGCTTCTTACAGGTTCACATTTCAACATCAAATACCTAAAGAAGCCTGATCCGGGAAAAATAAGTGTAATATTTACATTTAATCCCGAAACAGAGCGTTATGCACCTGATATCTTTATTAACAGCCTGGCAGAAAATAGTTTAACACACAATATAATCCTTAATCCTGTATTTCGTGAGAACGATGCTGAAGATCTGCGCATAAAAGCAGCAGCACTTCTTGGAAGGTATTTAACTGACAGACAGGTTTCAGGAATTTGTCTATCCAATATCGGCGACATAAGTTTCAGGGAAGTGACAGCACTTGCCTTTTCAATACTACAGTGCACCGAAACACGCATAACCCGGACCATGTATCTCTCCTGTCCTACATGCGGAAGAACGAAATTCAACCTGCAGGAATCGGTAAAAAAAGTTAAGGAGGCAACAGGACATCTGAAGGGATTAAAGATCGCTGTAATGGGATGTATTGTAAACGGTCCGGGTGAGATGGCGGGAGCTGATTATGGCTATGTAGGTGCAGCTAAAGGTAAAGTTCATATATACAGGGGAACCGAACCGGTGCTGAAAAATATACCGGAAAAGGATGCTGTGGAGGAATTGCTGAAGGTTATTGAGGTTGATAACAAGACCAGATTGGATATTCTAAAATAACCTCACGAACTCACCCCCCGACCCCCTCTCTAATTCTTAGAGAGGGGGAGTAAAGCCTTGTCTATCAATTGATTTCCCCCTCTTTGCAAAGCAGAGAGGGGGATTAAGGGGGTGAGTTCATGTATATTTTACGCCAGTCTGTAATCCAGCTGCTTTTTCTGGAGATCCGCTTTCACTACCTCAATATTCACCCTGTCGCCAAGAGTGTAAACCTTCCCTGTCGACCTTCCTTTTATACAGTAGTTCTCTTCATCGTACTCATAAAAATCATCTGCGAGCTCCCTGATGTGTATCATCCCTTCACACTGGTTCTCAATGATCTCCACATAAATACCCCACTCGGTAACGCCTGAGATAACTCCTTCAAATACTTTTCCTGTCTTATCGCTCATGTACTCAACCTGCTTGTATTTTACCGATGCCCTTTCAGCTTCAGCTGCCAGCCTCTCCATTTTTGATGAGTGGTCGCACAGCTTCTTGTATTTATCAGTAGTCCCCGCATTTTCCTGCGCAAGATAAGATGTCAGAAGCCTGTGAACCATCATATCGGGATAGCGGCGGATGGGAGACGTAAAATGAGTATAGTGTTTGAATGATAGCCCGTAATGACCAATATTATCGGTAGAGTATATCGCCTTGGCCATTGATCTGAGGGCAAGTGTCTCGATGATATTCTGCTCTTTTTTCCCTTCAACGGACCGAAGCAGCTTATTCATTGCCTTTGGCAGGGAGGTTTTCTCATCGTTAACGAGGTTATAGCCGAACCTGGTAATGAAATGGCTGAAGTTGCTGATCTTTTCTGGATCAGGCTTATCATGTATACGGTATACAAATGTCTTTCCGTGGAGCTTCTTGCCGACATATTCAGCAACATGCCTGTTTGCCAGAAGCATGAACTCCTCAACGAGCTGGTTTGATGTGCCCATCTCACGGAATTTTATCCCGACAGGTTTTCCTGACTCATCGAGGTCAAACTTAATCTCTGTCTTTTCAAATGCAAAAGCACCTGATGCAAATCGTTTGGTACGAAGCTGCTGTGCAAGCCTGTGAAGTACAAGCACCTGTTCCTTCATATCCCCTTTGCCGGTATCAATTACCACCTGGGCTTCACCATATGAGAACCTTCTGTCGGAGTTGATGACTGTCCTCCCGAACCACTCATTAATCACCTCCGATTTATCGTTAAGTTCAAAAACGGCAGAATATGTCAGCTTATCTTCTTCAGGACTCAGGGAGCATACATTGTTCGACAACTTTTCAGGGAGCATTGGCACAACCCTGTCGACCAGGTAAATAGATGTCGCTCTTTGTTTTGCCTCATCCTCAACAAGCGATCCCTCTCTTACATAATGGGTCACATCGGCGATATGCACTCCAGCCTCCCAGTTTCCGCTTTCAAGTTGCCTGAGCGAAATGGCATCATCAAAATCCTTTGCATCAGCCGGGTCGATGGTGAATGTGGGTACATTTCTGAAATCGCGGCGTGATTTTATATCCTGTTCGGTTATTCCCCCGGCTATTTTTTCAGCATCCTCCACCACCTCATCGGTGAAATTATAAGGAAGCTCAAACTCAGCCAGTATGGCATGCATCTCTGTATCATTGAGCCCGGGAAATCCAAGTACATTTATAATCTCTGCAACAGGATTTTTTGATTTCGGATCCCATTCAACTACTTTTGCAACTGCCTTCTGTCCCTGTTTCGCTCCGTTAAGCTTCGATGTGGGGATAAAGAGATCGAAGGGCATATTTTTATTATCAGGTATGAGGAACGCGAAATTAGGCATCACCTCAACTGTTCCGACAAATGTAGTCCTCGACCGTTCGATGATCTCAACAACCTCTCCCTCCGGACGGGCCCCTTTTCTTTTCGCATAAAGCCATACTTTTACCTTATCGCCGTGAAGAGCGGTTTTCAGATTCTTTGCTGAGACGAAAACATCATCATCGAGATCCTCCGTAGATATGAAACCATAACCGCTTCGGGTCAGGTCAACTGTTCCTGTAACATATCCATGAGGTTGCCTGATCCTGTATTTTCCCTGGTGAATTTCCTGGAGAGTGTTCTTTTTTGTGAGTTCTCTCAGAATTTCAGATATCATCTGGCGTTCATGGGAATCATCGATATTAAGACGTTTTGCCAGCTGCTTATAGTTGAATCCCTGCTCAGGGCTTTTTGACAATACTGCTGTGATCTGTTCGGTAAGTGCTTCCTTTGAAATACCGGAGGTTCGTCCACCTCTTCCTTTCTTGCTCATAATTAACTTTTTGCAAAGGTACTAAAAGGTAGCGACTTTTTCAGGAGCGAAGATATTACAGTTTAAAGAAGCTTCTTCTCAATTATATGCCTGACTGCTTCCTGTATCGCCTGTAATGAAGTGTAACGGGGAGAGTAACTTATCAGCCTTTTTGCTTTTTCAATACTGCAATTCGGGCTGTGGGCTATATGGTCCCATGTGGCATCTGCATCCTGCTCACTGACGGTCTTCTTCCATTTCTCCCAGGGCAGGAACCTGAGTTTTGCCTCCCTGCCAAACCATTCTGACATTGCAGTAGCATATCCCTTCAAAGTGAGAGCCTGAGGCGAAACCACATGAAAGTTCTCGCCAACTGAGGTACTTCTGTTATTAATTGATTTAATAAATGCCTGAGCCACATCTTCTGCATGCACATGATGGACGGTCTCCATCCCCAGATTCGGCAAGGCGAGCTCTTTTCCTGCAGCCAGTGTTTTGTATACTTCAGGATTGAAATTCCCGGCAGGATTAAGTGGTATCCAACCCGGACCAACAATGTGACCCGGATGAATTATTGTTGCCGGAAAGCCCGTAATATGAGAGAAGCCGAGCAGCCAGGATTCGATGGCTGCTTTATTAATTCCATATTCACCAAAAGGCCTGCGGAACTGGGTTTCATCTGTCGGGACCTTTACACTGCTGCCATGCACCCATATTGTGCCGCAATGCAGGAAGTGCTGTACTTTACCATTCAGAGCTTCCACGATCATCTTTGCACTTCCGGGTGTGAAGCATATCATGTCGATCACCACATCAGGCGATAATTTGCTGATCTGTTTCCCAAAGGTCTTCTTTTTATCTGCCTCTACCCGGTCGATAATGACCTGTTTAACTTCTTTCCACGCGGTATGGTCAGAATAGGGCTTTCTCTTCTGCCGGCTGACTGATATCACTTCATGTCCGGCCATTGCAAGAGCCGGAACCAGGTATGTCCCAACGTGTCCTGTGCCTCCGATAATTACGATTTTCATAATAAATTCAATATATAAACTAACAATTTCAACATTCCGGATTTCACCCCTAAATCCCCCAAGGGGGACTTAAAGAAAATTTCATA
>MENI01000067.1 GCA_001768195.1 Bacteroidetes bacterium GWA2_40_15 | reverse complement strand
ATCAGTTTGAGAGCTATCCCCAACTGGCAGATTCAGGGGCGCTTTCAAAAACAGATGTTAAAAAGATTGTCGCTGTATGTAAAAAGCATAATATCAGAATTATTCCCCAGATTAACCTGATCGGTCATCAGTCATGGGCCGGTAATCTGGGTAATCTTCTTACCCATTTTCCTGAATTCGATGAAACTCCTCATATTGAAATGCCTGAAAAATATGTATGGCCAAACGATGACTTTTTATACTGCAAGAGCTATTGTCCTCTGCATCCTGATGTTCATAAGGTTCTCTTTGCTGTTATCGATGAAATATGCGACGTATATGAAGCTGATGCCTTTCACGGAGGAATGGATGAGATCTTCTACCTTGGCGATGACAAGTGTCCGCGCTGCAAAGGGATCGATAAAGCTGAACTCTTTGCAGGTGAAGTCAGAAAGGTAAGAGATCATCTTGCTCAAAAAAACAGGGAACTGTGGATATGGGGCGACCGTTTTATAGACGGTAAAACAACAGGTATCGGTTTCTGGGAAGGCTCCTACAATTATACATGGAGAGCAATCGATATGGTACCGAAAGATGTGGTGATCTGCGACTGGCACTATGAAAGACCTGACCAGACTCCTGTCTATTTTGCAATGAAGGGCTTCAGGGTTGTTACATGCCCCTGGAGAACACCTCCTGCAGCTGTTATGCAGGCTGAAGATATGGCCAGGTGGAGAAAATATGCCACACCGGAGATGAAACCAAAGTATTATGGAATGGTTCTTACCACATGGATGGATAACGGAGGTTTTATCGATGGTTTCTACGGAAATGTATCTGACAGAGCAAAAGGTGCCGTACATCCCAGGAATGCAGAAAACACTCCATGGGATACTTTCAAGGCTATGTATAAAAGAATTGATGAACTTGAAAAGGAGAAATAAGATCAGACTCAGTAAGCAAATAAAAATATGAATATGAAAACACGAAATATTATACTATCTGTAATTCTTGTGCTGGGAATGAATCTTCTTTCATCTGCACAGGAATCATCTGAGAAACTCTTCCAGGTAAGAGGATTCTGCATTGGCGCTCCCAAACCAACCGGAGTTGACCGTTTTGTCAAATTTATAAATGAAGAGCTTGCCCCGCGTAAGGTAAATACCCTTGTTTTACTTGTTGGATACAACTATCAGTATAAAAGTTATCCTCAGCTTCAGGATTCCGGGGCGCTCTCAAAAAAGGATGTAAAGAAAATTGTAGCGGCCTGCAAAAAGAATAATATCAGGATTATTCCCGACATTAACCTGCTTGGACACCAGTCAGGAGGAAACAAGGTAAATAAGCTTCTGCAGAATTTCCCGGAATTCGATGAAACTCCACATATTAAAATGCCGGAGAAATATGTCTGGCCGAACAAGGATAATCTGTACGCAAAAAGTTATTGTCCCCTTCATCCGGAGGTCCATAAGGTGATCTTTGCAGTCGTTGATGAGCTGTGTGATGTATTTGAAGCTGATGCTTTTCATTCAGGAATGGATGAGATTTTCTACCTTGGAGATGATAAATGTCCACGTTGCAAGGGAGTCGATAAGGCAAAACTTTTTGCCGATGAAGTTACTCTGGTAAGAAATCACCTGAAGGAAAAGAACAGGGAGCTGTGGTTATGGGCTGACCGCTTTCTTGACGGACGATCGACAGGTATCGGTTTCTGGGAAGCATCATACAATTTTACTTATCGGGCAATTGAGATGGTTCCAAAGGATATTGTGATGTGCGACTGGCATTATGAAAGGCCTGATCAGACTCCGATATATTTTGCCATGAATGGCTTCAGGGTGATAACATGCCCCTGGAGAACCCCGTCAACTGCAGTGATACAAACCGAGGACATGGCAAGATGGGTAAAATATGCAACTCCTGAGATGAAACCCAGATATTATGGTATGATGCAGACATGCTGGACCAGCACGGAAGGATTTATTGACGGGTTCTACGGGACTGTTAACGACAGGAACAAGAGGTCTGTACATCCCAGGAATGAAGCCTATACGCCATGGGATACATTCAGGGCCATGTATAAAAAAATGGACGAACTGGAAGGTACGCATTAAGAAATATTTCGGTGCGCTGCACCTACAAATATTTCGCAGCTCTGCTGCTACTGTTGTTTATAAAAGGAATGTGTTAAAAAAGTTTCCCCTCCTTTTGAAGGAGGGGTGGCCGGGAAGATTGATTATCTGATATTTACAAAGTATATTTCCCGGCCGGGGTGGTTGATTTAATTAGTTTGACAGGCACCATTTACAGACTGAAATTAACTACAAGTTAAGGATTAAAATAATTACAAGCGAGCTTTGGATTAATTATATTATGGTTTGAAAAAAAATGTAATCAGGGATATTGAATATTTGAAAAGTCAAACAGGAAGAATCTTAAATAAAAGAAATGAATCGATTTGATAGACTAATCAACCACCCCGGCCGCAAACTAACTTTGCAATGCATTGACTATATTTGTATTGCGGCTCCTTCGATGTGGCCTGGCTCTTCGCTAAATTTGCCCACCGGGCAAATTCTTAACGCTCAGCCCCCTTCAAAAGGAGGGGAAACTTATTCCATTATTTCCTGCAATATAACTATGCTTATGTTGATGGCTATACCCCACCCCCCCCCAGGGCTTTGATGCAGCCTCATTTGTAGGTACATTTCACCGGAGTATTTAATTTGGATTTGAGAATTATGAATCTATGTAATAATTAATTAATCTATAACCAAATGACCCGAATTATGAAAACCAGAAACATTTTATTTTTTGTATTGGCCATTCTATTGCAGATCGACATTTTATCTGCAGCTTCTCCTGAGATAATAAGGATCAGGCAACGACCTGATACTATCGGATTGTATGAGAAATTTGAGGTCTCCCTGGAGCTGACGTGCGAGTTTGTAAATCCCTTCGATCCTGCTGATATTGATATTCAGGCAGAGTTCACTTCACCATCAGGAAAAAAGTGGAAAATCAACGGATTTTACAATCTGTCAATGTCAACACTCTGGAAAGTAAGGTTTTCTCCTGATGAGACAGGTAAATGGAGTTATTCAGTTACTGTAAGGGACAAAAACGGAACTGTCACCAGCTCTCCGCAATCGTTTCTTGCTGTAAGTTCCAAACATAACGGACCTTTACAGGTTGCTTCAAACAAGAGATATCTGACCCATAGTAACGGGAAGGATTTTTATGGTGTGGGTTTCTGGTACAACGATGGTTATGAGGGTTTTGGAAGCGGCCGGGTTGAAGCAGCAGAGCTTGACCGGCTGAAATCTCTTGGCGTTAACTTCATCAGTACTTTTATAACTCCTCTCGAGACATGGGCTACCGGAGTCGGCCGTTATGACCAGAACATAGCAGGACGCCTTGATGAACTTCTGCAGATGCTCGAGGAAAGGGATATGATGCTGAGCCTCAATCTCTGGTTTCATTCTTATCTTTCAGAGACTGTATGGGGAGGTGGAAATGTACGGTGGTATGTTAATCCCTATAAACAGATAACCGAAGCCAAAGACTTTTACAGGAGCGATGAAGCTTGGAAATACCAGGAAAAACTATATCGCTATTTTATTGCAAGATATGGTTACAGCAGGTCGCTGGCATTATGGTTCATTATTGATGAAGTGAACGGAACCGATGGATGGGTTAAAGGTGACAGCCTGAAAGCAGCCGAATGGATTGGCAAGGTGCATAACTATCTTAAAGCCAATGATCCATGGAACAGGCCCACAACAGGCACCAGGAGCGGTGGTATTAAGGAATTCTGGCACGAAGGTTACCAGATAACCGATATTGCAGCCCGCGAAATATATGAAGCACAGGGATTTCCAATAAACAGAACAAGTACTATTGATTCGGCAGATGTTAATCCTCTGATACACAGTTACCGGAATTATGCAACTGAGAACCAGAAATTGTGGCATGGCTACGGAAAACCGGTTATCAACGGAGAAACAGGATATGCTCACACCTTCTATGAACCAAGCATGCCGGGTTATCTTGCACAGTATCATAACGCCCTATGGGTAACACTTGCAACAGGATCGGCCATGATGCCTTTCTGGTGGGCTCATTCAAGGTTTATTAATGACCTTACTGTAAACAGTCAGCTTACCAGTCTGAGACGGTTCACCGACAGGATACCTTTTGCCCATCTTACAGATATTAAGCCCGCAAATATAAAATGTGTAAAGGGTGGCGATGTTTATGGCATGCAAACCAATGAGCTGGTATTTGGATGGGTCGTTAACTCAGATGGTGATGTTGCACATGAGAAAATAACTGTCTCTTCACTGAAAAATGGCAAATACAAATTAGCCACCTATCATACCTGGCGGGGTATGGTTATAGAACAAACTGAAGTCACGGTAACTGATGGCACAATCACTTTCGGACCTCCATACATGAGGATTACAGGGTCACAGGCGAGATACATAGGACAGGATATGGCATTCATACTCGAATACATACCTGAGCCGATGCAGCTGCCGGTGAAAGCCAGATCCGGGAAAGGAAACACAAAATAAAAAGTTCACGAACTCACCCCCTTCCTTCGCTCCGCTCAGGATTCCCCCTCTCTGTTTCACAAAGAGGGGGAAACTTTCTGACATAGAATGTATTGCACCCCCTCTTTACGTAGTAGAGAGGGGGTTGGGGGGTGAGTTCATGATGAAACAATAAGAAAACAGTAGTGTATCTAATACTTAAAAGTTAAACTTATTACAAATTATTCATTATGAAACTATTACGTCTAAGGTCAAGGATATGTTTAATATCCATCTGGATTTTGCTTATTATACCGGGTATTGTAACTCCTCTTCAGACCATATCCGCACAGAAAAAGAAAAATAAAAAAGAAGCAGCTCCGCCTGTAAAACCGGTATTAAAGATTGCAGATAAAGGAGCCAGCCTTTACAGAATTGTCCTTCCATCCTCCTCATCTGAATATGAGAAGAAAGCAGCCAAAGTCCTTCAGGACTATTTACTTGAGATATCAGGTACTGCACTGCCGATAATTTCAGCCGATAAACCAGGCAGTCCGTTCGAAATTCTTCTGGGACAGAATGACCGACTGGGTGAAAGGAACATCAATGTTGATTTCAATGAGCTTGGAGCTGACGGTTTTGTTATTTTAACCGACAGCATGCGGCTGGTTATTGCCGGTGGTAATTTCAAGGGCACCCTTTACGGAGTCTATACATTTCTTGAGAAGTACCTGGGATGCCGGATGTACAGCCCAAAGGTGAAGATAATTCCAAAGCAGGAAGTCATTTCATTTGATAGCATAAACCTGAAGGAGATACCGGTGATCAAATTCAGGGATGTGCACTACAGGGTGACATATCATGAGGAGTTTTCAGAATGGCATAAGCTCGACCATGATGCCAGGGGAGGTCGTCCGGCCTGGGGATCATGGGTACACACATTTAACAGCCTTGTACCTCCTGAAATATATTTCAGGGACCATCCCGAATACTTTGCTTTAAGGGATGGAAAGAGGCTTCCGACTCAGCTGTGCCTTACCAATCCTGATGTATTGAATATCACAATACAGAACCTCCGCAAGAAGGTTGCTTCAAATCCTGATGCCAGATACTGGTCTGTAAGCCAGAATGATAACAGGCAATACTGCATGTGCGACAATTGCCGTGCAATCGATGAAAGGGAAGGTTCTCCTTCCGGATCGATCATCGCTTTTACAAACCAGGTTGCTGATCAGTTCCCTGACCTGATGATATCTACACTCGCATACGAATATGGCAGGAAAGCTCCCCTTACACTTCGTCCGCGCAAGAATGTAAATATTATGCTTTGCAGCATCGAGGCAAGACGCGATCTTCCAATTGCTGAAGCGCCTGATTCTGCCAGCAAAAGCCTTGTTAAGGATGTTCAGGACTGGGGTAAGATTGCCAGCGACATTATAGTATGGGATTATGTGATCCAGTTCACCAATCTTGTAAGTCCCTTCCCGAACCTGCAGGTTCTTAAACCCAATATCCGCTTCTTTGCCGATAACGGGGTAACTGCCATGTTCGAACAAGGTAACGGCGACAATGGCGGAGAATTTGCTGAGCTCAGAAGCTATCTTATTGCAAAACTTTTATGGGACACGAATGCCAATGTCGACACACTTATGAATGATTTTCTCAGAGGGTACTATGGTGCAGCAGCCGGCCCTATCCGTCAATATATTGATGAGATGAGGGAGGCGCTGCTTGCCTCCGGAAAACCGCTCAGAATTTTCGGATCGCCCAATGAGGCTGCTGACAGTTATCTTACTCCTGCCTTAATACTAAGATATAAGCAACTATTCGACCAGGCAGAAATGTCAGTTGTCGCAGAACCTGAAGTACTCGAGAGAGTAAGGGCAGCCAGAATGCCATTGAATTTTGCCATTATGGAGCAGTCGAAAAAGAATTTTACAGGAGAAAATGGCGTCTTTATTCAAAATGGAGATAAGTGGGCAGTTCGCCCTGAAATAAGATCAATGGTTGATCCTTTTGTCGATCTGTGCATTCGCACGGGAGTTACAGGAATAAAGGAATGGGGAACCACCCCGGAAGCCTATCGTTCAGCAATGTACAGGCTCTTTTTTATGGGCAGGAATGAGCATCTTGCATATGGGAAAAAACTTACGTTACTCAGTCCTGACACATTAGTGGTCCCTTTCTCCAGGCAGTTGAGGCTTAACGATGGAATAAGGGGAAGCCATGATCCGGAGTATAACTGGCTTTCGTTTGCAGGAAAAAATCTTGATGTTGTAATTGACCTGGAAAAAGCAACAAGAATTCAGCATATTGAGTGTGCTTTTTATCAGAGGGCATTCTGGCTTAGCATAGTTCCAAAAAAAGTTGACTTCTTTATTTCGTCAGATGGAAAGAAATTTGACCTGGTAGCTTCAGTTGATAATACTCTTTCGATGGAACAGTGGGATTCTTTCCAGAGAGACTTCATTGCCGATTTCAAACCGGTTGAGGCCCGATATGTAAGGGTTATAGCCCATACGATAGGCAATACGCCTGAGTCGCATCCGGGTGCCGGCCGTCCGGCAAATATGCATATTGATGAGATTGTGGTGGAATAGGAGGAGGAAGATTCCTCACTTCTCAGGTTAAATCGGGATTCTTCTCTGAAGGGCTGATGGTTAATAACGTGGGAGATTCCTCATCCCGCCTCAGCGGGATTCGGAATGACAACGGAATATTGTGGTAGTGGGAGATGGGAGGCGGTGCGCATCGCGCACCGCCTCCCATCTCCATTATCAAAAAAAGGGAACTGTCATTCCGAGCGCAGCGAGGAATCTCCCCGTACTCCTGCATTCCTCGTAACAGCACTGTCATCTCTGATCAACCGACTTTTGGATGAGGGATATGCCCCGTTATCCTGCATTGCGCCTGACTGCACTGTCATCTCTGATCAACCGACTTTTGGATGAGGGATTTTCCTCAGGCCTTCACACCATTTATTAGAATTTATATCATTATTGTTTCTCAGGCGCTTTAATTATTCCGTCAGCACATAAATCAATCCATGCGCTATTAAATTTATTTATAAGCTCTCTCTTTTTAATTCTGGAATAGCCTTTGATTTGTTTTTCCCTTGCAATTGCCAGTTCAATATGTTCGAATTGTTCGTAGTAAACCAGCTTATCAACATTATATTTATAAGTAAAACCCTTAATCATTTTATTTTTATGTTCAAAACATCTCCGTTCCAAATCATTTGTAACTCCTGTATATAATACATTGTTATATGCATTTGTCAGGATATAAACATAATATAGATGCAATCTGATCACTTGTTTTAATATGCAGCGGAGGACAGTCAAAGATAAAAAAATCAGGAATAGAGAAATAAATTAGCACCGGATTCATTATTAAATTTATAAGATGGTCTTTCAGGTACTTTTTATAAATTCCTCACCATCTTTGCTTAAAGTAACACTTCTGCAGGACGTGAAAGATTCCTCACTTCTCCCGCTTTGCGGGATCCGTTCGGAATGACAGTGGTAAATGGGTAAAGGAGGAGAGAGAGGGCGGTTCGCTCAGCGAACCGCCCTCTCTCTCCATTAACGATAAAGAATGACTGTCATCCCGAGCGAAGCGAGGGATCTCCGTCGTGATCCTGAATACTGCATGACTGGGCTTTCATTAGTGGCGAAGCGAGGAATCTCCCCGTACTCCTGCATTCCTCGTAACAGCACTGTCATCTCTGATCAACCGACTTTTGGATGAGGAATCTCCCCCCTTGAGAATGTGAATAAATTGATTGCACTTATAATATATATAACGCAACCTTTCTTTCACTAAAATCATCAATCATTTGGGGGAATCGGTTTTTAAGACTCTTAGTCCCATTATTAAAAGTATGAGTATCGGGAATCATGAATAAGAAATTCTAAATAGTTTGAAATCAATGGATTTTTGTGTATGATTCCCGATACTCAATAAAAAAAGTTAACACATGTTAAATTTTTGTTAAAATAAATTTGTTTTTATCAAACCTGTTTCTAATTTTGACTTAAACAACGGCATCTATACTAACTGATGCCCTAAAAACTAAACCCTATGATGATAAAAAGAGTTTACAAAAATCTGAAGAGCACCATGCTTCTGTTTTTGTGGCTGACCTGCTCTGTGGCAGTGTTGGCTCAGGAACGGCAAGTAGCAGGCACCATTAAGGATGCCAATGGTGCAGGTTTACCTGGAGTTAGCGTTGTTGTAAAAGGAACGACCACAGGTACTACCACTAACGCAGAGGGAAGGTATAGCTTACAGGCTCCGGCCAGTGCTACCCTCGTTTTTTCATTTATCGGCTATGTCACCCAGGAAGCAGCAGTTGGCAGTCGTGCTTCGGTTGATATGGTACTTGCAGAAGATGTTTTGCAGCTCGGCGAGGTGGTTGTAACCGCCCTCGGTATCGAGAGAAGCCAGAAAGCGCTGCAGTCTTCAATAACCAAGGTTCCGGGTATGAGCCTCACGGCTGCCCGCGAAAACAACCTCGGTTCTTCAATGCAGGGACGTGTTGCCGGTGTTAACGTTTCAAAATCTGCTTCCGGACCTGCCGGTTCATCCCGCGTTATTATCAGGGGGAACAAGTCAATCGGAGGAAGTAACCAGCCACTCTATGTTATCGACGGTATTCCGATGGATAACAGCCAGTTTGGACAGGTTGGTGTTTGGGGAGGTACTGACCAGGGTGACGGTCTTACCAGTATGAACCCTGAGGATATTGAGTCAGTTACCATTCTGAAAGGAGCAGCAGCAGCAGCACTTTACGGATCAAGGGGTGGTTACGGAGTTATTAACATTACAACCAAGAAAGGTGCCACCAAGAAAGGCATTGGAATTGAATTTAACTCCAACTATGTATTAGACAAAGTCTACCGACTTGATGACCTGCAGAGGATATACGGACCTGGTGCAATGGTCACCAACCCTGCTGACCCGACCGGACCCAGGATTTCTGCATATGCTGTTGACAAGCTTCAGGCATGGACATGGGGAGCCGGCACAATGTGGGGACCCAAAATGGACGGATCTTCAGTTATTCAGTTCGATGGTGAAATGAGACCTTATTCATATGCCGGGGACAACTGGGAGCGTTTCTATCAGACAGGAAGCACCTGGACAAACAGCCTTGCCATTACAGGAGGAGGAAACAATCAGACTTTCAGGTTCTCTTTCTCAGATATGAAAGAGGATTTCATTGTTCCCAACTCTGGTTTTAAAAGAAAGAATGCTTCTCTCTCCACAAACGGGAAATTTGGTAAGAAAGTTACATTTAACGCCAAGGTAATGTACTCCAATGAGAAAATGAATAACAGATCAATGCTTGGCGACTCTCCTGGTAATGCCCCTATTGCAATCTGGGGACTTGCCAGTACAGTTAACGTAAATGACCTCAGAGGCGACCCGAATAAACTGGGAGCAGTTCCTGCAGGTACTACAACTCCTGACCTGAAGGCCACCGGTGAAGAATACCAGCAGGCAAACAACAACTGGCTGCAGAACCCATGGTGGGCCGCATACCAGATCCTCAACGAAAACATCAGGGACCGTTTCATCACCTCCGCTAACATGAGATATGATATCCTCGACTGGTTATATATACAGGGTGAGGTTGGTATGGACTGGTACACAAGGAATAACAATTCCCTTGTACCTCAGGGAACAGGATATCAGCGTGGCGGCGCCAAAAGTGAAACCTCAAACTTTGTAAGAGAGATAAACCAGACATGGACACTTGGCGCTGATAAGGAATTTGGCAAGATCAGGGTCAATGCATTTGTGGGCGGTCAGAAAATGATAAGGGAATATGAGGCAATAAATGCTTCAGGTTCAAACTTCAACGTACCATTCTTTACATCTGTAAACAATACCAAATCACAGAGCTTTGGTTACGGTTACAGTAAATCAGGTATCAACTCACTCTTCGGTTCTGCTGAAGTAAGCTATGGAGGATACCTATATATTACTGCAACAGCCAGAAACGACTGGTTCTCTGTTCTTGCTCCGGAAAACAACAGCAAACTTTACCCGTCTGTTGGTGGTAGCTTTGTATTTTCCGATGCATTCAATAATTTGCCTGAGTGGCTTAGCTTTGGTAAGTTGAGGGCTGCCTGGGGACAGGTTGCAACTGCAAACGTCGGATCTTATGCAGTCAATCCTACCTACAGTCTTCTCGGTCAGGGACATCTTGGCATCCCGATGGGTACATTCTCATTCGGCGACAATATTCCGAACACGAATCTGAATCCCGCTCTGTCATCTGAGATTGAAGTTGGTACTGAGTTGAGATTCCTCAACGGAAGAGCAGGACTTGAATTCACCTACTATACCCAGAAAACTACCGACGACATCCTGTCAGCTACAATTTCCCAGTCTTCAGGATTTAACTCAACATCGGTTAACATCGGTGAACTGACTAATAAGGGGATTGAACTTTTACTCACCGGCACCCCGGTACAGGGTCCGGTCACATGGGACATCTCCCTGAACCTGGCAAAGAATGAGAACATGGTTGTTGAACTCAGTGAAGGTGTTACACGCCTCTTCGTTGAAGAGCCACGTACAAGGAATGCCGCTGTATATCATGTTAAGGGATACCCGTTTGGTATGATCTTAGGTTACAAACAGAAAGTTGATCCAGCCAGCGGACAAAAGGTTTATGATGCTAACGGATACCCGATCAGGTCAGATGTATTTGAAATTCTTGGTAACGGTATTGCAAAACTGACCGGTGGTTTGAGTAACACAGTGAGATGGAAACGTTTCAGCCTCGATGCACTTATTGACTTCAAATCAGGCGGTGATATCTATTCCGGATCAGAAGTTAACCTTACCGGCTGGGGCTTGCATAAGCAGACTCTCGCATACCGCGAAGGCGGAATGCCGATTGAAGGAGTTATCCAGACGGGAACAGGTACAGACGGAAAACCGGTTTACGGGCCTCTGTCGATGACCCTTAACCGGGAACAGGTACGTAACTACTGGGGTAACCTGGCTTCACGTGCCCAGGAGAACTTCATGTATGATGCTTCATTTGTCAAGCTGAGACAAGTTTCGCTTGAATACAGCCTGCCTGCTTCTATATTGGATAAGACGCCACTTCAGACTGTTGCAGTGTCATTTGTGGGAAGGAACCTTGCGATCATTTACAGGAACACCGACAACATTGATCCGGAATCATCCTATACAAGCAGTAACGGCCAGGGTATTGATCAATTTACAATGCCCGGAACCCGCAGTTATGGTTTTAACGTAAGGGTGGTATTCTAACCTAATAAACTTGAGAAAAATGAAACATATAATAAAACTATTTTTAAGCACGCTGTTAATTATTGTTATGGCAGCGGGATGTGATACTGATGAACTGCACGAGATGAACATCAATCCCAATGCGGTTAATCAGATCGACATGAACTACTTCTTAACTGCCTCCTTACTTGGGATGGCAAGTAATGGCTCTTCGGGGGATAACAGGTACACTGACTGGAGAACCAATATGAATTTTGCCTCCTTTGCCATACAGCACTTTGCCAGCACTGGTGGAAATGCCGGGGAGAAATATTTTGATAATGATATGGAACCTCAGAATGCTCCTTTCCAGTTCTATTACAGGGATGCACTGAGAAGAACTACGGAGATATTAAAGCAGACAGGAGAAGGCGGATATGTGGCCGGAAGGCTTGTAAATACCCGTCAGGCTGCAAGAATTATCAGGGTATTTGATATGCATCGTCTGACCGACTGGTATGGCAGTGTTCCCTATACAGAAGCCAACAAGGGCCTCGAGGGAATTTTCCAGCCTAAGTACGACAAGCAGAAAGCCATTTACACCGACCTGCTTAAGGAACTTGATGAAGCATGTGCTGCATTTAATGCTTCTGATATTGATTATGCAGGGTTTAAGGCAGCTGACTTTGTATTCGATGGTGATATTGCAAAATGGAAAAAGTTTGGATACTCACTCATGCTCAGGATGGCCATGAGGGTATCGAATGTGGATGCAGCAATGGCTGCTACTTATGTGACAAAGGCTGTTGCAGGCGGAACAATGACCGGCAATGCTGACAATATGTGGGTAAAAATGGCCCTTACGCCAAGTGAATGGATGAACCAGAATGGTATTTCACGTGCATTCTACCCGGGTGACGGAGGTGCATGGCAGGGATCACTTCTGAGCAAAACCCTTATTGACCAGCTCAAAGGCCCCAACAAAGCCAGTACAGCTGATGACGATCCAAGGCTTACTATCTTCACTAACGGTGCAATGACATGGACGGCTAATGATCTTGGTACGCCCATTATAAGTGATCCACTTTTGTTTGAAGGTATGCCATCAGGAGTTGACGGCTCCTGGCTCAATAATTTTTATGGTACAACTGTAACTCCTTACACGAAGTTCTGTGCCGTAAATACAAAGATGATGCAGGATGATGAGCCTTACCAGATCATGAATGCTGCTGAAAGTGAATTCCTTAAGGCTGAAGCTCTTGTAAGAGGGATAGGTTCCGGGATTACAGGAACTGCACAGTCGCACTACGAGGCCGGAGTCAGAATGGCTATGCAGCTTTATACCGTATATGATGCTTCACTGGCTGTATCCGATGCAAAGGTAGACGCTTATCTTGCAACCTATCCTTATGCTGCCGGTACTGCTCTTGTGCAGATAGCTACACAGATGTGGCTGAGTAAATTCATGATGTGGTGGGATGCATGGTCAGACTGGAGAAGAACAGATCTCCCTGTTTTAGTTCCATCCAACTATCCTGGAAATGCCACCGGAGGTACAATTCCTGTTAAACTTCAGATTCCTGCTGCGGAAGCCGCCGGTAATCCGAATTATGCAACTACCGCAACAATGCCAGACAAAATGACTACCAAAGTATGGTGGGATGGCGGTGCTGAATAATTGATTATTGTTTTTAAATCAATTAAATAAATACCCCCGGAATTTCCGGGGGTTTTTTTATGACTCCCACTTTGAAGGGGATTAGGGGGCATTGCCGTCAACTAAATTGTCGTTTTAGGCAGGAAAGAATGGTAAAAGTTTCCCCCCGCCGAAGCGGGGCAGGCTCTCCTTGAAAAGCTACTCTTTCGTCACATCTTTATTTATCCTGCTTTTACGAATGTGATTCATCAATACACTTCCTTCGCCGGTTATTGGAATGACACCTCAGGAAAGTGTTTTGTAATATTTTTTAAATTCATCTTCTATAAGTTTTGAGGGTGTTGTTTTTCTTAGCCACGAAGTGGCTTAAAATGAATAACCCCCGGTGAAGCCGGGGGTATAGCTAATCTACTGATTTAAAGCCCTGCATGGGCTTAATATAGTTGGAAATAAATAAATACTTTAGTAATTTAGCAAACTCGTGCTAAATTGCTAACCTTTAAAAGCTTACATCATGTCTAGCTATCGTCAACATCTGTATCATATTGTATTCAGGACAAAGGACAGCCTGCCAACCATCAAACAAGCTCACGTTAATGACCTATATGCCTATATTACTGGAATAATAAAGCATAAAAACAGTCACTTGTATCGAATAAATGGAGTTGAAAATCACCTTCATATTCTTACTGATATTAATCCCTGTATTGCACCTGTAGATTTTATTAAAGACATCAAAGTTTCAACTTCAATATGGATGAAAAGCAATAATCTTTTTCCGGCATTTAAGGGATGGGCTGTTGGTTATGGTTCTTTTACCTGCTCATATATGGATTTAGGCAGGTTAATTAATTATATAAAGGATCAGCAGGAGCATCATAAAAAAGTATCATTTGAGGAGGAGTATAGAAAACTTCTTCTCGAATATGGTATAACCCCTGATGAAAGATATTTCCCATAACAAATATATTCAGCTCCTTCAGAGCTGAGAATTGGAGTATGGCATCTGAACCCCCGGTTGCACCGGGGGTTATTCATATATGGTTCTTTCAGAGCCTCTTTGAGAGATGACTTGTAATTGAAAACACTGTTTAAGTTTTTTATATCAACTCATTCAATAACAAGTCTCGCCTGTATGTACATAAATGCATGGGGACTCAGGATGACAATTGCTGTAATGGTTCAAGGAGCAAGAAGAGGCGATTCAGATTTGCTAATGTGCTTAATAATTTTGTAGTACTGAATCTCTTGTACTTGTGCTGAAAGATTAGCTTTTGAAGCAGGGGTGGCCGGGGAATGAATCTTGTAAATATCAGATAATCAGTTATCCCGGCGCCTTCCCTGTGGCCTGGCTCATCGCTAAATTTGCCCACTGGGCAAATTCTTAACGCTCAGCCCCCTTTAAAAGGAGGGGAAACTTATGTAGCACATTCCTTTAAAAGTACAATCCTTAGGTTGACGGCTATGGGGGTAGAAATGGACTTTTTCAACAGCCCCAAACTTCTTCAATCACTGTATTTACAATACTACTCTTAAGTTAATGCCTCTACCTTTCAGACAGACTGGCACCTAATAATCCTCGGCTTCAACAGGGGTATAAGGCTCAAACATGAGGTCAGCTCTGAAGGAGCTGAATGTGAACCATCTGTGATCAATAAATGAGTGAAGGTTGCTTAGGCTCTGATCCTCGATGTTATTTTCTGATGCCAATTAACATCCTCCCAGATGCCCCTGAACTGGGGATGAGTAAAATTGGAAGTGCAGATGAATTTGTAGTTATTATATTTTCGGGTGAGACCGACGCATATTTCAGCACTTTCTTTAACCCACTCCCAATCAAGTTCGGGATGGTCGAACCAGGATATCGGTCCCCATCCTTCAGTATTCCCGCAGACAATGTTGTGTTTTGCAGCTGCAGCAGAAATATCACCAATCCTGCCATCTATCCATTTAACAAGTGATTCCCTGTTTTCTTTCCAGTACGTTTTAAGTCCCGAATATATCTCCCTGTAATCCTGCGACTGATCCCTTGCACCTACTTTATCCAGACCAGGCACTTTCCCTGTGTGAGCAAACCATATATGATAGTCGAGTGCATCGAACTCCGACAGGTCTATACGGTCAAGTTCCATTGATGAGTCGAGGGAAATAAAAAAATCTGTTTCAGGATACTTTTTATTCAGATTACGTATCATATTGCGCGCAAAGTCATTGTAAAACTTTTGCTGTTCTGTGTTTGCAACATTGCCGTTAATAATCTGGTCAGGAACATTGGCTTCAGGATTATCGAGCCTGTACTGTTCCATGCCCGACAGCCTGTTCATATTTTTCTTCAGCCAGTCGTATCCGTGCCAGTTCGGGTATTCGTTGAGGAGGTCAACATATATTATATTATCCAGTAAATTGTTTTTCTGAAGGAAAGAAAGAGTTTCCTCCCAGGCTCTTAACAGCCCTCCATCTTCACTGAATATGTCCTTCCGTGCTGTCCCATGTTGCATGAACCACGTTGCGAGACCAACTTTTATGCCGTATTTGTGGCATTTTGGCAAAAACTCCAGCAAAGCCTCACGCGGCCTGAAACTCATTGTGAAATCATTGCCCCAGAGCGAAGGCTGCCAGCCATTTTTAACAGACCGGAATTCAGTATCAGTCTTCCCTGAAGTATCAGCGGCCACAAACTGGGGCATGGCATCGATTCTTATTGCATTATAACCTCTTTCTGCCAGCCCTTCAAGAATTATATCCCAATTCTCAAATTCCCCATACCTGTGATGCCGTAAGATCCAGCTGAAGTCCCACATGGCTATGGCCACAGGTTTATCGAGCCCGGATACTCTCACCGCCTGTTTTATGTCAGGTGATGCATAAAGATCCTTAATGCCTGTGATTGCACCAGAAATGGCAATCATAGAGGCTCCGGCAGAGATCTGCTTTATGAATCTGCGTCTGTCAGTAGCCATAAGCCTGTTATAAGGTTATTTTTTCTTTTTGACCCTGGTGGCAGTGAGTGTTACCTGACCATCAGGCGTGTCAGCAGTTCCTGTGATCTTCGATCCGGCCAGCTTGCCCTTGATAATTACTTCGGATCCTTCAACATACACAGACATAATAACGTCATTTTCTGTATGTTTCACATAATTCAAAGCGATCTCGGTTCCGTTGTCAAATTTCACAACTCCGGTAAGTATTCCCTCTTTTTCCGAGATAACTATTGTACTGTTCCTGTACTCATCGGGAACATCATTTGCAACACACTTCCAGGAACCGATAAGTGCACTTTTTTCATGAGCCGCAGCATTTGCAGATAACGAAAAAACGGCCAGCAGAATGATCATAATAAATTCTTTCTTCATAACGACTATTATTAGGATTAGTTAGTGTTAAAATTAATGATTATTTCCTTCAGATAATTGTTGCTGACAAGTAATTTATACATCCTTAAAATCAATACCTGCAGGCTGCTTTCTGAATCCTTTAGTTGATATTGCCAGGTATAGTATTCCGGCAAGAAGCCAGATACCTCCGATTATCTTAGGGCTGCCGGGCAGACTTATCCATATCCAGAGGCAGAAAAGAAACCCGCCGGCCGGCATCATAAACCCTTTCAAAAAACTCCTTTTTTCCGCAGGTGATTTGAAATACAGCTGGTTGATTGCCGCCAGATTCACTCCCATAAAAGCAACAAGCGCGGCGAAATTGATGAGTTCTGCTGTCTTCTGGTAATTAAGTGCTGATACACCTGTAATTGATAATACTGCTATAATCAGGATATTATAAACAGGTGAATTATGTTTCGATCCAAGGTGTCCAAATACTTTACGGGGCAGGACATTTTCCTTTCCCATTCCGTATAGAAGTCTGGCAGCCCCAAGCTGACCGGCCATTCCGCTGCCCAGACATGCAATGAACATTGTTATTGTCATTGCATTGAACAGGAGTGATCCTCCTACCTGTGCACACACAGTCATAAAGGCTGTCTCAATATGCTGTTCAGGGATCCTTTCGTAAAATGGAATGGATTCAGAGATTGGTCCTGATATCCACATAGTCTCAGCCGAAAGCTGTGCCAGGTACATCTGAAGTGCACTGAATAATCCGGTGAACAAACATACAATAATGACAGCAAGCAGAATGTTCCTGGATGGATTTTTTACATCTTCGGCCAGTGTTGTTATCCCGTCAAATCCGACATAGGTTAGAGCAACAAGAGCAGTCCCTGATGCAATTGAGCTGATGCTGAAAGCCGGTTTGTTGTAAACTGCTGATACATCGAACAAACCGTTCCATCCCAGTGTATTTGAGATATACCTGATGGCAAGAATGACAAAAGCGGTGATAATGATCAGCATCAGGTAAAGCATGATCTTATTGGCCCGCATGCTCGACCTTACACCCATCAGGTTCAGAAATGTTATGAATGCCACAAAGACAAGTGATCCTCCTATATAAGGTATTCCCGGGATAAGTCTCTGGAGCGTCAGTACTCCGTAAACGGTATTTATGACTGGTATTATCAGGTAGCATAATACCATAACCCATCCGGCCATGAATCCGAACCAGGGATTGATACCCTTGCCAACATAGGTAAATGCCGATCCGGCAGAAGGGTATATGGCAGCCATCCTGCCATAACTGAATGCGGTTAAAGACATAGCGACCATACTTAAAAGTAGTGTGGTAACCATGTGTCCTTTTGAGATCTGTGATACAAGTCCGAAAAGGCCTACTGCTGCAACCGGCTGATTAAGCACGATTCCGTAAAAGACAAGATCACCCAGTCCCAGCACTGGTTTTAATCGTGGAATTGAGCCGGAATTATTTTGCAGATGAATTACAGATTCTGATTCCATATATCCGAACCACTTATATATTGTTTAATTTGAGTATAGGTAATCATGAAACAAAGTCGCTTGAAAATCAATTTATTTACCCCAGCCCCAGGGGGAGTAAATTGATTTTCTTCGCTCCCCTTGGGGTCGGGGTAAACGAAGAAAATCAATGGATTCTTATACCTGAAAGTCATTTTATTCAAAAATCAGTTTACCGAAAGACTGGGGGACGTGAAAATCGGGCTTTGGCTTATCAATTTTCGACCAAGTTATATAATGAGGATTTGAACTGTTCTCGGCAATCTTGTAAAAGTTAGCTCTCCATTCAACTCCTTTTGCAGGATGTGTCACTTTCGAATACTTCTCCAGTAATGAAAATGGTATTTTGTATTCCAGGGTCCATGTTACCGGTTCTTTTATCTCAGGGTCAATTATTTCCGGAAGAGAATGTGCAATCTCTATCTGTTTTATTTCATCTCCGGTAAGCCTCTTTGATTCCCTTCGGGGAATAACATTATAATGAAGGAGAGGCGTTCCGCCGCAGTTAGTCTCAAGGTTGAAGTAGAGGAGGGGAGAACCGGCATCCGGAGAGAAGAAAAACTCTACAGCAGAATCCTGCCACACCGGACCGTTTATCTTATTGGTTATGCACCTGACATTCCTGTCCTTAACTCTGAATATCAGATAAATATTCTCCTTGTCGTACATCATCTTCACTTCTGCTTCGGGCTTGAAATCAGGCAATGCTCCCATATAATTTGAGATTGTGGCTGGTTTTATCTTTTTCCAGGCCGGTTTATCCCAGTTAGCGTCGATCTTAAAGGGCTTCTTTGTCATTACAACTTTATAGGTTGCATTATTTTGATCTTCAGTGCCTATTGAGTATGAATAATTTACAGGTATAATTATTAAAAGGCAGATTACGGAAAAGAAATTTTTCATATGTATCAATTAAAAATTTTATTAAATCTAGTATCCTGATTATTAAGCGCATTTGCTGATAGTATTTTGCGATTACTCTCAAACCTAAAAAAACTCTGACATTTATAGCTTGAGTGAGGAACCTCTATTTTTCTATCACAAAATAAATCTTTCCATTCCTTATTAAATTGGCCAATAAGATTTATTTTTTTTATTCGTGAATACCCTTTAATCTGTTTCTCCCTGGCGATTGCCAGATCAATAAAATCAAATTTCTCAAAATATATCAGTTTATCAACATTGTATTTCTGCGTAAATCCTTTTATTTTTTTCTGCTTATGTTCATAACATCTTCTCTCTAAGTCATTAGTTAAACCTGTATAAAGAACTTTATGATAAGCATTTGTAAAAATATAAACATAATATAAATGAAGCCTCATAGATTTTTTCTTATATATGCTTTGTATCAGAAAGCATAAGTTACGAATAAGTTTGAGATTCCTCATTCCTCCCGCTTCGCGGGATTCATTCGGAATGACAGTTCATTATATTATATTGGGAGGGGAGAAGAGAGCGGGCCTTGCCCGCTCTCTTCTCCCCTCCCCAAGTGACCACGAAAGGACCTGTCATCCCGAACGAAGTGAGGGATCTCCCTCGTAAATTACAGGGAAATCTTACTAATACTATATTAAGGTACAAAAAAACATTCATAACAGGTCTTCTTAATAAAAATATAAGTATTTTATAATGTTTATCTTACAAAATATAGTCATTAGTAGTAGTACACCACCTGGCGAACGAGGGCTCTCCCCCTTCTAAAACCAACTTCTTAATTTTCATTTGATGGTCCATGTACAATCTACAATTCTGAAATTGTTATTAAAATTACAACTAAAATATAATGAGTATTTTATAAAATATTGTCATTTGCAGCGAAGCGAGGAATCTCATACTCAATAATCTTATCTTTAGTCTTACAATACGCATATTTTAGAATATACTCTTCAGCTGATTCACAGCCGATTCAGCCAGTTTTTCACCTGAGCCTGTTTCATACCTGGTTGAACCCGGTGTTGTTTCGTAGCCGGTGATATAGGGTGTATATCCTTCGGGCCCCTGTGTGAAAGAGACTTTAGTGGGGAAGTATGCTTTTGTATCGTTAGTCAGACCGGTAACAATAGTGTTTCTGCATGGCGACTTTGCCTTGATGTCAATGCCGAATTCATTGAATATTTCGCCCGGAAGTCCGACAAAGGCAATATCGCCGATCCTGATGACCATAACCTCTGCACTGTCGATAATATCCTGTTTTTCCCGCATCTCGATCCAGCTTTTTGCATAGAAGGCATCGGGCATACCGTCGGCCTGTATCGGAGGCATACCCTCTTTCTCAACGATCTTCATTATTTTTTTTGCCCATTCAAGCCTCTCATCGGAAATATTGATGCGGTCGAGAGGTACCATCTCCCTTGATGCAGCAACTGTGTATCCTGAAACCGGTTTGCTGTTCTCCATAGCTTCCATGGCCGATACTCCGAGCATATAACCTATTCTCTGGCATTCCTGGAATGTATCGGGGAATCCTATCCTGTAATCGACCTGTGTTACATTGCCGCAGCATCCGTTGCAGAACATCGATACAAAATCCTTTCCTTTTACCCTTTTTACCGCTTCAGCCAGGTATCCGGGGTAATCGGCTGAATAGAGCCAGTTGTTTCCTGTAAGAGTTGTGGCGTGGCACCCGAAATTTACAAGCACTCCGGTTTCCTTTCCCTCCTGTTCGAAGCTAAGAGTTATTACCTCCGGGTCGATCGAACCCCAGGGTTCAATTATATATCCCGGTTCCAGCTTTTCCCAGCACATATGAGTTGTTCCATCTTTCGCCCTCAGCCGCCTGTTATGAGAGATCCTTGTTTCCTGGCTCTTCCCCGCGGAAATGATTGTTGGCATCAGTCTTTCATTGGCAAGCAGAACTGCTCCTGCTGCCCGTGTGAGAAACTCTTTTGCCTTCGGGGCATCGAGGCCTGATCTTGGACCGCTGTGAGTATGGGTGGCCATGATCATTATATTTTCCGGCCTGATGTCAGACTGTGAGCCAATATATTCCCGCATGAAATTGACACTCTCCTTTGACAGGTTGCAGATGTCAACGCTAAGGACTGCAACTTTTTCTCCGTTCCCGTCTTCAGCTACCAGTGCCTTGGCATACAATGAATCATGAATTCCTCGCGATGCGTAGTCATCACCCCTGTAGTTGCCTACCAGGTCGAGACCTACATCGGGTTTGTAGTTGACTTCGGCCAGGCCGATCTTTATTCCGGGATCAGCCTTCCTGTCGCAGGAAAAGGAGATTATCAGAGCAATGATAGCTGCGGTTAAAATGATCCCTGTTTTTTTCTCTTTATACATGATCTGGTTTATTTGATATGAATAGATTAAATATCCGTAAGAACAATCTCAATACTGTTTGTCACACTCTCTCCGGGAGCAAGATATGGAAGAAGATTCTTCTCCTTGAGTACAACCCTGTTCCTGGTTGGAACATTGCATGGTTCAAGTCCCAGAACATAATCGCCCTGTCCCATCATCTTCCATTGTGTCAGCCATTGTAGCTGATTGATGTTGAATACTATGTCAAGAGCAATACACTCCTTACTGTTCTGCAGCCTTACACCTGTGCTTCCATCTTTACCT
The DNA here is from genome assembly GCA_001768195.1 of Bacteroidetes bacterium GWA2_40_15. Classification (GTDB taxonomy): domain Bacteria; phylum Bacteroidota; class Bacteroidia; order Bacteroidales; family VadinHA17; genus LD21. Next base: position 918 of record MENI01000067.1, on the reverse strand, counting down.
GTTCTGAGCTTATGATAGAAAACATGTTCAAAAAAGCCCGGCTGTGGTTTTGTAAATGTTCTGAACTCATTGATACCTGACTTTGCTATATCAGTTGCAGGGATAGATTCGACCGGATCAATTACCAGGCTGGCATGTTCACTCAGAAGAGGATATCCGAGGTTGATATGATACAGAATTGTATAAGGTGTCTTTTTATACCCGTAGTTAGTGATAGTGTCTGTAATCTTTAATGAGTTGCTTCCCACAACACTTGATATCTCTCTTTCGAGTCTCATTTTTGTTCCGAAAAGCTGAGCCTCTTCTGTGGTACCCCGTAGTCTGATATGGTATTCATCCCCGATCCATTGTGACATGTCAGCTACAAGTTTTGCAGGGATTGTTGAGTATCTTCCATGCAAACCAAGCTCTTCATCGCCATCTTTTACCGGGGGTCCCAGCCATGTGAGACCGCAGGTTGTCAGCAATCCTCCGGTAAATGTCCGCAGCCATCCTATGCCCTGAGGTTCATAAAATGCAGGGTGTGTCTCTCCATTAGGAGTAATATAAACAAGGTTAGTCCCTTTGAAAGAGGCGAAAGAGATATCCATACCACGGTCAGGCAATACTGTATAGGTAAGTCCCGATCCTGTATTAACATCAATGGCTCTCATATTCAGTCCCGGACCATCCGACAGCTTATAATGCCTTGTTCCTCCAAGCTGTGAACGGTTGCCTGTGTACTGCAGTAAATCTTCTTTTTTCATAATGATCTTACAAATTAGATTACATAAATAAAAGGCCTACCTGCGCACTTTCTTCACAGTATTCTTTATTCCTGCTACCATCATCTCCAGATCATCTTTGGTAAGCCTTGGATGCATCGGCAGGTTGGTTGATTCGTTATAGAAGAAATTTTCAGCTACAGGGCACAGCTTA
>MENI01000066.1 GCA_001768195.1 Bacteroidetes bacterium GWA2_40_15 | reverse complement strand
GATCTTATTCTGAAGAATAATAATATAAGTGCATCCTACAACGAAATATGTCATGCACTCTATGATGTCCTGGAAGTTATGCCTTTGGACCAGTCGGTTGTTCTGAAAACTGTTGAAGAGATTAATAGACGCACAAAGAAATAGACAGGGACATGTAAAAACATGCCCCTGATAGCAGAAATGCAGCTATTGTGTGCAGGTACATGCCATGGCATGTACCTACGGCCTATTCCTGTTTTTCAGCAACCTCTTTCCCGTTTCCTTTTGCAGGATCAAGAAACATAAAGTCAGAGAGAATAATCTCGGTTATGTTCTTTGTAACTCCCTTTTTGTCCTCATAGGTGCGATAAACAATCCTGCCTTCAACAGCTACCTTACTGCCTTTCTTAAGGTACTTGTCTGATAAATCAGCAAGACCATTCCATGCAATGAGATTATGCCAGGTAGTCTCCTTGATTTTCTGCCCCTCTGAATTCTTATAACTGTCATCAGTAGCAAGCGTAAAACGGGCAACTTTTTTCCCGCCATCAATTGTTTTAATTTCCGGATCATGTCCGAGGTGACCGATCAACTGTACTCTGTTCCTTAGTGAGTTCATGATTTTAAAGTTTTAGTTTGACATTTAATTTATTCTCTCTGCAAACATAAAACCTTACAAAAGAGCGTCCCGGTTATTAATCAGTTATTGTCGGTTTCTAATCATTTATAGTCACTTCTATCCGTTTGAAAACGTTTTCTTATGTCAATATCAATTTGATAGCACACTTGATCTTTATATTTTTTTTATCTTTATCAAAACATTCGTGCTGTGGAAAAGAAATGTCTCGATTGTGGCGACATCCTCAGGGGGCGTACCGATAAGAAATTCTGCTCTGATCAGTGCCGCAACAACTATAACAACAGGCTGAACCGCGAAACAAATAATTTTGTGCGGAATGTGCATGGTTTGCTAAGAAGGAACAGGCGTATACTTGCAGACCTATATGCCGAGGGCAAAGTAAAGGTTCATAAGGATGCCCTTTTTGCTCTTGGATATAATTTCAGTTTTTTTACCCACATTATTGAAACATCAAATGGCAGGAAGTTTCAATATTGCTTTGAATACGGGTACTGTGAATCGGGAGACGATTTTATTGAGCTAAAGATGAACAGTCAGTATATTGACTATAACTGATATTCTCTTTTGCCTGACAATTTTTCTTCCTGAGTATTACTTTATAACTTTATGTAGTCAGGTTCGGGTACAGTTTTCTTCTTTTCTATAGGTACCAGGTTCCCGGAATATCTTGTGTTATCTATCTTAGCGCCAGATATTATAGCGCTGCAATTTCCGTTTTCGCTGATCGTCATGGTGATATGGAAGGTATCACTCCCTTCTGTCACCTCCATTTCGACTCTGTAATTTCCCTTTGCCTCATTCTTATGCAGTTTATATACTGAAGGTTTACCGTTAAGACGGATCCCCGCAACAGGTATTAAACCTCTCTGTCGTCCCATATAACCCGCGCTTATTGCAGCGCTATTACCTTTAATGATAATGTAATTCCGACCGGAAGAGAGATTAATATTCCCATAACGCGACATATACAAACGGTCAAGTTCTATTACATAACTTTTTGACTCTACAGCTTCTTTAACCTTTTCCTGTCTGGCCACTTTTTTCTCATAACGCTTGTTTCTGTCTGAAGAGTTCGTTTTACCTGATGCGGTAAATTGGGCCAGGCATACAACAGCAAGCACTATTAGTAATAATTTTTTCATGGGATGAATATTTGTGATAATACTCACAAATTCCATGCCACACAGGGAATCCTTTCGGGTCTGCTATTTCAGAAAGGGAAAGTAAACCTTCATATTTTCCTTTGTCAGCTTAACACCATAGCCGGAATCCTGGAAAGCCTCGCAATACTTTATTGCAGATCCTCTCTCTTTTCCGTAGAGTTCTATAAGTTTTTCACGGTAGGGTTTGGCATCAGATCCTCCTTTTCTGGTTTCTCCAAGCCATTTCCTGCGGTCCTTTTCAGAAGCCGGTACCTGATCGAGGTTTCCCTTATTATATGGAAGCCATTCATACATCTGCGATGTATGCTGATGGTACATATCTATCTTTTTTTCAATAACATCATCAATGTCAATACAAACATCTGCCGTAAATGGTTCAGGATGAATAAAACCATCACTCATGAAAAGAAACATTGGATTTCTTTTAAGATGCGGTACCTCAGGCAGTATTGTCGGAACTGTTACCATGTAGGCGGCATCAAGTACAAGGACACCTGTGTACCTGTGATCGGGATGGTAATCATATGGCCTGGGGAAGATTACCATATCTGCATTATGTTCCCTTATCACCCTGATAACCTGGAGTCTGTTCTCATAGGTTGGCATAAGTTGTCCATCGTGATTGTCGAGGGTAATATATCTGATGCCTATTACTTCTCCTGCCTTTCTGGCCTCAATACGACGGATGCTGGCCAGTTCAGCGGCTTTTATTGACTGATGCCCTGCATCTCCATTAGTCACCGATACCATTAATACATCATGCCCGGCCTGGGCCCATTTATAGGCTGTTCCCCCAACCTTGTCGGGATCATCCGGATGTGCACCAATGATAATGATGTGTAACTTTTCTCCTGCTTTTGCCTGTGCCTGGATATTTACCGGAAAAAGAGACACAAGTAATAATACGAGTACTGATAGAATTGTTTTCATACCGATAGATTATAGTTTATTGTTTCGATTACCAATCCGAATTAGCAAGCTCCCAAATATTGGTAAAGCTTATTTTTATTATCTTCTCCATAATATCCCAGTTCAGGGTTTCAATCTCATCTCCTGGTCTGTGATACTCTTCCCTGTGCCCTGGTTTGAACCTCATTACAGGAATCCCTTTGGCTACAAATGATCTGTGATCTGAGCCACCTGGTGGATCATCAGAAGGCTGATAATCCACAATCAGGTCAATCCCGTATTTCTGCAGATTTGAAACCGTGATATCCCTGAAAGTCGGATACTCGCTATCATATGTCATGGTTACTTTATTGGGCTCTGAATCACTGACATACCTTGAGATCATATCAAAGTTAAGATTTAGCTTTATGTTGTTCAGAGGGAAGAATAAGTTGTCGAGGTAATATCTCGATCCCATCAGTCCGAGTTCCTCTGCTGACCATAATGCCACGATTATTGACTTATCAGGTTTTACACCGGTCTCTCCGATTGCTTTTGCAAGTGTCATTACTCCAACAGTTCCTGATGCATTATCATCTGCTCCGTTCCAGATGAAGCCATTGCCAATACCCATATGGTCGTAGTGTGCACCCAATACTATAAACTGGTCACTCCTTTTTCCTTCAATCATACCAACAACATTTCTGAATGCAACCTGTGTGGTTTTAACACTTGTTTTCAGGTATATTTCTTTGCTGCTGAGCTGATTCAGAATATAAGCCTTGTTCCTGTCAGCCTTGCTAATGTAATCATCAATATCAATGCCTGTCCCTTTGATTATCTCATTCGCTGTTTTTGCCGAAACTATTAATCTCTGGGGAGAATCGCCCGTTTTTGCATTGGGTATCCTGTATGAAGCACGGGGTTTTCCCGATGAAGGTATACCTTCAGAAGGAGACATGTCCATAAAATCAGGCCTTTCAGGCCTTCCAACAACCTTCGAATCGCGACTGAATTCAATTATTCCTGCTGCGCCCATCGCTTTTATTAACGAATCCATTTTCAGCGATTCTCTGAAAAGTTCTGATTCATTAAGTAATTCGGTAACAAATTTTGGGAAGCCGGATATCTTAATCACAAATCTGCCTTTGATATCTAGTTTACTGAGATCATTATACCTGAGCTTATCATTTTTATAACCATATCCTGCGAAAACGACCGGTGCACTTATTTCAACAGCAGGATCAGATGGTCTTAAAGTGAAGTCAACATTGCAGGTAAAACTTGTAGTTCTGATAGTTTTACCTTCAGTTGATTTTACCTGCAGGATCTGTTCATCTCCCGGCATCGTTTTCAGAAGGACAAAATTCTGAAAATATGTTCTTTCTGCATATACTGTCCCGCTTTGACTTAACCCTGGTCTTCCAAGGTCACCAAAAGGCTTTACGCCGTATAATTGAAGCATGCTTGCAATATAATCGGCTGCTAGCCTTTCTCCCTTTTCTCCGGCAGCTCTTCCTTCAGTCCAGTCTGATGCCAGAAAGTACATCTGAGCTTTTAATACTTCTTCATTGATGGCTTTTAACCCTTTCTCTTCAGTCGTTTCCTGTCCATTCAATACAGCTGCTGCCAGCAGGAACCAGACTGTAAGTGGTATATTAAAAAATTTCATTTTTCATTTTTCATTTTTTTTATGCTCTTCGCCTTGCGCCTTTTGCCTTTTTTGCCCTAAGGTAATTATTAATTGCCTTTTGTTTTACATTTCTATCTTTGAAAATAAATTTATAGTGTTAAATATTATGAAAAAATATATTCCGGTTTTTATTGTTATTATAGCAGCTTATGCTTTTGCATCCGGTCAGGCAAAATCAGATCAATGATAATTTATGAAGAGCCGGAGGTAAAATAATTATCCATTCTTAACGTTTATTAACTTTAGAAACATAAATAAAATTTTTCAAATCAACCTTTTCACTTGCATAAATGTTATAGATATGATATTTTTATGTAACAATAATGCCCTTAACGCTTATCATAAATAATTAAAACTGAAATGATGAAAAAATTATCTGTACTTCTTCTTGTTGTGATGATCTCATTTCCGGCTTTCTCTCAGGTTAAATTCGGAATCAAGGCAGGCGCAGAAACAACAACGGTGCCTACTTATGATATCTCCTCAGGAACCAATAATATTGAAGCTCTTGAGGATGCTTCATGGGGATTCCATGGTGGCATATTCATGAGAATTAAACTTCTTGCACTGTTTGTACAGCCGGAGTTGGTATTCGCTTCAAATACTTTTGATTACACTGTCGAAACTGCTACTGTTACTGAAGTTAAATCTCAGACATTTAACAGAATTTCCGTACCGTTGCTCGTTGGGCTCAAATTAGGACCACTTCGTCTTAATGCCGGACCGGCAGCTTCGATCCAGATAGGATCGCCTGAAGCCCTTATTGATGATCCTAACTTTGAAAATATGTACAAAGCATCAGTATGGGGATTTCAGGCCGGTATAGGACTTGACATTTTAAATAAGCTTACCCTTGACGCAAGGTATGCAGGTGGTCTTGGTGAAAAGTTTGGTGATGCGGTAAGAATAGGGGGACAGAACTTTCAGCTGGATTATAGTCAGAAATCTTTTCTGCTGAGTGCAGGATGGATGTTCTGATAATTTATAATTTGAGTATCAGGAATCAAGCATATAAAACTCATTGATTTTGACTTCGTCGGGTTTTGCAACGGTTCTTCTTTTACACCGACCCCTGGAACATAACCTTCAAACTGAGAGTAGTAATGTAAATACAAAGATCAGAAGAAGTTTCCCCCCGCCAAAGCGGGGCAGGCTCTCCTTTTGAAGGAGGGGTGTCCCGACGGTAGCGTCGGGACGGGGTGGTTGATTTACTGATTCTTGTTACCTTTATTTCTATGCAAAACAAAAACCTCTTCAACAGAAAAGGCCTTAAATCTTTCAGATCATCCCTCAGGAACAAGTCCACTTCGGCTGAGGCAGCATTATTGGAGATGTTAAAATCAAGAAAACCCGATGGAAGAAAATTCAGAAGACAATACAGTATTGGTCGTTACATTGTTGACTTTTGTTGTCCTTCAGAAAAACTTATAATAGAACTTGACGGAGATCCCAATGGGCAATATCATAAAATACAGAAAGATGAAAATAGGGATAAATACCTGGAGAGCTTTGGGTTTAATGTATTAAGCTTTGAAAACAGATTTTTATTCCAGTAACCTGAATATTTGAAAAGTGCGATAAGGATAGTTATTAATAGAAAAGAATCGATCTGATAAACCAACCAATCAACCACCCCGGCCGCAACCAGTCTTTGCAATACATTAATTATCAATGTGCTGCGGCCACCCCTCCTTAAAAAAGGAGGGGAAACTTTGTTTACTTCATTAAATCAACCATCCCGGCCGCAAAAAAAATCAATTTATTTACGCGTAGCGGGATAGGGAAAATAGAATAATTTTCAAGCTGTTTGTAATTTCTTATTCATGATTGCCGATACTCATAATTTATAATAAAAGCAAAAGGGGCATTTCATAAGGCCCCTTTTTGTTATATCATGCACTATTTCCCGATAAGCATTTTGGCCGCCACAAGAAGCAGGAGGACTGCGAATATTT
>MENI01000065.1 GCA_001768195.1 Bacteroidetes bacterium GWA2_40_15 | reverse complement strand
TTATAGTAACTGACATTTCGGAATTGAAGAAAAGAGAAAATGAGCTCCATGAGTTAGTCAGCAAATTAGTACGCCACATTAAAGCATTACGGGCATTGCGTATCGATAGTATTAATGAAACTATAGATGTTGAAGCAAAAAGGAAAAGATTAGAGATTGCGAATAAACAACTGTATAAAGAAATCACCAAACTTAATAAGGTAGTAACAGAAATGAAGCTAAAGCTGAAAATGGCAGCGGGCAAATAGCTTATTCTGATCCCGTATTGTTTAGCGGACATTTCCATCGTAGCCCGGAGAAGATTTTAGCGGGAGAAATAATGGTTACCTGCTAACGGCTGCAGAAAATAGAAAATTCATCAAAAAAGTTTATAAAAATAACATAGGATTCATTTTAAATACTATATTTGTAAATATATTACAAAATAGACACTGAAATGATACTCGAAATACGTTTTAGTAACTTTTTCTCCATTAAGGATGAAGTCATACTGGACCTGAGAGCAGGCAACAGTAAATCACAGCACATGAAAGAACTGGAGAGTAATGTATTTGCTTACAAGGATGAGAAGATCCTTAAAGCTGTCGCTATCTATGGTGCCAACGCCTCCGGGAAGAGTAATATTATTAAAGCAATCAGGTTCTGCTGCAGTATGATACTCCAATCGCATCTAAATAACGAGAATGTAGTTTTTCTTTTCACTCCTTTTAAGTTCGAGGGATACTCCGAAAAACCGAGTACCTTTTCAATACGATTTGTCATTAATGGCATCGAATATGAGTATTCCTATTCGCTCACAAGAAAAATGATAAAGACCGAAAGCCTTTTTTACTACCCTAACGACAGGAGGGCAAAGGTATTTACTCGAGACGAGAGGATAGAAGGGGAAAAGAAAGATAAGTATTCATTCGGCTCCGGTATAAAGAGACCAATGGATGTAGCTGAAAACACCTCTGACAAGACTCTTTTCATCTCAAGGGCAAGCCAGATGGACAGAGAACTTGGTAAGGAGATCTTTAGGTTTTTCAATGAGCAGTTATTACTTGGATATACCGGATTTAATGCTCCAAATATAGAGTCTCTTATTGCTGATAACAAACAATCACTAATCGCAGCTCTACAGATTGCAGACAGCGATATAGTTGACATAAAAACAAGAAAAAGGACTGTGCCATTCAAAAGCGTAGATATACGCCTCCCTGCGTCTACAGCCACAGTAAACGATATACAGCAAGAAATGATCCAGGTCATAACCAATCACAAGGCTTCACCAGGAATTGCTTTTGATCTTGCATCGGAGGAATCGGCTGGGACAAAAAATCTCTTTATGATAATACTTTCTCTGTTCGATATAGTTAAGAACAACAAAATACTTCTTATTGATGAGATTGAGCTGAGCTTGCATTCACGCATTGTGGAATTTATTATCAAGTTATTCTACATTAGTCATTCAGCCCAGCTGATATTCACAACCCACAATACCAAGCTGCTTGACCTTGAAAAGATCAGAAAAGATCAGATTTACTTTGTTAACAAAAAACCTGATGCCTCCACAGATCTCTATTCTCTTTTTGACTATAAGGATTTTCGTGATACAATGGATGTTGAGAAAGCATACCTCCAGGGAAGGTTCGACGCTATACCGTTTGTAGATGATTCGATTGCAAACCTGAAATCGCTCATTCATGGCTAAAACTCACAGGCAGTCAAAAGGGAAGGTTATTAAGCCTACCTTTTATGTATTCTGCGAGGGCGAATCGGAAGAGACTTATGTTAGTTTTTTAAGGAGTAGGTATAGGGTACCCATACAGATAAAAACGAAAGTTGCTTCGACCAAGATAAGTCAAAAGTATGTAACCAACATTTTAAAAAAATTTCCCAGGCATGAGAAGGATAAAAATTTCCTGCTATATGATCTGGACCGATCTGATGTTGTCGAAAGACTTGCTTTAATTAAGGGTGGTATACTACTTGGTTCGAATCCATGTATTGAACTCTGGTTTATACTTCATACTTGCAATCATACAGCTGAAGCATCTTCCAGACAATGCGTGGAGCAACTACAGAGAATATGCAGAGGCTATGAGAAAGGATCTTTGTGTAGCAAACTCAGAACTGAACTTTCAACCGGGGAGGATGAAGCTATTAAGAGGGCAAAAAAATTAAAACCCTATAGTAATCCTTCCACGAGTGTATATTTTCTGCTGGAAGAGTTGAGGATGATTCTCTCCTGATGAACTTAAATCTCCCACTTATCCGCAACAGCACGAAGATGCTTCCTGGTTACCTTTATATAAGGTCTCATGCTCTTATAGTCGCTATGACCTAAATTCCCCGGCACACACGGGATGATCATTCCTTAAATCACACCGAAAGGGGTAAAGTTGACCATTAAAACGCCTTCTTTGTATTCGATTGGGTATTCAAATAAAAAGCAACTATGAAAATATATTTCATAACTGCTTCATTTACAAGGTGGAGATTACCGGAATCGAACCGGTGACCTTTTGACTGCCAGTCAAACGCTCTAGCCAACTGAGCTAAACCCCCGGTCAACGCGACAAATATATATTTTTTTCCGGGAAGTAGGATCATGTGGATAAAAAAAGGCGGAAGGATGAGGAGTCAGGAGTGAGGGGTGAGGAGAGAGGAGATTTAAGGAACAGAATTCTGAGTATTTAAAAATTCAGAGAGGATAGGGGAATGATTCAACAGACTTTCTTAATTTAGGAAGAAATAAAAAATATTGCCATGAATCTTTTCTTTACACCCGAAAGGTTAACATTAACAGCCATAGTACTACTGGTTGCTGCTATACCATCTTTTTCTCCGTCAGCCTTGTGCCAGGATGGTCCTGATAATATCTATGTTGTTCTCAGATCAGAAGGAGAACTGAAAATCGGGGAAATACTCATTAATTCCGAAAAGATAGGTCTTTATGAGAAATTTGAAGCAAGCTTCAGCCTTGAGGGCGATTGGGAGAATCCCTTTGATCCTGAACAGATCAAAGTAGATGCCAGGTTTTATTCTCCTGATGGAAAACAACTTCTTGTTCCCGGTTTTTTCTACCAGGAGTACCGTAATAATTCTTACAGGAGTATCGAAAAGGTGGGAAACCCGGTATGGAAGATCAGGTTCACCCCTGTTATGGAAGGTGAATATAAATTTGAAATAATTGCAAAAAACAAAGGCAGGGAAATAATATCTCAACAGAAAAGCTTTACAGGAGTCTCATTTAATGTCACACATGGATTCCTTAAGATCTCAAAAACGAATCCTCTCTATTTTGAATTTGAAGACGGACAGCCGTTTTTTGCTGTTGCCGTCGATAATGCTGTTAACAATTATTTCAACTACATGAAGATCTATCCCCGGTTTGCTGAGACCGGCGGTAATTATAACCGCCTCTTCATCATGTCGGGCGATCTGGACCTTGGCGAAGAGATAAGGCCCTCTGCGGGACCCGACAGGGGATTGGGCAAGATCAACCTCGATGCATCATGGAAACTCGACAGGGTAATTGAGATGGGGGAGATGCTTGGAATATATCATCAGATGTGCATGACAAATCAGTATAATTTTAATCTTGGATGGAAGTATAATGTTTTTAATAAGGAAAACGGAGGTATACTTGAGTCTCCAAAAGAATACTTCACAAGTGAAGAGTCAATGAAGTATCTCGAAAAAAGGTTCAGGTATGTTATTGCGCGCTGGGGATATTCTACGGCAGTCTTTTCATGGAACTTGTGGAATGAGTACAGTGCCCAGCCGGGATTCGAAGTTAATGCAGCTGTTGCCTGGCATCAGCGCATGGCCAGGTATATCTCATTAATTGATCCATTCGGTCATGTTATTCATACAAATGACGGAAGACTTAATGGTGTAGATGAGATAAGTGCCCTGCCGGAAACGGAGATCATTACTACAAACACCTATGGCATAAAAAACATAGCCGATGTTTCTGAGGTTTGGACAAAGAAATTCATTACCCGGTTTAAGAAACCCTATATGCTTGCTGAATTTGGCATAGGGCACAGTAATCTACCACCGGGAGGTTATGGAGAAGTTGATCCTGAAAAGAGAATGATACATGATGGTTTGTGGAGCCCGTTGATGAGCGGCAGCGCCGGTACAGGTATGCCCTGGGAATGGATCTGGCTTGATAACCGGATAGTTTACACCTTCCTTAAAGCTGTATCAAAAGTAGTAGAAGATGTCCCATTCAGTAAGTATGATTGGACCCCTGTTTCTGTAACTTCATTTAAATTTAAAAAGTCACAACCTTCATACTATGCGGATGTTGTATTTGAGGGGTGGAACCCGACCGGCAATTATGGCATGCCGAAAGAGGCAGCTGAACAAAAAATTTTCAATATTACAGGCAATGGGAGGGTAGAGCCTAATGAATATCTGCATTCCCGGCTTGTCGACACTACCGGAAGAAAAAATTCACGCAGTGTTCCTTCAGTTGCGTTTAAGGTTGAATATCCTGTCAATGGTGAATTTGTCGTTTTTGCCAGCGATGTGAGGAATGTCAATCCTGTAGTAAAACTAAGAGTATCCGTCGATGGTAAAGAGGTATTGAACAAGGATCTGCTGCCGAAGCCGTTCCTCCAATACTTTCCTGTTAATGTTCCGGGGGGATCGCACACTATTATTGTTGAAAATGCGGGAGGAGGAAGTTTTCAGACTGCTTTCGAATTACGTAATTACAAGTTGAAGGAGGGACCGGATCTCGAGGTTAGAGGGCTTCAGTCGGATGACTATATTCTTCTCTGGATTAAAAATCAGAAATATACTCTTTTGCATGAACTTGCAGGTATCGGGTTTTCTCAGCAGCCTGAAGGTGTGCTGGAACTGAAAAATGTTGCTGACGGATCATGGATGGCTGAATGGGTGAATACAATCGATGCCAGGGTTTTAAAAACTGAACTTGTCCAAAGCAAAGGCGGCAGGATGATTCTGAATACCCCGGCAGTAAATGAGAGTATTGCTGTGAGGTTGTTACAAATCTGCGCCGGCGGAGTCGGTTTTTGAGTATTTTCTTTTCAGGTAAAGGTATACGGGTATACCGGCCAGGATAAGAGTCATGCCGATTGCTGCCTCGCGGGGACGTGTAATGAGGGTATTGAAAAACAAACCGAAACAGAAAAGCACAAATATCGCCGGTACAAAAGGATAGCCCCACACTTTGTAAGGACGGTGAACATCAGGCATCTTCCGCCTGAGGATGAATACTCCCAGCGATGTGGCCCCGTAAAATATAAAGACCGTAAAAATA
>MENI01000064.1 GCA_001768195.1 Bacteroidetes bacterium GWA2_40_15 | reverse complement strand
AAATAACCGTTAAAAAGCCCTCCTGATTTGTTAATAGTCTGTCAATTTTTAATTTCTTCGTGCGTTGACCCTGATGCAGTAGTCAGTTAATTAATAACATTGGTTACTATGGCTTTTATAAATATATTTGATAAAAATTGAAAGCATAATGAAGAAAATATCAATCATCAGCGGTGGTGCAAGCGGTCTGGGTTTTGAAATAGCATCGCTTCTTGTAAGGTCAGGTAAAAATATAGTGATCCTTGGCAGAAATAAGGAGAAACTTGACTGTGCCCTGGTAAAGCTCAAAGAAATTGTATCTGATATTCACCCGGAGGCAATAATCTGCAACATAGGAAATGAATGTGACATTAAGAAGCTTGGAGACCACCTTGTAAGGAATCAACTCTCCGCAGAGTATCTCTTTAATAATGCGGGAATGGGACTTTTCGTAAAAGCAGATTCACTTACATCATCGATGGTCGACAAGGTATTTGAGGCAAATGTGAAGGGGATGATCCTGCTTACTTCTGAAATACTGAGATTAACGCCAAAAGAAGAAGAACTTACAATAGTGAATATAATGTCTACATCAGCACTGGTAGGAAGAGCTGATGAAACTATTTATTGTGCAGCCAAGTGGGGTGCCAGAGGATTCACCGAAGCGCTGAGAACAGAACTTAAAGGTACAAAACGGAACATTATTGCCGTTTACCCGGGCGGAATGAGGACAGATTTCTGGAATATGCCTGGCCAGGTGCGTGATTTAACTGCATTTATGGATCCTGCTCCGGTAGCAGAAAAAATTGTAAATGCTGTCCTGCTTTCGGATAAGATGCTCGTGACCGATATTACGATAAACCGGAGATAATAGAAAGGACGGAAGACGGAAGACGGAAGACAGAAGACGGAAGCAAGACTATTACTTCGGACTTCGGACTCCCGACTTCCGACTTCGGACTCCCGACTCCCGACTTCCGACTAATTCTTTAAGATAACCTGTTCTTATAGTCTTCATATCCAAACTCCCTGATAAGCCTGAACTTGTTATCAGTTGTCCATATACCTATTGAAGGATGGTGAACTCCATTGAATGTTGTTGTTTTCACCATGGTATAGTGTATCATATCAAGGAAAACAATCTTATCTCCCGGTTTTAATTCCTTTTCAAATGACCACTCTCCCATTACATCACCCGACAGGCAGGAATTACCTCCTATCCTGTAGGTTGGCATACCTTTTATTGGCTCTGTGGCTCCAATAATTTTTGGTTTATATGGCATCTCCAGGCAGTCGGGCATATGTGCGGTAAAAGAGATATCCATTATTGCCGTCCTTATTCCCTGATTTTCGACAATATCTTCAACAGTTGAAACCAACTCTCCTGTTTCCCATGCAAAAGCACTGCCTGGTTCAAGAATAAGATGCAGACCTGTCTTTTTCCTGAATTTTCTGAGGATAGTGATGAGATGATCAACATCGTAATCATTTCTTGTCATCAGATGCCCCCCTCCCATATTGATCCATCTGATCTTACTGAAGTATCTGCCAAATTTGTTTTCAACTATGCCGAGGACCTTTTCCAGTGCATAAGAGTCAGATTCAAAAAGTACATGAAAATGAAATCCTTCAATACCTTCAGGTAAATCATTGCCAATATCAGCAGCTGTGACGCCCAGCCGTGATCCGGAGCTGCAGGGATTGTATAATCCATGACTTACCTCTGAGAACTCCGGATTGATCCTCAATCCGGCTGAAATTTTTTTCGAATATTTATTCAAAATATTCGAATATTTATTATACTGATTTAACGAATTGAAAGTTACATGTGAGCTGAATTTAAGGATAGAATCAAAATCAGAATCCTTAAAAACAGGTGAATAAGTATGAGCGGGAGAACCTATCTCTTCATAACACAATCTGGCTTCATCAGCAGAACTTGCAGCTGCTCCCGATATATATTCCTTAAGTATGGGAAAAATCCCCCACATTGCAAATCCCTTGAATGCCAGAATAATCTCGGCGCCGGATTCATCTGATACTTTCCTTATGAGTGACAGGTTCTTACGGAACCGTTCTTCATCTATCACATAACAAGGTGATGGATTCTTTGAGTAATCAATCACAATTTTACTAGTTTATTTTTAACCCACCCCTGGCCCCTCCAAGGAAGGGAACCAAAAACCGGTACAAAGCACCCCTGCTATAGTTCGAGATCGACATCGTGAAGCTCCACCCATGGCAATCCCAGGCGGTTGAGTTCTGCCATAAAAGGATCAGGATCAAACTCCTCAACATTGAAAACACCGGGATTCTTCCAAATGCCTTTTAAGTACATCATGGCTCCTATTGCAGCCGGAACTCCGGTAGTATAACTTACACCCTGTGTTCCGGTTTCTGCATATGCTGCCTCGTGGCTGCAGTTATTATATATATAGTATGTTTTTTCATTTCCGTTTTTAATGCCTTTTATCCGGCAGCCAATTGATGTTTGTCCGGTATAATTTTCGCCAAGCTCACCCGGGTCGGGTAGCACCGCTTTAAGAAACTGTATTGGAATTATTTCCCTTCCTTCAAACATGATCGGCTCAATACCTGCCATTCCAATATTCTGTATAACCCTGAGATGTGTCAGGTACTCCTGTCCGAATGTCATCCAGAACCTGGCTCTTTTGAGAGTTGGAAAATTTTTTACAAGTGATTCAAGTTCCTCATGATAAATCACATAAGACTCCTTTGGTCCGATTCCGGGATAGTTGAGCGGCTTATGTATCTCATGTGGTTTTGTAAGGACCCACTTACCGTTTTCCCAGTATTTTCCCTTCTGGGTTACCTCCCTGATGTTGATTTCCGGATTGAAGTTTGTAGCAAAAGGTTTCCCATGGTCTCCGGCGTTGCAATCAACTATGTCAAGATAATGCAGCTCATCGAAATGATGTTTGGCAGCATAGGCTGTAAAGATTGAAGTTACGCCCGGGTCAAATCCACAGCCCAGTATTGCTGTCAACCCGGCCTTCCTGTATTTTTCCCGATAGGCCCATTGCCAGCTGTACTCAAATTTCGCCTCTTCGAGAGGCTCATAATTAGCCGTATCAAGATATGCAACGCCTGTCTCGAGGCAGGCATCCATAATGTGCAGGTCCTGGTAAGGCAATGCTACATTCACAACAATATCAGGATTAAATGATTTTATTAGTTTAACAAGCTGAGGAACATTGTCTGCATCTACCTGAGCAGTCCGTATTCTCTCCTGCCCTATTTTTGCAGCGATTGCATCGCACTTTGATTTTGTTCTGCTTGCAAGCATTATGTCGCTGAATACTTCAGGCAGGGAGGCCATTTTATGAACCACAACCGTACCTACGCCGCCAGCGCCTATTACCAATACTTTTCCCATATCTTCCTTATTTAGTTTAAATCTGATGTTCTGATAGCTTAGATAATCATTACCGCATATTTATCTTAATTATTCCAAACAAAACAGATCCAAATATAAGATTTTAAAATGACCATTCTATGATCATCCATCATCAGGAACAGGAAAATCTCTTCACTGAATATTGAGATGCAGGAAACTAATTCTGTTTATATTTGTACCCTTGAATTCTCCGGAAGATCTTTATGAAACTTATCAACCCGTTATTGATTTTAAGAATTTTAAGTACTATTCTGTTTCTGGAAACGGTTACATTTCTATTCTGTCTGCCTGTAGCAATCATATATGAGGAATCTCCTGATCCTTTTATCTGGTCAGCAGCTATTTCATTCCTCCTTGCAGCGATTCTGAGGTTCATTACAGGGGATACCGGCTTCGACAAATTCAGTAACAGAGACGGGTATCTGGCGGTTACATTATCCTGGCTGATTTTCACAATACTGGGAACGTTACCTTACATTCTGAGTGGTACTATTACAGGATTCATTGATGCATTCTTTGAATCCAGCTCGGGATTTACCACAACAGGTGCGACAATTTTTATAGATGTGGAAATACTGCCTTATTCAATACTTTTCTGGAGAAGTCTGACACACTGGCTTGGAGGAATAGGCATTATACTTCTGGTAATAATTATCCTGCCATCCATGAAAATAACGGGATATCAGCTGTTCAGTCTTGAATCATCACTTAAAGAGAAAATACATCCGAAGACAAAATCAATCGGATACAGAATACTGTTTATTTACCTGGGACTTACTCTGGCAGAGGTAATCCTGCTGTATATGGGTGAAATGACTTTATTCGAAAGCGTTTGTCATTCTTTTGGTACAGTAGCAACCGGAGGATTCTCAACCAAAAACACAAGCATAGTTAGATATTCAGAATACAGCCAGTATATTGTAATGATATTTATGTTCCTTGCTGGAGTCAGTCAGGTTGTATACTATTATATTTTTAAACGAAATTTTAATAAAGTCCGAAAAAATGAGGAATTGTGGTTTTATATAGCCATTGCATTAATTGCTGGTTCCCTTGCAACAATGATCCTGCATATTAATTCGGACAGGCCCCTCGAGGAATCATTCCGTATTGGCTTTTTCCAGGTCATTTCAATACTTACCTGCACAGGTTTTGCCTCGTATGATTATTTATTATGGCCTTCAACAGCTATTATGCTTATTTTTCTCCTCATGTTTGCCGGAGGAAGTACCGGGTCGACCAGTGGAGGCATAAAAATGGCAAGACACCTGATAGTTATTAAAAATATTAAAAACGCTTTCATCAAACTGAATCACCCTAATGCCTTATCCGGCATAATATTCAATGGCAAACTGATCAGTGAAAAAATCAATATTTCAGTTATGTCTTATATTGTGCTCTACCTGTTCACATTTGTTGCAGGGACTCTTCTCGTCGTTCTGACCGGACCCGATGTAGTGACATCTGCATCTGCTGTTGTGTCATCAATGGGTAACATCGGACCAGGATTGGGAAGCATCGGGCCTATGAACAACTACGCACATATTCCTTATTTAACAAAGCTGATTCTGAGTCTGTTGATGATCATGGGAAGGGTGGAAATTATGACAGTATTTGTCCTGTTCACAAGAACATTCTGGAAAGTGTAGGGACGGCGCAGGGCTCAGGGCGCAGGGCTCAGGGCTCAGGGCTCAGGGCTCAGGGACAAAAGCATTTCCGGTCATGGGAAGCTTACGACAGAAGTTTTCTAACCCGTTCAAGGCTTTCCGGTGTACCAACATCCACCCAGTAA
>MENI01000063.1:1956-33723 GCA_001768195.1 Bacteroidetes bacterium GWA2_40_15 | reverse complement strand
ATTACCGTCTAAAGAAGGAATATTATTTACGGGAGTAATCGAAACAGCCTTTTGTCCTGAGGTGTAAAATAACGGAAGGAGAAGTATAAAAACAATAAGAATGAAGAGGCTGTTTCCTTTCATTTTAGGAGTATAGTCTTAATATGTAGCTCGTGATTCAAGGTTTTTAGACCATAACCAAAAATAATTAAAAAGAGTTAAATATTTCTGTTTCCTCTGAATTTGTAAATATTCTGATGATCAATTAAATTTTTTATAGAAAAGCTCTCATCCTTAATTTGTTATAATATTTGCTACCCACAACCTTTTAGGATTTTTGCCAACGGGGATAATTGCTATTATCTGCCATTTCTCAATATCTATAATAGTTACATCATTGGAGGAAGTGTTGGAAACAACAGCTAATTTTCCATCTGACGTCAATTCGATCCAGTTTGGATTCTTACCAACTGTAATATTTTTCAAAATCTTATTGGTTGCAACGTCTATGGCTGACACATCATCTGTAAATTGGCTTGTTAAATAGACAGTTTTCCCATCAGGCGATACACAAAGACCATGTGCTGATTTTCCTTCACTGTCAAACTTTAAGGTAAGTGGCAATTGCACCCAACCAACGATTTTGCTTTGCTCTGTATCAATTTTAACAAGTCCGTGAAACCAACGAATTGTAAGGTAAATGAATTTGCCATCCGGAGTTGCCGTCATCACTCTCGGAAAACCGAAGACAGGAATTTCCGCAACTACTTTCATTTCATCAAGGTTTATTCTGACAATTTTATTGTCGCCTTCTGAAGTAACCCAGACATTTTTACCATCAGCCATTGGTAATACAATGTGAGGGTTTCTACCCACTGCAACACTGTTTACAATTTTGTAACTGATAGTTGAAATAACATCTACTTTGTGCTCGTCATTTATAGCAATTAATACATATTTTCCGTCAAGGCTAAAACTTAACTGGTGTGGAACTTTACCAACCTGAATGGTCTTGATAACTTTATTGTTTGTTGTGCTGATTAATGAAACAGTATTATCTCCTTCATTACTAACAGCAATCAAATTTCCGTCAGGCGAAACAGATGTTCCATGTGGTTTAGAGCCTGTTTTTATATCGGCAATTTTCTGTTTAGTATTTATGTCAACAACCGAAATAAAGTTATCTCCGTAATTTGTAATAAATGCTTTTGGTGTCTGAGAAGAACCCCCGATACAGAGAAGGAAAAATAAAATAGTTTGAATTGTTTTCATGATATGATTGTATTAAGAATTAAACCTATTATAGCAGCAATCAAAATGATATACGGTTCCGTTATTTTTTAAAGAAATATTAAGCCCATCACTGAAGCTACAGCAATCAATGCAGTGGGGATATCAACAATGCTCCTGATTCCAATAATAACAACAGCACCGGCCAAAGCACCAATTACGGCAGCAGTAATTCCATCTACAAATGCTTTAATGGACAGGTTCTTTGCGACTTTTCTGAAGTATGGAGAAGTAAACAATGTGATCAGGTAACAAGTAAGGAATTTACCTATTGACTTTGTTGTGAGTTTGTATGAGCTCATTGCTATAATACCTGTCACAGCAGCACCTTCTCCGTAGAATACTGCCTGTATCCACTGTAGACCTCCGAAACCCGGGTACCCAAGTCTTAAAAAATATAAAACAAGTTGTTTAAGTTTATAACTTGTTTTTGATTCTACTATCATTTTTTTTGATTTTGCACCTGATAAGTTAATCGTACAATGAACTAACAATCAAAAGCGTGAAAAGTTGAGTGCCTGAATTATAGAATTAATAATTCAGAAGTATGTCGCCATATTGGAAAGGCCAGTGCCCTTGACCACAATCTGCCGGAATAAAATGACCACAAAAAACCGGAGTTAAAATATTCTTGTTTAGTTATTTATGGCAATTGTATTTTTATCGGCCAGATGTGGTCAAGCTATCCAGCTTTTGCAGCAGGAGACGGATTCTCTCCGGATTTCGGGGCCAACTTAATAAATTTCGGTTCAACACCGTTGTCAATAATTGGACCTATAACCCAAACTAATCCTACTAACACAAGCTTAACGATTAGCATTGGAGTGAAAGAATAGCCTGCAATTAACCAGCCAATTCCGGAAAGGGTTATTAAAATCAGTCCCGAAAAAATGATCTTTGTGACAGGCTTCGAAATTCTGATAAAGGTGGACACGGATTCATGGTCCGAGTTGCATTTGGAAAGAAGTACAAGTTTTACTGTTGCGGAACCTACTGCCAGAGACAATCCGATCAGATGAAATAAACCCGGAAGTGTATAAACAGTGACCATATTGACCTCCTTTTTTTATATTTAGAAAATCACAAAGAAATTACCATTTCATCGCAATCATTGAAGTCACAGATGTTGTTTGCCTTCCTGAATTGTATTCTTCTTTGAGCTATTCTGAGGCATTTTATATAGCTGTCAATGTTCTTAATCCTGGCAGGGTCTTTAACGACCAGGGGTATTACTCCAATCTTCTGTTCATCAATCTCTTTTAAATTTGCTTCACATACAAAGTACATTTCCCTATCAATCTCCAGAGGATCGCCATCTACGGGAAGCTTAGCAACAATTATTTCAGGTAAAGAGTTGTGATCAATAACATTAAAAGGCTTAATTTTCATTAGCGTAAAAATAATAAATCAAATATATGTAAAACTTTAACTCCTGTCAATTCTTTCATTTAACCTGCTTTATAAGTCATTTCAAACAACAGGAGTTACAAAATACACAAAAAAAGTTTCAAATTTTTTCTGCCAATTTCGATCTTCTGCAAGAAACCGAATGGGCTCTGGAACTGGTAATAAATAATTCCATTCAACACGATTTATCAAAGTATGACGAAAGGAAGTTAGCCGATATGGTTACAAAAGTTTTAAGGGTTTTGGCTCAAAAGAGGCAAGGAGTTTTCTGTTAGCTTTGGGAGTCACCAAATAAGAGATTCCGATTTACTATAAGTTAATCAAATGGTTAGAAAACTTTGTTTTCCCGATTAAGTTCTCAAAAACAGCACTTAAGGATATTTTGTTTTATCATTTTGTATCTGATAGTATTCAGAAATTGTGTGAAATATCCGGGATATATCCCTTCGTTCTTTATACTTCAATTCTGTCGCTTTCAGAAGTTTAGGTTACTAATCATGCCTGATCGATTCTATCGGACTGAGGTCAGCGGCTCTCCTGGCCGGGAGATATCCAAAGGTGATCCCTACAATTACTGAAAATCCAAAGGCAATAAAGATCGAGTAGAGTGTAAGATAAGTCTTTACCTCAGTAATGAGACCAATGCCCAGCGACAGGATGATCCCCATGAATACACCGATCAGACCTCCGGTTACACTCATAGCCATTGCCTCTGTTACAAACTGACCCATGATATCGGATCTTCGTCCCCCGATAGCTCTTCTTATGCCAATCTCCTGGGTTCTTTCCATAACTGATGCAAGCATGATGTTCATAATGCCTATTCCCCCGACTATCAGCGATATTGCAGCTATTGATGCCAGCAAAAGATTGTAAATGCGGCTTTCGCGTTTCTCCTGTTCCATCAGCTCATAAGGAATGATGATACTGAAATCATCATTGTTGAAATGACGACGTGTGATTATGCTCCGGATTACGGCTGCAGACTCAATCAAAGATTCAGAGCCGCCCAACCTGACTGTCACCTGTTTCAGTTCGCTTGCAAGCATATTTGTTTTTGGAATTCTTTTTCCGAACGTTGAAAGCGGGATATAGACATCATTATTAAGGTCGCGGGCAGCCAGTTCTCCCACAGTCTCTGTGAAAAGAGCCTTTGTCTGAAGCACTCCGACAACCTCGAACCACTGATCTCCGAGTTTAATATTCCTGCCAAGCGGATCCTCAATGGTGAAAAGTTCATTCACAATATTTGCCCCTAACACACACACTTTAAGCTGCCTGCTGTAATGATCCTGATCCAGAAAAGTTCCCTTATCCATCCTGTAGTTCAGGATATTTGTTAATTCCGGAGTAACACCTATAACAGTGACCTTTGAGGATTTATCACCATACATTGCCTCGAGTCTGGCTTCTGATTGCGGAGCAATCCCCTGTACGCCCGGAACAATTTCAGTTATTGCCCTGATGTCATCAATGGAGAGCCCCTGTGAAAATTTCATCCGGGCCTGTTCAAGATCGGTATCTGTAAGTTCTTTGTCGCGGATAATAATATTACTTACGCCAAGGTCCTGATATTTGGCCATAGCTTGCTTTTTCGCCCCTTCACCGATCGATATCATTGTTATGACTGAAGCTGTTCCGAAAATGATCCCGAGCATAGTCAGAAATGACCTGAATTTATGGTCGCGGAGACCGTATATCGCAACCCTTATGTTCTCCTTAGTCTGCATAGTAATCTCTATTACCTTGTTAAAATATTTTCCGGAAGTTCAAGAGCCTGGCCGGGTTTCAGGTCACCTGTAACAATAGTATACATATTATTTGAGGGCCCGGTCTCTATCTCTGTCTTATTAATTGTCCCTCTCCTCTTTGTAAAAAGATAGAAGTGCCTGCTTTCCGCAAGGATACACTTGTTTGGAACGTACATCACATCCTCGCTTTCATAAGTTATATATTCACAGCTCACTGTCATTCCGGGTTTTAGCCTAAGGTCAGATTCTGATATTAATACTTCTGTGGTGAATATTTTTTTATCATCCCGTTCGATGCATACCTTGCTTACTGTTCCTATTTTTCCATGAAACGGGACTGAAGGAAGTGCATCAAGTCTGACAATCACATTCAATCCGGGCTTAATTTTATTGATGTCATTTTCCGAAACAAATCCCTTTATTTTCATAGTTCTGATATCAGGTATCCGCGCAACCGGTGCTCCCAGATATACCTCATCACCCACTTTTATTGTCTGGGCTGTTCTCCAGTTTTCTTCAACCACGAATATCCCATCAAGCGGACTATTGACAACCAGCCTGGTCAGAGTCTCTTTTGCAGCTTTTAGTTCATTCTCCTTCTGGTTTACTTTTATCTGTTGTATCCTCAAGTCAAGACTGTCGAGTTTTGGCCTCAGTTCAAGATTTCTCATTATTCTTTTCAGCTTTATTTCAGCCTGCCGGAATTCAAGCTCGATCACTCTTTTAATGCCAGCTGACTCATAACCCGACCGGTCTACTTCCAGTTTCTTTATATCGAATGAAGCCTGTTCATTCCTTAACTGTGCCTTCAGATCCTGGAGATTGTTGGTAATCTGGGCCCGGAGCTTGTTTGCGGCAGCTATTTCATTTTCAAGAGACTCACTCCTTTCAATAATGTATTTCTGCACTGATGACGGATCCACGATAAACACTGTGTCTCCCTTATGAACATTTTTACCATGTTCAGCAAGCCTGATAATCTTGAAATTGTAGCCAAATGTATAGTTAATCCTTGGCATGCTCAGGAAGGATGCATTAACAGCCTGCAGTTCTCCGGTTTCAATAACCGATTGCCTGAAGGGGCCTTTCATCACAGAATATTTGCTATCCTGATTCTTATTACATGAAATAATCAAAAGGCACGAAAATGATATTAACAGGTTTGTTATAAGCTTCATATTCAGGATTTTGAAGTTACAAGATCTTTTTTTTCATTTTTTACTTCCCTGCCAGGTTGACTTCATCTGGAACCGTTTGCCACATTATTCCCTTTCTTACTCTTTTCCTGTACATCTTTCTCGTTGAGAAACGGATCAGAAAGCGTAATTATATCATTCTCATCAAGACCTTCTGTAATAATGGCAAAATCAGTATTAATGGCTCCTGTTTTAATATTACGACGTTTAAAGCCTGACCCTGATTTTAAATAAACATAATCCACCCCCTGCTCCCTGAATAGTGATTCAAGAGGAATAAAAAGTACACCCGTGAGTTTGTTGATAATGATTCTACAACTCACTGTAAGGCCAGGCAGTAGTTTTTCACTTTGGCCATCAATCCTTATCTGGATAGGGAAAATCTTAATTTTTGATTTATTGTCCTTATTCCGGGCCAGGTTTGCAACCGATTCAACCTTTCCTGTATATACTGAATCTGAATAAGCATCAGGGCGTACTTCTACGCTCTGGCCGGGTATAATCTTTGAAACATCTACTTCATTTATCTTAACTTCTGCTCTCATCTCCGAAAGATCAGGAAGCTCAATGATCTTTGAACCTGAATAAGGCTGGTCGCCGATAGCCCATTTCTGACCTGTACTCCAATTTTCCTCCTTAATAGTGATCCCTTTGGCAGGACTTACAACAAAAAGTTTGTCCATAGAGCTGTTAGCATCTGCAAGTGTAGCAGTCAGCTGCTTTATAGTCAGTGATTTTTGAATAAGGTCCTCCCTGTGTATTATCTTTTTATTTTCTATTTGTTCCTTTGCCCTGTTGAGCGCTATTGTGGCAGATTCAAGCTTCAGTTTAATCTCTTTTTTAGTTACCTCAGGCTCATAAACAGATGTTTCGAAATTTATTTTTGATATCTCCTGCGATATATGGGCAAGTTCAAGGTCAGCTTCAAGGTCTTCAATTTCCGACTGCTGTGTCGATTTCAGCTTCTCATGCTCTGCTTTTGCAATTTCAAGCTGTTGTTCTGCCTGAATGATCGCCCTTTTAATCTCTGATGGATCAAATATCATTATGGTATCCCCTTTTTCAACCTCTTCTCCGTCATCGACAATTTTGGCAACTTTCAGTGCACCATAACGATATGATATTGACGGGGCTGTAACAGAAATTGAATTTACGGCCTCTACGGTACCCTGTTCTGTAAGTTCCTCCATGAAGGTGCCTCTTTTTACGGTTGTAACATGGATATCAGATGTCTCCTTTCCCGTGCATGATACCAGGATAACTGACAGCAGGAATATTGTTCTTTTTGTCATTGAAAGTATTCTATTTATGATTATAGGTTTTAACTGTATCTGATCCTGACCTTTCCTTTTTTACCCGTGAAATGAGACTGTTCGGTGGTTCTGATAAGGCAATGTATTCTCCGCCTTTCAGACCGCTGGTTATGATTGTAAATGAACTACCTGATAACCCTGTTTCGACTTTAACAGGGGTGTATTTTTCTTTTTCAGCTATATAAACCACCCTGGCACTGTCTCTTTCAAAAATCGAAAGTGTCGGGACAAAAAGAGTATCCTGTGCCACCTGCAAAGTAATATCACAATATGCACTGAGACCCGGCTTCATTTTTGAATGGCAGCTGTCAATATCAATTATTACCTCATAGAACTTCACTTTTAAGTCTGAATACTTCTGAGCCGTGTGACCAATAAGGCTTTTTCTGTTTATCCTTCCTGTTGTGATAAGTTTACCGGCTGCATCAACAGTTATAAACACCTGCTGACCTTTTTCTATTTTTTTGAATTCTGCTTCACCGACTTCAGCAGAAACCTGCATCTTGCCCAGGTCAGGGAACTGAAGTACAGGAGTATCAAGAAACAGAACACTCCCTTCCTTTATCGGACCTCCGATAGTTCCTAATCCCGAGGGCCCGATAAACGAAAATACAGGGGATTCAGTCCGCATAACCATACCATCGCGCTGTGCAATAATTGTCATGGAATTAAGCTGCTCTGCCATAGCCTGTGCTTTCGTTCTTTCCTGCGTCAGCCTTGCATTGATCTGTCGGATTTCTGACTCTCCTATCATTTTCGTGGCAGCCAGTTTCTTCTCAGTTTTCTGTTTTTCGATCAGAGTTTTTTTCATCTCGAGTCCGAGCAGTTTTGCCTGTACTGTTGTGGCGAATTTCATACGAAGCGAATCGAGTGAAGATATTTTCAACTGGGCTTCACTTGTAGCCAGCAGGGCTTCAAGAAGCGCAACATTGAGCTTATTGTCAGCCTCCGTTTTCTTAAGTCCGGCCTCCAGCGTTTCAATTGAGGTGATCAATTCCCGGTAATTGGATTCAAGCTCAGGTGCATTCAGGATACAGATTGTATCTCCCATTTTAACATATGCCCCGTCGGCAGCCAGCTTTATTACAGTTCTCTGCCCAAACATCCCCCTGGGAGGCATAACCGGATAATTGACAGCAGCCTGAACAGTTCCTGCAACACCAGTCTTTTCGATATAATCTGATTTGACCAGATGGTAAGTCAATATGCCATTATCTTTTTTACTGTTACAGGAAACCAACAACAGCACGCTTAGGAAAAGCAGATAAAGAAGAACCTTCATGGAAAGAGGTTTTGGCAGTTTCAGTTTAATATTTGTTAAACGCTAAAGGCACTGTTCTATTGTTAATAAAATAACAGAAAAATATCCTGTTAAAAATCAGGCAAATGTAAAACCAATAACCAGTACACCTAAAACAAATATAAAGCTAATAAAAAATTAACTAAATAGATAGTTTTATCCTGATGGAAATGTTATTAGTATTTCAAATCATTAGTGTCTTGGAAAAACCAGTGTCCCTGACCACAATCAGACAAAAAAAACTGACCCTCGCAGGCTGGTGTTAAGCAATTGTTTTTAAATTTAATACAATAATCTCATTTTGACCGGCCAAAGGTTACCATTTTTTTAATCCCAACAATTCACCTAAAGGTTTTTCCGACCTGTAAATTTTCATAGCTGTTTCTTCATTAAGGAAACAATTAAATATGAAAAAGTCATCAATTTTACCTTTATAACCCAGTCCGATACGTATTTCCCACTCAAGGATATTCCAGTTTAGAGTATGATCGAAATCCTCAATCTTCCCAACCAAAACTCCATCAAAATACAAATGCAATACTCCCCTGTTGCCTGTACCGTTCAAATTTTCCCAGGTTCCAACTATGTGATGCCAGCTACCTCCATGGAAATCGATATGTGGAATGACAATAACATGGTTATCATCCGGATTAATATTATTCTTATTCACTGTTACCCCAAATCTGAAAATCGGAGTATCAGGCAATTCACTAGTAACAAAATCCATCCAAAGCTTTCCATTATCAGGGTCATTTTCCGCTAACAGATGAACAGGATCGAGCCAGATAAGTGACCTTTTTTTAAGCTTTTCCATATCGACCTGGATCCACATTCCAATGGCACCATTAAATCTCTCCCCTTGTTTATAAGGAAAATTACCCTCAGCCTTATAACGGATATGGTCTTTGGTCCAGATCGTTTCAAGTTTGTCCTCGTAAAAAAACTCCGCTGCCTCTCCGAATTTACCCCATTTGCCGCAGGTGATAAAAGGCTCGTAACGGTCCACTTCAATAACAGCATTCCCGTTTCCCTTACTGAAACTTGCATCAAATGAGGAGTCAAAATCGGCATAAAAGAGAAGTGAGGAAAGCAACAGTCCAATTTCAAGGGGAAATAGTATCATAGTAATGAATGACATGGTTCCGGTTACCAATTGTTAATATAGTTTATGCCTTCTTGTAATACTCGATCTTATTCCCTGCCTTTTCAAAAACCCTGCCGAGTAATTCAGATCTCTCCCGCCAAGTCCGAGCATGGTCACATCCACACCTGTTCTGCCAAGTTTTCGTAAAGGAAGTAACTTGCCCCATTTATCTTTCCCGGAATTCGCAAAGCCTGAAACAGGAAGCATCAAACTCCCCGTAAGCATTGCCAGGTCTTTCAGAAAATCACGTCTTCCCTGCATAGCTTATTGTTTTAAAAGTTATTAAAATTACTCCATTCTTTTATTCAGGACAATTCATTACAGAAAATCCAAAATTCATAATATTAAGCTTGCTTATTTATAATACTGACAGATAGCATATAAGAAGTGGTTAAAATATCTTAAAGGTTTCTTACCGATGCTGAGGAGAATGCAATTAAAATCTCACTAACCGTTTCCGGGGTCTGTTGTTTCTGTTTTTTAAGTATTTGTCTTGTATAGTGGAGAAAAAAGTGACTGCCTTCTGTAAATAATTGTAATATAATGTAATATATAAAAAGAAAGTAACAACCCATAAAACCAGTATATTGAACCAGAAGGTGTCAATTGTGATACTCCCGATCTGTTTATATGGGGCATAAAAGTGCGCCAGACCATATACTGAAGTTGGTTTCATATAGACCGGCTCAAATTTCTGAATTATTTTTTTATCAGTTTCAGATGTTTTATCAATTATCGAAGACCTGCCCAGAACAAGATCCTCAAGACTTCTGTTATTATAATCATTCTTCAGTGCTATAAATCCCTCCTTCCCTATTCCGGAAACAATTGAGTTTGAAACGGAATCCACCAGGTTCACATATTCTTTTCTGATATATCTGAATCTGACTGCCAGGCTATCAAGGTAATTCTCTGTTTCTTTTTTTACATCAGAATTAAACCTTTCAGCAGTTAAAGATCTTTCCCGGTTACCAGGAATATCACTGAATCCTGCCAGAGAGGAAAGTTTATCAATATGATAATTCAGTTTATAGAAATTATTCTCTACTATATCCCTGTACTGAATGCTATCCAAATCCCTGTACTGAATGCTATCCAAATAATTATGGCATTCCCACAGCTCTTCTTTCAGAGCAGGAATAAGAAAATTCGCATACCAGTCATTCTGACTTTTCTCAATATTGCTTTTAAAGAAATTTCTTTCATACCTGTTGTTTTTGAATTGTTCAACGGCAAGTGCTTCAAATGACCAGCGCGCTGCCATCAGATCACCTATAACCGGAACATATTCACCTGAAGTAAACCTGCTTTGATGAAGTTTGTCGAATTTTACAATAACACCGCTGAATAATAACTGGGGTATGATAAAGAAAGGAATAAGAATATAAATTGTTACTACTGAATTGAATGTTGCTGAAATATTTAGTCCCATCAAATTGGCAAAGCATGATGTTGTAAAAAGGATCAGCCAATAGGAAAAAGTCATTCCCTTAATTCCAAGAATATAATTACCTATCAGAATAAATGATATTGCCTGAATAGCAGAAATTAAAAACATCATCATTATTTTAGAGTTTAGGTAACTAAACCAGCTGAGATTAAGAAAAGATTCCCTTTTCAAAATTTTTCTGTCTCTGATAATCTCTTCCGCGCTGATTATCATTCCAAGGAAAAGAGAAGTTATAACACTCATGAAAAGATAAGCCGGAAGATTCTCATTATCACTAAAATGATAATTATCTCCTGAGGTAGTTTTCGTAAAAAATGACAATAGAAGAGCCAGTAATGGAGAACCAAAAAGGCAGATTAAAACATATGGTCTGTTAGCCATCTTGGCTAATACATCCCGGATAAAATAAATTCCCGATTGCTTTATTAAACCAGGTACACTATAAATATTCTCAGGAAGAACATAGTGACCCGGTTGACTTTTAGGTTTTATGTTCCGGACTTTTTCATTAAACCTCTCAGCCCATTCCTGAGGTGTGACTTTCCGGATATTAGTGTGTTTCCCATTCTCATTGACAACTTTCGCTTCAATGATCTGAAGCAACTGATCAGAGTTTATATTTCCACATGTAATACACTGATCTTCACAAGCATTGGCATGACTCGACTTTGATTTAAAGTATACAATGGCTTCTGAAGGATTACCGTAGAAAATCTGGTACCCACCCTTGTCGATAATCATAATTTTATCAAACATTTTGTAAAGGTCAGAACCCGGTTGATGTATATTTATAATTACCAGTTTGCCCCTGTATGTCTGCTCTTTTAGTAAATTCAGTACAATATCAGAATCAACTGAAGATAGCCCTGATGTAGGCTCATCGACAAAAAGGATTGTTGGTTCACGGATTAATTCAAGAGCAATATTCAGTCTTTTCCTCTGTCCGCCGCTTATTACTTTATTCAGGCTGTTCCCTACTTTAAGATCTCTGATTTCATCAAGGTCCAGATCTGTCAGTGTTTTATTAACTACATTCTTTAATTCGTTTTCACTAAGATTATCCAGACACATCCTGGCGCTGTAATAGAGATTCTGATAAACTGAAAGTTCTTCAATCAGGAGATCGTCCTGCGGGACAAATCCGACAAAACCTTTCAAATGATTTTTTTCGCCGTAAGAATAGAGATTATACCCGTTTATAAGAACCTCCCCGCTTTGTGGCTTTGTAATTCCGCTTAATACATTTAAAATGGTTGTCTTCCCGACTCCGCTACCGCCTAAAATACCAACCAGGTTTCCTGATTCTTCATGAAAATTAAAATTTTGAATTCCATATTCACTGTTCTTAAACCTGAGGTTTACATCCCTGGCGTCAAGGACTATCCTGAATTTAAGCTTTTCCTCACTGAAAATACTTACTACATCATTATAATATATTGCATTTATTCCCGAACCTCTGATTGTCGATCCATGATCAAATGTATATGACTGCCCCGGGAAGATATTCTGCCCGTTAAGAAAGAGGTCCACATTACCTGTATACCTTAAAATATACTTATTTATACTTGCTAAATAAAGCAGAGATATTCTGTCTTTCAGGTTTTTTTTGTATAGATGCTTCGCTCCTTCAAGATCACATTTATTATTATTGTCAATGATCATTAATTTGTTCTTCTCCGGGACATCGCCGGCAGATTTCAAGACAAAGCTTTTAAGGTTCTGAAATTCCCGGGAGGGTATATTTAATGATATCGACACAGTTTCGAGGAACTCCTTCTCTTTATGAGTTATCTCAGCACCGTATAAGATAAAATCTAAAAGCTGAACTATTACATATAATTTCTGTTTCAGATCCAGCTCTTCATTTATTTTTTCACAAATCCCTAAAATCCTCACTGATATAAGAGATGTACGTTTCATGTCTTTGATACTTCCCCTGTCAATGTTCTCCGAGTTGTATTGTATCAGGTATTCGTCGAACATTTCCATATATCTTTTCACAAGCTCATTATTCAGCTGACGGGAAAGAAATAACTTTACAATATCCCTTTCCTTGCTTGAGATCTCTTTAATTGTCCTTACATCGCTTATCAATACAAATAATTGTATAAGAGCTTTTAAAATTGGTTCATTCACTGAAATGAATTTTAAGTATCTGATATATATTTACCTTAACTCACGTATGCTAAAAACCTGGCATAATGCAATTCCCTTCAAAGCACATAAACAGGATGAATATATGTGCAGATTTACAATAGTCTCATATCTAATACAATTAAGAATTATCAATTGTTCAAATCATCATTATCTATATAAACTGAGAAAGTTAATTGTCAACCAAACCAATAGGTCAGAAACCTTAAAATTGCTTAAATTTGTACTTGTGATAACAGCTTTATAAAGATATTCATATTTGATAATATCTGCCTGCTGGTTTTATTAAAGAACAGGGTTTCCAATTTCGACTTAATAATGATTAAAATTTAAGTGCATTGAGAAGAACAACTGGAATCCTTTTGATAACATTTTTTCTCAGTATAAAGGCTGCCTCTCAAAGTGGCTTTTATGATCTGAACACTATTCAGGTTATTGAGATTACATTTACACAGCCTAACTGGGATTATATGCTTGATACCGCCAAAGCTGGTTCTGAAGGCTATATTATGGCGGCCAAAGTAAAAATTAATGGAACTGAATTCAGTAATGTTGGTGTAAAATACAAAGGAAACAGTTCTTATAATCCTACCCGGGTTAAAAATCCGTTCCATATTGAACTTGACACTTATATTGATCAGGATTACCAGGGATATACCGATATTAAACTGAGTAATTCTTACAGGGATCCCTCCTTTCTCAGGGAGGTATTATCCTATAAAATTGCGAGGGATTATATGCATGCTCCTGAATCAAATTTCGCAAATGTTTATGTAAACAATCAACTTATAGGTCTATACTCAAATTCAGAATCCGTAGGGAAAAAGTTTGTCAAAGCCCGTTTTGGTTCTAAATCAAATACCTTTATCAAATGCAGTCCTGTCAGGGGGGCAGGACCGGGGAACCTGAATATACCAAATCTGGTTTACCTGGGCACTGACAGTTCATTATATTACAACCGCTATGAACTTGAATCAGATTATGGTTGGTCTGATTTAGTTGACCTTTGCGATACCCTTAATAATCACAGCACAGAAATTGAAAAAATCATTAATGTTAACGAAGTACTATGGATGCTTGCATTTGATAATCTACTGGTTAACCTGGATTCATACATTGGTCCGTTTGCACAGAATTATTATTTGTATAAAGATGATCACAACCGTTTCAGACCAGTAGTCTGGGATCTGAATGAATCCTTCGGTACATTCTCAGAGACGGGCACCGGCAATCTGAGCAGTACTAATTCAAGAATTCAAATGACTCATTTACTTCATATTAACGACAATAATTGGCCGTTGGTGAAGAAACTACTTGCTATCCCTGTATACAAACGAATGTATCTTGCCCATATGAGAACAATACTGAGCGAGCACTTTATAAGTAATAATTACTCCGCTGATGCCCTGGTTCTGCAAAATCTTATCAAGTCAAGTGTTAACGCCGATCCCAACAAATTTTACTCATATACTAACTTCCTCAGTAATCTTACGAACGATGTGAATGTCGGAAATGGAACCGCCCCGGGACTAACCAATCTGATGAACGGGAGAAAAACCTGGTTAGGTTCTTTGACCGATTTCACAGCTGTGCAACCAGTAGTATCAGTTATTACAGTTTCAAATTCTCATCCTTCTGTTGGCACTGATGTAAACATTACTGCAAGAGTAACCAGCTCAGAAGCAGCAGGTGTATTTCTTGCATACCGGAATGACGTTAATTCTCCGTTTGAAAGGATACAAATGAACGATGATGGTCTCCATGGAGATGGAGGCTCCAACGACGGGGTTTATGGATCAACAATTACAATAAGTTCAGGGAAAACCCAGTACTATATATATGCCGAAAATAATCAGGTTGGTGTATTCTCCCCTAAACGGGCGGAAATGGAATTCTATGAAATAATTACAAAGCCGCCGGAAAACAAAGACCTTGTAATAAATGAATTCCTCGCTTCAAATGTTGTAACAATCACTGATCAGAATGGTGAATACGATGATTGGATTGAATTGTATAATAATTCAGGAGGAGTTATATCTCTGAACAATTTTTACCTTTCAGATTCTTACAGCGATTTGTATAAATGGAAATTCCCGGACAATATCACCATACTTCCCGGGAATTATCTGATTATATGGGCTGACGATAGCATCTCGCAAACAGGTTTACATACAAATTTTAAGCTTTCAGCTTCCGGTGAACAGATAGTCCTGACTAATGGTTCTACCGGAATTATGGATAGCTTTTCATTTGGGTTACAAACTCCGGATATTTCAATGCAAAGATGCCCTGATGGTAGCGGAGATTTTGTTTCTGCCATACCGACTTTTAATATCCCAAATTGTATCGCTATCACGGATGATTATAAAATAAATCCCGTTGAATTAAACATTTACCCGAATCCTTTTTCAAGCAGACTTTCGGTGAGTTTATTTGATGAAACGATCAAAAGTATCAGAATTGTAAATGTCATGGGTGAGACGATTTTTCAGAAAAATGGTTATAATACAAATCTTCTCGAGCTGCAACCTGAACGGCTCCCGAAGGGATTTTATATGATTATCATAAATAATTCGGTTACCCGGAAGATAATCAAAGAGTGATAGTCTGCCAGTTTGTCAATCATAAATTTTAAATGAAAGAAATCTGAATCAGGATTTCCCAGTTGTGGTTCTTCCTTACATATTTTAAAACCTTAATAAATTGACCTCAAAGGATAAATCACTTATTCAAAGGAAGGTAAATAGTAAAAGTACTGCCTTTCATTATTTCCGATTTAACAGTGATTGTACCTTTATGCAAAGAAATAATTTTTTCCACAAGTGACAAACCAATACCATGCCCTTTGGTCCCGATAGCATTTTTTGCCCGGTAAAATGGCTGGAAGATCATCTGTTGTTCTTCTTCTGAAATTCCTATCCCTTTATCAGAAAAATTCATGATCACATTATTGTTTTCATTATTCACACTAATTTCAGAAGTATGATTGTCTGAATACTTGCATCCATTATCAATGATATTACTGATGGCAGTTCTGAGCAACTGCTCATTCCCTTTGACCTTGAGTTTAAATTCATCATCAATTGATTCGGAAAAATTGATAGTAATCCGATAGGTATCATTTACTTTATGGACATCTTTTCTCGCTTGCCAGAGGATTTCGTCTATCCGGATCAGAGTAAAATCAACCTCTGAAAATTCAGAACTGGCCTGAGCCAGTTGCAGGAGCCGGTTTGAAATATGATTAAGGTTTTTTATATTTCCCAGAACAGAAATGATTGTTTTTCTGTATTCGTCATTCGTTCTTGCGTTCATCAGAATTACATCCAGATGCCCTGTAATAACTGTAAGGGGAGTGCGTAATTCATGGGAAGCGTTGGCTATAAAATTTTTTTGGGTTCTGAAAGCAGTTTCAATCCGTTCAAGCATTTTATTAAATGTTTGTGCCAACTGCGCAAGTTCGTCTCTGCCATTTCCCTCCGAAATCCTTGCATCAAGGTTGGATACGCTAATCGCACCCACTTGCGACATTATCTTAGAAATGGGGGTCAAAGCTCGTGATACAAAAATCTTTCCTGAAATAAATACAATAAACAGACTGATTATGAAAACTATAAGAAGAATGACACGAAGCCGTTTAAGCTTTCCCAATCCATAAATATCAGTTGCTGCAGCAAAAACTACATATCTGTCATACTTGCCTGCATAAAACTGACCAAGTATTTCATATGAATTTTGCTTTGAACGGACTTCTTCTTTTAACCTTACTTCATTTACCAATTCCGGAGGTATTACCAATAATTGATCATCGTCAGTACTATATACAATCTTGTCCTGATAATCGTAAATAATGATTTTCTCATTAGGCAGACTTACGGGATTATTTTTTTCAATTCTTCTTAATAAACCGGCATCTATCTCATCTATATCAATCAGCATCTGAGCTACCATTTTTGCCTTGCTGCCAAGCCGGTCATAAAATTCCTCCTTTCTTCCTCCGGAAAAAGAAATATAAACTGAGAGTGAAGATAAAAAGAGAATCATGGCAACAATGCCAATAAACTGGTACAATAGTTTTTTCCTGATTTCCATTTATGGCTCATCTATATAATAACCCAGCCCAAACTTTGTTTGAATTAACTTTTCTTCGAAATCCCTGTCAATTTTTTTTCTCAAAATACTTATATAAACATCAACTACATTTGTTCCTGTATCAAATGTAATATCCCATACTTTTTCAGCGATCTCTACACGGGATAAGACTCTTCCAATATTATTCATAAGAAATTCCAGAAGCTCAAATTCTTTACCGGTAAGTTCAATTCGCTTATCTCTGCGTGTTGCTGATTTCTTATTAAGATCAAGAGTAAGATCTGCCACTATTAACACTTTAGATGTCTGAATCAAGCCTGAAGACCTTTTAGTAAGTGCTTTTATTCTGGCAAGAAGCTCTGCAAACTCAAACGGCTTTACCAGATAATCATCAGCTCCGGCATCAAATCCGGATACTTTATCATCGGTGGTCCCTAGTGCTGTTAACATTAGAACCGGTACCTGAATCCCTTTTTCACGAATTCTTTTGCAAAGTTCGTAGCCATTTATATTGGGTAAAATAACATCAAGAATTATAAGACCAAAATCGCCTTTCAGAGCAAGCCTTTCACCCATGTGTCCATCATAGGCAACTTCTGTTTCATATCCCTTTTCATTGAGCCCCTTTTTTAAAAATTCAACGACTTGAGGTTCATCTTCAACAAGCAGAATTCTCATTTTAATATGTATTTAGATTATCTTAAATCAGTAATCTGACATTCAAACTATTTTAATTTAAGCTTAACCCTGACCAAAGCTGTAATATCTGTACTCTTGGCTATGTCAAAATAAATTAATGATCCTCCTTGCGAAGAATTGAAAATATAAAGATAATCATTCTCTTTACCAACGTCCTTAATTGCTTTTTCAACTTTTTCATAGATAGGTTGAAAAAGTTCTACTTGTTTTTCCTGCAATTGAGTCTGTGCCGTGGCTTGAAATTCCTGAATTCTCCTGTTCATGTCCATCAGTTCCTGTTCTTTTACCTGCCTGACGACTTCATTCAGATTTTTACTCTCCTTACTATATGCATCGCTTTTATTATTCAATTCAACTGACATCAGTTCGAGGTAATTAATAAGTTCCTTACGGAATTTTTCGAGTTTAACCTGACCTGAGTCAAATTCTGGCATTGCCTGGATAAGTTCATCGCTGTTGATATGTCCTAACTTAAAATTCTGAGCCCTTAAACTCTGCCCTACCGTAAGAATAACGATCATTAAGATCGCTATACATGGAAATCTTTTCATTTAATTGATTTTATAAAGCAATAATTGAATAAACATCTCTTTAGGAATCCTATTCTTCCATAACAATGTGTCTAAATGCTTTACCTTAGTCATTCAGCAGTTTCATTATTTCATCCAGTTTTGGCGATAAAATTATTTCAGTTCTCCTGTTTCTGGCTCTTCCTTCAGCAGTTACATTATCAGATTTTGGAAAATACTCTCCCTTTCCTGATGCAGTCATACGGGTTGGGGCAATTTTATAGTCATTTGTCAGTATCCGAACAATGGAAGTGGCTCTGGCCACACTCAGATCCCAATTGTCTTTATAAAGAGATGTTTTTATCGGCACATTGTCAGTATGACCTTCCACGAGTATGTCTATATCCAGATTTTTGTCCAAAACTTCACCTAAAAGTTTTAATGCCTCTTTCCCTTTGAGTTCAACTGCAGAACTTCCCGATTTGAATAAAAGCTTATCTGACATGGAGACGTATACTTTTCCGTTTTTAATTTCTACAGATAACTCATCAGAATTAAATCCAAGCAAAGCATTTCGCAGAATATCATTTAGCCGTTTAGTGATGGAATCCTGCCTTGCTATTATCAGTTGCATCTCTTTTAATGTTTTCTCTCTTTCTGACAGTAAAAGTTCTTTATTGTTTAATTCATCGGATTTTGCTTGTAATGCTTTATTGAATTGGTTGGTTTTTGATAAGCTCTCATTAATTAAATCTTTGTACTTCCCCTCTAAATCAATATTTTTATTTGTTAATGAATTATATTGATCTGTAAGGTCTTTATTCTTGCCTGTCAGGTCAGTAATTGTATTCTTTAATCCGGCATTTTCTTTTTCCTTTAATGCCAGATTGGTACATAACTTGTCTCTTTCACTTACAACTGTTTTCATATTTTTGCTCCATGTAACAGGCGTCTTTTTTGGTTTTGAATCACCACATTTATAAACCGGAGCACAGGAATTTAGGAAAACCATTAGGGTTAGAGGAAATATTGCATAATACATCTTTTTCATTTGCTTATGTTTTAAGTTATATTATAAAAAAAGAATACTGTTTATGACATATTTTATTTTTTCTGAATCAATAACCAGGTATCGTAATACTCAGGAAACAATCTCCTAATTCGTCTTACATCATCTCTGGCAAATTCAATTTCATCTGTTGACATAACCGAGACTCGATATAATCCGGCTTCATTTTTAAGTATCTCTGAACTGAATCCCTTTTTTAATATCTGGCCCTGATATTTTTTTGCATTATCCGGATTTCTGAAACTTCCGATTATAACAAAGTAGCGATGAGGGTCAGGCAATTTTTCATCGATCGGAACAAGTTTCTCCTCAACCTCTTTAATTTCAGTTGCCGGTTCTGTTATTTGCTTTTCTTCAATTTTAGGGACAATATTTTCAGTGGCAGATTTCTTGCTTTTCCTCAAATGCTTATTCGTTCCTGCACATGAAAAGGAGACGATAGCAGTAACGATGATAACACATATAAGAACTTTCATAGCTTTATTTTATTTAACCTGTTTTATGATTATCTGGATGCTTTAAAAAATGCCCGCCAGATGACGGGCATTTTAAACAAAGTATTGATAAGGTTGAAAAAAAGTTCTACTTAAGCATAATCCTGCAGTTCCCAATGTTATTATTTTCACAGAGTATCTGTATCTTGTATTCGCCTTTTACAAGCTTTCCTTTTGGTGCATAATTTAAAACTACCTGTCGTGACTGTTCAAACTCTCCTGTCACAGTTGATAAACTTGCAGTAAAACTCCTTGAATCCAGAGGGAAAGTCCATGACAAAGTTTTATCATCCGGATTAATTGTTGTCCCTGAAGGGGTTACTATCTTAAAGCTTATTGCTTCAGTAAGGCTTTGAGGAACCTCAAAAGTCATATTAAGCTTTTTTGTTCTTGAAGCTTTTATCACAATCTTTTCTGTTTTCTTCCCTCGTGTAGCTGTGACCAGAAAATTGTCAGTGTTGATTTTCTGTTCGTTTTCAAGCTTAAGGGCAAGATTTTTCTTCTCAGTTTCCAATGATGATAAAGAATTCTGAAGATCTTTGTTCTTTACCATTAATTTGTCATAGTCAGATTTCAATTGGGATGACTCCTTCTCAAGATCAGATTTTAATCTCTTCAGATCTTCCAATTCTTTCCTGTTCGACCGCAAAGATCTGTTCTCTCCTGTGAGAGAATTAATCTTTTTCTCATTATCAGCTATCCTAATATTAGTTTCAGCCAGCAATATCTGATTTGCGTCACTTTTTTGTTTCAGTGTAGAAAAATCAGCCTGCAGTTTAGCCAACTCCTTTTCTGAAGTAAGCTTTTCAGATAGTAGCTTTTCGGAAGCAATTTTCTCAGTATTAAGATTTCTCTTATTCTTTTTATTCGACCCTACTGTAAAAAAAATCCCGATAAGTAAGAGCGCAATAACTGATGCTCCAACATAGGTCACAACTTTTTGTCTTTTATCTTCCATCTTCATAAAGTATTAGTTATTTTCTCAGCAATATTATTTCATACATATTAAGACCGTATTAAGAGGAGATTAAGAAATCATTAAAAGGATTTTAAATGATTATCATAAATAACTCATTTACCCGGAAGATACTCAAAGAATACATGCTTCTAATCATTGGCTGACCGGTTTAATCAGTCAATAGACAATGTCGAGTATATACCAATAATTCACCTGATTGATCATTATGGCCATTCGTGCCTATGTTGAACAATAATGTTTCCTGAGATATATAAACTACTATAACATTAGATTCTGATGTTTGTAGTTAATAAATAATAGGTTTAAATTTATGTTAATTTTTATCTGAACACCTATGTCCCAGATAAACGAAAATCTGATAAGGTCTGTTTTTGATGAAATGCTAAAGTGCAAAGCAACCTTGGCAAAAATGGTTCTCGATGAAGAAGAGGATGATGAAATTGTCGACTACAGGGTGCTCGCCGATCTTGTTATTAAAAATTTCCCCTGGCCAATCGGTGTTGAACTTCGACGGCTTTTTTCAGGTTCAATGCGCCAGCTGGATCGGATGCGGCTTGACCAGATCTTTAAAACAATAGAGCGGACGATGCAATTTCTGAGCTTTGTGATGCTATCACAGATGGTTAAGGAAAAATCCAGTGAGAAACTTGTAATCCCTGAGAATTTCAGAAAAGAATTTGAAAACAGGTTTCTTATTCTGAGTATGGGAAATTTTTCATGGATGATTCGCAATATTGGAAATATATTCGCAGATCAAAAAATAGAATGGTTCATGCCAGAGATGGCTGAAAACTTTAACAAACATTTCTTTAATGCCTTAGACTTTTGGATCCCGGAACGAAATGAGATTGGACATTATCAGATCAATCTTAATCAGGAAGAGATCGAAAAGAGATGTGTTGAATATGAAGAGAAACTGACTTTCATTCTTCAGAAGATTGCATTCCTTGCAAAATACAAGTTGGTCTCAGTAAAAGAAATAAAAGTGCTCAAGTCTAAAGTTAAGGATGCTGATTTCCATCATGTAATAGATCTTCTCAACAGTTCTGATTCCGATTTTAAAGCGAGAGAGTTCCACGAACCTTCTTTTACTGAAAGTCAGTCTGTTCTTTTAATGAAAACTATGAAATCATTGAACGAATACCTTAATCTTTCACCATTGATTATTGATACGAGTACTGAAGTTCTTGATACTAAAGAAAAGTTCAATATCAAGAAAGACATCTTTTTATATTCGAAATTCCGGAATGATCAGTTAATGTACCTTGGAACAGAAGTCACTGAAAAATGCGATTTACGAACCTTAAAGAATTATGATGTGCTCATGTTGGAATTCAAATTCTTGTTATCAGTGATTTCTGGTTCAAAAATGGATGGCGAATAAATTGTTCGATCTTAAATGATACAAAAGAGTCCGTTTAAGTTTCTTGATAGTTTCACGAAAGATGATCGTGATATCTTTTTTGGAAGGGACAAGGAGATTGAGGAGCTTCATTCGAGAGTCTTTGAAAGTAAAATTTTAGTGGTATATGGTACCTCAGGAACAGGTAAATCATCACTGATAAATTGTGGTCTTGCAAACAAATTCAACGATTCCGACTGGCTGCCAATCAATGTCCGAAGGGGAGCTGATATAAACCGAAGTCTTTTTGAAGTTTTGGCAAAAGCCGCTATTACCAAAAATCCCTTTGAGAGGGTTGAGGCATCGGGTGAACCAAGTTATAGTCTTGAAAAACTGTTACGCTCAGTTTATCTTGACCACTTCAAACCCCTATTCATAATCTTTGATCAATTTGAGGAACTTTTCATCTTTGGAGGGGAAGATGAGAAAAATGAACTGATAAAAAATGTCGCAAAAGTTATAGAATCAGATATTCAGTGCAGGTTCATTTTCGCCATGAGGGAAGAATATTTAGCAGGTTTAACTGAATTCGAGAGAATTATTCCCTCTTTCCTGTCTAACAGGATAAGAATAGAAAAGATGACCCGGCTGAATGCCATTCAAACTATTGAAGGTCCTTGTAGAGTACATAATATTGAAGTTGATGATGAATTTGCAAGCGCTCTTCTAGAAAAACTTAATCCCGAAACAACTGACGTTGAGTTGACGTGGCTCCAGATATTCCTTGATAAGATCATGAGACTAGGGGAGAATGAAGGTCAATCAGCAAGGAGAATGACACTGGATCTCCTGGCAAAAACCGGAGATGTCAAAGATATACTCGGTACATTCCTCGAAGAGCAGGTTTCTCAGCTTGATGATCCTGAAACCGGATTGATTATTCTAAAATCTTTCATTTCGGTTAAGGGAACTAAACATCAAATAACAGAAGAAGAGGTTATTGATTATTCAGGAACTTTCGGAAAAAAGATTGACAATGAAACTGTTAAAAGGCTGATACAGAAATTTGTCCGTTTAAGAATTCTTCGAGATAAAGATGAGAATGACAGATATGAGCTTCGCCATGATTCTCTTGCGTCTAAGATTTTTGAAAAAATAACTCTCATTGAAAAGGAACTTCTGGAAGTTAAATATTTTATCGAAAGTGCTTATTTAAACTATGAAAAGAGACATCTTGTTCTCTCAGAGGAAGATCTGAAGTACATAGCACCTTACGAAGATAAGTTATTCTTAAATGAAAAAAATCTTAAATTCATTGCCCAAAGTAAGC
Organism: Bacteroidetes bacterium GWA2_40_15; assembly: GCA_001768195.1. Classification (GTDB taxonomy): domain Bacteria; phylum Bacteroidota; class Bacteroidia; order Bacteroidales; family VadinHA17; genus LD21. The sequence goes on along the minus strand of MENI01000063.1, from coordinate 10,225 downwards.
AGGAGATACATAAAGCCAGAAGAAGAAAACAAAATATAGTAATTGCAGTTGCTTCTGGTATCATTTTAATACTTTCATTCTTTACGATTTGGGCTATAAAAGAAAGATCCAATGCCATTATCCAGCAACAGATCGCAGAAAATCAGAAAAATACAGCAATCGCAGCAAAAGAGGAAGCTGATGTAGCAAAACAGGAAGCTATAGTTTCACGTCAGAAAGCTGAGGAGAATGAAAAGTTAGCTCTCACCGCAAAAAATCAATCGGAGATTGCCAGTAAGGAAGCTCTTGTAGCAAGTAAGAATGCGCTGCAACAGAAAACCAGGGCTGAGCAACTGTCTGTAATTGCAGGAGAGCAAGCCAGAAAAGCCGAACAGGAAAAACAGTTTGCTGATGAACAGAGAATCCTGGCACAATCAGCTGAGGAAAAAGCAAAACGACTTAGCCTTATTTCAACTGCACAAAATCTTGCTCTGAAATCACTTTCTATGGAGAAGAATCCTGAATTAATGGGACTTCTTGCAGTTCAGGCTTTTAACTTTAACAGAAACAACGATGGACCATCTGATGATCCGGTAATTTGGGAAGCACTTAATAAAGCTTTTTCAAAGCTCGACAGTTCAAAGCATTCAGTATTCATGGGAACTCCCTCTGAGATATGGAGCTTTGCTGAAAATGAAACCGGCCTCTTAACCGCTGATATGGACGGCAATATTTTGCAGTGGAATAATAATGGAATTTCTAAAATCCTTTATAAGAACCCTATAATTGATTTTGTGGATTTTATCAGCTTAAGTCCGGATGGAAGAAAGATGTCCTTGAACTATGAAAACAAAGGACTAATATTAGAAACCTTGTCTAAGAATGAAATTGCGATTTCAGAGCTTCATGGCCATACTAAGACCATTAGTGCCGCTATCTGGAACAATAACAGGAATCATCTGATAACTGGTGGCACGGACAGTCTCATAATAATCTGGGATACTGGTGCGAATGAGATAATTTCAATAAATACTATTAAAGCTCCTTCTTCAGTTAAATCTTTAACGCTTTGTGGCAACGACAGTGTTATATCGGTTCATGATGATGGCTCCATTTTTCTATGGAACCTACGGAACTCAACAAGCGAATTATTGTTTTCTTCAGAAATAGAAAAACCTCTATGCTTAGCATGGAATAAGAATGAAAATTCTTTATTGGCTGGATGTTCAAACGGAAATATACTTTTATTCAAGCTGAAGAATAAGCCTTATCTCTATTCAAGGTTTGCAGCACAAACCACGGGTATCAACTTACTTATTTTCAATGATGATTGCTCGCTTGTGGCAACAGCAGCATGGGATAAAGTCATCAGGCTATATAATTACCATAAATTCTTTGACCTGTTGAATAGTGTAGGAGGAGCAATTAGTATAGAAAACCTTAACCTGAGAGCCCGATCTGTTTGGTTCACACATGATAATAAACTTGTTGCTGGTATGTCGGATAAGAGTATAAGGATTTGGGAAACCTCCTCTCAAAAACTTGTTTCACTAATCTGTAAACTGGTAAAGAAAGATATGACAGATTCAGAATGGAAAGATAATGTAGGTCAGGAGGTTCCATATGAAGAAACATGCGGGAAGAATCCATAAATGGATAAAATACAGAATGAAGAAACTAGTTATAATATTATTCTTTCTTGGGTATTCTCTGATGGCAGTTGCACAGATGAACAACTCGGAAACCTGGTCTGACAAGGATTGTTCTGAAAGACTTAGTAACGCTAATACATCATATCAGGGAGGCAGTTTCATTGATTGCATAGAAATACTTGAAAGAGCACTGATTTCATGCAAATTCTCAAGAAAGGAGAAGGAACAAGCTCTTGAACTCCTTGCAAAATGTTATATTGAGACTGGAGAAAAGGAAAAAGCCGAATCGACGGTAAATCTCCTGCTGACAAACTACCCTCATTACGAGCTCAGGGAAGCAGAAAATCCTGAGTTATTTAATCGTATGGTTAAGAAGTATAAAATACATCCACTATTCACAATCGGAGCAAAGAATGTAGCAAACTGGCTCAGACATGAAACCGTCAAAGTATATTCTGTACTTGAAGGAATAGATTATAGTAAACCTTTAAATGAATCTGGATACTGGTTTACTTATTACGGAGTTGCCGAATATGAATTTACAGATGGGATCTCGGTAAGCGGGGACTTGATGGTCTTCTGGTCAACTTATACACGGAATTTTACTGAAGATCCGAGTTTTGAGCTTACTTACAATGAAAATGATTATTTTCTTGAACTCCCATTTTATCTGAAGAAATATTTTTATTTAAACAAAAATATCCTTGCATATGCCTCAGGAGGAGTAGGTGTACTCTTTCTATATAAAGCAAGAGGGAATGTTTCAATTAATTATACAAAAAATGATATTGCTACAACAGGCATAGATGCTGATTTCGAAGGAAATATGGATGACTTTAATGCGCTGCCAATAAAGAATACCACAGTGGGGCAGTGGAACACAGGTGTCGGCATCGGGTATAAATTAAAAAATCTCAGATTCTTCATCGATGCAAGATATATAGGTTCATTTAGCAGCTTCACATCTCCTGAAAACAGCGATAATATTCCAGTGCTAAGAGATGATTACTTCTATATTGATCAGAAAATGAAAATTAACCAATTTGAGATTGGTGCCACAATCTCCTATACATTAATCAATTCTGTAAAAAGAATAAGAAAATAGTTATGAACCTATAGCCTTAACAAAAGTTATCCACATGATGAATTCTCCTGAATAAAAAATTCTTAAATAATGCAGATAATTCAGCAGGCAAAAGACTTGCTTAAATCTTCCAGCAGTTCATTGCCAAGAACTCCCCTTACGATCTCCCTCACTTCACCGGTCATTCGGATATTCCATTCAGGATCAATCTGAATTTTCAATATGCCTCCCTGCATATGCATTGTAAGGTCCCCTTTTATCAGACCTCTTTTAACAAGAACGGAGGATGCTGCACATGATGAACTTCCGGAAGCCAGTGTATAACCGGCTCCCCTCTCCCATATAAGGATCTGGGCATCATGATCGGAAAGTACTTTGGCAAACTGCACATTAATGCGGTTGGGAAACAATGGATGGTTTTCAAGTAACGGACCGTATTTCCTTACCTCTTCTTCGTCCAGATCCTGTTTAATAACAACACAATGAGGATTACCTACCGATACACAATTCACTTCATACTCCCTGTCTCCTGCCATAATCTTCTGTGCAATGAATTCCTGTTTATCCGGACCAACCGGGAAATCCCCTGATGTAAAAATTGCTTTTCCCATCTCAACCATTATCAGCATTGCTTTGCCTTTTTCTTCCTTCACTATATCAGCGTATACAATATCAGTGAGTGTTTCCACAGAAAACTGCCGGCTCTTTGTATACCCGTAATCATACAGGTACTTGCAGAAAATCCGTAGTCCGTTTCCGCTCTTCTCCGCTTCAGAGCCATCGGGGTTATAGACTCTGAAACCAAAATCGGCTTTTGCCGATGGTACCTTCATTACTATGCCATCGGAGCCTATCCCGAAATGGATATTGCACAAACGCCTGATGGCCTGCTTTGTGAGCCGGAAATCAATATTTGTACTATCCAGAACAATATATTCATTGCCCAGTCCGTGCATCTTTACAAAGCTGTTTCTTTCCATCTTCTATAAATTGAAAAGGATTATTAAAGTATAAAATTTCTGACAAGATCGTCGAGAGTGTCTCTTTTGCGTATGATCCGTGGCTTACCATTTTCCTGAATCAGCACTTCGGCCGGTCGGAGACGGTTGTTATAGTTCGAACTCATTGAATATCCATATGCACCGCTGTCGAGTACTCCCAGAATATCATTCTCAAAGATCTCGGGAAGATGTCTCTCCTTCGCTATAATGTCGCCTGTTTCACATATATTGCCCACTATAGTCACCGGCTCCTCTTTAAGCGAAGGAGTTCCCGATTTCCTGTATATTTCAATATCGTGATGCGAATCATACATAACAGGACGTACCAGCACATTAAAGCCAAGATCGGTACCGATAAACTTTGTTTTGAAATTCTTTTTAACTGCATTTACCTTCCCGAGAAGTATACCTGATTCGGCAACTATATAACGTCCCGGTTCTATTTTGAATTCAATCTCCTTTCCATACTCATCAACAAAGGAACGAATTACCGCCGAAAGTTTATCTCCCAGCTCTTTAAGGTTGAGCCTGGGTTGATTGGCCTGCTTCCTGTATGGAATTCCAAATCCGCCGCCCAGATCTATAAACTCAAGATTGTCAAACTGTTTAGCAACAGAGAGTATATTTCCGGTACTTTTCAGATAGGCATCGCCTTCCATAAAAAGTGAACCAATGTGCTGGTTTATGCCGGTTATACTGAGGTTATATTCCTCGGCAACTCTTTTTACCTCACCTATACTGCTCACTTCTATACCAAACTTGGTTTTTTGCCCTGCTGTCACCACCTTTTCATGATGACCGGCTCCGACACCAGGATTCAGTCTGAAAGCTACCATGCCCCCCGGGTTGATCCTTCCGAATAATTCAAGCTGTGAAACGGAGTCAACTGAAATTTTTACTCCGGCATGAATAGCATAGAGAAATTCTTCCTCACTGACATTGTTGCTGATGTATAATATTTCTTCCGGTTTATACCCGGCCAGAAGATTTACATATATTTCGCCTGGCGACATGGCATCAACCCGTAATCCTTCACTCCTGATGATCTTAATTAATTCCAGGTTACCGTTTGCCTTGGGTGAAAAATTTACCGAGAAGTTTTTATAGGATATAAGTCCCTTCATGTCGCGGCAGCGTTCCCTGAGGATATTTTCATTGTAGACATAAATGGGTGTTCCGTATTTCTCAGTCAGCTGAACAGGATCGGTGTTGCCAAAAAATTTCTTTTCGTGGCTTACTTTGGAATAAATGAAATTCATTGTTAAAGAGTGATTGATAACTTTAATATATTTGCGACAAAAATAGAAAAATGGCGCAGATAAACGAAAATTACTTTAAACTTCAGGCTGGCTATCTTTTTCCTGAAATTGGCCGGCGGGTCCGTGAATTTCAGAAAGAACATCCTCAGGCCGATATAGTAAGAATGGGAATTGGTGATGTCACACAACCGCTTACTCCGGCTGTCATCCGTGCTTTTCATGAGGGAGTTGAAGAGATGTCGAAAGCCGGAACTTTTAAAGGATACGGTCCGGAACAAGGCTATGATTTTCTGCGCGAGGCCATTGCAAAGAACGATTATAAGGAGCGTGGAGCTGATATTCATGCCGATGAGATCTTTGTTTCGGATGGTTCCAAATGCGATACAGGAAATATCCTCGAGATTTTCGGACAAAATAATATCATCGCTATTCAGGATCCTGCATATCCGGTGTATGTCGATACCAGCGTTATGGCAGGACGTACCGGTGAGAAACTGGGAAACGGATATTATGACGGACTGGTATACCTGCCCTGTAATGCCGAAAACGGATTCATCCCGGAATTGCCGGAAAATAAGGTTGACATTATCTTTCTTTGTTATCCCAACAACCCGACCGGCACCACAGCCACGAAACAGGAGTTGAAAAAATGGGTCGATTATGCGAAAAGAAATAAAGCCGTCATTCTTTACGATTCTGCATATGAAGCTTACATTTCTGACCCTGAAATTCCTCACTCCATTTATGAAATTGAAGGTGCCAGGGAGGTGGCCATCGAATTCCGAAGCTTTTCAAAAACGGCAGGATTTACGGGGACCCGGTGCGCCTATACTGTTATTCCAAAAAGCCTTGTTGCTTCAGCTCCCGATGGATCAGAAAAACCACTGTACCCTCTGTGGTTCAGAAGACATACTACCAAATTCAACGGAGTATCATACCCCGTGCAGAAAGCCGCTGCCGCTATCTACTCCCCTGAGGGTAAAGAAGAATCGAAATCCACTATCAGTTACTACATGAACAATGCGAGGATACTTCGTGAAAACCTTACCCAAATGGGCTTTCAGGTTTTCGGAGGGACGAATGCCCCGTATGTGTGGTTTAACTCAGGTCGTGGCATCAGCTCCTGGGACCTGTTTGACAAACTGTTGAATGAAGCCCATGTTGTGGGTACTCCGGGATCAGGCTTTGGCCCCGCCGGAGAAGGATACTTCAGATTTTCTTCTTTCGCCACCCATGAGAATGTTCTTGAAGCGATGGCAAGACTTAAAAATCTGAAGTGGTAAACCTGTTGCGAGATTACCGGAATTTGATTCCTACTTCGAAGCCTGAAGCTTAATAAAATTCAGTACCTCCCCGGTATCTTTTTCTGCATTGACTGACTCGTTTTTATAAATGATCTTTTTGTCTTTCCCTATAATATAAGTCCATCTTTTTGTAGTTATATCACGTACAAGTTCATGTTCAGCTCCTTCAACCGTACGTTTTATAGCTCCGCCTTCGCCAACAGGAACCCCAAATGCTTTTGCAATAACGCCTTTCTCATCAGATAAAAGAGTGAAATTGAGGTTTTCAGCCTTTTTGAAAAGTCTGAGACTTTCAACTTTGTCTCCGCTAATGCCAACAACCTGAATACCTGCTGCTTGCAGATCTTCCCTGTGGTCACGGTAAGAACAGGCCTGTTTGGTACATCCTCCGGTCATAGCGGCCGGATAAAAGTAAACCACAATGTAATTCTTACCAAGGAAATTACTGATATCCCATGTTGATCCATCATCAGCAAGGGCTACAAATTCAGGCGCTTTATCCCCGATTGCCAAACCTTGCTGACCGGTTAAAGTAAAAGAGGTAAAAATAAAAATTGCAAACAGGTTGAGTATTGCTTTCATAATTGCTGATTTTAAACTGTTTCTGACAAAGATACAAATTATTGATTATATAGTCATTCAGGTCTGTTTGCTCGCACATTATGCCTATATTTGAAAATAATTTAAAACTTATATACATGGCTAATAGTATAATCGATATGCTCGATCTGCCACCTGAATGGAAGAAAATTCTTCCAAACCTCTGGAAGTATCTTGTTATCATTGCGATGATAGTCTTTTTCTGGATATCTTTCTTCCAGGTAGGACCCGAAGAGGTCGGCGTAATAACCCGTTTCGGGAAATATGTCCGTGAGGTGGAACCCGGACTTAACTTCAAGATGCCTTTAGTGGAAAGTATAGTAAGGGTTCCGGTGGAAAGACAACAAAAGGAAGAATTTGGATTTCGCACCCTCAGTGCCGGTGTTCAGTCAAAATTTACCAAGTCGGGCACTACCGATGAGTCATTAATGCTCACCGGCGATCTCAACCTTGCTGATGTGGAGTGGGTTGTACAATACCGTGTTGATGATCCTTACAGCTTCCTGTTCAAAGTAAGGGACCCTGTAGGCTCCCTTCGCGATATATCTGAAGCTGCAATGCGTAAAATTGTCGGTAACCGTACCGTAAATGAGGTTTTAACGGTTGGAAGAACTGAAGTGGCAACACAGGTTTTTGAGGAGATCCAGGAAGTAAGCAATGAGTATTCGCTGGGTATAAAAATTGAGCAGGTGGTATTGCAGGACGTTAATCCTCCCGACCCGGTGAAGGATGCATTTAACGCGGTAAACCAGGCGCAGCAGGAAAAAGAAACACTTATCAACCAGGCGAAATCTGAGTATAATAAGGTCATCCCAAAAGCAAGCGGACAAGCGGAGGAAACTATTCAGAAAGCTGAAGGCTATGCAACACAGCGTGTAAATAATGCTATGGGTGAGGCAACCAGGTTTTCAGCTTTGTACAACGAGTATGTAAAAGCTCCGGAGGTAACCAAGCGCAGGATATATCTCGAAACGATGAATTCTGCAATCCCAAAACTGGGCCATAAGATAATCACTGATGAGAAAGGGAATAATGTGCTACCCCTCCTTCAGATGCAACTTAAAGGACAATAATAATACGAAAGAACTCATGAGTCAAAAATTAATAATACAGCTGGTTTTAATTATAACAGCCATCATTCTGATTGTACAGAGTACCTATATAGTGAAAGAGACCGAACAGGTTGTTATTACACAATTTGGAAAACCGATAGGTGAAGCCAAGGTCACCCCGGGTTTAAAATTAAAAATGCCCTTTGTACAGAAGACAAATTATTTTGAAAAGAGGTATCTGGCATGGGATGGAGATCCAAACCAGGTGCCAACCAAGGATAAGAAATTCATCTTTGTCGATTGCTATGCCCGCTGGCAGATCGTTGATCCTCTGCAGT
>MENI01000063.1:0-1942 GCA_001768195.1 Bacteroidetes bacterium GWA2_40_15 | reverse complement strand
ACAAATGAAAGGGGTGCACAATCGCGGCTTGACGACATCCTTGATGGTGAAACACGCGACTATATTGCAAATCACAACCTTGAGGAGATCGTGCGTACAAGCAACAGGGTGCCGATCCCATCAGGTTCAATTGGAGAGGAAGTGGGTGATACACTGATGAATATTATGGTTGGACGGGAAAAGATCCAGGATATGATCCTTGAATCGGCAAATAACAAAGTGAAAGATCTTGGTATTGCCTTACTGGATTTCCGGGTCAAGCGCATAAACTATGTTGAGGATGTCCGCACCCAGGTATATGAGCGAATGAAAAGCGAACGTTACCGTATTGCTGATAAATTCAGGGCCGAAGGTCAGGGTGAAGCCTCAAAGATCAACGGGGAAAAAGAGAGAGACCTGAAAACTATCCAGTCAGTGGCATTCCGCCAGGCTGAAGAGATAATGGGCAAGGCCGATGCCAGGGCTACTGCCATATATGCGGGAGCTTACAACCAGTCAGCCGCTTCAAGAAACCTCTATAGCTTCGTTAAGTCAATGGAGACATTTGAGCAGACATTCGATAGTACTACAACAGTTATCCTTTCAACAAAAAGTGAATTGTATAAATATCTGATTAACCTGGAATAGATTCTCAAAAGAGTCAGCAATATTTAGTGAGTATTCTTGCCATCCTTATGGAAGTATGGTATAAACCGGATAATTATTCAGGTCTAAATGCAGTCTGTCCTTATCTGTCTTAACCTGAACAGTATTTCCCGACCAGTCTGAACCTGCCAGGGTTGTTGCCTTAACTTTAATCTCTTCAACAAGTATACTATGAGGCACCTCTGTTGTCCATGCTGCAATTTTGCTTACACCATTATTATCCCGGAAAAGCAGCACAAAATCATTAGGATTTTTGATCTCTATCCTTTTTATAAAAGTAAACTCTCCAAGTTGTTCATTCAGTGTTTTTATGGCGATATAGGCGGGTTTTGGCTTCAGGTCAGTAGTAACAGTCCCGAAGTTATGCTCCCATTCATCAGGATCGGGGCCATCATTTTTCCAGTCATACCAGATTGACAAAGGGATACCGTACATTATATTTGACAGTTGCATCCTTACAATATATGCAGCCTGGGTTTCAGGTGAAACACCCCTGGTGGAAGTGTTATATCCCCATTCCCCGCTAATGATGGGTATTGAAGGTTTCCCCTCAGGTGTAAATTTCTTAATTAATTCATCAACTTTTTTATAGTCATCAATGGCAGTTTCGGGAGACATGGAATATCTCCTGTAAGGGTGAACACTTACAGCATCAATATATTGCATAACCCCTGATTCAAGAAACGACTCAATAAACGGCAGGGGAAGCTGGGATGTTGCCGGACCGATGACTATTGCTTCCGGAACAGCTGATTTTATTGCCTTGCAGGTAGCCAGTGCAAGCTTATTATAATTTTCCACATCAGGCGCAGGTCGCCAGAAGAAGATATTGGGCTCATTCCAGATTTCCCAGATTATGTTGCTGCCTCTGAAATGCTTAACAGCTTCAGATGCCCATTTTGCAAATGCTTCAACACTTTCCGGTTTCCGGGGAGCAGCAATTCCTTTCTGAATCTTCCCGGAAATAGGATCCTTTGATTCAACCTGATCTTCATAGAGAGGATTTGAATAATCGAGGATGTAGAGAGCCCTTATTCCGCGCTTTGTAAGATTTGCTGTCAGCTCCTCATAGGCTGACCAGTCATAAACACCCTTAGCACGCTCGGTATTCTGCCAGGCAAAATCCATCCGGATAAATTTAAATCCGGCTTTGGCAATCATATCAAGGTCTTTCTCATGACCGGTTGTAAAATGAATATTAACTCCGGCATTGATCTTATTTTTCGGACCAAATTTTTCCAGGGTTTCTGTCTGGCCGGCTAAAGTAAATATTGAAATACAAAGTAAAACAACTGTA
>MENI01000062.1:872-47735 GCA_001768195.1 Bacteroidetes bacterium GWA2_40_15 | reverse complement strand
TACTTTCCCCTCCTTTTGAAGGAGGGGTGGCCGCAGTGCAAAGATAATCAAAGCATTACAAGAGCTAATAGCGGCCGGGGGGGTTGATTGGTTTGTCAGATTGATTCTTTTCTTGTACCGAAAACTTTCCTTATCTCACTTTTTAAATATTCAGGTTCCCGGAATACAAATCTGTTTTCAAATCTTAATACAGTGGATCCTAAGCTCTCTATGTATTTATCCCTGTTTTCGTCTTCCTGTTTTTATGGTATTCCCCGTGGGAATCTCCGTCAAGTTCAATAACAAGTCCCGAGTTTGACAGTTAAACTGGATTAGGGCTTCTGAGATCCGCATAAAATCGTGATTCTTGTTCCCGATTTTTGAAAATGTAGTGAACAATTTTAAGTTAATAAGTATTATGTATTGGATTTATACATATGTTTGTTGCATAAACAATAGACCATGTATATCCGAATTACAAAAAACAGTCGTGGTGAAGCTTATTATCATCTTGTTGAGTCCTTTCGCCGTGACGGGAAAGTACGTCAGCGGGTGCTGCTTTCCCTGGGTCGGGTCGAAGAGGGGAAACTTCAAAAATTGGCAGAAGCTGTTAATAAACATCTCGATAGGGTTACCGCTCTGAACCTGGCTTCATCAATTGACATAAGCCAGGCCTACCTGTATGGTCCGTTGTTGCTTTTACAACATATGGCAGATCAATTGGGTATCAGTAATGTACTATCAGGTATTGCTCAAAAACATGATCGTTTGCAGTTTAAATTTGAAAGGGCTGTTTTTTCAATGGTGGTATCAAGATTTATGGAACCAATTTCCAAACTTGGTCTCTGGGATAGAATGCTGGATCGGTTTTATCCCGGATTATTTGATAACGAAATTGAACTTCATCATTTTTACAGGAGTCTGGATTTACTCAGCACCCATAAGGAAGATATTGAAAAACAACTTTTTTATTATGGAAAAGATCTGTTCAACGTTCAGGTTGATGTTGTTCTTTACGATTTAACAACCCTTCGTTTTGAGAGTACACGGACTGACCTGGGGGATTTACCAAGGTTTGGTTACAGCAAGGAAAGGCGCAGTGATTGTACCCAGGTGGTCTTGGGATTGCTGACCGACACTGAAGGTATCCCGCTTGGATTTGAAGTTCACCCGGGTAATACCTTTGAAGGCAAGACCCTTGAAGGAATGGTAAGAAAACTGCGCAAAAAATTTACTGTCAACCGTTTTATTTTTGTAGCTGACCGGGGCCTATTTTCGACTGAAAACTTAAAATATTTGAGAAAAGATTGTGGTGAGTTCATCGTGGGGTTCAAAATCGGAACCAGTAAAAAAATCATTCGGGATGAATTTTATGACATCGATCGATTCTCTTTTGTTAATGATGAACTTGCCTGGTATGAAACCCAAAAAGATGAAGATCGCTACATAGTTACGTGGTCAAAGAGCCGGGCAGAAAGGGATCACAAAGCCAGAGAGGAAATACTGGATAAAATCAGGATAAAGCTATCCAGAAAAAATGTGACCGTTAAAGATTTTGTCAGCAATACCAATTACAAAAAATATGTTTGTATCAGCAGTAACAACAAGCCAGCGATTAACCATCAGGCAATTGAAAAAGAGAGAAAAAAGGATGGGTTCTTTGGCATAATTACCAATGTAAAAAAGGAGGCTATGTCGGCTGCCCATATCATTTCAGAGTACAAACAACTCTGGCGGATAGAGGACGCTTTCGGCGAACTTAAAGGAACATTCAAAACCAGACCCGTTTTCCATTGGACAGATGATCGTATTATTGGTCACATCATGGTCTGTTTCCTTGCATACCTTTGTGAGGCACACCTGACAAAAAATCTCCGTGCGAAAGCCGAATTACTTAACTCAAAAGCTATTGAGAAAGATTGTATTAAACCCAGGCCATTAACATCCGTTCAAGGTTTAAAGGAACTCAATCAGGTATTTGCTATCCCGATAAAAATGAGGAACCAGACAATTTGGGTGAGAACTGATATCCCGGAAAATGCCATGAAGCTTTTAAACGCGATAAGCATTAAGATCCCACCAAAAATATTGAAAAAGGAAGAAATGTAGTGTCACAAATTTTTTTTGCGGCACTAATATGCTTTATATTAAATACTTAAAAAATCTAACTGTCAAACTCGGGATTTATGTCAGTAATGGGAAGTTCTTAAATTGGGTTTGTCTTTCTATCTTAATTTTGGGTGTCTTTCGCACAAAACAGGAGAATTAAGAAGTTCTGATTTCTTAGTTCGTTTGTTCAATTGTTCTTACTTCGGAATACAGATTAGTTTATCCCAATACAATACATGTCAGTTGCAGTTCTGATTAACAGTTTATTACCTGTTATGGCAGGAGTTGCATATATTTCCCCTGTAAGCTTGTTGCGGGATACTATCTCAAGTTTTCTTCCCTCTTTTATAACAGTTGTTTCTCCCTGAACCGACGTAAAGTAGATATTTCCTCCGGCATAAACAGGGGAGGAGTTATATTTGGCTGTCATTCTCCTGGTATACACCTGTTTTCCTGTAGCTGCATCAATACAGAACAGGTTATTTTTAGTGTCCACAGTATAAATCAGTCCATCCTTTATGAGAGGTGTAAGAAGCTGAAGAACAGCTCCTTTGAACCTCCATTTAACATGTGTCGATGTCACATCACCCGAACCGGCCGGATCAACGGCAAGCAATTCGGCATACTGTTCACCTTCACCAGGGGTAACGAAGCCGGTGTAGAAGTATACAATTCCATTTTCTGTTACCGGCATTGATATGGTTGAGTCTTCTCCCTGGACAACCCTCCACACCTCTTTGCCTGTAAGAATATCATATGCAATGCAGGCAGCAGAACCGTTTGATATCAGCAGGTCTCTTCCCTTTACATTTATTATAATGGGAGTTATGTAGGCTTTTTTACCAATGGGTTTGAGTTTATCATATACCTCTGCAGGCCTGTCTGTTTTCCAGATAGTTTTCCCGGTGGTTTTGTCAAGTGCCACAATGTATTGAATGTCAGATCCTTCCAAATGAAGGATCAGCATATTTTTATATATTACCGGTGATGAAGCAGGTCCCTGTATGTGCTCACAGTTAAGATCAGTTCGTTTCCAGACCACTGAACCATCTGTTGTTCTGAGGCATGCTGTTCCGGAAGTACCGAAATGGATATATACGAATCCTTGCTCAATGCATGGAGTTGGTGTGGCATACGTATTGAAATCATGCTTTGAATACGTTTTATCCAGTTCAAATAGTCTGATATTGAAGATCTCCCTGCCGGTTTTTGAATTCAGACAAATGCCGGACATCTCTCTTCCATATGGGGAGGCGGTGGTTAACCACACCTGTTCGCCCCAAACCACAGGAGAGGACCACCCTTTACCGGCAATGGGTATTTTCCATAAAATATTTTGTGCTTCATTCCACTGAACCGGAAGGTTTTCCGAATCGGATATCCCGTTGAGGTTGTTTCCCCTGAAGTGGCTCCAGTTTGTCTGCTGAGCTGTTGCGTGATTGTTTACCAGCAGTATACCGGCAATCAGAAAAATCAGTAATCTTTTCATGTTATTGAAGCTATTTGATCCCTTACATTCTCCGGTTCAAAAACTTTCCTCCAGTCATCCTTAATGAATTCTTTTAATCCTCTTTGCAGCGCTTTATTTGCGGCATCTGAAAAGACAGCGCCGGGAAGTTCATTGAAGAGGACCGCCATCTGGATACGGAGATGACCTAACAGAAAATCCCTCGCAGCCTCGGCAGGAACGCCTCTCTTAATCACTTCATCGAGCCCCTGACGTATTACATAAATACAGGTAGATGCCAGTGTCTCAACCAGGGCCGGTTCGAGAAGCCCCATCTGTTCAACTGTTATTCTGTGGGAACGATGAATTGGTCCATAAAATGTTCGCGCAAGTATTTCTCCTTTAAGATAGTCGTCATCAGTGCCACTCATCAGGGCACAAACAATTGACTGCTTTGCAGCTATACCTCCGAAGTGGTCTTTCATTTTCTCCTCCTCGGATTCCCAGTTGAAAATGGAAGGATGAGCAGGATGGGTTATGAAATATGATACATCGCTCCGTGAAAAGAGCTTTCCTGCCAGAGCAGCTGCCGGGTCAAGTGTTACAACCAGCGCTCCGCTTTTCATCATCGGAATCATTTCCCCTGAGACCATTGACAACGCTACATCAGGCACTGCGAGTATGACGATGTCGGCTTCAGGAATACAGTTCCCTGCGCTGGTAACCACAATACCTTTTTCTCCAAGCTTTTGCATACCCTGCGGACTGATTTCAAGGTAGGCCATCTCATAATCTGAATTCTTAAGATTCTGGGTCAGACGGAAACCCATCTTACCTCCTGCTCCAACAAGTGTAACTTTTTGCATTTTTCCTCGTATAATATTAAATGAACTCTTCAATTCTGATCTTTTTCCCTGATTTTGCCGAATTGTAACATGCCCATATAAGCCTTACAGTTTCCAGGTTATCATCTCCGGTGTTTTCCGCTTTACCTGTGCCCTGAATTGCCTCAAGTATATTGCGGTTTACATGAATTCCGCTTTCATGGTTTACTATATAATCAGGATCAGCCCAGGTATAGGATGGAAACTTTACAGTTTCCGAAACAGTTCCGGTTTTTGTTGTAATGCGTATCTCAAATTTTGGTCCAAGGTATACAGATCCCTTTTCACCTTCAACAAGGATATGAAGTGTTGAAAATGAATCATGCTCAACGATTGAGGCATACGACATCTCAGTATATACCGGCATGCCGTTCTTCATATTCATCATGATCACAGCGAGATCCTCACCTTTAATACCCTTGTTTACCGCTCTTGTCTCGCACCAAAGGTCATTACATTCCCCAAAAAGGTACCTCGTTACATCGAGTACATGCGACCCCATATCAGTGAGAATGAAGTGGTCAAGCTCCTTCAGGAATGGCTGGTTGTCGAATACCGGATAACCTGAGAGAAAGGAGACTCTGGCTTTGAATGGCTTGCCTGTTACACCTGAATCAATTATCTGCTTTAACCTTCTTACAGGAGCCTGCCAGCGGTAGTTTTCATGAATGTAGAGTTTTGCTCCTGCATTTTTGCACAATTCCACCATTCCTTTGGCAGTTTCAAAATCAGGAGCCATTGGTTTCTGGCAGATAATGTGTTTTATTGCATTCTTTACCGCCATATTTACAAAATGGGCGTGAGTGTCAACATCTGTTATAATGTCAATAAAATCAAGTTTTTCATTCCGGAACAGCTTTTCAGGATCATCATAAGTCGCCGGAACCTTAAAGTAGTCAGCAATTTTATGAGCTTTTGAAATAGTCCGGTTATATACCGCAACAAGTTCGACTCCTTCAAGTTCGCTCCAGGCGCCAATCTGGAATTTCGACCAGAATCCGCAACCTAATACTGCAAATTTTAATTTTCCCATAAGTTATTTTTTAAATCAGCGCAAATCTGCGAAATCTGCGGGAAATACTTTTTCGCGCAGATCACGCTGATTATCGCAGATCAGGTTATGATTTTCTTCAAATATTCAATACTCTCCTCAGCCCACCGGTTCTCTTTTAAAATAGTACTTTTAATATCCTGTTCAGGAGGGGTCCATAGCTCCAGTATGGAACTGCTGCATTGTCCTTTTTGCTTCAGCTTATTGACGACCTCTCTTATATTAAGCCGACCTTTGCCAGCAGGAGTACCTTCAATAATGATTCCCATTTTGTGCGACACTCTCCTGATAGTAAAATCCTTAATATGGAAATTTACGGTGTAAGGAATAAGGATCCGGGCTACCTCTTCAAAGCCTTCACCAGCTCCCATTGAGTTTACAGAATCAAGACATATACCAACCAGTTCACTTCCGACATTCTGTATTATCCTTTCAAATTCCCACGCCATCAAACGGTCGTGATTCTCGATAGCAAGAGTGATATTCCTCGATCTGAATTCAGGTAAAAGATCTTTTATAATTCCGGATATTTCAGGAATGTCAGGTTCGAAATCCTGACCATCAATTACCATCCTCAGGATTTGTGATTTCAGAAGTTCTGCTGTTTTCAGGCATTGCATGGTGTGTTCAGGAGTCATGCCCCGGCCTCCCATTTCAATCTCTACCTTATTTTGTATCGCATATCCAAGCAGATCATTCAATTCATCTTCCGGGAATTTTTCAAGTGGAAGATTATCAGCAATCTGGACCAGTTTCAGTCCTGATTCAGCTGCTTTATCAATAATTCCTTTGGCAGTCAGTGGGTTCCCGGGCATTGATCCCGGAACACCGACTGCCCAGGTGTAGGTATATGAACTTAAACCGATTTGCATGTTACTTACCCGGTAAGTTAAATCCTTTGGAGACGTCATCAAGTATAAGGACCCAGTCATTACCTCTCCCGTTTGAAGGCGGCGTGAACTTCCTGGGTCTCATATCATCGATAGTCTCGATAAGAGTTGATTCCCCTGTCCTGGGGTCATACCAGTAGGAATGAACAGCTTCACTTTTCATTTTTTCAAGATCAATTTCTGCACTCCATCCTGTCGGGAAGTACACAAAAGCATAGCCATCCCCGCGTGTGGCAACAACATAGTCAGTTTCAGGATAATATGCCGGGACAATAAGAGACTGGTCAGGGATTCTCGAGAGAAAAGGACGTGATTCAATTAGTCTGCGGGCATGAATAAGGTCAGATGCCCCGGGCAGATCAAGAACATCGTACCAGTTATTCCTGGCAAGACCTACGGCTTCTCTATCGGGAGTCTTCATCTGCCATATCGGATGGCATCCGTATGTATGGCCGAATGCACCGCTGAAGAGGTTCCAGTAAAGAGCCTGCCTTACATCGGCATCGTCGAACCAGCCCATTACATTTGGATTCCAGTTTACCGGATGATCTTCATACCTCGGTTCGCCATCAAGGCAGGGCTTAACAGGCTGCAGATTGTAATCCCTGACTACATATCTGAGGTAAGCTGCATAGGACCTCTGTCCGTGTCCGGTTTGTATCATATTAAAATCAAGCCATGAACTGTTATGAAACCATGTGGAAGAGCTGTTCTCACCCATCGGATGATAAGTCATCAGATGGTTCTTGTCAACAGATTTAATACCTTCAGCCAGTGCAT
Organism: Bacteroidetes bacterium GWA2_40_15; assembly: GCA_001768195.1. Classification (GTDB taxonomy): domain Bacteria; phylum Bacteroidota; class Bacteroidia; order Bacteroidales; family VadinHA17; genus LD21. Next base: position 40,595 of record MENI01000062.1, on the reverse strand, counting down.
TCCATACCTCGAAGTTATCGCCCCCTCCCTGCCTGTCGCCACCGTTGATCCAGATAATATTTTTGTAATCTTTATATCTCGCCCCTATCCACTTTCCGTATCCGAATGCATTCTCTTTATTGAATACCTTCGGACCCTTTCCCCATCTTTGTGGATCCACCTTATCGCCCCATGTTGGAAGTAAACCAATATAAAGACCTTTTTCGGCAGCCTTCTTTATCACCCAGTCAACATGGGCAAAGTAGGATTCATTCGGTTTTAAGGGATCATTATTGATCAAAGGTTTGTTGCCTTCTGAATTGGGAGTATTCAGCCCGTCGAGTTCGGCAAGTGCAACTGCCTGTATTACAGTGAATCCTTTGGCCCTTCGGTTTTCGAGGTATTTTTCAGTTTCATCTTTGTTCAATCTGTGAAAAAGCTCCCATCCGGTATCGCCAAGGTAGAAGAAGGGAGTTCTGTCCTCGTGAACCAGGTATCTTTTATTTTCGGAAACCATCAGTTTCCCATGCGACAGATCGGCAGAGGGGCCCTGCCAGGGTTTTTCCTGGGAGTGGGAGAGTGTGAAGGTAAATAATGCTAAGATAATCAGAGTTATAAACTTATTCATGGAATTGTTTTTATATAGATTAAATCATTATTATTTTGTCTCATGAACTCACCCCCTTCCTTCGCTCCGCTCAGGACTCCCCCTCTCTGCTTTGCAATGAGGGGGAAATTTCTAAACTTATTATTTTTTACACCCCCTCTTTACGAAGTAGAGAGGGGGCCGGGGGGTGAGTACATGTTAAATTTATGCAAATCTCGAGTAAACGATAAGCACCAACCCGACCAGGTAGAAAGCAAACATCAGCGTCAGCAGCAGGTTTGTACCCTTTGGTGCATCCCTGAATTCTTTCCAGATAAAGATTCCCCATAGTGCAGCAACAACCGGTGCTGCATTGCTCAATCCATATGATATTGCCGGACTTGCTGCACCCACTGACATAAAGCTGACAGAGTTGCCAAGGCACCAGATTGCTCCACCCAGCATTCCCAGAAGATGCGCCCTGGAATTACCCCTGATCCATTCCGAAAATTTAACCGGCGAGCCCTGTACCGGTCTGGCCATAAATATGGGATTCACAATAATTGTGCTTAAGAGAGCACCGATAGAAAAGAATACCACCGCAGTATAAGAGCTTATCTTTCCATCGTCGGCAGGGGAGAAGTCTGTCGCCATCGAGGAGGCCACAAACCTGTAGAAGAATGCAATGCATAAACCGGCAGCGAAAGCAAGTGCAATGCCCTTAAAGGAAGGTTTCTTCTGATGAACGGCGAGCTTCCTGTACGATTGCATACTTACCAGTATAGCCAGAATGATTACAGCTGTTCCGCCGAAAAGGAGTGCAGGATTACCCTCAGGTTTCCCTATGTAATTTATCAGGATTCCGAGTGTCCAGCCTATACCGCCTCCGATAGGGAAGGCAACTGACATGCCGGCAATTGATATTGAAGCAACAAGCAGCAGTGTACCTATATTCCAGATAAATCCGCCCAGCGCTGATGAGAGCAGATTTTTTGGATCGGCCTGGGCCAGATCGGGCATAAAACTGCGGCCTTCTTCTCCAAAACTGCCAAAAGTAAATGCCATAATAAGAGCAAAGAGCAATATTCCGATAGAATAATCCCAGTAGAAAAGTTCAAAACGCCACTCTTTGCCAATAAGATTCTGTGTGTTCTGCCACGATCCCCAGCATACCATTGCAACAAAACACAGAAATACCGCTAATCCGTAATTCTGAACAAGTACCATAAATTATAATGTTTAAGTTTCCGGTTTTTATAAAAATATAAGTTTCAGATCAGATATCGTTAACAATCCATTCAGTATTTATGAAACTTATTGAAAAAGGTTCCAGAAGAAGATTTTCTATAAGGTTAATTCTTGTACAGGGAGAATTATCTATCCATTTCAGATCGCTTACTGCATCCGGATAATTTCCTGCATGCAATTGTCTCAAACCTGCATGACCCGGTATTCCCGTTATGGATATATTTTGCCTGTCAGCAGTAAAATTAACTGCAATTATCCTGGTCTTTTTTCCATCGGATAGTACAAGGCAATCAAATTTCAGGGGATGCGAACTGCTGCTTTTAATCACCTTCAGGAACTTATCCTGAAGAAGAAACTTAAATACAGTTGCAGCAGGAAAGATCATTCCCGGAACAGACTGAAACCTATCCGGCCATCTTGAAGGGAGATCACCCTGAATGATACCTCTTTCTCCGGCTGTTTCATAATATGTTGCCCCGCTTAATCCTGATTCACAGAGATATTTAAGGCTTCCTGCTGTCCAGCAGCCGCCAAATAGTGACATTAACCTGCTGTCAACCTGAGGAGGAAGAGAATCTTCCGTATGAGGAGTTTCATAGTTTTCTACGTTTGCATTAAACCTTCTCTTGATATTGACAGGTGATACCCATATTCCTCTTCCATCTGAAAACTGCCTGGCGCTCTCAACAGTATGCAACTGAGCCTGCAGATTTTCGGTCAGAGTAGTATTGTCAGATGCATGTTCCTGAGGTTGAACTGAATAGCATATAAGATCACCTGGTGCCGACTCAGGTCTGTCGAAATTGATCTGGGCAAAATTTGCATTGGTGCCATAGCCTGTTATCAACAGGGGTATAGCTTTCTTAAGAAGAGGGGTTACAAGGCTTGTAAGGATTAGGGGAGTTACTAACCAGGTTCTGTGATAAAGTAAAATAACTGATATTCGTGGATTGCAGGATGATATCCATTCGATGAGATCATTCACCTCGCGAAGAAATCCATCATCAAAGAAGAGAGCCAGCTCAAGAGGATATCCCATCTCCAGAGCCTCTTTTCCAGCCAGATCAGCTTTCTTTTTCCAATCACTGGTGTACATGTGCAGATCGGTACGGTAATGATCAAACCCGATATTTTTAATTGTTCCTGCTTCATTTTCTGTTAAAGGGATATCTCTTGTGGAACGACTGATTCCAATCTTTGGCAGGGGAAGATGAATCTCAGGGTTGATTGTTATTGTTTGCTGAACAGCCGGGCCTTTCTTTTCAGGAAAGCTCCTGACTACTTTCAGAATGACCTTCTGGTTTATCTTTTCTCCCTTCCTTATTAAAGAAGGTGAAGGCAGGCTCTGAGGTGTACAATATGTCTTATATGAAGTATCTGTCCAGTTTCGCTGGTCTTCTGTCTCAAATATATCTCCCGAAAAATCAAGTCGGAATTCAGTCCCGTTTGCTTCCCATCTCATGGAATTAATGTCTCTGAATGGCTGCAGAGGATCAATTTCAACAGGAAATATGCATGTTTCTGTACTTTGATCACTGTGGGTAATTATGCATGGTTTACCTGAACAGTTTTCCACCGGGTGCAAAACACAGAAGCCGATGCGGCATTTTTCAAAAGTATCAAGCGCTTCACCTTCAAAACTTAAGCTTATTTTATTATCAGACTGCCCTTCAATCAGGTAACGGGCTGAAAAATTAACCTCCCGCGACTTGTACAGACATCTATATACAATTTTGAATGAGCTGGAACCTCTTTCAATCCATTCATTTGTTATCACCGGTTTTATTGTCAGCCATTCCTTATCCCTGACCGCAGAATAAATCATTCTGATTATCTCATTTTCTCCTGCTGATATATACCTGATACTGCCATTTTCATACAGCATAGTAAGTCTTCCGGCATTTAGCGTTACACCAGGTTTCTGGATATGATCACCTGACCATATGTGTCTGATATCTGTTGACACCTATAAATATCCTTTCTTATTTTAAATATACTATATTAATTCTTCACGAATGCATTACCCCGTTTCTGTCTGAGCTCCGACGAGAATGATGTAACCATAGCTTTAAAATCTTCATTTTTTGAGAGATTTATATTTTCATCGGGATCGGAATTGTGATCAAATAACATATTTGCAACTGCCGAATCCTTTTCATTGAGGAACTCTGTATAGAAGTAATCATCCTGAATAAGTGTTACTCCCGCAAAGAATTTGCTTACAGCAAAATCTTTCTCCTGTTTTTCAGGATTTTTCAGTCTGCCTGCAAGGCTTTCTCCTTCCAGGTGAGAAGGAAGAGAAATGCCCGTCAGTTCACAAAGTGTAGGGTATATATCGATGAACTCCGTGATAATGTTATTCTTACTTCCATGGGTCAATCCGGGGACCTTAATTATAAGCGGTGCATTAAGTGAGGTATTGAAGTTACAATGTTTACACCAGAGCCCATGTTCTCCAAGGTTCCATCCATGGTCGCCCCACAGGATGACTATCGTGTTTTCTGCAAGTCCGTTTTTCTCCAGTTCATCAAGTATTAGCCCGATTTGTGCATCAGCATAGCTTACACAAGCATAATAGCCGTGACGAAGCTTGTTTGCAGCAGAATCGGAAAGGGATCCCGTTTCAGGGATTGAATAGTATTGCCTTAATTCACCCCACTTATGGAGTGCCTGTGATGGAGCATCTTTGGGAGGATAAGGATTATTTGCTGTGCCTATAACTGAAGGATCATAAATATCCCAGTATTTTTTTGGAGCATTGAAAGGAAGATGTGGCTTAAGGAATCCTACAGCCAGGAAGAAAGGCTTTCCTTTATTCCCGGAATCTCTTAGGAATTCTATTGCTTTCTGTGTCGTTTTACCATCGAAATATGCAGTATCCGGAACATCAGAACACTCAAATGGCATCCCCCTTTTAATAAGAGTATCGATCCTGATATTATCTTCCTTGGTGTAATTCCTCCATGATCCTTTGCCGGAAGGCCTCCATTCTTGATCCCATGAATCCCTGCTATCATACATATGATGAAATACCTTGCTCAGAGAGACAGTATAATAACCGTTGTTTCTGAAATGTTTTGGGAGAGTAAGAGCCCCCGGGTTATCCTTTTCTGCCCAGGTGTCAAAATCAATAAATCTGTAACTTGTTGGTCTTGTTCCTGTTAGTAAGCTGGCGCGCGAAGCTCCTGATACTGGTATATTACAATATGCCCGCTGGAACACTACACCGGCGGAAGCAAGCCTGTCTATATTAGGAGAGGAAATGATCCTGTTGCCATAGCATCCTAATTCAGGTCTCAAATCATCAACTGCTATGAACAAAATATTTGGACTGGATTCATTGGGTTTTTTATTAGCATTATTGTCACTGCAGGCAGAAGCTGCGATAGCACCAATACAAAATACCAAGTGTCTATGAGAAATCTTTTTCATTGGTTATAGGATATCTTTTATCAGTATCAGAATGTCAGATTTTTAAGATAATTACCTGATGATTTAAGACAGGCAAGACCATCAGGAACATTATCTCTCTCTACAATATAGTGTTTTATTCCATGTTTGTCAGCCTCTTTAAACAGGGATAGAAAATCTAAAATCCCTGATCCGGGACATTCGAAATCCTGTAAATCACCGGGAACCATATCCTTAACATGCAAAACGGGAAATCTTCCGGAATATTTCTTCATTACCTCAAGAGGATCAGCACCTCCCTTTCTTACCCAGTAGAGATCGAGCTCGCAGAAAACCAGGTTTTTATCGGTATTATTCATCAGGTAGTCAAATGGCAGGCCATTATCCATTGGTGTAAATTCCTTATTATGATTGTGCCAGCACAGTATTAGTCCGTTATCCTTGCATACTTTGCCCAGGTAGTTCAGTCTCTCTGTGCTCTTTTTACAATCTTCCAGAGTGAATGGGCCACCGGTATACCATGGCCAATAGACTATAGCATATTTTACTTTAAGGCTTTTAAGCAGTGTCATGCTTTTCTTTAAGTCTTCTTCACCTGCTTTAAATTCAAAACCGCCTGCCGGAAGTGACATCCCTATTTCTTTAAGATAAGCAAGGAAGGTTTCAGCCGAATCACCCATGAAATTACCTGTTTCAATCTCGGTGAATCCATATGATGCAGCCTGTTTCAGGACAGCTTTCCAGTCGCCTTTAAGTTCTTTACCTATTATTCCGGAAATGAAACCGAAATTTTTAAGTTTTTTCTTCTCCTGAACTGCAAGAGATTCAGGAGCTAAGAGAGCAACTGATATAGCAGCTGCTGTACCTGTAATAAATTTTCGACGTGTTATCATAAGTTTGTATTTTGATTTAATACTTTTTTATAACCACGGAGAGCACGGATGTCCACGGAGATATTTTCTCAGAATCTCCTCCTCTCCCCATCTTTCTAAAATGAGGGCAATGTCCATGGCTGACGATAGGCTGGCTTAATAAGCTGGTTTGCTTTCTCACTGTTAGTGAATCTGTTATTTGCATCATCCCATAATAACATCGATTCACCGGTTCTGGCAGCTATGTTGGGAATATGCACATGAATTGCTGCAGCCCTTCCAATCTCAGGCGGACATGCAGGTTTTGACCTTGTTTTTATGCACTCTATGAAGTTTTTTGCATGGTCTGAATGAGACTCTTTTCCTTCAGTAAATTTATACTCATCTGTCTTGGTTTTCTTAGCAAGACTATCCCATTCAGGGCGGACAATGAGTTTATTCCTGTCGACTGTAATTGTGGCCAGATCACCCACGAATGCAAGCCCGTAAGGGGAATCATATGGCCCGCTCTGGATACCGGCTGTCATATCCCAGTTTATTACAAAATCAGATTTGGGATATATTACCGACATTGAATCGAAGGTCTCCCTGCTCCTTGGTTCTTCGAATGTATTAGCTCCGTAAATAAGGACCTTTTCCGGTGCGGTAGTGATATCTTTAGCCCATAGAGCTATGTCGAGAAGATGAACTCCCCAGTCAGACATCAATCCTCCGCCGTAATCCCAGAACATCCTCCATACTCCATGGAACCTTGTTTTATTGAAAGATCTTGATGGTGCAGGGCCGAGCCACATGTCAAAATCAACTCCTGAAGGAACAGGCTCATCGGGAACAATTTGTTGTCCCACTCCATATGAAAAATTAGCCCAGATATTTACCCTCCTCAGGTTTCCGATCTTTCCTGATTTAATTAGTTCCATCGCTTTCAGGAAAACAAATCCGCTTCTCTGCTGCTGACCGATCTGAACAATCCGGTTGCTGTAATAATTTGCAGCTTTAACCATAATATTGCATTCGGCAATGGAATTTGCCATCGGTTTCTCCACGTAAACATCCTTGCCTGCCTGAAGAGCATAAACAGTCATCAGGCAGTGCCAGTGATCAGGCGTTCCTATTATAACAGCATCGATATCCTTCTGCTCAAGGAGTTTTCTGAAGTCTTTGTAAAGCTTTGGCGACTGGTTGAATTTCTTTTTCAGATCTGCTGCTTTCTCGTTCAGCACATTCTCATCAACGTCGCACAATGCAACGCAATTCACTCCGGGATTTGAGAGATGCTGCTGCAGATCTCCGTATCCCATATTCCTGCATCCGATGAGGCCAATGTTCACAGTATCTGAGGGAGCCGGAGAGTCGGAAATGTTTTTTGCAGCAAGAATCCCAGACATACCTATTCCGGCTGTCGTTAATGCTGTATTGCTTATGAATTTTCTTCGATCCATTTTTTTAAGTATTATTGTATTACTTCCACCGGATTATAGATTATATAAATATAGGATGAAAAAGTTAAACCGCATACCATGTGTTATCATTTTAACATTACTTATCTCCTGTTCAGGAGAGAAAGGTCCGCAGCCTGCATTAAGTGATACTCTGATAATTAGCGATACTATTCAATATCATACAGTGCGAATCTCTAAAACAGATGGTTCCATACTCCCCTGGTATTCAGCAGACTTAGGAATATCTTATGACACTGTTTTGATACTCGTGTGGGATTTCTGGAATAAAATGGAGACCGATTCAAATGGCCTTAAGTATTATATGAACCATCAGGTATGGAAACCGGAACATGATATGCGTGGCCTCGGGGGTGATCAGAACAATATGGCTCTCTCTTCATGGACTCTGCTTTATGCATATACCGGGTATCCCCCGATCATTGAAAATATGAGGTATATAGCAGACACCTACCTTGAAAGATCTTTATCAGGAAAAGAGGATAAATGGCCATATCTGCCATACCCTTACAATACAGATATTCACTCAGGAGTCTATGATGGTGATATGCGCAACGGGAAATGGATAACACAACCGGATAAGGCAGGCAGCTTTGGCTATGAACTTGTTAACCTGTACAAAATTACCGGAGATAAACGATATCTTGAGGCAGCCCTTAGAATAGCAGGAACACTGGCTTCGCATATTCAGGAGGGTGACAGTCTCAAATCACCCCTCCCATTCAGAATGAATGCAAAAACCGGAGAATCAGGCTCCTTATTCGACAATATGGGTTCAGGCAAAAAAGTCAGAGATGCTCTTTATACATCCAACTGGACCGGAACCATGATGATGTTTGAAGAGTTGACAATTCTTGATCCGGACAGGTCAGAGAAGTACAGAAAATGTTTCAGTATTTTTCTCGATTGGATGAAATCCTATCCGTTGAAGACTAATAAATGGGGCCCTTTCTTTGAGGATATACCCGGATGGAGTGATACCCAGACCAATGCCATCAGCTTTGCTATGTTCATTTTAAATAACAGGGAGCTTTTTCCTGACTGGAAGAATGAGGTTAAAGGAATTATTGACTGGACATATCGTGAACTTGGGAACCATGAATATGAGAAATATAAAGTAACTGTTATGAATGAGCAGACGGTTTACAGAGTGCCGGGAAACAGCCATTCTTCGCGCCAGGCATCGGTTGAACTGATGTATGCTGCCTTATCGGTTGATACCTCCCTTATCACAAATGCTATCCGGACACTCAACTGGGCAACATATACCGTTGCTTCCGACGGAAGGAACCGCTACATCCGTGATGACATATGGCTGACAGACGGATATGGAGATTATGTAAGGCACTATCTGAGAGCAATGGCGGCAATGCCTGATCTGGCGCCATCTGACAAAAACCGTTTCCTCGGAACTACCTCTGTTGTAACAAAAATTGAATACCTTGAGACATCAATCAAATATTCAACATATACGGAAGCAACAGATGTTTTGAGGTTAAAAACAAAACCTTTATCGGTGAAATGTGACAGGTTAGCCATGCAGGAGACCTCAGAAGTGAAAGTAGATGGCTATTCCTGGGAGCCTCTTTCAACAGGAGGGATACTCCGGGTCGGTCATAAATGCAATAATATTGAGATAACATTCAATTAAAATGAAAATATCCTTAGGCATCACTCTGTTGTTTTTGACATTTCCATACTATGTTATTTCAAGTAATATTGTTGAAATACAGCCTGTTGACAGGCATATCCTTGTTGTCAGGTTTGATGACGGATATGTGAGAAACCATGGATACCATGAAACAGGGGTAAATGACACGGTATTTCGGGATCCGCTTGACATCGGAAAGGCTGTTAATATTCTGAATTATTCCCTTACGAGTAAGAATGACCAGGACTACACAAAAGGTGTAAATCCAAAGATGATAAGCAGGAAAAGCAAGCCAACAGAGTTCTCCTGGAATAAGGTTGAAAATTATCCCGTTGTTATGGAACACTGGATTTACCTGGAATTTCCATTTCCTTTGAAGGCAGGCATGAATTATGAATTGAAAGTGAATAATCTGGCTGAATATATAAATGAATTTAGTTTCTTGTTTGATCCTTTCAGCATGCTCTCGCCTTCAATACATGTCAACCAGCTTGGCTTCATTCCGGAATCTGAAAAAAAGTTTGCATATATTTCTCACTGGATGGGAGACAGGGGAGGATTTGAAAGCAATGATATTAATGGAAGGGCTTTTTATCTTGTTAGCTCTGTTAACAGTAAAGTTGTATATAACGGTATTGTCAGGAAATTCTCAGATTTTCAAACTGCAAGACCTGACGTTCCGGTTAATGAAAGTATAAGAGGCTCAATGTCAGGGGCTGATATATGGGCATGCGATTTTTCAGCATATGGTAAGCCGGGGGAATACAGGATTGTGGTTGAAGGAATGGGTTGCAGCTATGATTTTGAGATTGATGCCGATATCTACAGGGATGCTTTCTACTTTTCCTGCAGGGGTCTTTTTCACCAGAGAAGCGGAATTGAGAGGGAAGCAAAATATACCAAATGGACCAGACCTGCTGATCATAATCCTAAGATCACACCTGAATATTACGGTGCTTCTTCAAAACACAGGGTTTACCTGACGAGTATCAGGAATTCTGATCTTACAGATGAATCGGGACATAATCAGAAGGAAAAAATCCTGAATAGTATTATCGATACACTTGATAATTGCTGGGGATTTTATCATGATGCAGGCGACTGGGATGGGTATAGTTCGCATATCCGTGTTCCAAGGGAATTGCTTATGGCATATGAGATTGCTCCTGAAAACTTTTCCGATGGTGAATTAAATATCCCTGAAAGCGGAAACGGTATTCCCGATATTCTTGATGAAGCAGCGTGGCTTATCAATTATTTCAGGAGGAATGTGGGAAAAACAGGAGGTATTTTCGGTGACAGGATACATACAGAATTTTGCGACAGTTTTCCAATGATAGGGATGGGAATACCTTCATGGGAAGACCCTGGTTTCAGTATCGCATTCGGCGAGGATCCCAGGTTATCATATGACTTTGCAGCTCTGGCAATTGAGTATTCCTGGTGCCTGAAGAATAAAACAAAGGGTTTGAAAAAAGCAATTCTGGATAGCCTGAGTGATTATGAAGAGGCTGCATATTCTGCCTACAGATGGGCTGAGAGTAATACTCTTCCTGAAGATTCTGCTAAAGTAATTGCATCAAGGGCTACTGCTGATGTCTGGATTTATAAAATGACCGGCGACATTAAATTTCAGGAATCATTTTCAGCTATCTTCAAACAAAAGATAAAAGGCAGCAACAGACTGGGTGAATATAATTTTATCTGGGCCCTTTATTCCTATGCTCTTCTTCCGGAATATTTTACCGGACTCGACAAAGAGCTCTGGAAGGAGGTCAGGGCAATTGTAGTTGATTATGCTCAGAACCGTGTTACCAATGCCATTGATGCCGGAAGAGGATTTCGTGCCGGAGGCAATCCATCTGCCAGGGCTCTCCAGGGTTCGGCCACTATTCCTTATGCAATGCCTGCACTTGTTGCATGGAAGATAACAGGTATCAGGAAGTATTTTAATGTCGCCCAGACATCTGCGGATTATGCTCTCGGAGGCAATCCGCTGAATACCCTCTGGCTGACAGGGCTTGGCGATAATCCTCCAAAACATATTATGAACCTCGATTCATATTATGACAATATTGAAGATCCGATACCCGGCATAGCTCCCTATGGTCCATGCCCAAGGTGTGACTGGATGAGCCGCCCGGGCGACAGCTGCAGGGGAGCGGGTCCGTGGGATAATGATTATGCCCTTGATAATGTGTATCCTGCTTCATCATTATGGCCAATCCATGAACTCTGGTTCGATAATCCGTATAGTCCGCCCTCAGGAGAATATACTGTACATCAGACTGTTGCTCCTTCTGCCGCGGTATATGGAATGCTGTGCCAGCAGGGTGGAAAGAGGAAACCAAACCAGCCACCCGTGGCTTCGATTAAGCAATCTGTTAATTCTGATGGTTCTGCTATCGTGCTTGAGGTAAGGGCAGGGGATAGTGATGGAAGAATTGAAAGAGTTGAATTTTATGTTGATCACAAGTTGCGGTATATTGACAAATCTCCGCCTTACAGGTTTGAATTTCTGAAGGGGAATGAACCATTCAGGACCGCTGAAACAAAGGTATTTGATAATAAGGGAGCCCGGACTGTAGCAAGGAACCAATAAACAGTATATCCTGAACTGCTGTTTATGGTTAAGTGATCATTGTTCAATGAATTCCAAAAATCTTCGGCTAAAGCTTTCTCATCGATTTTTGAAAATACTCTGATCTCTCTCTGCTTGTTTTCAGGAGGTGTGGAAGCTTTGATGATGGTTGACTTATCCGGGTTAAGGTATGCTTCAACTAATGCCAGATCCCACATTACCCTTTTCTTATCCTGCGGATTCTGTTCCATCCATCTTTCCTTGAGTATTCTTTGAATTATAAGAAGCTTCACCCTGAAAGCTGTCAATTCTCAGGTTATCGAAATCAGTTACTTCAACCGGCCACAATATCACAATCGGAGATTCTTATGTTTCGCGATGCGGTGCAATGTATCCCGTCACTGTTCGGTATAAGGACATTGTTCCTTATTGTAATGCCTTCTATAAGAACATCTTCACAATAACCAAACCTGATTGCCCAGATCGGGGTGTCTTTAACTGTTATGCCAGACAAAGTAACCCCGGTGCAGTGGAAGAAGACTATTGTCATGCCTGGCATTGAAATTCTTTTCACCGGTCCGTCGGTAAAGAAGGTACCATCTTTCATATATTCTTCCTTTTGTCTGGTAAGGGATCTTTCGAAATCAGGGGAACCGTGATTCTGGCTGAAATCATAGAAATACGATCCGCTTGCATCAATAGTTCCATCGCCTGTAATCGACACATTACATGCATCCTCGCAGAAAAAAATTCCTCTCCTGGAATTACCTGCTTTGTAATCTTCAATGTTTTCACTCCCCTTAAGCACTGAGCCGCTTTCGAGGAATATATTTATGTTGCTCTTCAGTGTAACAGGACCGGTGATGAAGGTTCCGGGGGGGACGACAACCCTGCCGCCTCCGGAAGCAAAGCATTCGTCAACGGCTTTTTGTAGGGCTGCCGTTGAATTTGTCCCTCTGACTGCTCCATAATCAGTTATATGGTAATCGCGTGCGGATACTGTTTCCGGTGTCAGCAAAATTGAAAAAAACAGGAGTAGATTAATTAAAGATGATGGTGCTTTCATATAATAGTAAATTACGGCTAAGTATTTAAAACTGAATCGTTCTGAACGAATAGATTGTCCATAGTAAGACTGTTTTGAACAAGACCTGCGCCTGCACTGTTACGGTCTATTCCGAAGGTAGTAATAAAAGTAAGGAATAATGCTTTCCTTGTTTCTGTTTCTTCCCTGAAAAGTGAGATTTTATTCTGAAGTACCTTCTGGTATTTTTTATCAATCCTGAACGGACTAACCGAGAATTTAATTTCACAGATATTTATAGTCTGATCTCTTCTGTCAATTACAAGGTCAATTTGTGCTCCTTTTTTTTTATCGGCATAGCGCCATGATGAAACAGATGTTTGTACACCTGAAATGCCAAGTGAATGTTTTATCTGACTGGTATGATTCAGGCAGATTGTTTCGAAAGCATATCCACTCCAGGTTCTGAACAGAGGAGTATCAAAATATGTAATCCAGCTGGCAGATTCATTTTTGCCAAGGCCCCTGAGAAATCTCAGATAGAAAAGAGTATAATGGTCAGTAAGCTGATACAGGCTGTTGCGTATTTTTTTTCCGAAAGGCAGATACTTGCTCAGAAAACCGCTCTCTTCAAGTTCTTGCAGAATTCTTGTAGAGCTTCCTGCATTTGGCAAACCGGTCAGACGGAGTATATCATCACGTGTAATACCGGTTGCTTTTGAGGCTATGGCTATAATTATTGCCTCATGTTTCTGATAATTATCGAACAGTGATCTGAACAGGTTGGTAAATTCATTCCTGAGCAAACCGGTCACAGTGAAGCAGATATCATTAATATTTTGTACAGCGCTTTTCCCTTTCAAAACTTGATCCCAGTAAAAGGGTATACCACCAAGTGCCATATATAACTGAATTATCTGATAACGGTCCAATAGGATCTCACCTGACCTCAGGAAAAGTTCGCATTCTTCAAGTGTGAAAGGATATATTTTTATCCGTTTTGTTACCCTGTTATGAAGCCCCCCCTTGTCATTGATCAACCTGTTTATCATCCATGATGCTGCCGATCCGCATACAACAAGAATTATGTCTTTTCTTGCCGATGCCCAGTGGTTCCAGAAATGTTCAAGAGCCGGTATAAAACCAGAGTTTTGAGTATCAAACCACGGAAGTTCATCTAAAAATACAACCTTTCGTGGAGTTGGACTCTTTTCAAGATGTGATTTGAGCATTTCGAATGCTTCCAGCCAGTCAGAAGGTGGTTTTAACTGATCATCCGGATTTAATTTTACCAGTTCGATGTAGAAATTTGCGAGCTGCATTGAAAAGCCTGCTTTGCTGAGTGCAGTAACATGATATGTGAAATCACCGGGAAAGGCCTGTCGTATAAAGAAAGTCTTCCCGACTCTCCTTCTCCCATAAACAGCAACAAACTCCGATCTTCCTGAATTTATGACAGTTTTCAGCAGATCAAGCTCCTTTTTGCGTCCGATGAACTGTTTCATTACGGTTTTATTCTGGCTTCAAATATAATAGAATACTATAATAAAGCAAAATTAACTAAATGAATATGGCTTTAACTGTATTTATATTAGGTGTTAAAGCCAAATCAATGTTTTACATTTTCCTGAAACACATTGGATATTTGTATCATTTCAAACAGATGGAGAGTGAGTTCCTGAGAATTCCTCAATTTCCTTTCTTATGGGTGCAGAAGGCTGTGCGCCAAGCCTGGTCACTGAGATAGCTGACGCAGCTCCTGCAAATCTCACAGCCTCAGTCAGCGATTTTCCTTCAACCAGGGCAACGGCCAGGCTCCCGCAATAAACATCGCCTGCTGCTGTTGTATCAACCGCTTTCACTTTATAAGCAGGAATAAATCCTGTAAAGTCAGAAGAGGCCACATATGATCCTCTTGCACCCAGAGTTATAATTGCAATTTTACATCCGAGTTTCAACAGTTCCTGTGCAGCTGTTTTTATCTCATCATCAGTTTCAACTTTCAATCCTGTGACCATTGATGCCTCTATTTCATTGACAACAAATGCATAGGTCTTTTTCAGCACTGAGAGGTCGAAAGGCCTGGCGGGAGCAAGGTTAAACAGTACCTTTATCTTATGTTTTTCTGCAAGTTCAAAAACGTAGCTGGTTGTTTCAAATGGTATTTCCATCTGCATCACTATCATTTCAGCCTTGAGAATGGCAGTCAGAGCCTGGTCAATATGAGCAGGAGTCAGCTTGTAATTGGCGCCTGAAGCAACAGACAGATAGTTGTTACCATCTTTGTCAAGCATTATAAGAGCCGATCCGGTTGCTTCATCCCTGTCTCTGAAAACGTAAGAGGTTTCAATGTTGTCTTTTTTGAAGTTTTCCATCAGGTTTTCAGCATAGAGATCTTCCCCGAGACAAGTTACAAATGTTACATTTCCACCTGCTCTTGCAGCTCCTACCGCCTGGTTTGCCCCTTTCCCTCCATAGTTCTGGAAGAAAACTCCACCGGTAACTGTCTCTCCGAAACCGGGAAGTTTTTCTGTTTTAATCAGGAAGTCGACATTGGTGCTTCCTATTACAAGGATTTTACTGCTCATAGTATTTTTGAATTAAAGCCTGGCTATTATAATCAGAGCCAGCCCGATAATAAATGTTACAAACATGGTAACCAGGTACTTGTTGATAGATGGCGGAGCCCCTTTGAATTCTTTAAAGACAAAGACACCCCAGGCTGCACCTATCATTGTAGCGCCTTGTCCGAGACCATAGGAGATTGCGGGACCAGCCTTGTCAGATGCAATCAGGTTAAAAAGAAATCCGGTAAGCCAGATCATTCCGCCAAGGAGTCCGAATATATGCTGCCTTAGCGTACCGTTTGTGAAATAATCCTTATAGGTCGACTTGCTTCCTTCAACAGGTTTATACATAAAGAAAGTGTTCCATAGAAAGTTTGATATAAAGACACCAAGAGAGAAAATAAGCACAGCAGAATATGGGGTCATTTTCCCCGGATCAGGGGAGGTGAAATTAAGTGTCATACCGTCAGCAACAAAACGGTAGAAAAATCCCATAATAATACCGGCAAGTACCGACAGCACGATTCCTTTTGCAGGGGTTGATCCCTTTGATTTCGAGACCTTTGATGAGGCCAGGGCATTAACGACTATAGCAACCACAACAAGTGCTACCCCGCCAAAAAGCAGGATCGGGTCACCGGCCGGATTCTTTGCATAATTAACGATCACGCCGATTACCAGTGCCAGTCCTACACCAACCGGAAAGGCTACTGAAATACCTGCAACTACTATTGCAGCCACGATCAGCAGGTTTGAAAGATTAAATACAATTCCCCCGACAAAAGCCGAGGTGATTGAGGATGTATCGGCTTGCTGCAGATCGGCAATAAAGCTTCTTCCGTTTTCACCTGTACTTCCCATTGTAAGACCATAGATGAGCGTCATTATTATGAGTCCCAGGGAATAATCCCAGTAAAACATCGGGAATGGCCATCTCGCAGTTGATACTTTTGCGGTATTGGCCCATGATCCCCAGCATAACATTGTGATGATACAGAAGAATACTGCAAGCGCGTAAGAGTTGATGATAAACATGGTATTAATTTTAAATAGTTTAATGCTTAATGTTAAAAGGTTTAATGCTTAATGATAAATATTTTAAAAGGATATTAATGCCTGTTTAAATTGATGAAATATAATGAAAATTAATTATTTTTAATTTAAATAAACACTTAGTCAAATGAAAACATATTCAAGGAGAGAATTTGTCGGTGCAGGTGCTATGGGCACACTCGCAGCAATGTATTTTAAATCAGATATACTTTTATCTGGCTCAACTCCGTTCAACTGGCCGTTGAGCTTCCAGTCTTACGGGGTCAGGGAGATGCTTGGTCAGGATTTCGATGGGACAATGAAAAAGCTGAGGTCGATAGGGTACAAAGGTATTGAAATGTGCTCTCCAAAAGGATACGAAAAGAGTGGATTCGGTCCTCTCACTGCTTTTAGTCCGGAAGATCTCCGAAAAAAGATTGAGGATACCGATCTGTTCTGCAAAAGCTGCCATTTCCAATACCCGGAGCTTAAGCCGGACAAAATTCAGGAAACAATAAGTTTCGGTAAAAATCTTGGATTAAAAGACCTGGTAATATCCGGAGCATGGATTAAGAAGGACGCTACTATCGATGACTGGAAAGTTGTTGCCGATGAAATGAATAAGTCGGCCGAACAGGTTAAAAATGCCGGGTTGCAAATGGTTTATCACAATCATTCGATCGGTCCGGAATTAAATGGCGAGAAGCTTTACGACATTCTGATGCGTCTTTATGATCCTGAACTTATCAAAATGCAGTTCCAGCTGGCGGTAGTCTCCGAAGATGTTGATGTAGCAGGTTACATTGCAAAATATCCGGGACGATACATTTCGCTTCATATTCATGACTGGGACCCTGTACAGAAAAAGGTGGTACCCACAGGCAAAGGAGTGATTGACTGGAAGAAACTGCTGGAGACTGCGAAGAAAAGCGGAATTTCTGATTACGGAATGATTGTTGAAATGGAAACAAAGGCTCCCGGGGATCCGTTGCAGGACCTTGTTGAATGTTATAACTATTTGCAGAATCTTAAAATGTAGGAACATGTCATTGTAGGGACATGCCATAGCGTGCCCCTGCATTGACTCCATTAATATACACATAGGGACATGCCATGTCATGTCCCTACATTAACCTGATTATTAAACATGTAGGGTCACGCCATGGCGTGACCTTTACATGTAATTATTTACAATTATTTATTGATATCCTTCGGACTTGTACCGTTTCTCCAGTGTTCCTCTATCTTCTCAAGAGTAACATTCTTTGTCTCGGGTATATAAAAATATCCCCAGATAATGCTGACAATTCCGACCAGAGCGTACAGGAAAAATGCACCGGCCGGGTTTCCCAGATCTTCACCTTTAAGTATAATGGATGTACCGGGTAGTGTAAGTCCCTTCACAAGTTTGAAGAACGTAAATGCTACCAGACCATTGAAGAGCCAGTTTGAAAGTGCTCCTATGCTTGAGCCTATGCCTCTTACACTTAAAGGGAAAACTTCCGATATTATGAGCCATCCGAGTGGTCCGAGACTGATTGCAAAACAAGCTATGTAAAACCAAATAAGAGAAATAGTTAACCACTTTATGGAGTCACCCAGTGTAGCCTGAAGTGCAAAACATGTTCCCATGGCTAAAAGAGCTATTACAATCCCCGTTACTCCTATAAAATATAGTTTTCTCCTTCCAAGTTTGTCGATCATAAAGAGAGAAAGGATAGTGAAAGCTACATTTACAACACCTACGCTCACTGAAGCCCATACAGCTGCCTGAGCATCGGCAAATCCTGACATCAGGAATATCTTCGGACTGTAATATATTATTGTGTTGATACCGGTAAACTGCTGAACAAACATTATACCTACTGCAATTATAAGCGGTACCCTGAGCCATTTTTTAAAAACTTCATTCCATTTAACTTTATTTGTCTTATCAGCTTCAATATCTGCCTTCATTTTTGAAATAACCTCTTCAACAAGTTCAGGGTCCTCAACCTTTTGAAGCACCTCCCGGCACTTATCCTCATGACCCTTACTTATTAGCCACCTTGGTGTCTCGGGAAGGAATGCCATTCCAATGAACATAATGATGGCAGGAATAACTCCGACATAGAACATAGGCCTCCAGCATGAGTTGTAGTCGGGATGACCATCCGGAACAGCAAAGGCCGAATCGCTGAGATATGATACCATAATTCCGATTGTGATAAGGAGCTGAAACATGGAAACCATTTGTCCTCTGGATTTTGTCGGAGAAATTTCAGCGATATAAAGAGGTACGGCAAAAGATGAGACGCCGATAGCTACTCCCAGGAAAAGACGGGCAAAAACCAGCATCAGAGGACTGGGTGCTGCTCCTGACCATAATGCTCCAATGATAAATATTATTGCAGCAGTCAGAATAACCTTCTTCCTTCCGACTATATCTGCAATTCTGCCGCTGAACATGGCTCCCAAAACTGCACCTACAAGTCCGGCGGTAGTTATTATTTCAACCCAACTGTCGTCAATGCCGAATGCTTCCTGAAAAAAGGGTATGGCGCCTGAAATAACGCCTGTGTCAAATCCGAACAGCAAGCCTCCTGTAGCTGCTATTGCAGCAATTATGAACACAAGGCTTTTGTTTTGTGTACTTTTTTTATTCTCAGTCATTTTTTTAAGGTTTAATATCAATTAAAAGGTTTGGTTTCCGGAATATTCAATTTTTTCCTGATCATTATTTCAGGATTATAAAAATAGATTAAAAAACTAAAAATCCAATATCAAAATTTTTTTACCACGAAAAGCGCGGATTTCACAGAATGCAAAATCCGTGTCATTCCATATAATCCATGGTTAAATTCTGGAATTGCTTCAGGATCAGCAGGTATCTTGTTTTTCGAAAAAATAGATTTTATTCAACATATATGAATAAGTTATTTATTATATATTATAGATATACAGATATATACAAAATATATTTAATATTAACATATGCGAATAAGAATTTTTCATACTTTTATGCAATATCCTGATTGAATGGAACCGCTTTACCGTAAACTTCAGCAAAAGATAAAATCCCAGATATTATCGGGAATATATCGCGATGGAGATCTTCTTCCTTCTGAGAGTGATATGATGAAGGCTCATTCATCCACGCGTGGAACGGTCAGGCAGGCACTTGAGAAACTGGTCAGGGAGGGGTATATTATAAAGCAACAGGGGAAGGGAAGCATTGTCCGGAAATCCAGCCGCAGGACTCTGGGAGTACTGTCTGTCAAAGGTTTTTCCCAGATTGTTACCGAAAAGAAACTGGCGGTAACCACTGTAATTATTAAGAAGCCTGAGGTTACTGCCTGGGATGATCCTTTCTTTTATAAGCTTGACGATATAGAAAGAAACTCAGGATGTATTTACCTTAAAAGGGTCAGGTGCGTTGATAAAGAACCGGTAATGCTTGAAACCACATATATCCCGAATCTCAATCTGCCCGGCTTTTGCCGGAACCCTTTTGTAAAAGGTTCATTGTTTGAAACCATGAGTGTAAATTATCAGATTGAGATTACAAAGGTAGAACAGGATCTCAGAGCTATTCTGGCAGACAAAGATTCTTCCGTACTCCTGAATGTAAAAGAGGGAACACCTCTTTTGCATATTTATCTTAAATTTTCAACCAGCAGAGAACACCTTAATATATATAGCTCTCTGATGTGTAATACTTCGGATTTTTCAATAGGAAATAATATGTGACAGCCCTTCGGCAGGCTCAGGGCAGGCAGTTGGAAAAGCCAGCACCCGGTACCAGGAATATAACTTGAACTAACGAAATAAACTTAACAACAATGACCAAAGTATCTGAACTTGCAAAGATGATCGACCATTCGATCTTAAATCCGGTAATGACTGATAATGATCTGAAAAGAGAGTGTGATGTAGCAAAGAAATATGATGTGGCTTCTGTTTGTGTGAAACCTTATGCCGTGAAACAGGCTGCTGAACTCCTTAAAGGCTCAGATGTACTTGTTGGCTGTGTCATCGGATTTCCCCATGGAAATAGCGCAACATCTGTCAAGGTGTTTGAGACAGAGCAGGCTTGCAGGGATGGGGCCGTTGAAATAGATATGGTAATAAATATCGGCAAAGCTTTGCAGGGCGACTGGGATTATGTTGAAAATGAGATCAGGGATGTTACAGAAGCCTCTCACAGGCATAAGGCAATCGTTAAAGTTATCTTCGAAACCGACTTTGTTACAAAGGATGAGGATAAAGTCCGCCTCTGTGAGATATGCACAAAGGTTGGTGCTGATTTTGTGAAAACATCAACAGGATTTGGTTATGTGAAGCAGCCTAACGGTGATTTCAATTATAAAGGTGCAACAATTCACGATATTGAGCTGATGAGGAAGCATTCCGGTCCGAAAGTTCAGGTTAAATGTGCAGGTGGTGTACGGACCCTTGATGATCTTCTGAAGATGAAGGCAGCCGGAGCAACAAGGTCAGGAGCTACGGCTACTGCAGTTATGCTGGAGGAGGCAAATAAAAGATCCGGAGAATGATAAAGAAAGCAGAAGACTTTCTGAGAGACCATAGATTAAGGACCTCAGATATTGATATGGTGGATCTTGTCAGGGTATTCACCGATGATATGATTTCCGGTCTTGAAGGGAAGGAGGGAGCACTACGGATGATACCTACATATATAGAAGCTGAGAACGACTTTCTGACTGATACACCTGTTCTGGCTATTGATGCCGGTGGTACGAATTTCAGAGCTTCGATTGTAACTATCTCTGAATCAGGTTGTCTGGATGTCAGTGATACTGTTAATTACAAAATGCCAGGACTTGAAGGAGAAATCAGCAGCAAAGAGTTCTTCACCACTGTTGCTGATTATATTGACTTTCTTGCATCAAGGGTAGAGCGCATCGGATTCTGTTTTTCATACCCCACAGAGATTCTTCCAAACAGGGACGGAAGGCTGATAAAGTTCTGTAAGGAGGTTCAGGCGCCTGATGTCCATGGGCAGTTAATAGGTAAAAATCTGCTTGAAACTCTGGGAACACCCAATAAAAAGATAGTATTACTCAATGATACAGTTGCCACACTGCTGGCAGGTAAATCGGCCTCTATCGGGAGATCATATGATTCATTTATCGGATATATCCTTGGAACAGGTACAAATACATGCTATATCGAAAGAAATTGTAATATCCTGAAGAAACCCGGACTAAACCCGGAGAGAAGTCAGATAATTAATATTGAATCGGGTGATTTCAGAAGACCTCCGCAAACTGATCTTGATATTCTGTTTGATAACACAACAACCGATCCTGGCAGCTATAAGTTTGAAAAGATGTTCTCGGGAGGCTATTTTGGAGGGTTAACCCTGTTTGTTCTCAAAGCAGCGGCAAAGGAAGGTGTGTTTTCGAACCAGACAGCTGAAGCAATCATTAACTTATCTGAATTACCTTCGTGGGATGCAAATTCATATGTAGCGCGACAGATTGCTCAGGGACATCCTCTTGTGGAGTCAATCCGGAATTGTAATGATGCTGATAGTTGCAGATATATAATTGGTGCATTAATAGATCGGGCTGCAAAGCTTGTTGCAGGAAGTATGTCGTCAGTTATTCTTAAATGCGGCAAGGGAAAGTCTCCCGAAAGACCCGTTCTGATAACAGCTGAGGGAACAACGTTCTATAATCTTCACAATTTCAGGAACAGATTTGGTGCATACTTAAATGAATACCTCTCCGGAGATAATAAGAGGTATATTGAGTTTGCCGAAGTAGCTCAGTCGAGTCTGACAGGAGCTGCACTGGCTGCACTGATAGATTAAAATCTTTTTTGTTTATTTTATAGGATTGAAACAGACTTCATTTTTTTTAAACCTGTTTTAGCTATTGATACAGGATCTTCCTTCCAGTAAGTTTCATTGAAAAGTTCGAGTGAAAGAACCTTTTCCCCGCCCATCATCTTCAGCCTTGAGATTATTTCTTTGAACGGAGCCGCTCCGTCACCCGGATAAACCCTGTCGGAATCATTCTGTTCCTTCCCGGGTTTGGAAGAGATATAATCATTGAAATGGAAGATCTCGATCAGTGATCCGTCAATCATTTTCAGGGTATCAAACGAAGAACCTCCTCTGAACATATGGTAAACATCCGGCAGTATCCTTGCATCCTTATCACCTGCAACAGCCACTATCATAAGTGCCTGGCCTATATGCCACAGTACATCTGAGGCTCCCCAGAACTCAAACTGAGGCATAACACCGGTTTCCCTTCCCAGCTGAAGCAATTCACGGTAACGATCACCTGCCATAAAGAGGTCAAGAGGTTTATCTCCTTTTACTCCGGATGCAGGTGCTGCTATTCTTTTACCCCCTATAGCTGCTGCCATCTCCATCTCCTCCTTCATCTGCCTGAATCCTGATTCCCTGTCTGCTAACCATGGAGCGAATCCGATAGCATTTTCTACAGTCAGGTTTTTATCTGTAAGATATTTCTTTAATTCTGCAGCCTTTTTCCCTGAATCGAGATACTGTTTCAGGTCCCTTATCCATATCTCAATACCATCATACCCTGCCTCGGTTGCAATATCGATATAACGTATTATATCAAGCGGTTTTTTGCTGACGGTTGACGTATTCAGACAGAACCTGAATTTCGTTTCAGGATATGCTGAAGGCGAATTCATCTTATCTGACATCATAGTTCCGATGCCTGCGATTCCAATTATTGAAAGAAACTCTTTTCTTGTTGCCATACTAATTTTTTATTTGTCGCAAAGGCAGAATGGCGCAACGGCGCAAAGGCACAACGGCATAAGGGTGTACGGTATTAGATACATTCTGTTATTTTACTTTTATTGCTCTGACAGCAATATACGGTTTTCCTGGTAAAGGGATCTCTGTCATTCCGCTGAATTCTCCGTTAACAGGAGTGACAGTCATGTTCCATGCATCTATTACCTCAAGCCTGAATTTAACATCTTTTGGCAGGTAGAGTCTGGCTTTAGCCTGCTGGCTGTTGCCATAATAATAAAGGTAAAATTCTTTTTCCTTTATAAGATATGTCTCTTTGTTCCATGTATTATGGAAGGGATAAACACCTTCAGCGGGAGTTTCGGTCATTATCTTATGCAGAAAACCTATTCTTTCAGCACTCTTACCATATAATTTACCTCCTTTTGACCACCACAGAATATTCTCCGGATGGATGTAAGTCTCTCCATGTGTGCAGTATGCTCCCCTGCAATATGAAATCCAGAACCTGTTCATCATCTCCTCAGCTGTCAGGTTCCCCCAATCGTTAGGAATGTTGCCTTCATAAACACATTCGTCAATAATAACAGGTTTATTGTATAGCTCCCTCCAGTCCTGTATATCCTGAAGGTAGGCAGTCTGGATACTCAGATGAGTTATCCATGGTTTTGAGTGATTATACCACTCCATCCCGTTATGGATGCTGCAGAGATGCTGATAAGGATCAGATTCCTGAATTATCCTGAAGTATTTTTCCCACTCTTCATCTGTTTTTCTCAGGATGTCATATTCATTTGCCATTGACCACCAGACGTTGCGGATAGAGGCTATGCGTGCAATAAGATATTTCAGGTTAAAAGCTGCCTGTTCCCGGTTCATTTTATCGAGGTTCCAGTGACCATTGTCATAAGGATGAAAGAGTATTACATCAGCTTCAATTCCAAGCTTCTGCAATTCAAGAATCTTCTTTTCAAAATTCCTGAAGAATTCCGGATTCGGCCTGTTAAAATCCCAGCCTTTCTCTTTCGAACCTTCAAAGGGGTAGAAGGGAGGTTCATTATTTATATACACATCGTAATCCTTGGGCATCACAGTCATTCGGATCTTATTGAACCTGGTTTTTGCCAGAGATGCAAGTGTCTGGTTAACAAGTTCATCAGGCTGATGCACCCAGGCATAGCATGTTGTGCCAACAGGATAGAAAGGCCTGCCATCTGCATATCCGAAATCATATACATTACGGACTTTTACAGGTCCGTGATTATTGCCGGAAGCTGCTGTACAGGAAAAGCTTCCTTTCTTTTTATCAAGCTCTTTAATATTGCTTTTTGTTATATATGTCCAGTCCCCCGGTATATCAGGCATGAACCTGATTTTATAGATCCCATCGCCGTCATAGAAGCCTTCGCAAAAAACTGTCCGGTTAAGAAATCTGAATTCCGCAGATAATTTTACATCAATGAATGGATTACCTGAAACAGGACCTTTAAGTTCGATTTCGTGAACTGAATACTGCTCAACTGTGTTGGCTTTTAGAGTATTAGCAATTATAATGATTGCCGTAATAAATAGTAGTTTTACCCTGATCATGTTCTTATTTTTATTTTTATTTTGATGACTCTCTATATGATACAAGCTTAATACCTTTTTCAGAAACAGCCTTTTTTACTTCACTGCTTGTAAAGACTTTTGTCACTGCATCACGGTCGGCAGCTACATTTTCATAACCGGTATGCCAGATGGCTCTCATCTCCGGGGTGTCAAGTCCCGGATGATCAATAAAAAGGTACTTGCCTGGTTTAAGCTCTTTGATTATTTTTACTGCGGAAGCTATCCTGGCATCAGCAGTTGTATCTTCCCGTTTCCACAGTGAGATATACTTATAACCGTGCTCCGATGGTTCAGCATTAAGATCGTACTCCTTAGCAAGCCTTTTGATGAGATTTTCTATTTCGGGAGAGCAACTCCCGCAGCCCATATGGCAGTTTACATGACTAGCATGCGGAACATGTCTTTTTGCCATCTCTATCTGTGCCCTGAATTCCTTTTCTATTTCATCAAGCTTCCATGGAGCATCTTTAAGTGCTGTCCCTTTTGGAAAATCTTCCCGTTGCCATATCATCGGGTAGAAATAGCCGTCTTTATCAACAATGCCGGGGCAACAGGTGAGGGGACGCCATTTTATATCGTTCCATTCACTAGTAATAACAAGATGTACACCAACATCCAAACCGGGATTTTCATTAAGCAATCTTACTGCTTCAGGAAACCATGGCCCGGGAACCATCAGTTCCACCGACCGCATGATCCCGTTTTTGTAGGATTCTATACATGCCACATTAGCTGTATGTGATGAACCTATATCATCGCCGCGAACAAGAAGCTTGATTTCGCCCGTTGTCTGGCAGCTGATGTAGTTACTGACTATCAGAAGCAGGATGGTAATTAGTTTTATTTTCATGTTATTGTGGTTATTTTATTGATTTTAAATGCAATAACCAGTCTTTGAAATTTACAGTACCAGGATAATCCTCAGGACATTTTATTTCAACAACAGTTCCGCCCTTAATTGTTCCTTTCCTGGAATCTTCACTGTTTACAAGATCAGTCCATTTGTATTCAAATATTGCTGATGGTGGAACTGAACGGAGATCGATTTTCACAGCGCCGCCGTACCTCAGATAAAACAGATATTCTTTGCCGGGAATTGCAAGACAATAATTTGATGGATTTTCAAGTACAAGTTCAGGATGAGGCTCCAGTTTCCACCATTCGATCTGCCTCAGGTACTTGCCCATAAAACCGACCGATATGGCTCCGGGGTAGATCATTGTATTGGTTTTCAGACTTGTATCCATTGGCCAGGAACCAACATCGGTCGGACGCTCAGGTAGGTGTACCCTCCAGATATGGCCTCCTCCGTAAGTTTGTCCGGCAGCTCCCGACATTACAGCGCTCCATGCTCCGAAGCGTATATCCATTGCAGTCGGGTTACCATCTATGAATTCATACCAGGGTTCCGTTACAACAACCGGTTTTGCAGGAGTCATATTATAAGCTCTGGTTATAATCTCAGGAGTTAATTCGTTACACCATCTGGCATGACCTGTCTGGCTCTGGTTGTAATCGAGCCACTTCTGATTATGCAATGCCTCAGCTGTTGACCATTGTGGGGCATCTGCTCCACCTTCCCACATGGGAGGAGTCGGGTGAGCGCCAACAATTCTTTGATAGGGATCCTCAGTTTTAATAGTTTCTCCGAGCCTGTTCCAGAATTCCGGAGGAAATCCGCCATTATTGTACATATTATACTCCCCTGCAAGTACCCATATTACATTATATGCATGTAATCTGTGGATAACATATCTCCACCACCTTATAAAATTTTCTTCACCTATTGATTTGTCAATTCCTTCACGGCTCCACCAGGGATGTATCCATACTGTCATGCCTTTCGAATTGGCATATTCTATCATTTTTTCAACCTTCCTTATCTGCTCAATATCAGGAATCTGGTAGGTTTCATCAAGAAGTGAACTCTCCTTTCCCCATCCGTTTCCTGCAAAGAATAGCTGGCCTATGTTATATCCCTGTTCAACTCTGGTATCAACCAGTCTGGTGAATGATTCGAATTTTATCCTTCGGTTTGTCCAGTCCCACCAGGTATCTGCAATCCAGAGGCAGGGAGTGCCATCGGAATAGGTAAAATATCTGCCTTTTCTCACTTCACTATTATTTACAACAATGAATCCTCTTCTTGTGGGAACCTGCTTCTTCTCCTCTTCACTCCATGAATTTTCAGACAACTGACCTTTTTTATTATTCATTTTTCTGTCAGCCGAGCTGGTTTGATAATTCCATGTGCCTGCCAGGGTAGGAGCAAACCTGATCTTCCAGGTATCATTTCCGTCCCAGAATCCGGGAACTGTAATTTTTTGTCCGGTACACTCACCCGATGCTCCGGTAAAGATAGCGGTAACATGAGCAGTCTTGCCCTGAGATAGAAGGTTAACATAAGGATTTTGCGGAGTATCCGAAGACTTTAGTGTTACCTCGAATACATCCCAGGTTTTAACCGATTGCTGACAAAAGAGATAAACACTGCTCAAAATCTGCATTAATGCGAAAAGGATCAGTACTTTTAAATTTCTTTTCATAAGTTTATTTTTTGTTTTCCAGCTTTAAGAGAGAGTTTTTCTGATCCCCAGATAAAGTCACCTTTCATATCTGAAGGCAGAGCGATTTCGCCCACCACACCCGTTCCTTTCTTTGTCAGGTTGAATTCAATATTCCCGAGGTGATGAGGGTAAATTGCATTAATCCTGCTCAGGTTGCCGAAAGAGGGGGCAATTTCAATTTCACGGTGCCCGGGAGTCACCGGACGTATACCGCATACTGTTCTGAAAAAGAAATAATTAGGTGAACTGCTCCATGGATGGCATTCCGATCTTTGATTTTCTTCACCCCATTCCAAAGGAACCTCAACGAAAGTTGTCAGACCTCTTTCTTTCATAAGGCGCCATTCTGAAAGCTCTTGTGAAAAGTATTCCTGCAGTCCTGTTTTATTCATGGCTTCGAACAGATAAACATGCAGAAAAAGATCAGCCTGTCCGAACCAGTCTTTTGGTTCAAGCAGAGAAGTCATAAGCTTAAGTGCATCATCCCCTTTCACGGCTTCGGCCAGGACAGCCATGATATTTGTGATCTGGCTTACCTGTTTATTTTCAATTGATTCCGTGTAATTGCCATCGGAATTTCTGCATAGTTTGTTTACAGCTGCACATATCTCATCAGCCCTCTCAGAATATGAAACTGCTTTTTCAGTTTTACCAAGGAACCTGAAAATCTCAGCAGCATGCCTCAGAGTATAGGCATAATGCAGTGTATACAGAGTGTTATTGCCGTTATATATATCCGGAGGTTCTCCGTTTTTATAATACCGTGGCCAGGCTAAAGCTCCCCACCATTCCATTTTACCGATCAGTCCGTTGGTCTGTCTTTTGTTTTCAAACCAGTCAATGACATTGGTTATTCCCGTTTCGAATCCTGAAATAAACTTTCTGTCATCCTTCCACATCATATAGTCATGAACCTGATCGATCCATATCAGGGAATAGGAGGGGATGATCAGGTGAAAAGGATTTGGATAACATGCATAGGTAAGCCCCTCGGGAATCCTCGACTGATCAAACTGGATAAGCGAATTACGTGTCAGCCGGTCATCGCCTGAAAGAGTGAGAAGTGAAAGATTATGCACTCTTGAGTCACCTGTATATTGCATCTGCTCATAGGCAGCATCTGATAAAAGCATATCCTGTGCGCAGATGCTGATGGTTCTCCACCCTGCATCCATTATCCAGTCATAGTCAGTGTTCCCCGTTTTGAATGAAGCCCTGAGCTCAACAGAGGCTTTGCATTCAACATTGTAGTAAGAGTTGATTGTAAGAGGTTCATCTTTAGTTTCAATATCGAGCTGGATGAACCTGAAAGCCCTGATGTAAGTCGGCTTGAAAAGCCTGCTTTTTCCACCGTCAGAAATGAAAACATCTTTGATACCGACCATCCTTTTACCTTCAATATCATTCCTGTTACCCTTCGGCGATTTGTTGTTTACAATCATATTTTCGGCATACATTGCCCTGATCCATGAATCTTTTCCCCTGCTCACAACCATCTCCGGATAACCCATAGTCTCCACTCCGTTGTCAATAAGAACTGTTACTTTTTTGCCGGGAGGTATTATAAGGCTGCCTTTATTCAATATAAAGAGATTACTCATTTCAATTCCTGTCATCCTTCTAACTTCTGAAAAGAGGCTCTTCTTTTCACTGAGTATGGGAGTTCGTCTGGGGATCAGCATTTTACCGCCGCTGTAGAGTATTCCTCCGGCAAACTGTTTGCCTCTGCCTCCCGATATATCACACCATTTGGCAGGCAGCCATGAATTGTCATCATATCCCGGAGTTTCCCATCCCCACGGGTATAATTCCGCTCTTACACTGTCAGTCGGATTGCCTACATAAAGGCCGAAATCAATAGTACTGCGGTCAGTCATCCATTCAATGTTAATATCATTTACAGCCCTGTTGTGAAAGCATTTCCAGCTTCCTCCTGATGTATTCACGACATTCTCATTTTCAGTTTTTCCCTGCATTATGAAGGATGTCATCTGAGAGAAAAAAGTGAATGAACGTTTTGGTCCCCAGTTAACAACCTCAACGGCAATTGAATTCTTACCATGTTTAAGAAATTCAGCAATATCGACTGTATCGAAGAACCAGTGTGAAAGATCTCCCCTGGCCGGTCCCCGCTGGATGTATGTTCCGTTAACGAAAAGCCTGTAATGGTTATCAGCTGACAGATGTATAACAAACCTGTCTGGTTTTGACAGCAGATCAAATGATTTGCGGAACAGGATTACAGCATGTTGCTGAGGCTGAACGCCTGGGTGCATGATCCATTGCGCTTTCCAATCAACATCCTGTGAAAATGAATTAGCAGTAAAAAGCAGGATGAAGGCAAACTGCAAAATAATTCTTGGTGGGTGCATAGTGGAATCAGCTTGAATTATTAATAATATCTTTGGCTAAAGCAGGAATTGGAAAGCCAGTACAAGAGCGAATAAGAAAGCCAGAAACAGGTATGTATACGGACTGGCAAAGTTAAGTGTCCATCCAAGGTAAGGATTGTTTTTAGGTACGATCAGCCTGTAATCCTTTCTGTTGAAATAGAAAATACCTTTCCTGTTATTGGGATTCTTATTCATCGAATTTTCAATCTCCCTTGCGGCTTTTGTTTTCATGGAAGTTGAATTTTATTTATAGTTTCTTAACTCACTTTTGTCTTGTATCTTTTGTCTTTTGTCTTCCACGGAAACCCACCCCTGGCCTCCCGCTGAGTCGGGACAGGCTCTCCCAGGAGGGGAACCACCTTCCCTCAATTCCTGCCATTGCGCCGTTGTGCCGTTGTGCCGTTGTGCCGTTTCGCCCTTCAATCTCCCCATCGCTCAGTCGCTCCATCTCCCCCTCGCCCAGTCTCCCACTCTCCCCGTCTCCCCATCTAAGCATACCATGCTCTTTCTCTTTTAATGTCACTTCTCAGAATATCACATGCAATGTTTACATCCTCCACCATCTGGAAATCATACATTCCTGCACAGATAAAGTCGGCACCGTTTTCAAAGGCATAACGGAATCCGTCTTTCGGAAGGATAGAGCCGGCAGCCATAACCTTGAATGCAATGAATGGCTGTGGGAGTGTTTTCATATAAGCAATTGTCTCTGATGGTTTATAGCAGAACATATTGTCATGTTCAACAGGGTGTCCTGCCGACCAGTAATCGTGATGATGCAGGGTTTTCATCCAGAAATCAGGGACGAAACCTGTATCAACACAAGCCTTAATTGTTTCAATTTTATGAGCTCCGATGCCGGTTATAAGACCATTCTGCCTTATGAAATCAAGTACTTTCGCAATTACATCAGGCTGACCATTGCCCATGTAATAATCGGCTGTTTCACCCTGTATATAGCAAGCCACAGCTCCTGTGTCGATTGCTTTTTTGATCTTATCGAGGTATTCATTGAAAGGCATCGGGGATGCTCCCTTGTCGCTGTAATTTAGTCCGGCACAGTCAGTTATGAATTGTATCTTTCCAATGCCTCTTCTCCAGTATTCATCAATGAGTGAGCACAGGATCGGATTGGTGAGCAGAGTGTTGATACCGCATTTTTCTGCAAGTAGCAGTGTTGCAAATATTTTTTCCTTCTGATGGTAGGCCTTTACAAGCTGAGAAACATACAGAAGGTCGCGTGAGTGGGCCCAGCCTGAAAGAAGGTTGCCTCCAAGAATTATTCTGCTGAATTCAGTATCCTTGATTTTAGCGAGGGGAACCTGGCCTTTAAGTTCTTTAAGACTCGCATTGTTGAAAGTCTTTGCACTGGCTCCGGTCACTGCATCAACAAGGTTCTTTTCTTCATATGATTCCCACTGCTTCTGTTTTAAAAGGGCATATCCGAATATTCCGAGGAAGGGTAGAGACGATAAACCCCTGATGACTGCTCTGCGGTCGAGTCTGTTATTATCAGATGTCTTTGCCTGGATCGGTTTTTCTGTTGCTTTTTGAACTGGCTCTGAAGCAGATTCAGAGGCTTTACCTCTTTTGATAAAGAGTTCCAGTCCAAGTATCTTTCCAGTCGGGAAGAGGCTGATTATAAGGAGCCCAAACATTTCAACGAGGTTCTTGTCAACTATCAGGTAATTACCTTCATGAGGTAATCCGAAATCCATTCCTGTGAGAGGAGGATTGGCGAGCCAGAACAAACCTATAAGTACCATTCCTGCAACAGCTATCATTCTGTCAAACAATCCGATAAAGAGAGCAAGTCCGATCAGTATGAGTCCCCAGATAACTATGAAATCGGCGATTGCCAGTACACCAGGATTCTCAGCTATCCAGTGGAAAAGATCCCTGAAGATCCAGTTTGAGAGCAGAAGAAAGTCAGCTGATGACCATGCCGGTGAGAAAAGTTTCGAAATGCCTTCGAAGAGGAAATGCCATCCGATAACAATCCTCAGTAATACAACGGCATAAAGCCTTATCCCGGTTAGTTGTGCAGTAGATTTTGTATTCATAGTTTTTCTTTTACTGAGTTAAAACTAATAATAATTCTTAGATTTGATCGGGTTGGAATAATAATTGAGCGGAATATTCTTTATATTTATTTTGTTTATTAAGATTATCGGAATTCTTTATGAAAAGAAATTTTTTCCTGGTTTTTATTCAGCTTTCTATGATTTCCGGTCTTTGCTCCGCAATTCATACACAATCTGATACCTTTTTTCCGGTACAGGGAGGAGATACCCTAAAAGGCAGTCAGTTTAATTACAATGGCAGAATATGGAGAGATCTCTATGTAAGCATCAGGGAAGACCAGTTCCTGTTCTCAAATGAATTCCTGCCTGGAACGGTCACAATGAATGGCAAAACATTTAATACTCCTAAGCTCAGGTATGATATTCTGAATGATGAGATTATGATTGTTACAGACAAAGGTCAAATACTTCAGCTGAACAAGGAAATGGTAGAGAAATTCACTTTGAAATATCGTTTCCGCAATTATGATTTCACAAATTCAGAGTCTGACAGCCTTAGCAAAGTGCCAGGTTATTTAAATATACTGTATGAAGGCAGATCTTCACTTTTCATCAGGTATTACAAGGAAATCTCCAAGAGCGGCCCGGGCAAAAATTATGAAGATTTTGTCCAGTCCAACAGGGTGTATATTGTCAAGGACGGTTTTTTTCACCAGGTCAGAAATAACAGGGACTTTAAAAAATTTGTTTCTGATAAGAAGGATGAAATAAAAGCATATCTGAAGGAAAACAGAATAATGATATCAAGAAAATCACCCGATACATATGTGCCGGTTCTGGAATATTATGATACTCTAAAATAACCGGATATGAGAATTAAGCTGGTATTCATAGTCTCTCTCTGGTTCATAATTATCTCTGTGGGTGCACAAGAACAGATAAGAGTATCCTGGACCACCCGCGATATGACATTTGAGGAGTTCATTTCTGATGCAGAAGAACTCTATGGAGTTAGATTCTTCTACAGTGATGAATGGACTAAGAATATCTCTCCCTCGATCATGGAAGGAAACTATACATTATCAGAACTACTTGTTAAAGCACTCAGTGGCACATCTGTTTACTATTATATTGATGATAAGAATAATGTAATACTTACCTTAAATTTTGCAATCAGGGATACAAGGAAACCTGCTGTTATTGATGAAAGCAGGTTTGTTCCTTCCATGGATTACAGTAATGATCAGGATGACAGCAAGTTTACAGGGAATCTGTTTGTTGATATTGGTAACCCGGCCGACAGAAATAAACCGGGAGGGGTCGCTGTAACAGGCTATATAACCGACAGGGACACAAAACAACCGGTTTCAGGAGTAACAGTTTATGTCCTAAGGGAATCTGCCGGAACGATATCAAACGAATATGGTTATTATTCCATCACATTACCACGGGGTTCTCACCTTCTTCAGTTTACTTTTATCGGCATGAAAGAAAAGCAGGTAAATGTAAATCTCAACAGTTCCGGAGAAATGAATATAGAGATGAACAGCATACTGATACCCATAAAAGAGACAGTGATATCTGCTGAAAAGAATGTAATGTTTCAGCGCTTTGAAGTAGGAGTGGAAAAGATAAACATTTCCTCATTCAAATTGCTGCCAAGTCCGATGGGAGAGGCGGATATCTTCAAGAGTGTCTTGCTTATACCCGGAGTACAGTCGGTTGGGGAAGGTTCATCCGGTTTCAATGTGAGGGGTGGCTCTTCCGATCAGAACCTTATACTTCTTTATGGCGCACCAGTTTATAACGCATCACATTTTTTTGGTTTTTTTTCCGCCGTTAATTCCGAAATAATAAAGGACGTCACTTTGTACAAAGGAGGAATTCCTTCCAGATATGGAGGAAGGATCTCATCCATCATGGACATAGTCTCGAAGGATGGTAACAGGAAGGAATTTACCGGCAAGGCGGGTATCAGTCCTCTTACCACCCAGCTTTTAGTAGAGGGACCGGTTATAAAGGATAAACTCACATATATGCTTGCAGGTCGCACAACCTATTCAAACTGGGTTATGCATCTTTTTGATAATCCGACACTCCGGAACAGCAGTGC
The DNA here is from genome assembly GCA_001768195.1 of Bacteroidetes bacterium GWA2_40_15. Taxonomy (GTDB): domain Bacteria; phylum Bacteroidota; class Bacteroidia; order Bacteroidales; family VadinHA17; genus LD21. The sequence goes on along the minus strand of MENI01000062.1, from coordinate 6,731 downwards.
ATCATTCTATGATCTGAACGGAAGGGTAACCCTGGATATTAATACGAACAATAAAATCGATTTTTCAACATATAACAGCCACGATTCATTCAAATTCAATACAGATACATCGTACTCGTATAATAACAATATCTATGCATTAAAATGGAGGCATTTCTTTAACAGTCATCTCTTTTCAGTCTTTTCTGTCAGTAACAGCAAGTATGATTATGATATATCGAGTATCAGAAATCAAAAGGATGCATTCGTGCTCTCCCATAGCATAAACAGTACAGGGCTTAAAGCTGATTTCAACTGGTATCAGGGAAGAAATGAAATTAATTTCGGCACTGACCATACACGTTATTCAGTTCTGCCGGGCAGCTATCTGCCCCAGGGTGATTCATCACTTGTAAAACCTGTCACTATAGGCATGGAAAATTCCCTTGAATCAGGAGTTTATATTGATGACAAGTTTATAGTAAATGATTATTTCTCAATAAATGCCGGACTGAGATTTTCTGCATATTTCACATCGGGACCGAAGGAAGTTTTGATTTATGAACCATCCTTCCCGCGGAGCACTTCAACGGTTATTGATACAATGTATTTCGCCTCAAACGATGTATATCAGACCTATGGGGGACCTGAAATAAGACTCTCCCTTAATTTCAGGATTTCTTCAAAAAGCTCCCTGAAGATTAATTATAACCGGACCAGGCAATACATCCACCTGCTGACCAATTCAACTTCAATCTCACCATCAGATACATGGAAGTTAAGTGATTATTATCTTAAACCGGAGTCAGGCGATCAGTATGCGGCAGGTTTTTACCAGAGCCTGTTCAAGGGTATTGAAGCTTCTGCTGAAATTTATTATAAAAGAATAAGAAACGTTGTTGATTACAAGGCAGGCACAAGACTTGTTATGAACAGTACCATTGAAAAAGACCTTGTCGCCGTTGAAGGAAAATCTTACGGCATAGAAATGATGGTAAAAAAACAGGAAGGCAGATTCCTGTGGAGTTTAGGTTATACTTATTCAAGGGCATTACTCAGAAGTACAGGCAAAATGAGTGATGAAATAATCAACGAAGGAGAATGGTTTCCTGCAAATTATGACAAGCCAAATGACATTACTGCTACATTTAACTATCTGTTTTCAAGACGGATGAGTTTTTCTGCAAACTATACTTATAGCACGGGACGCCCGATAACTTATCCTGTGGCAACTTACTCAGTAAGAAATCAGATGCTTATTCATTATTCAGACAGAAATAAATACAGACTTCCTGATTATTCACGACTCGATCTTGCACTTCGTTATAACGGTAACCTTAAATCGAGGCGCATTGCCCATCCCAGCTGGACCTTTTCTGTTTATAATATTCTCGGACGGGAAAATGTATACTCAGTTTACTTCAGAAAAGAGGGAAATGTTATTAACGGGTATAAGTTATCTGTTTTTGCAAAAGCTATTCCATCGATTACATACAGTTTTGATTTTTAATAAGTGAAATTAATCAGGCTAATCATATTATACGCAATCTTTCTTCCGGTTTCAGGATGTATCACCAAATTCATGCCTGATTTAGATGAGAAAATGGAGCTTCTGGTTGTTGAAGGCCTTCTGACAGATCAGCAGGAAACTAACACTATCAGGTTGACCAAATCATTGCCTTTTGGTAAGAAATCCAATATAAAACCGTTGCTGGGTTGCACTGTCAGCATTATTGATGATCTTGATAATTCATGGTCACTGAAAGAGAAGGGCAATGGCTACTATATAACCGATTCACTTAATTTCAGAGGAGTGACAGGGAGGAAATATAAATTACAGATACAGTCTCATAGTAGTGTGCTGAATAACTATTCATATGAATCGTTGCCAATGGAGCTTAAACCAGTGCCTCCTATCGATAACCTTTTCTGGGAAAAGTTTTTGATAGAAGAGGGGGATGACAGGCATGCTCCCAAGGAAGGTTGTGAAATATTTCTTGATGCACACGATGATAAACGGGAGTGTAAGTTTTTCAGATGGGATTTCACTGAGACCTGGGAACTTATCCTGCCTTTTATCGTTCCCAACAGAGTATGCTGGGTAACCAACGAGTCAGGTTCGATTTTAATAAAAAACACATCACTGCTTAGCGAAGCTTCTGTCAGTCGGTTCCCGATTAATTTTATATCACCTGCAACTGACAGGCTTAAGGAAAAGTATAGCATTATAGTTAACCAATATTCGATTAATGAGGAAGAGTATGAATACTGGGATAAAATGCAAAGGCTTACTGAGCATTCAGGTACACTTTATGATAATATCCCTATTTCTGTACCGGGTAACATTTATTGTGTTGAAGACCCTACTGAGAAAGTGCTTGGTTATTTCAGTGTTTCGGCAAAAACCTCCAGGAGGATCTTTATTGCAACTTCTTTATCAGGTATGGTTCAGCTTTATAACGACTGTCCAATTAGCCCCCCCATTCCATTAGAGGATCCTGTTCCAACACTCGGTACAAATGTCTGGATTATCATTGACCACAGATGGAATATACCACCGTTTATAATATATACCGACAAGAAGTTTTGTGCTGATTGCACAACGAGGGGTACAAATATTAAGCCACCCTTTTGGGATGATGATATACTTAATCAGAGATGAATAAATTTAATGTTATACATGATTAAAGTAAGTAGATTAATTTTAACAAGATGATATTATACAAGTCGCTCATGTTGCTGTTAATTATTCTTTCTGCATCGGGATGTATAACCAAATTCATGCCAGAGATTGATGAAAGCAGGGAGTTGCTTGTTGTGGAAGGCATGATAACTGACCAACTTGAGACAAACAGGATAAGGCTGACCAAATCATCATCAATTGATAAGAAGAATCTGGTTAAACCTGTAGCCGGATGCATTGTAAGCATCTCAGATGACCTCGACAACTCATGGTTACTGAAAGAATCAGGTAATGGTAATTATATAACAGATTCTTTGAATTTCAGGGGAGTTGTCGGCAGGAAATATACCCTGAGGGTGAACAGCAACGGGAAATTTCCAAATAATTATACTTATGAATCTATCCCCATGGAACTCAAACCAGTACCTGAGATAGATAACCTGTACTGGGAGAGGATATTGATTGAGGCAGAAACTGAACAGAGAACTGCAAAGGAAGGATGCCGGATCTTAATTGATACACATGATGATAGTAATAAATGCAACTATTACCGATGGGATTATACAGAGACATGGGAGATCAGGCTTCCTTATGATGTTCCCAATAAGATCTGTTGGACATCAAATAAATCGAGCCAGATCATTATAAAGAACACAAGTCTGTTAAGTGCAAATTCAATCAGCCGGTTTCTTTTAAACTTTGTGTCGGATAAAACCGACAGGCTCGAAGATAAGTATAGCCTACTTGTAAATCAGTACTCACTGAGTGAAGAGGAATTTATTTATTGGGATAAAATGCAACTGATGTCAGAGCAGACAGGAACTTTGTATGATATCACTCCGTCTTCAGTTCAGGGTAATATTTACTGTAACGAAAATCCCTCTGAAAAGGTTCTTGGCTATTTCAGCGTCTCAGCCAAAAGGACCAGAAGGATCTTTATTGAAGAGTCTTTCTCAGGTCTTGTCAATCTTTATATAAACTGTCCTGTAGATACTATTCCACCATGGCAACCTATACCATATCTTGGTACGTCTGTTTGGGTTATCATCGACGGCTCCATGGATATGCCTCCCTACAAGATTCTCACTGATAAAAAAGGTTGTGCCGACTGCACGGTGAGGGGAACCACTATAAGGCCTACATTCTGGGATGATGATAAACTGAATCGGTGATGAACAGACTCTGGCTTCCTTTTATTTTTCTTCTATTCATGTTTAAGATGCATGGGCAGTCTGCCAATTCCCCTGAAGATATTATAAAGGAGAAATTCAGAAGGTATTGTGAATCAGTTCCACGTGAAGAGATCTATATTCATACCGACAGAGATAAATACATGGCAGGTGAAGATTTATGGTTCTCTGTTTATCTATTTGACAGACAAAAGAATAAACTATCAGATCACAGTTCATTAGCCTACCTTGAACTTGTTAATTCCGATAACCACCAGGTTATAGTTAAAAGGATCAGGCTTAATGATGGAGTGGGACCTGATCATATTCTGTTGCCCGATACTTTATCCACCGGCCGGTATGTCATAAGGGCTTATACAAACTGGATGAAAAATTTTCTGCCATATAATTGCTTTGTCAGGGAAATAACTATTTATAATGCATTAAGTGAAAGGATTCTTACGGGCAGACCTGAGCCTTATGGCATCAGAGATGAAAATGTAAATAATTCTAATACATTATTAAAATATAACTCAGGAGTTGAAATGAAAATCAACAAATCTGAGGATGGAATAACAGAATTGACTTTAGAAACAGATGTAAGCTTCAGGGCTTCCAGCGATAATATATGTTACCTGTTGGTGCAGACACATGGAGTTGTAAACCTGGTAAAGAAAATTGACCTGAAATCGGATAGGGTTATAACTCACCTGATGGCTGATGTGTTTATTCCAGGAATAAACCAGTTGGTTATTTTTAATGATAATCTGGAACCTGTGCTTGAGAAGTTATTTTACACTCCTTTGAATGAGACAGGATATCCAAAGTTAAGTTCAGCTGACACATTCAAAACAAGGGATAGAGTCAGCCTTACAATTGGTACTGATAATGCTGAATCTGTTCCATCCCAATGTTTTAGTATATCTGTGGTTCCGGCTACAGGAAGGATAAGCATGCCTGATATTGCTGATTATATTATTTTTGGGACTGAATTCGGACCTCTTCCGGAAGCTATCAGAAATCGCAATATTAAGGATATTCCGGTTGATACTCTTAACAGGTTTCTTCTGAAAGCTAAAAGCAACTGGATCGATTGGCATTCTGTGATTTCAGGTAAATTTCCATTACTGGATTATCCGGCAGAACAGGATTTTCATCTTGTTAAGGGGAAGCTGACTGAGAAAGCCACCCGTGTTCCTGTAAGAGGGAAGAATGTCTTTCTCTCAATACCAGGTAAAACAGCAACTTTTCAGTATTCCAGGACAGATAGTACCGGATCATTCAGGTTTACCCTTCCCGTAAGCAATGAACTAATGGACATGATAATCCAACCTGAAGATCCGGATATTAAAAGTTCAATCATTATCGAATCACCATTTGCTGCAGGATATTTTCAAAATTCAGGAAACGCTGATACTTCATCATTGACACTGCCAGGTTTCATTTCAAAATGGGGTGTCAATTACCAGATAAGTAAGATCTACGGAACAAATAAATTTGTTGATACCAATAATCAGACTTTAAAATCAAACCCACCAAAAAGGTTTTATGGAAAGCCTGATATTGAATTAACGATGAATGATTACATACTACTTCCTTTAATGGAGGAGGTGTTCTTTGAACTTACTCCAGGCGTCCAGTTGAAAAGAAAAAGGAATACGTACTCTATGACTGTTGCTGATCCTGCGAGCAACAGGATCTATGAAAAACCCCCCGTTCTTTTTTCTGACGGAGTGGTGATAAATGATCCTGCAGTTATAGCCGCTATTGATCCTGAAACCGTGGAAAAAATAGATGTTATCAAGGATCTCTATCTGGTTGGGGATTATATTTTCTTTGGAATTGTCAACATCATAACTGTGGCAGGAGATTTCAGCGGAATTGAGCTTCCTGAAAATGCTGTCAGGCGGAAATACAGGGTTATTGATCCCGTTGTATCTTTCACATCTCCTGATTATTCTTCAGAATTAGAAAAAAAGGCGAGAATACCCGATTTCAGGAATACTCTTTACTGGAACCCAGCTGTAA